>NZ_LSGW01000101.1 GCF_001643305.1 Aeromonas salmonicida subsp. salmonicida
CCACAGCTTTTGTACAAACTTATCCACAGAAACGGGTTCCGGATTGCTAGAATGGCCAAAAACAAGGAGGCCAAGATGGACTTGCGACTGAGACCTTACAAAGGAAAACGCCCACAACTGGGTAAACGAGTATATGTGGATCCCTGCGCGACTCTGGTGGGGGATATAGATCTGGCGGAGGATGCCAGCATCTGGCCCATGGTGGCGGCGCGGGGGGATGTGAATCATATCCGCATCGGTGCCCGCAGCAATATTCAGGACGGCACCGTGTTGCACCTTACCCGCAAGAGCGCCAGCAACCCTGACGGCTATCCGCTGTTGATCGGAGAGGATGTGACGATCGGCCACAAGGCCATGCTGCACGGCTGCACCATAGGCGACCGGGTGCTGGTCGGCATGGGAGCCATCATCCTGGATGGGGTTGTGGTGGAAGATGACGTGATGATCGGGGCCGGCAGTCTGGTGCCACCAGGCAAGCGACTCGAATCCGGATTCCTCTATATGGGCAACCCCGTCAAGCAGGTCCGCCCGCTCAAACCTGCCGAGGTCGTATTTCTCAAGACCTCGGCCGACAACTATGTCCTGCTCAAGGACGAGTATCTGCAAGAGGTTTGAGCAGACCCCACAAACAGGAAGCCCGGCATGATGCCGGGCTTCTCTTCTTATATAGCTATCTATATAGCAAAAGAGTGCCGAAAGTTAATGGGCCTGATCCCAGTTGTCGCCCGTACCCGCTTCGACCAGCAGGGGTACATGCAGTTCGGCAGCGGCCGACATCTTCTCCTTGATGATGGCAGTGTACTCTTCCAGCTTCTCTTCGCGGATCTCGAACACCAGTTCATCGTGTACCTGCATCAGCATGCGGATCGACTCATCCTCGATGCCGCGGATCCAGCCATCTACGTTGATCATGGCGCGCTTGATGATGTCGGCGGCCGTCCCCTGCATGGGGGCGTTGATCGCCGCCCGCTCGGCACCCTTGCGCAGACCGGCGTTGCGGGACTTGATATCCGGCAGATAGAGACGACGGCCGAACAGGGTCTCGACATAGCCCTGCGCTTCCGCCTGCTGGCGGGTACGCTCCATATACTCCAGCACACCCGGGTAGCGTTCGAAGTAGAGGTCCATGTACTTCTGCGCCTCGGCGCGACCGATCCCCAGCTGTTTGGCCAGGCCAAAGGCGCTCATGCCATAAATGAGGCCGAAGTTGATCGCCTTGGCACTGCGACGCATATCGGTGGTCACCGCATCGAGCGCGACCCCGAACACCTCGGCGGCCGTCGCCTTGTGGATGTCCTTGCCCTCGGCAAACGCGGTCAGCAGCCCCTTGTCACCGGAGAGGTGCGCCATGATGCGCAGCTCGATCTGGGAGTAGTCTGCCGCCACCAGCTTGTAACCGGCGCTCGGGATGAAGGCCTGCCGGATCCGGCGACCCTGCTCGTTGCGCACCGGAATGTTTTGCAGGTTGGGATCAGAGGAGGACAAACGGCCGGTGGCCGCCACCGCCTGATGATAGGAGGTGTGTACCCGCCCTGTCTGGGGCTTGATCATCAGCGGCAGCTTGTCGGTATAGGTGGACTTGAGCTTGGCCAGGGTGCGGTGCTCCATCAGCAGGCGCGGGAGCTCGTAGGTCTCGGCCAGTTCGGCCAGCACCTCTTCCGCGGTGGATGGTGCACCTTTTGGGGTCTTCTTGATGATCGGCAGACCCAGCTTGGTGAAGAGGATCTCCCCCAGCTGCTTGGGCGAGGAGAGGTTGAACTCCTGCCCGGCCAGCTCATGGGCCTGACGCTCCAGTTCGGCCAGACGCAGCTCTATCTCCTGGCTCTGCTGATGCAGCAGCTTGGGATCTATGGTGGTCCCGAGCAATTCCATCCGCGCCAGTACCGGCAGCAGCGGCAGCTCGATTTCGCTGAATACCTGGCACAGGCCAGGCACGGCTTCCAGTTGGCCCCACAGGGTCTGGTGCAGACGCAGGGTGATATCCGCATCTTCCGCCGCATAGGGGGCTGCCTGCTCCAGCTCAATCTGGTTGAAGGTGAGCTGCTTGACCCCTTTGCCCGCTATATCTTCAAAAGAGGTGGTTTCGACCCCGAGATAGCGTTTGGCCAGCGAATCCATGTCGTGACGACTGGCGGTGGAGTTGAGCACGTAGGACTCGAGCATGGTGTCGTAGGCGATACCCTGCAGGTCGATGTCGTGGTTGAGCAACACGTTGCGATCGTACTTGAGGTTCTGACCCACCTTGAGACGGGTCGGATCTTCCAGCAACGGCTTGAGCTTGCCCAGCACTACGGCCTCGGTCAGCTGCACCGGCGCCCCGAGATAGTCGTGACCGAACGGCACATAGGCCGCCTTGCCCGCTTCGACGGCGAAAGAAACGCCGACGATGCGCGCCTCCATGTAGTCGAGACTGGTGGTTTCGGTATCGAAGGCAAACAGCGGTGCCACTTTCAGCTGTTCCAGCCAGCCGTCAAACTCGGCTTCGTCCAGAATGCAGCGGTAGTCGGTTTCGATGGCGGCAACCGGTGCAGCGCTGTCATCGCCAGCCTCTTCCTGTCCGGCACTTTCTTCGCCACCTGACTCCAGTTCCTTGATCAGGTTGCGCAGCTCGTATTCACGGTAGACTGCCAGCAGTGACTCCTTGTCGATGGGGCCAAGCTGCAGCTCTTCCAGACTCTGTTCCAGCTCGACATCGGTCTTGATGGTCGCCAGTACATAGGAAAGGCGAACCTGCTCCTCCTGCTCACGGAACTTGTCGGCGAACGCCTTGGAACCGCGAAAACCGAGGGCCGCCACCTTGTCGAGGTTGGCTGCAATCTCGTCTATGCTGCCGATCCCCTGCAGCAGGGCCAGCGCTGTCTTCTCGCCGACACCCGTCATGCCGGGGATGTTGTCTACCTTGTCCCCCATCAGGGCCAGATAGTCGATGATGAGCTCGGGCGGCACGCCAAACTTCTCAATCACCCCTTCCCTGTCTGTCTTCACATCTTTCATGGTGTCGATCAGGGTGACATGGTCGGAGACCAGCTGCGCCATGTCCTTGTCGCCGGTACTGATCAGCACAGGCAGCTGCTTCTCGGTGGCCTGGCGGGCAAGCGTGCCGATCACATCGTCCGCCTCGACTCCTTCGACCATCAAAAAGGGGAAGCCCATCGCCTTGATCATCTGATGGATTGGGGCAACCTGGCTGCGCAGATCGTCCGGCATGCTGGCACGGGTCGCCTTGTACTCGGGATAGATGTCGTCACGGAAAGTCTTGCCCTTGGCGTCGAACACCACGGCCACATGGCAGTCAGGGTATTGCTTGCGCAGGCTGCGCATCATGTTGGCCATGACACGGACGGCACCGCTCGGCAAACCGGTCGATGTGCGCAGATCGGCCTGCTGGGAGGCGAAGAAGGCGCGGTAAAGATAAGAAGAGCCGTCGACCAGAATAAGGGGATTGCTAGGGGCCATGAAATCGTCCTGCCAGAGATAAACAGCCGCTAGGATGCCACAGGGCCCCCTTCACACCAAGGGGGCTAGCACCACCATCAACAGGCCATTGAAAAGGGGCACGCTGTGGATAACTCTGTGTTCAAAAATGGGGCTCACTACGGACCACAGTGACAAAGCTGTGCATAACAATATAAAAGTACATATAAAACAATACGATGAGATCGTAAAAACTGATCTTGAGACGGTTGAGATGATCTCGATCAATGTGGAAAAAGATTTAAGGGAGTAGATACGGCAGGATCGAAAACGAAACAATCCTAGCACAGCGGGATGACTTGACCAGCGGATGGCGAACGATAACCATACAAAAGTACAACAATCTATCCTGGCTCACATTTTCAACAACGAGGGGTTTGCCATGAAAAAAGTGGCCGTGATTTTGAGTGGTTGTGGCGTCTTTGATGGTGCCGAAATCCATGAGGCCGTCATCAGTTTGCTGGCGCTGGCCCGCCAGGGTGCGACTACCCAATGCTTCGCTCCGAACGTGGCGCAGCTCCATGTTATCAACCACCTGACCGGTGACGTGAGCGAGGGGGAAAGCCGCAACGTGCTGGTTGAAGCCGCTCGCATCTGTCGCGGCCAGATCAGGGATGTGGCAGAGCTGGATGCGGCCGATTACGACGCGTTGCTGGTGCCCGGCGGCTTTGGTGCCGCCAAGAACCTGTGCGACTTCGCCATCAAGGGAGCCGAGTGCCAAATTCAGCCGGATGTCCTCAAAGCCTGCCAGAGCTTTGCCAATGCCAATAAGCCGGCAGCCTATATCTGCATCGCGCCCGCCATGATACCGCTCATCTATGGCGCCGGCACTCTGGCGACCATTGGCCATGACGAAGGCACCGCCAATGCCATGGAGGCTATGGGGGGCAGCCATCTCAACTGCCCGGTCAACGAGTTCGTGGTGGATCAGGAGCGCAAGGTGATCTCCACCCCCGCCTACATGCTGGCCAACAACATTGTGGAAGCGGCAGATGGCATAGAGAAGACGGTCAAGCAGCTGCTGGCGCTGTAATCCCCACTCCGCCAAAAACAAACGGGCCGCTCATGGAGCGGCCCGTTTTCAATCTTGCAGCTGGCTGCCGGTTAGATGGATTCGCCCATCTGCTCCATCTTGCCCAGCAGGGCACGCAGACGCTCCTGCCATGCCACGTGCTCGTTGCGCAACAGATGGTTCTCGTCTTGCAGCTTGCTGTTTTGCTCTTTCAGTTCGTCCAGCTCCATCTTCAGCAGGGAGATGTTGTCGACGGCGGATTGTACTTTGGATTCGAGTTGCTCAAGGACTTCTAGTGACATATGCATACCTGTATGTTCAATTGCGATGCCCCACAGAGGGCGATTCAAGCGCGTAAAGCCAGCATACCCCGAGCACATCGGCACAAACAAGCCAGCGCGCTGTAAAATGCGCCTTCCATAGATGTATTGTCTAAATATGCGTCTATTTTTCTCGCATCCTGCGCCCTGGCAGATACAAGAGCCTCATAACCAGCAGGCAACACCCTGCCAATCCAGTCACCACGGGCATGTTGCCGGGCACTTCCCCCCAGTTATGCCTTCATCCGTGCCGCGCCACATAAGCCCCCAACAGCAAGCAGGCGACCCCGTACATCAGCAGGCCATAGAGCAGGTTCCAGCGCAGGATCATCCCCGCACTCAGGTTGTAGCGCGATGCCAATGCCAGGTTGGAGCCGGAGAGCGGGCTGGTCCCGGTCGCAAGCCCCCACCCCAGCAAAAAGCACATGCCGAGCAGGCTGGGATCCGGTGACAAGGGCCACAACAGCGGCGCCAGCCCGGAGATGCTGATGAGCGGATGCACACCGACGATGGCCACCAGCAGGATCAACAGCAGCGTCAGGGATGACTCGAGCCAGCCGAAGTGGTTGAAGAGTGGCAGCCCGTGCTCACCGCCAAGCTCGAGCACAGACAGAGCGCTGTTGATCCCGGCTGCCAGCAAACCGGCCCCCAGAAACAGCACCAGCTGGCCACCGATGGCAGGGAAACGCTCCACCACCTGCCGCTTGAGGGCGGCGCCTCGCCCGGCTCTGGGCATGAACAGCAGCGCCAGCAGCGGTGCCACCAGGGCGATCACAGCCAGAATGCCAAGCGCTGGCCAAATCTGTTTGATCAGCAGCACCAGCAGCCCCAGGGTCTGCAGTCGCAGCGGATAGCCGGCAAAATCCTGTACGCCGAGTCGCTCCACCTGCCAGGCGGTCAGTCCCATCGCCAGCAGCGCGGCGACCACGCCAAATGGCAGTATGCTCGACAGTTGCAGACCGGGGGCATAGGTGAGCGCCACCGCCATGGCGACGAAGAAGGGGGACCAGAAGGCGGCGGCACAGAAGATCCGGCTCAGCACCATCACCTGACGCCGCTCCAGGGTGCCGTTACGTTCCAGCCGATCGCCGATAATGAACAACACAGAGAGGTTGATGACGGATCCCAGCAGATTGAGGCTGGCCATGGTGCTCCACAGCCCCTTGCGACCAGACCAGGAGGCAGTACCGGTCAGCAGGCCGGACGTTGCAAGATTGAGGGTGCTCACGGCGGCAAACATGGTGAGCATATTGATGTTGGGCAACAGCCAGTCGCCCGGATTGAGACTGGCCCCCCGCCACCATGAGAAGATCAGCAGCAAAAGGGCTGCGCCATACAGGGCAAGGGCCTGTCGTCTGGCAGCCCCCACCAGCCAGGGCCAGGTGAGGAGCGATGCCCCCCAGGCGGCGATGGCCGCCGGCCAGGGGGAGAATCCCAGATAGAGGTGCAGCAGGTTGAGCAGCCACATCCCCAGGATCAGGTAACCTGACCAGCGCTTGGCCATCGAATCGTCTCGGTCAGGGGATCAGAGACACTGATCCATATCCAGCGAAGGCTTGTCGCACTCCGGGCGGCCCACTATCTTGGCCGGTACGCCGGCGACAGTGGTGTGCGGCGGCACAGGGTTGATCACCACGCTGCCGGCACCTATCTTGGCGCCCATCCCCACCTCTATATTGCCGAGCACCTTGGCGCCCGCCCCTATCATGACCCCTTCGCGGATCTTGGGATGGCGATCGCCGCTCTCCTTGCCGGTCCCTCCCAGGGTCACGCTCTGCAGGATGGAGACATCGTCTTCAATCACAGCGGTTTCACCGACCACTATACCGGTGGCATGGTCAAACATGATGCCCTTGCCGATCCGTGCAGCCGGGTGCACGTCGACCCCGAATACCACCGAAATCTGGTTTTGCAGGTAGAGCGCCAGCGAGCGACGACCCTGGCGCCACAGCCAGTTGGCAACCCTATACCCCTGCAGGGCATGGAAACCCTTGAGGTAGAGCAGCGGGGTGGAGAAGAGATCGACCGCCGGGTCGCGCTCCTGCACGGCGCAGATATCTGCCGCCACCATTGCCAGCAACTCGGGCTCGCTGCGCAGGGCCAGCTCGATCACCTCACGCAGGGCGATGGCTGGCATGGTGGCGCTGTCGAGCTTGTTGGCCAGCTGGAAGCTGAGAGCCGAACGCAGGTTCTTGTGATTGAGAATCGTGGAGTGAAAGAAGCTGGCCAGCATGGGCTCTTCGGTCGCCATGCATGCCGCTTCTCGCTCAATTTTTTGCCAGGTTCTGGCAACCAGATCATCCATGTTGCAGCCTACTGTTGTTCTGATGGAGTGCCTTGCTGTTCCTTGTGCACCACAGAGATGGGGTCCATATGAATGATGACATCCATGCGTTCAAATTCCTGACGCACCGCCAGTTCGGCTTCATCGGCAATCTGATGGGCCTTGACCAGAGGGAGCTGATCGTCCAGTTCCAGATGCAACTGAACGAAACGGGTCGGACCGGATTGGCGGGTACGCAGATCATGCACCCCGTGGACACCTTCGACTTCACAGCAGAGGGCCATTATTCTCGCTTGTTCTTCGGCTGGCAACTGACGATCGAGCAGCGCCTGCACAGACTCATAGCCGATATGGATGGCGCCCCACAGCAGGAACAGACCGATCAGGATGGCAAACAGGCCATCGGCCCAGAACCAGCCCCGCCCCGCCAGTACCAGCGCCAGCAAGACGCCGGCATTGAGCAACAGATCGGAGCGGTAGTGCATCATGTCGGCCTTGATGGCCACGCTGTTGGTCTTGCGGATGACAAAACCCTGGAAGCTGACCAGCAGCAAGGTCAGCACTATGGAGCCGCCGCTGACCCAGATACCCGCTTCGAGTCGCAGAATGGGGGCCTGATTGAGCAGGGAGGAGATGCCATGCATCACCAGCAGCAGGGCCGACCCAGAGATAAAAGCGGACTGAATGAGACCCGCCAGCGATTCCGCCTTGCCGTGGCCAAAACGGTGCTCATCATCGGCCGGTGCCAGCGCATAGCGAATGGCCAGCAGGTTGATGATGGAGGCACTGACATCCATGAAGGAGTCGGTGAGCGACGCCAGCAGACTTGAGGAGTCGGTCATGAGCCAGGCGATCAGCTTGCCGGTGATCAGCAGGGTGGCAGTGGTAACGGCGGCCATGCTGGCCAGCGTCACCCAGCGGGAATATTGTTGATGGCTCAAAACCGGCTTTCCTCTTGCGGTTAAAAATCTATTATACCCTGACCCCTGCGTCACTTTGGCGCGAAAAATCAGCGGAATGACCCTAGATGCACAAAATACTCCTGGTCGACGACGATCTCGAGCTGACTCAGCTGCTCACCGAAATTCTGACCCTGGAAGGCTTCCAGGTGACTGTCGCCGAGGATGGCGAAGAGGGGTTGCTGCGGCTGGCCGAGCAGGACTTCAACCTGGTGCTGCTTGACGTGATGATGCCCAGGCTCAACGGCTTCGCCATGCTGGCAAAGCTGCGTGAGACCCACGACACCCCGGTGCTGATGCTGACTGCGCGGGGCGACAGCCAGGACAGGGTCAACGGGCTGGAGGCGGGCGCCGATGATTACCTTGCCAAACCCTTTGATGACAGAGAGTTGCTGGCCCGGATCCGCGCCATACTGCGCCGGACCCAGAGTGCGCAACCCCAGCGTGGCGGTACTTCCGAAGAGATCCGCTTCATGGATCTGGTTCTGCAGCCGGGCTTGCAGCAAGCCAGCAGCGGCGAACAACTGCTGGAGCTCACCGCCACCGAGTTCGGGCTGCTGGAGTGTCTGCTGCGCAATCCCGGCCAGATCGTCAGCAAGAGCCAGCTCTCGGAGCTGGTGCTCGGCAAGAAACTGGAACCCTTCGATCGCGCCATCGACATGCACCTGAGCAACCTGCGCAAGAAGCTGCCGGAGCGCACCGATGGCCAGCCCCGCTTCAAGACGGTGCGCGGACGCGGCTATCTGTGGCTGGAACAAGCATGAACACGGCCCGCACCTTCAATGGCCTCTCCACCCAGATCTTCCTCTGGTTCTGGTTCATGCTGCTGGTCGTGGTCGCCGCTGTCGTGATACTGCCGACCCTGGATCCCCGCAACATAATTCCGTTACCCGCCCACGAGATGGTGCGGATGAACAACAACCTGAAAGCCCTGCAGCGGGGTGCCGACCCCAATCAGGATTTCGATCTGGCCAAGGCCATAGAGGCGGCGGGTCTGTTGCCGGTGGACAATATCTACCTGCGCGACGAGAAGGGCCAGATGCAATCCAGCACGCGGCTCAGCAAGTTCGTCGTCCGCTTCATGGTCGACTCGGACAACCCTGCCAAGCCCATGCTGGGCAGCGAGCACCAGAGGGCCATCGCCGGTCCCTTCGAGATGGAGCACCACGGTCAGACCTATCACGTCTACTTCGGCCTCAATGTCGAAAACTCCTATCTGTTCCTGTTTATCCAGATCCTGGATCACCCGATCCAGATCCTGGGGATCGCCATGCTGGTCAGTACACCACTCTGCCTGTTGCTGGCCTGGCGACTGACCCGTCCCATACTGCAGTTGCAGCGATCAGTCTCCCAGTTGGCGGAGGGCAACCTGGAAGTACAGATCCCCAATCTGGGGCGACGTGACGAGATCGGCCAGCTGGCGGATCACGTCAGCCACATGGTCGACACGCTCAAGAGCATGATCCAGAAGCAGAAACAGCTGCTGTCCGACATATCCCACGAGCTGCGCAGCCCCCTCACCCGTATCCAGCTGGCGCAGGCGCTGATCCGCCGCAAGCAGGGCGACAGCAACGAGCTGGCACGGATAGAGTCGGAGATTGGGCGGCTGGACAAGCTGATAGGCGACCTGCTCGACCTGTCACGGGTACAGCAGCATGTGGAGGCACCAGTGGTGATGCCGTTGGCCGAACTGCTGGAGCCCATGCTGGACGACGCCATGTTCGAAGCCAACCAGAGCGGCAAGCAACTCCGGCTGCCGCCACTGCCGACCGAGTCGATCAGGATGTGGCCCGAGCTGCTGGCACGGGCGCTGGAAAATCCCCTGCGCAACGCACTCAAGTACGCTCACAAGTTCATCAAACTGGATTGGTATCGGGAAGGAAGAGAGTGGGTCATCACCATCCGTGATGACGGCCCGGGTGTGCCGGTGGCGCAACAGGAGCAGCTGTTCCTGCCCTTCTTTCGGGTGGATGATGCCCGCAACGCCAAGACCGGCGGCACCGGGCTGGGGCTGGCCATCGCCTCGGAGGCAATCCAGCGCCATGGCGGCACCATTCGCGCCAGTTGCAATCAACCAACCGGGCTGACTATCACCATACGTCTGCCTATTGGCTGAGCCATCTCTTTTCATCCAGGCGGGCGCTGGGTATGCTGGCGCCCTTTTCCGCCCCATCTCGGCCCGCATCAGGATCCCGCCATGCTCGATATCGTGCTCTACCAACCGGAAATCCCGCCCAACACCGGCAACATCATCCGCCTCTGCGCCAACACAGGCTACCGGCTGCATCTGATAGAACCGCTGGGGTTCGAGTGGGATGACAAGCGGGTGAAGCGGGCCGGGCTCGATTATCACGAGTTTGCCGAGGTGAAACGCTGGCCGAGCTATGAGGCATTTCTGGCTGCCGTTGCTCCCGAGCGGGTGTTTGCCTGCACCACCAAGGGCAGTACCGCCCATTCTGCAGCGCAGTTCGCGCCCGGTGATGCCCTGCTGTTCGGCCCGGAGAGCCGAGGTCTGCCACTGGAGATCATAGAGAGCCTGCCGTTCGAACAGCGGCTGCGCATCCCCATGTTGCCCCAGAGCCGCAGCATGAATCTCTCCAATGCGGTCGCGGTATTCGTGTACGAGAGCTGGCGCCAGCTGGGTTATGAGGGCTCGCTCTGAGCCTGACTCACCCCATGGGGTGAATGCAACAGGCGGCCATCACGTTCCAATTGCCAGCACAGATACCCCAGCGTCAGACCTCGGCCCGCCATCAGGGCGCCCATAGCGGCCCACAAGGCGGCAACGCCCCAGCCCTGACAGAGCCACCAGACCGGGAAGAAGCCGCAAAACGCCGCTACCAGCATGCTGTTACGCATCTCCCGGGCACGGGTAGCGCCTATGAAGACCCCATCCAGCAGGAAGCACCAGACCGCCAGTAACGGCATCAGGATCAGCCAGGGCAACTGGCGGTTTGCCTCGTCGATCACCGCCGGTATGTCGGTAATATGGGCGATGAGCTGACTGCCGACCGCCGCAAACAGCAGGCTGAAACCAATCGCTATGATCAGCGCCCAGCCAAGGTTCAAGACAATGGCTTCGCGCAGCCCCTGCCGATCCCGCCGGCCGATGGCGCGGCCCACCATGGCCTCCACCGCATAGGCAAAGCCATCCATCCCGTAGGAGATGAGCATCAGAAAGTTGAGCAGCACCGCATTGGCGGCCACTGCCACATCCCCCAAACGCGCCCCCTGCAAGGTCATGAAGGCAAAGCAGAGCTGCAGGCAGAGGGAGCGGATGAAGATATCCCGATTCAGGCTGAGCAATCTCAACAGCGCGGGCCACTGACGCCAACGTTGCCCGGCCCCCTGCCACACCTCGGGCTGGACATGCGCAGGAAGCCGAGCAGCCAGAAGATGAGATTGATGAGGGTCGCCCCGACCGAGACGCCTCCCAAAAACCAGGCCTGACCGAGCTGGCCTATCACCCAGGTATCCACCAGCCCCAGCAATGGGGTAGTGATATTGGAGAGCACCATGGGCAATGCCAGGGCAAACACGGCCCCATGGCGCAGCCTGTCTGTCAACCAGGGAGGGATCAGCATGAGAGCAGCCACTCATCCGGCATCATTCGCCCTCCAGTCGCACGATTTTGGCGAAATCGGAGACCAGGGTTTCCATGACCACGTGGGGTACTCGCCCCTCGCTCATCTGGGGACGGAACACGGCTTCCAGCTTGCCTTCCGGATTGATCAGCACTATGGAGGCGGAGTGGTCGATCAGGTAATCCTTCTCTCCCTGTTCGGCAATGGAGTAGATGAGGCCCAGGTTTCGCACAAACGGGAACAACTTCTCGTGGGGGCCGGTTGCCGCCTTGAACTCTGGATGGAAGAAAGCGGTATAGGTCTTGAGGCGAGTGATGTCATCGCGCTGCGGATCCGCCGAAATGAACACCACCTGGCTGTCCGGTGCAATCTTCTTCAGCGCCGGATAGACGGAGCGCAGATCCGCCAGCGTGGTCGGGCAGATATCCGGGCAGAAGGTATAGCCGACAAACAGAAAGGTCCAGTGCCCCACCAGACTGGCTGGAACGAAGGGCTGCCCCTCCTCGTCGGTGAAGGCAAACGGATTGATGTCCCGCCCCGCCGGATAATAGTCGGCCTGCTCGGGCAGGGAGGGCCGGCTCCAGTGGAATGCAGCCATCATGCCCCCGACCAGCAGCAGGAACAGCAAGGGATAACGCGGTTTAACCATAACAACAGACCTTTTCACTGCGACATGCCCGCAGAGTGGGCACGAATGGATGGCCCATTGTAACCCAGCCCATCGCGCTCCGGGTTATCCCTTGCACCGGATGCAGCTTGGGTCAAAAGAGGCTCCCATCACCACTGGTCAGCCGGCCGGGGTCATAAAACAACAGCCCCACCATCAAGGTGGGGCTGTGAGACAAGGGGCAGGAAAGATCAGGGTTGTTGTCTGCGCCGCTCATGGGCGCGCTTTGTCAGGGCACGCAGCGGTATGACGGGAGCCGTCCAGGGAAGATCCGTTTGTCCCGTGTCGCTATGACGGTGAAACAGCCGCACCAGGCGGACTATCTTGTCTTTGGGGCAGCCAAGCCAGACAGTCCAGCAGGCACCCTTGTGATGTACCCAGAGAGCATAGAAGCGGGTCATCCGGTTACCCTTGATGAAACGGGTGATGGAAGAAGCGGGCGATGCCAGACCCGGATCCCATGGCGAGCTTGAAGCCATACCTGTCCTCCTTGACCAACAGGTCACGCCGGTCGGCATCGACAGCCCCCTTGGGTGGCCAGATCGATGACTGCCGCGTGTCGACTGCGCAGGTGTGCCTTTATCCTCCAGACGGCAGATGCCGCCGGTGCAATGCTGGCCACCCTCCCTTCTATCCCGCGAACGCCTCCATCAACTGGGCTGGTAGCGCCCTTGCTGTCCGACGCGCCGCCTGAGGCTGTTGTTATGCATCCCTGCTGACCTTGATTCCTGCCACCTGCCAAGTGGGAGAGGATCGTCTTGTCGAGCATTCGGGGCAGATCAAGCAAGTGACTGCCTTAGCCAAGGATATATCTGAAATGAGCCGGATGCGGACGGGCGCGACAGACAAAAATCACGGGTATCAGGATCTGGTTGAAATCATGGGGAAAGGGGTACAGAAGCGAGACGGCCTCCCGAGGGAGGCCGTGCTGTTACATCCAGTCGGCGTTGCGGATCACGCCGACGGCCAGTCCCTCTATGGTGAGCTGCTGGCAGGAGAGATCAACGGCGATGGGTTCAAGTTCTTCATTTTCAGGCAGCAGCCACACCTGGCTGCCCTTGCGCTGGAAGCGCTTGACGGTGACGTCTTCGTCGAGACGTGCTACCACCACCTGGCCATTGCGCACTTCCTGGGTTTTGTGGACAGCCAGCAGGTCGCCATCCAGGATGCCGATGTTCTTCATGCTCATGCCTTGCACCCGCAGCAGGAAATCTGCCCGCGGATGGAACAGGGCGGGATCCACCTGATAGTGGCTCTCGATATGCTCCTGAGCCAGTATGGGTTCACCGGCCGCGACCTTGCCGATCAGAGGCAGGCCGGTCTCTTCCAGCACAGCTTCCTCTTCAATCAGCAGGCGGATGCCACGAGAGGTCCCCGGCATGATCTCGATGACCCCTTTTTTGGCCAGGGCCTTCAGATGTTCTTCGGCCGCATTGGCCGACTTGAAACCAAGCTTCTGGGCAATCTCGGCACGAGTCGGCGGCATGCCGGTCTCGCTCATATTCACCTTGATCAATTCCAGCACTTCGGCCTGGCGTGGGGTAAGGGGTTTCATAACATTGGCACCTGTTTTTTTATACAGCACACTGGCAGTATATACAGTGCAGTGGCCAAGGCAAGGCGCGGCTGACATTTGTCGCGGCCAACCCCTTATTTGCCATGGTTTTACGGCTGCGCAGCCGACTCATCGTACCTCTCGGCGACAAGCCGCCGGTGATTTGTTATGCTCACGCCGCATTTTTTTGGAGAGCAGACGCACATGTCCCTTGGACAGAAGATTTCCAGAGCCATCTTGCAATGGCCGGTCAGTGGCTTGGTCAATCACAAGAGCCTGCCGGAAAATCCCATCACAGAGCTCAAGCTGGATCCAGCCAGACCCATAGTCTATGCCCTGAAAACCAGCTCGATCACCGACCTGATGACACTGCAACAGTGCTGCGAGGATCTCGGCCTGCCCGGTCCCTTCACCCCGCTGGAGCTGAACGGTCAGTTGCTGCCGCGCTATGTCTGTCTGGACCGCCCGCCTCCCCTGTTCGGCAAGCGCAGCAAACCGCTGCCTTTCTTGCAGGAGTTCCACCAGCTGCTGGATCTGCACAAGCAGGATCCGGCACTGGATATCCAGGTGGTGCCCGTCACCCTGTTCTGGGGTCGCGCCCCCGGCCGGGAAGGGGAAGAGGCCTCCGGCTGGAACATCATCAGCAGTCTGGCACCGAACCGCCTCAAGAAGGCGCTGATCGTGATCCTCAAGGGCCGCGAGAACCTGGTGCGCTTCTCTCCGCCGCTCTCCCTGCGTCAAATGGCGGACAAGCACGGCACCGACGAGGCTATCGCCCACAAGCTGGCGCGGGTGGCCCGCACCCACTTCAGCCGCCAGCAGCTGGCAGCCACCGGCCCCAAGCTGCCGAACCGCAACCTGCTGTTCAGGCAGTTGCTGGACTCCAGCGTGATCCAGCAGGCCATAGAAGAGGAGGCGCAGCGCGAGGGCATCAGCCTGGAGAAAGCGCAAAAGCGCGCCCACGGTTACATGGACGAGATCGCCTCCGATTTCTCCTACCGGCTGATCCGCCTCAGTGAAAGCTTCCTCGGCTGGCTGTGGAACAAGCTCTATCGCGGCCTCTCGGTCAACGGTGCCGAGAAGGTACGCCAGCTGGCGCAAGAAGGGCACGAGATCGTCTATATGCCCTGCCATCGCAGCCACATGGACTACCTGCTGCTCTCCTACGTCATCTACCACCAGGGGATGGTGCCGCCCCACATAGCGGCGGGCATCAACCTCAACTTCTGGCCGGCGGGCCCCATCTTCCGTCATGGCGGCGCCTTCTTCATCCGCCGCACCTTCAAGGGCAACCCGCTCTACAGCACTGTATTTCGCGAATACCTCAACCTGCTGTTTGCCAAGGGCTATTCGGTGGAGTTCTTTACCGAGGGTGGGCGCTCCCGCACCGGTCGTCTGCTGCCACCCAAAACCGGCATGCTGGCAATGACACTGCAGGCCATGATGCGAGGGCTGGACAGACCCGTGACCCTGGTGCCCGTCTATCTGGGCTACGAGCATGTGATGGAGGTGAACACCTATCACAACGAGCTCAAGGGCAGCCGCAAGGAGAAAGAGAGCTTCCTGCAGGTGCTCGGCATACTGCGCAAGCTGCGCAACTATGGCCGCGGCTTCGTCAACTTCGGCGAACCCCTGACCCTCAACAGCTACCTCAATGAACATGTGCCCGAGTGGAAGGACCACATAGGTCAGGAGGAGCGCCCAGAGTGGATGGCACCCACAGTCACCCGGCTGGCCGAGCTGCTGATGACCCGCATCAACGCTGCCGCCGCCGTCAATGGCCTGACCCTGAGCGCGCTGGCACTGCTGGCCGCCGAACGCCACGCCCTGACTCGCGATGAACTGCAGGCACAGCTCAACACCTATCTGGACCTGCTCAAGCAGGTGCCCTACAGCCCCCAGAGCACAATCCCGGCTGAGGATGCCAAGACACTGCTGGATCAGGCGATGGAGCTCAACAAGTTCGAGGTGAGCGAGGACAAGCTGGGCCAGATCATCAGCCTGGACCGCTATCAGGCGATCCTGCTGACCTACTACCGCAACAACATACTGCACCTGTTTGCATTGCCATCCCTGGTGGCCGCGCTGATCGAACGTTGCGAAGGGATATCCCGCGGCGAGATCGTCGCCCGCTGCATCGACATCTATCCGCTGCTCAAGACGGAGCTGTTCCTCCACTACGAAGAGGATGAGCTGCCGGAGCTGGTCGATGCCCTGCTGGCCGAACTGCAACGCCAGCAACTGGTCGAGGCACGGGATGGCGGCTTCTGGGTCAATCCTGGCAACCAGATGCGCCTGCTGCTACTGGCCGAGAGCATCCAGGAGACGCTGCAACGCTACGCCATAGTGTTGACCCGGGTGCTGGCCCAGCCCTATGTCGAGGCGGAGCAGCTGGAGGCGGACGGCCTGATGATGGCGGAGCGCCTCGGCACCCTGCACGGCATCAATGCTCCCGAGTTCTTCGACCAGAAGCTGTTCAGCACCCTGATCCACACCCTGCGCAAGGAGGGCTACCTCTCTCCCGAGGGCAAACCGGATCTGGGCCGCTTCCAGGCGCTGGCCGACAACATAGTGCCGCTGCTGAGCAACAAGATCCGCCGCACCATACAGGCGGGCAACCGGCTCTGACAGAGACCGGAAACAAAGCAGGCCGCATCATGCGGCCTTCTTTTTATCCTGACATGCGTCACGGCAACAGGTAGTTGAGCACCAGACCGATGAATACCAGCGCCCCCGCATAGTTGTTGTTGAGAAACGCCTGGAAGCAGGCCTCCCGCTGCCGCTCCCGGATCAGCCGCTGCTGGTAGACAAACAGGGCCGCAGCCCCCAACAGCCCCCAGTAATACCAAGCCCCCAGCCCCATCAACTGGCCTACCGCCAGCAGGATCAGCAGGGTGGCCAGCTGCAACACGCCGATGATCCGCTTGTCGTGGCGACCAAACAGAATCGCGCTCGATTTCAAGCCGAGCTTGAGGTCATCATCCCTGTCCACCATGGCGTACTGGGTGTCGTAGGCGATGGTCCACAGCAGATTGGCGAGGAATACCAGCCAGGCCACCAGCGGCAAGGCGTTGGCCTGAGCCGCATAGGCCATGGGGATAGACCAGGAGAAGGCCATGCCGAGCACCAGTTGCGGGATCGGAATATAGCGCTTCATGAAGGGGTAGCAGACTGCCAGCAGCAAGGCCGCGAACGACAACGCTATGGTGAGGGAGTTCATGGTCAGCACCAGCGCGAACGAGATGAGCGCCAGTACGGCAAACAGCGCCAGCACCTCCCGCGGCTTGACCTTGCCCATGGGCAGTGGCCGACCGGCGGTACGTTTCACATGGCCATCGAAGTTGCGATCCGCATAGTCGTTGATGACACAACCGGCCGAGCGCATCAGAAACACGCCCACCACAAACACCAGCAGGGTCCAGAGATCCGGCAGGCCGCCGGCCGCCAGCCAGAGCGCCCACAGGGTCGGCCACAGCAGCAGCAGGGTCCCGATAGGCTTGTCGATGCGGGCCAGCTGCACATAGGCCAGTCCCCGCTCCTTGGTTAACAGATTCACTCCAGCTCCTTGTTGCATGACAGAGAGGGCAAGAAGAGTTCATGGACCAACAGTGGCCATTGCCCCAGAAACAGACGGGAACGACGTCCCCAGACGGTGGCGGCCGGGCACCAGGGATTGCTCGCAATCTCGAAACAGGCCAGTTGCAGGTGATCGCGGCGGGCAGGCTCGTCACCGAAAATACGCTCGCCCAAGGGCTGCTCACCCAGCTCGCGCAGCCCGCTCTCTTGCAGGGCGGCTTCGGCAAACAGGGTCCACCCCAGCACAGCCGGCCCCCGATCACCGTGCAGTATCACCTCGCGGCACAGACCCATGGGTTGCTCGGCGGCCACCAGCTGCTGTTCATCGGCGCAGAGGGTGACACTGCGATTGCCCAGCAGCTGCACCGAGAAGTGGCGATTGTGGTGACGCAGACGCCGGGTCATGGAATCGGCCTCCAGCAACCAGGGCCGCAATGCCTCGGGCAGCTCGCAATCTGCGGGAACCCGCCACGGCGCTAGCTGGATAAGGGGAACAGTCAACTCGGACTTCACGGCTTCACCATCCGGAGATTTACGTTATCAGGTTAAAATCCGGTTTATTATCCGTAAATCATTCGAGAATTGTAAGAACATCCGTGCTTGACGGCCCCGATGGCAACATCAAAAATGGGGTACCTGCCGCTGATGAGCCATCTATATGAAGATCTTCAAAATTCTGCTGCTGTTATTACTGAGCTGTGGCTCCCTGCATGTGCAGGCCTCGTCCGAAGAGGAGCCCCCGGCAGAGGGCGCCGAAGCGGCTGCCAAGCCGGGCTTTTCCTACCATGCTCTCGATCCCGACATCATCACCAACTACCTGAGCGATGGCAAAACCCTCGGCTATATCCGGGTCACGGTCGAGCTGATGGCTGAAAACGAGGGCGACCTCAAGCTGCTGGAGCAGCACGACCCCCTGATCCGCGACGCCATCATACGTCTGATGGGCAGCAAGACCGCCGATCAGATCAAGTCCCTGGTGAACCGCGAGGAGCTGCGCAAGGAGTGCCTGACCCAGGTCAACGAGCTGCTGGTGAAAGAAACCGGCAAGAAGGCGGTACGCGAGCTCATCTTCACCAAGTTCCTCTACCAGTAACAGATACAAGCCTTAAGCGAGGGCCACGCCAAGGTGGCCCTGTCGCTGTTTTCGAAATGAAAAGTGATTACACTAGGCCCCCACCGAGTTGTCGAGGTAGTCGTTATGGGCAACAAAACCCTGTGTGAATGGCGCCGCAGCGAGATCCCCACCGATCTCAAGACACTGCGCAAAATCGTGCGCAAACCCAAGTTTGTCTGTGGCAAGTGTGCTCGAAGCGCCAATGACAAAAGCTATCTGTGTCAGCCGCTGCGGTTGAAAGAGGAGTAAGACTGCGCATCCCCACCACGTGACCGGCTATTGATCAGTCCAGCCCTGGCGCCCCTGCTCGAACAATCTGCGCGCCTGCCCGTCATTGGGGCAAACACCACGGTATTCACTGCCGGAACGCCCGGCCAGATAGAGGTGTTCAGGCCGGCAATACCAGGCCAGTCCCTTCTGGCGTCCCTGCTTCCATAGCTCGACATCCACCTTCTTGCCACACAGGTCCTGGTGAAACGCGACCCGTTCCGTGGTGAAGCCCAGCTTGCCATCGGCCTCCCCCACATCGCTCCATACCTTCTCGCACGGATCATCGTTGGAGGCACAGCCTCCCAGCAGGGCAATGATGGTGAGTCTCATAGTCATCCTTGAGTGTCGTTTGGGCAGTTCATTCTAGTCAGCCTGATGTCGGCGACCAAGGGATCATCCCCATTCCTGTGAGCCGCACAAAAAAATCAGGCGGGCCCCAAGGCCCGCCTGCTCTCTCAATGCGTGGATTACTGATCGTCGAGAGGGTCATCATCCAGCCAGCTCTCGTCTTCCCATTCATCCAGCTCTTCTTCCCAGGATTCCGGTTCCCATTCATCATCGAGATCGTAATCCGGCTTGTGTCCACCCATGCTCATTCTCCTTGGATAGTGCACCCGCCCTCAAAGTCTATCCAGAAAAATGGGGCTCGCCAGTCAAGGCAGGATCAAAGTTTGACCAGGGTGCGACCCGCGATCCGGCCTTGCGTAATGGCTTCGGCAGCCGCCAGCACCTGCTCCAGTGCTATCTCGGTCACCGCCTGTTCGAAGAAGCGGGCGGGCAGATCCCGCGCCAGTCGCTGCCACGCCAACTGGCGGCGCGCCAGCGGGCACATCACAGATGTCGACACCTTGCAACCGCACGTTGCGCAGGATGAAAGGCATGACAGTGGCCGGCAGATCGAAACCGCCAGCCAGCCCGCAGGCGGCCACGGCACCACCATAGTTCATCTGGGCCAGCAGCTTGGCCAGCACCTGACTGCCGACAGTATCGACCGCCCCGGCCCACAGCTGCTTCTCCAGCGGCTTGGCAGGCTCCAGCAGCTCACCGCGCGGCACTATGCGGCTGGCACCAAGCGCTATCAGCATCTCCCCCTGCTCCTCGGGGCGACCGGTCAGGGCCGCGACTTGATAACCCAGTGCGGCCAGCAGGGCCACTGCGGTGGAACCCACGCCACCCGCGGCGCCCGTCACCAGAATTTCGCCGCTGTCGGGGGTGATGCCCGCCTCCTCCAGCCCCACATGGCGGTGAGACCGGCGGTACCGATGCACATGGCCTGGCGCTCATCCAGCCCGGCGGGCAGCGGCACCAGCCAGTCGGCCTTGACCCTTGCCTGCTCGGCCATGCCGCCCCAGTGTCCTTCCCCCACACCCCAACCGGTCAGCACGACTTTGTCGCCGACCTGATAGCGGCTATCGGCCGATTCCAGCACTGTGCCGGCAAAATCGATGCCGGGCACCAGCGGCCACTGACGCACTATCTTGCCCTTGCCGGTGATGGCCAGCCCATCCTTGTAGTTGAGGGAGCTGTAGCTCACCGCCACCCGCACCTCGCCTGCCGGCAACTGGCTCTCGGCCAGCCGGGTCAGAGTCGCAGCAGTCTTGCCGTCTTGATTTTCCAGTAACAGAGCCTTGAACATGGTTGCCTCTTTGATGATGTGTGAAACGGGGATCAACTGCTTTTACGCTTCTGCAGTTGAAAATCCAGGGTCAGGGCCGTGCCCATGACAGGTTCGCCAGCCAGCTGGCGCAAGATAAGCTCGGCCGCCTCCTGCCCCATTTTGCGATAGGGGATCCGGACCGAAGTGAGCGCCGGATAGCAGGCGCGCGCCACATCCAGATCGTCGAATCCGGCGATGGCGAGCTTGCCAGGCACGCTCAGGTGACGACGCTGGCACTCGAACAGCACCCCCGCCGCCAGCTCGTCGTTGACGCACACCAGTGCATCCAGCTCGGGCCAGCGCAACAAAAATTCCCCCAGCATGGCGGCCCCTGTGCTGAAACTCGGCAGCTCAGAGGTGTTGATGATGGCATCGGGGGAGAGGTAGTTGTCCAGCAGTGCCTTCTGCCAGCCCTGCATGCGCTGTTGCAGCATCCACTGTTCCTGGCGGGCACAAAGAAAGCCGATGTTGCGATAGCCGCGCTCGATGAGATGACGGGTCAGCTGATAACCGGCATCGAAGTTGGAGACCCCTACATTCATGTCGACAGGGTTGCGCGCCATGGCTCCCACCTCCACCACCGGCAGGCGGGATGCCTTCAGGCGAGCACGTATGGTCTCGCCGGGATCGCCACCAAACAGCACAACAGCAGCCGGGTTATGCTGCAAAAAGCTGGTCAGCAGGCTCTCTTCCTGCTGCTTCAGGTGCTGGGCATCCCCCAACATTATCTGGTAGCCCTCATCGAGCAGGGTCTGCTGCAGCCCGGCGATCACGTCGCCGCAACCGCGCTCGGTCAGGCTGGGCACTATCACCACTATGGTCTGGGACGTCGCGGAGGCGAGCGCGCCCGCCGCCCGGTTGGGAATGTAGCCGAGTTCATCCACGGCGGCATCGATGCGCTCGCGCATCTTGTCTGACACCAGCTCGGGGGTGCGCAGGGCACGGGACACCGTCATGGCACCCACTCCGGCCAGCTGGGCCACATCGTTGAGGGTCACCCGACCCGTGCTACGGCGCTTCTTCGCTTCTGACATCCCTTCCCTTCCTCGACATACGGGTGCTCACTTTAAGGCAAAAGTGCGGCACTGACTATTTGCTCAAACCGGATTTTACCCCCTTTGAGCGAGTAACGGGGCAAGATGAATCCCACTCATGGCATAAATGATAGCGCTATCACAATTCCATGTTAGCGCTATCTGGTAGGGCTAACTTTCGAGATCAGGCTCACAGTTATCGTGGGGCAAGATCGCTAGATTGGCGCCATCTCATCCAGCCGGATCATTGCCATGCTGACTCAACTGCTGACCGAAGAGGTCATTTCCATCGAAACGGGAGCCCGCGACTGGCGTCATGCCATCGAGCTCGCCACCGCTCCCCTGCTGGCCAACGGCACCATAGAGCCTTCCTATGTGGCGGCGCTGTTTCGCTCCCACGAGGAGCTCGGTCCCTACTATGTGCTGGGCCCGGGCCTGGCCATGCCCCACGCCCGCCCGGAAGATGGCGTCAATCGTCTCGGCCTTGGGCTGACAGTGCTGAAAACCGGAGTCAATTTCGGCTCCGAGGGCAATGACCCGATCCGGCTGCTCGTCACCCTGGCCGCCAGCGACAGCAACTCCCACGTGGAGACCATCGCCCAGCTGGCCGAACTGTTCATGAACGAAGAGGACGTGGCGGCCATCATGGCAGCCGACACCAAAGACGACATTTTGCGCATTCTGGCGCGCTACTGAGCGGCGCCCTGCGCCCGACAAAGGAAGAGACGATGAAAATTCTGGTTGTATGCGGACACGGCCTGGGCACCAGCCTGATGATGGAGATGAGCATCAAGAGCATCCTCAAGGAGCTGGCAGTCACTGCCGAGGTGGATCACAGGGATCTCGCCTCCGCCGGCAGCGAAACCGCCGAGATGTTCGTGGCTACCCGCGACATCGCCGAGCAGCTCATCAGCATGGGGGTCAACGGCCGACTGGTATCCCTGGACAACATGGTCGACAAGGCCGCCATGAAAGAGAAACTCTCCATCGCCCTGCGCGAACTGGGCGCTCTCTGACCACCTGACTTCGCGGCCTGCGGGCCGCCTTTTCCATCTGATTGGAGCTGACCATGGAATTTTTCAATTTTCTGATGTTTGACGTGCTGTCCGAGCCGGCCGTGCTGGTCGGCCTGATCGCGCTCATCGGCCTGATTGCCCAGAAGAAACCCGTGACCGAGTGCATCAAGGGCACGGTCAAGACCATAATGGGCTTCGTCATCCTGGGGGCCGGTGCCACTCTGGTGGTGAACTCGCTGGGCGATTTTGCCACCATCTTCCAGCACGCCTTCGGCATCAAGGGCGTGGTTCCCAACAATGAAGCCATCGTCTCCATCGCCCAGCAGTCGTTCGGCAAGGAGATGGCGATGATCATGTTCTTCGCCATGCTGGTGAACATACTGATCGCCCGCCTCACCCCGTGGAAATTCATCTTCCTGACCGGTCACCACACCCTCTTCATGTCCATGATGGTGGCGGCGATCCTCTCCGCCGGCGGCATGAGCGGCATTCCGCTGATCGCGGTCGGCAGCCTGGTGGTCGGCGTGACCATGGTGCTGTTCCCGGCCCTCGCTCACCCCTACATGAAGCAGATCACCGGCTCCGACGAGGTGGCACTCGGCCACTTCTCCACCATCTCCTACGTGCTGGCCGGCTGGATCGGCGCCAAGTTCGGCAACAAGGCCCACAGCAGTGAAGAGGTGCAGGTGCCCAAGAGCCTGCTGTTCCTGCGCGATACCCCTGTGGCCATCTCCTTCACCATGGGCATCATTTTCCTCATCACCTCCGCCTTTGCCGGGCCCGAATTCGTCACCAGCGTAGCAAAGGGCAAGCACTGGTTCATGTTCTCCCTGATGCAGTCCATCACCTTCGCCGCCGGTGTCTACGTCATCCTGCAGGGTGTGCGCATGGTCATCGCCGAAATCGTGCCAGCCTTCAAGGGGATCTCCGACAAGCTGGTGCCCAACGCCAAGCCGGCGCTGGACTGCCCCATCGTCTTCCCCTACGCCCCCAATGCGGTGCTGATCGGCTTCCTGTCGAGCTTTGCCGCCGGTCTGGTGGGCATGGTGCTGCTCTACCTGCTGGGGCTCACCGTCATCATACCGGGCGTGGTACCGCACTTCTTCGTCGGCGCAGCGGCCGGGGTATTCGGCAACGCCACCGGTGGTCGCCGCGGGGCCCTGCTCGGCGCCTTCGCCAACGGCCTGCTGATCACCTTCCTGCCGGTATTTCTGCTGCCAGTGCTGGGGGATCTCGGCTTCGCCAACACCACCTTCAGCGATGCCGACTTCGGCGTGGTGGGCATACTGCTCGGCCTGATAATGCGTTGACCGATGCCTGTACGGAAAACAAAAACGGAGCGCCTGGCGCTCCGTTCTTTATGGCCACTCTGGGCTCAATCGCTTTCCAGACTGGCAAGACAGTGAGAGAGGGTGCGCGCCAGCGCGCCCTGATTGCGCAACACAACGGCGCGGGCCTGTTCGCCCATCTGGCGGCGATCGCCCTCGTCGGCCAGCAGCTCGCTCACCTTCTCCCCCAGCGCGGCGGCATCGGCCACCAGGGCCGCGCCACCCTGAGCCACCAGCTGGCGGGTGATGTCGCTGAAGTTGAAGTAGGCAGGACCGGTCAGGCAGGGCTTGCCCAGCGCCGCCGGTTCCAGCAGGTTGTGACCGCCGACCTTCACCAGACTGCCGCCGACGAAGGCCACATCGGCCGCCGCCAGCATCAGCGGCAACTCGCCCATGGTATCGCCGAGATAGACCTTGTCCGTTTCGCGGATCGGGGCGCCGCCGGTGCGCCGCACACAGCCGTAAGGGGCGCATAGCTCGGCCACCCGATCGAAGCGCTCCGGATGGCGCGGCACCAGGATCAACAAGGCCTGGGGGTGGCGTTGCAGCACTAAGTCAAACGCCGCCAATACCTGTTCATCCTCACCCTGATGGGTACTGGCAGCGATCCAGACCGGCCTGCTCTGCCCCAGCTGCTGACGCAGGGCGTGCCCCCTGGCATACACCTCGTCACCCAGCTGGATATCGAACTTGATGGAACCGGTCACCGCCAGCCGCTCACGACCGACGCCGAGCCGTGCAAAGCGCTCGGCATCGTCCTGATGCTGGCAAAGCAGATGGGTCAGTGGCCGGCTGAGGGTATCGAACGCCCCTTGAAAACGGGCATAGCGCTGGCAGGAGCGTTCGGATAGACGGGCATTGATGATGGTCACCGGCAGATGGCGCGCCTCGCAGGCCGCCAGCCAGTTCGGCCACAGCTCTGTCTCCATCACCCAGAGGGCGCGAGGCTTGATGCACTTGAGAAAAGCGACCACCGCCCAGGGGTAATCGAGGGGGGCGTAGCGATGCACCACCAGATCGCCGAGCTTGGCCGCCTGCTCGGCGCCGGTGCGGGTGGTGGTGGTGAGCAGGATCGGCAAATCCGGCCGCTCGGCTTTGAGTGCACGGATGAAGGGGCTGATGGCCAGGGTTTCACCCACGCTGACCGCATGGATCCAGAGCGGCGCCTCCTGCCCGCTGGCCGGCGTCCGTCCCAGATGCTCGGCCCAGCGCGCACCAAAGCCAGGCTTGCCCTTCTTCGGCTTGTAGAGTGCCAGCAACGCCAGCGGCAAGCCCAGATGGATCAGCAGGTTGTAGAGCAGCCGATAGCCCATGTTATGTCGGCTCCGATCGCTTGCTCGCATCGGAGACAAACCGTGGCGGCTCACCCACTTGCAGCACGATCGGTTGATCTGGCGACTCGGCGCACTCCAGCCGTCGACCTGCCTCTATCACCTGTTCCGGCATCAGCTCGATCAGGCACTTGAGGTGACCGAACTTGCAAGTGCGCTTGAAACAGGGGCGGCACTCTATGTCGGTGTGCACTATCTCGACCCTGTCCGCCAGCGGCGGCGTGTAGAGCGGCGAGGTAGAGCCATAGACGCCGATCAACGGCCGGTTGAGGGCGGCGGCTATGTGCATCAGGCCGGAGTCATTGGAGATGACCCGCCCGGCCAGCGCCATCAGATCGATCGCCTCATACAGGTTGGTCTTGCCCGCCAGCACGTGGCAGTTGGGGCGCGACAGCGGATTGATCCGCTCGCGAATGGTGTTGGCCACAGGCACATCCTTGCCGGAGCCGAAGATCCACACCTGCCAGCCCTCATCCAGATACTTCTGCGCCACCACGGCGTAGTGCCCTTCCGGCCAGCGCTTGGACGGGCCGAACTCGGCTCCCGGACAGAGCACCAGCACGGGACGAACGCGATCCAGACCGAGTCGCTCCAGCGCCTTGCCCTGATTGATGAGATCCACATTGAGCGAGGGGTGGGGAATGGCGGGAATATCGGCCCGGCTCTTCATCTGTGCCTTGGGATAGGCCAGCGCCAGATAGGCTTCCACCATCAGCGGGAAGGCAGACTTGTTGCTGCGCATGTCATTGAGCAGGCCGAAGCGGTGCTCCCCCTTCCAGCCGGTGCGCACCGGGATCCTGGCGAACCAGGGGATCAGCGCCGACTTCATGGAGTTGGGCTGGATGATCGCCTGATCGTACTTCTCGGCCGCCAGTTGCTTGCCGAGCCGACGGCGGGCCCCCAGCTTGAAGTCACCGTGGCCGAGCGGCATGGGGACAGCCTTGTCCACTTCGGGCATCCGCTCCAGCAGGGCACCGCACCAGGCTGGCGCCATCACATGCAACTCGCTGTCAGGGTGATTGGTCTTGATCGCCTTGTAGAGGCTCTGGGACATCACCATGTCGCCGACCCAGGAGGGGCCGATCACCAATATTTTCATCTCACGCTTCTCTTGGGGCCAAGCCCTGCGGTTAATCATTACTGGCCGAGATTATGCCCCAAGAATGGCCCGAGAAATAACAGAAGATCCCTGCATCACCCGCGCTCATGCCAAAAAAGAACCCTTTTGAAACTGACTTACTACGGGCGCCGGGACCATGCTCCGCCAGCCGTTTTAGGCTAGAATGGGCGCCAATTCGAGCATGCCCCGCCAGCCGGGCGCCAACAAGAGCCTTCAACCCGTGAAAAAACCGACTCTGGCGGCCGTCCTGATCGTCAAGAACGAAGCCGACAACCTGAAAGCCTGCCTCGCCTCACTCGACGGTCTGGTGGACGAGATCGTCATTCTGGACTCCGGCAGCCAGGACGAGACCCCCGCCATCGCCGCCGAATTCGGCGCCCGTTTCTTCGTCAATACGGTGTGGCCCGGTTTCGGCCGCCAACGCCGCCTCGCCCAATCCCATGTCCAGTCAGAGTGGGTACTGTGGCTGGATGCGGACGAGCGGCTCACCCCTGAGCTGAAAGAGGCCATCGCGACCGTCATGGCCAATCCGGCCAGCGACACCATCTACTCTATCCCACGCCTCTCCTGGGTATTTGGCCGCTTCATCCGCCACAGCGGCTGGTATCCGGATCGGGTGCTGCGCCTCTATCCCAAGGCGCTCACCCGTTACAACGAGGTGCTGGTGCACGAGAAGGTGGAGGTGCGCGCCAACATGAAGATCGTCAATATCCATGGCGACCTGCTCCACTTCACCTACCGGGATCTGGAGCACTATCTGGTGAAGTCCGCCGGCTATGCCAGGGCCTGGGCCGATCAGCGCACCGCCCGTGGCAAGAAGGGCTCCCTCGGCCAGGGACTGGTCCATGCCGTGGGCTGTTTCCTCAAGATGTATCTGCTCAAGGCCGGCTTCCTCGATGGCAAGCAGGGACTCTTGCTCGCGATCCTCTCGGCCCACTCCACTTTCGCGAAGTACGCAGACCTCTGGATCCGCCAGCAGCCGCAAGCGCCGGATCAGACCCGCAACTAATTGCGCAGCCGCTCAAACCAGCATGACGAAACAGGGCCCGAAAGGGCCCTGTTTGCATCTGTCAGCTTTCTGTTCGCCAGAAGGGCGGTGCCCAGCGAGCTATCGCCGCCGCCATTGTCTTGGGATCGAGCTGGCTCATGTCTTCCGGATGATCGCTGTCTTCCGGCGGGCTGAACGCCAGGTGACGCCCCTCGCTGTTGAGCGGACGCCAGCGCAGCGGGGTGGCCGAGCGGTGCGCCGGGAAGAAACCTATGGTCGGCACGTCCAGCGCCGCCGCTATGTGCAGCGGCCCGGTACTGCCCGCCACAAACAGGGCCGCGTTGGCCATCACCTGACAGAACTTGGGCAGCCCCTCGTCGGAGCGATAGATCCAGCCATTGCCGCCGTGAGCCAGCAATTCTGCCGCCAGCTGCTCGGCGATCTTCTCCTCCCCCGGCCCTGCCGTCAGGATGCACTGCAATTCCGGGCATGCCTGATTGAGCTTGATGATGAGGCGTGAGTACTGCTCGATGGAGAGGTTGTTGGCCGAACCACCGCTGCCGGCGTGTACCATCAGCCAGGGGCGACTGGCATCCAGCTTCAGTCTGGTTGCAACCTGTTCGCGCACCAGCTGCAGGCTCTGGGGGTCAAAGCTGAGATAGGGGCCCTGTGGCTCGACCACGCTTACCTGCTGGTCGGCGAGAAAGCGACGCACCAGATCCAGGTTGTACTCGTACTCCGGCTTCTGGGAGCGGGAGCGGCGCTGCACCAGCCGCTGGTTGTAGAGCACCTGTGCCAGCTTGGTGGCCGGGGCCAGCCGGTAGGGGATGTGCGCCTTCCACACCAGCTTGGCGTTACGGGTGTTGGAGAACAGGCAAATGGAGGCATCGAAGGCTGCCGCCTTGATGCGGGCCAGCAAGGCGCGTTGCTGTTCCTTGTCGGCTCCTGACCCCGGATCCAGGATAATCTCGTCGATCCAGGGACAGAGACGGGCCAACGGCGCCGTGTAGGCAGGAACCAGGGCAGTCACATGACAATCCATGGAGCGCTTGAGCATGGCAAAACTCGGCCATGCCAGCATGAAGTCACCAATCTTGTCGTTGCGTACTACCAGAATACGTTTCATAAAAAATCCCTTTGCTCCCTGTCACCAATGCAAGGAGGCTTGATGCGCGGTGCGGGTATTCTTGCCTGATGCACAGCTATTCTCAAGCGAAGACACCAGACGATACTGATTTGGACGACCAAACCGGGCCTCTCGCGCCAGGTCCCGCACAAAACGGACATCGTCCCGGTCGCGACAAAACATCAACAGACCCTATAATGCGACCAAATTTCCAGGTTGCAGGAATCAACAGCATGACCAACAAGGTAATTTATCCCGGCACCTTCGACCCCATCACCAACGGCCATACCGATCTGATAGGTCGTGCCGCCAGGCTGTTTGATGAAGTGGTCGTCGGGGTAGCCAACAGCCCGAGCAAGCGCCCCTTGTTCGATCTGGCAGAACGTGTCCTGCTTGCCCGGCAAGTGACGGCCCACCTGCCCAACGTCAAGGTGGTGGGCTTCTCCGGCCTCTTGGTGGACTTTGCCAAAGAGCAGCAAGCCAACGTGCTGATCCGTGGCTTGCGGGCCGTCTCCGACTTCGAATACGAATTTCAGCTGGCCAACATGAACCGCCGCCTGATGCCGGAGCTGGAGAGCGTGTTTCTCACCCCTGCCGAAGAGAACTCCTTCATCTCCTCGACCCTGGTGAAGGAGGTCGCCCTGCATGGCGGTGATATCCGCCAGTTTGTCGACCCGATCGTCGCCAAGGCGATTGCCGCCAAGCAAGGCAAGTAACAAGCAAACAGGCTACCCGAGGGTAGCCTGTTTAGTGCGGCGCACATGGGCCGCGCTCGCCATTGTCCGCACTGGCAGTCAGCCCGCCGCGCGACCCAGCACCTGCTGGCAGGAGAGCGCCAGCTCGTCGAGCCATTCATAGCGGCGCCGGTACATGGCCCGCTTCTTGGAGGCAATCTCCTCCAGCGGCTTGCGCACCGCAGGCAACAGCTGCACGAAGTTGTCATCCTGATCAATGGCGCCAAATTCCTCCCACAGCTCGTCATAATCCGCCTGCAGACAGGCTTTCTTCTTCTTGCTGTAACGCTTGGCCTGGTAGATGTGCGCCTTCATCCGCACCGCCGAGATATTCTCGGCCCCCATCGCCTCGGCCAGCTGCATCACCAGCATTACCACCAGTGACTTGGGCCGCAAACCATGGCCCTCCTTGGTCAGGGCTCGAACCTTGTCCTGTGCCTGTTCGACGCAGGGTTCCGGACCCTGTACCGAGCCGATCACCAGCGACAGCTTGCCGGGGGTGCCCGCCAGCGAGAAGGCGCAGCTATAGAGGCGCTTGCCCTGTTGATCGACGATGGAGAGCGCCAGCTCGGCCTCACGACGGAAGGTACCATCGTGGCGCAGCACTATGCGACATCCACTCTGGGGATAGTGGCCAAGCTCTATGCCCTCGTCCAGATAGAGCGGATCTATCAGCTCGGGATAACGGGCCAGCAGCAGTCGATAGTGGTTTTCCAGCATCTCGGCCCGCTGGGTCGCGGTGGAGCCGGCAAACCGATAGGGTCGCATCGGCTTGTCGAGCAGCTCGGGATAGTGGACAGGCAGGGCCTTGAGCGGTTCGGCCTGAAACAGCTCGAACACCCGGCTCATCTGCTGCCGATAGAGCAGGCTGCGCAGCACGAACTTGGCGCGATTGAAGGTCTTGCGGGCGCTGTCATCGGGATAGAGGAAGCGGGCCATTTTTTGGGCGCAATAGTGCCCCTGCCGGGATAAATGATCCCAGTCCATTGATTTAGCTGTCATTTTATTTTCTCAAACCGCCTGAACGGTCGAGATACTAGTGACAGGCGCCCAAATATTCAACAGACCGGAAATACTCTCTTACAACTTGGCCATGTTTGGCCAAAATAACTGCGATTCAGCGCTGGCAGTGGGAGCAAAACACGGTTGTACGCTGCCCCAGCCGTATTTCACTGAGCAGAGTATGGCAATGGAAACAGGCTTGACCACCGCGACCATAAACCTGCAACTGCTGCACGAAATAGCCCGGCTTGCCATCGGCGCTGGTGAAATCCTTGAGGGTGGTTCCCCCCTGCTGGATGGCAGAAGCCAGCACCCGCTTGATCTCGGCCACCAAGGTTTCCAGTCGCTCGGCACTGATGTTGCCCGCCGCCCGTTTGGGATGAATACCGGCAGCGTACAGCGCCTCATTGGCGTAGATGTTACCCACACCGACCACCACATGGTTGTCCATCAGGAAGGTCTTGATGGCAGTGCTGCGCCCCTTGGCACGCCCTTGCAGATACTCGGCGTTGAAGGCATCGGTCAGCGGCTCCGGGCCCAGTTTGGCCAGCAGGGCGTGTGCCTCCGCCGGTTCACGGGTCCACAGCAGGGCTCCGAAGCGGCGCGGGTCATTGAGTCGCAGCAGCTTGCCGTTGGCGAGCTCTATATCCACGTGATCGTGTTTCTCGGCCGGCGTACCAATATTCAGTACCCGCAGACTGCCGGACATGCCCAGATGCAGGATGGCGGTGCCAAAGTCGGTCTCCAGCAGCAAATACTTGGCACGACGGCTGACCCTGTGGATGGTGAGATCCACCAGCTCCTGGATTTCGCCAGGTACCGGCCAGCGCAGCCGGCCATCCCGTACCACGACGCGGGTCACCTTGATGCCGGTGAGCCAGGGAGATATGCCCTGGCGGCTGACTTCAACTTCCGGTAATTCAGGCATGGGGCCTCCAACAAATAGGGTGGATTACGGAGAGGGGCGCAACAGGCTGCGATACTGCTCCTGACTCAGGGTGAGCCAGGTCGAGGGCGGCAACAGGGCGGCAAATTTGCCGTTGTCCTGATAGAGCCCCACTTCAATCGGGTCGCTCTGACCGGCGATCCACACCTTGAGGGTAACCGGCGTGCCGCGCACTGCATCGCCAGGGGGCAGCAACCAAGCCTGCCACGCCTCGATATGGGCCGCCAGCTGGGCACTGCTGAGCCCCAGATCCGGTCCGCTGCGCCAACCCTGGCCGATACGCTCTATCTGCCAGCTCGGCCCATGCCAGGTGAGGACGACTGCGCTGTCCGGCAATAGGGTACGAGGTCGCTGGGCGCTGTTCTCCTGCTGGGCCATCTCCAGCCGGTGCAGCAGAGTGATCACCGCCAGCACGGCCACTATGATCACGTTATTCCAGCCTTTACGGCTCAATTTCAACATGGCAAGCCTCCGTTTGAACCGGCAGTGTACTGAATTCCAGCCATAAAAAAACCCGGCACTGGGCCGGGCTTTTGGGAATGCAGCATCAAGTAATTACTTGATTTTGCCTTCCTTGTAGATCACATGCTGACGAACAACGGGATCAAACTTTTTGATCTCCATTTTTTCGGGCATGGTGCGCTTGTTCTTGGTAGTGGTATAGAAGTGACCAGTACCGGCGCTGGAGTTCAGGCGAATTTTCTCGCGAATACCTTTAGCCATGATCTAATTCCTTATACCTTAACACCGCTGGCGCGCAGTTCAGCCAGAACCACTTCAACGCCACGCTTGTCGATAATACGCATGCCTTTTGCGGATACGCGCAGGCTTACGAAGCGTTTTTCACCCTCAACCCAAAAACGGTGAGTGTGCAGGTTCGGCAGGAAACGACGCTTGGTAGCGTTGTTAGCGTGCGAACGGTTGTTACCAACTGCCGGGCGCTTGCCGGTTACTTGGCATACTCTAGACATGTCAGTCTCTCCAAATCTTACTTCATTGCTCGAGCAAATATCTGCCCCGCTGGCCTTCGATTGCGGGGCAAACAGAAGGCGGCATTTTATACAGCATCCGTGATCAAAGATCAACTAATACAGTGCCAGAGCCCAGTTACAACCAACCACGCTCTGCAAAAGAAACCGTGATGCCGTCACCGATCACCAAGTGATCCAGCACTCTGATATCGATCAGGGCCAAAGCGGCCAAGATCCGATCCGTGATCTGGCGGTCGGCCCGACTGGGCTCGGCCACGCCGGACGGGTGATTATGCGCCAGAATCACTGCGGCTGCATTATGTTTGAGCGCGATCTGCACGATTTCTCTGGGCCAGACGCTTGCAGAATCGAGGGTGCCGTAAAAAAGTTCAACGAATTGAATGACTCTGTGCTGGTTATCCAGCAACAGCAGGGCGAACACCTCCCGCAGCTGGGCTTGCAGGTAATCCCGGGTCAGCTGGGGCGAAGTGAGCGCATCGCCCCGTTGCAACTGTTCAGCCAGATGGCGTTTGCCCATCTCCAGCACCGCCTGCAATTGAGCATACTTGGCAGGCCCCAGTCCATGGGCATGACAGAAGGCGCCTTGATCGGCCCCGAGCAGTGCCCGTAGCGAACCAAACTGCTGCAATAGTTGACGGGAGAGATCCACCGCACTCAGGCCGTTGACGCCGGTTCGCAGGAAGATGGCCAGCAATTCGGCATCGGATAACGTCGCTGGCCCCTGCCGCAGCAGTTTCTCTCTGGGTCTCTCATCCTCAGGCCACTCCTTGATGCTCATTTGTCTCTCCCTCATGCCTATTGAGAGAAAACATAGCAAAAAATCGCGGGAGGCCGGCCACAAGTCCCCCATGTCAGCCTCTGTCGTCGTCCGTTGCCTGTGGTATCTTAGCCGACCAGTCAGAGTGAGCCGGAAGAGAAGCAGCAGATGAGATTGGCCGATAAACGCATCCTGTTGGGTGTCAGTGGCGGGATCGCCGCCTACAAGAGTGCCGAACTGGTACGCCGCCTGAAAGACCAGGGGGCCGAGGTACGGGTAGTGATGACCCGCTCCGCCAAGGAGTTCATCACCCCGCTGACCCTGCAGGCGGTTTCCGGTCATCCGGTGGCCGACAGCTTGCTGGATCCGGCTGCCGAGGCGGGCATGGGCCACATAGAGCTGGCCAAGTGGGCGGATCTGGTGCTGATCGCCCCGGCGAGCGCCAACCTGATGGCCCGCATGGCCGCCGGCATGGCCGACGAACTGCTCACCACCCTCTGCGTGGCAACCCCGGCCCCCGTGGCACTGGCTCCCGCCATGAATCAGCAGATGTATCTCAACGCCGCCACCCAGGCCAATCTCAAGACCCTGGCCAGCCGCGGAATCCTGCTGTGGGGGCCGGATTCCGGCAGCCAGGCCTGTGGCGACGTAGGCCCGGGCCGGATGCTGGATCCCTTGGAACTGGTTGAGCGCTGCTGCCAGCAACTGGCTGCCGAGCCGCTGCTGGCGGGCGTCAGACTGCTGCTCACCGCCGGACCGACCCGCGAAGCACTGGATCCGGTGCGCTACATCAGCAACCACAGCTCGGGCAAGATGGGTTACGCCATCGCCCGCGCCGCCCGTGAGGCAGGGGCCGAAGTGACGCTGGTGAGCGGGCCGGTCGCCCTGCCTGCACCGAGCGGGGTGGAGCGTGTCGATGTGGAGAGCGCCGAGCAGATGCATCAGGCGGTGATGAGCCGGGTCGGCGAGTGCGACCTCTTTATCGGTTGCGCCGCAGTGGCCGACTATAGGCCCGAGCAAGTCGCCAGCCAGAAGATCAAAAAGACCGGTGATAACGATCAGATGGTGCTGACCCTGGTCAAGAATCCCGACATCATAGCCGCCGTGGGGGCGTTATCAGACAAGCCCTTCACCGTCGGATTTGCCGCCGAAACCGTGGATGTGGAACAATACGCCCTCGATAAATTGCAGCGAAAACGGCTGGACATGATCGCCGCCAACGATGTGTCTCGTGCGGGCCAGGGCTTCAATGCCGATGACAACGCTCTGACCGTGTTCTGGCAAGGGGGTCAAGCCCCTCTGCCACTGGCCGATAAGCTGACGCTGGCTCGCCACCTCATCGCCCTGATTGCGCGCCACTACCGGCGCTGAGTGCAGACACATGGCACCCCGCTGGCATTGCCCATGCAGGACGCCCACACCAGCACTCGCTGAGCAACGATCAATTCATGACTGCCCGGACTGTACCGAGTATCCCGGGTGTCCACACAAGAACCCATTGAAAAACGAACGATTCATGACAACACAAATTGAGCTGAAAATTCTGGATGCCCGCATCGGCACCGAGTACCCGCTGCCCGCCTACGCCACTCCGGGCTCTGCCGGTATGGACCTGCGTGCGCTGCTGGATGCGCCCATCACTCTGGCACCAGGCGACACCATTCTGGTACCGACCGGTCTGGCCATCCACATTCAGGATCCCGGCTTGTGCGCCACCATCTTGCCCCGCTCCGGCCTCGGCCATAAGCACGGCATTGTGCTGGGCAACCTGGTGGGCCTCATCGATTCCGATTACCAGGGCCAGCTGATGGTTTCGGTCTGGAATCGTGGCAACGACAGTTTCACCATGCAACCCGGTGAACGCATCGCCCAACTGGTGATAATGCCGGTGGTGCAGGCCAGCTTCCAACTGGTCGATGAGTTCAATCAGAGTGAACGGGGTGAAGGCGGTTTTGGTTCTTCTGGTCGCCAATAACAGACCACACAGGCCCCCGGGCCTGTGCCTAATAACAGAATCAAGCCATTGTTTTTTTAGGGGAATCCATGGCAAGCAGTAATCAGAAACAGAGTCGGCGCGATCAGATCCTGCAAGCACTCGCCCATATGCTGGAGACCAGCCCTGGCCAGCGTATCACCACGGCACGTCTGGCGGCCGAGGTGGGTGTCTCTGAGGCCGCCCTCTATCGACATTTTCCCAGCAAGGCGCGGATGTTCGAGGGACTGATCGACTTTATCGAGGATTCCCTGCTGTCACGGGTCAACCTGATCATGGCCGAAGAGAAGGACACCATGGCCCGCTGCCATCATATCCTTCAGCTGCTGCTGGTGTTCGCCGAGCGCAATCCCGGCATCACCCGTATCCTCAACGGCGACGCCCTGCTGGGTGAGCACGATCGACTGCGGGATCGCATCAGCATCCTGTTCGACAAGCTGGAAACCCAGATCAAGCAGGTGTTGCGGGAAAAACGGCTGCGGGAAGGTCAGGGCTTCCAGCTCGACGAGACCATGCTCGCCAATCTGCTGCTGGCCTATACCGAGGGACGCATCAGTCAGTTTGTCCGCTCCGAGTTCAAACTCAAGCCCACCGCCGGCTTCGAAGATCAGTGGCTCTTCATCCGCAGCCAACTGCTGCAAAGCTGACGCCATTCGGGTGGATACACAAAGGGAGGCCTTGGCCTCCCTTGTTTTTTATGGCAAAAAATGGAAGGGAGCACCAGATGCGACCCAAACTGTCGCATGCCAGTGTTAGATTCATGCGTCATAAACCTTTACTGCCTGACAGGACATCCTATGGAACCCGAAATCATCACAGAAGCGCAGACCTGGCTGGTCAATAATCAGGGCCTGCTGATCGAGTATGCCGTCAATATTGCGGCCGCCCTGATCACCCTGCTGGTCGGTTACATCACCGCCAACCTTCTCAGCAATGGCGTGATCAAGGTGATGAATGCTCGCAAGCTGGATGCCACAGTGACGCATTTCGTTGGCAGCATCCTCAAGTACACCATTCTGGTGTTCGTGGTGATTGCAGCCATGGGGCGAGTCGGGGTGCAAACCGCCTCCTTCGTCGCCATTATCGGTGCCGCCGGTCTGGCCATAGGTCTGGCACTGCAAGGCTCGCTCTCCAACTTCGCCGCCGGTTTCCTGCTGATCATCTTCCGCCCCATCAAGGCCGGTGAGTTTATCGAAGTGGCGGGCACCAATGGCGTCGTGCAGTCGGTGCAGCTATTCACTACCACCCTCACCTCGGGTGACAACAAGATGGTGGTGGTACCCAACTCCGCCATCCTCAACGGCACCATAGTCAACTACTCGCGCATGGACACCCGCCGCGTCGACATGACCTTCGGTATCGGCTACGGTTCTGACCTGCGCAAGGCCAAACAGCTCCTCGAGCGCCTGGTGAGTGAAGAGCCGCGCATCCTGAAGGAACAGGCAGCAACCATAGCCGTTGCCGCCCTGGCCGACTCCTCGGTCAATATCGTAGTGCGTCCCTGGGTCAAGACTGCCGATTACTGGGGCGTCTGGTTCGACTTCCACGAAAAGGTGAAGCTGACCTTCGATGCCGAAGGCATCGAGATCCCCTTCCCGCAGATGGTCATGCACATGCAAAAGCCTCAGGCCTGATACCTGCGCAGACGATCACGACAATGCCAGCCCTGAAGCTGGCATTGTCGTTTCTGAAACCCCGGTCGTGCCGCAAGGCATAAAGACTCGACCTGCAGCTCACCTTGCATCATGGGGTCGAAAACCTGTCAATCCGGGCAGCCAGGTTGGCTTGCCCGTCTTCATAACAGTCGACGAGCGACCCGGTTAAGCAGTGGCTGCACCAGCGCATAGCCCCCCAGCACGGCCCCGATCACGGCCAACACCCGAATCTCGAGAGTCGGCGCGGCGGCGGTCAGCGCCAGGGTCAGCAGGCCGATGAGGCCGGTGGCGATCAGGCTCAGGGCAAACAGGGATAAAACATGTTTCATATCGATCTCCTCATTCCAGACAGTGGCCATCCCTGGGAGATCTCGTCCATTCGGTGCACATACTAGCCAACGCCCAACCCCGACAAGTTGCGTTTGCTCATAAAACGAGCCGAAAAACGGCTGTCAGATACTCCTTTAGCTGTAATACAAACTTGCCAGGCAGGCAGCCATAGATGAAAACCCTTTCACCCCGGCCAAGCCGGGTGAAGTATGAGCAAACTCAAGATCCCCTGGCCATGAGTGACTCATAATCGCAGCGTTTTGGTTGTAAACTCCTTCGATGGCAGACAATTGGTAAAGCTCTGTTACACGGGCCGCGCCATGGGCTCGGTATAATGGGCCCGGTATAGTGCTCGAATAATAAGGTTTGGCGGGAGCCTTGCCTGCAAGGTTCAAACACAACTTGGAAGATCGGTAATCCTATGAAAAATATCAATCCAACCCAGACCCAGGCCTGGCAGGCGCTGGAAGCCCATTTTGCAGCTAACAAAGAGACTCGACTCAAGGATCTGTTCGCGCAGGACCCGAAGCGCTTCGACAAGTTCTCCCTCACCTTTGGCGGCGACATTCTGGTCGACTACTCCAAGAACCTGATCACCGAGGAAACCCTCAAGTTGCTGGTTGATCTGGCCAAAGAGACCGATCTTCGCAGCGCGATCGATGCCATGTTCAATGGCGAGAAGATCAACATGACCGAAGGGCGCTCCGTACTGCACGTGGCCCTGCGCAACCGCTCCGACCGCCCCATCGAGTGCGACGGCAAGGATGTGATGCCGGAAGTGAACGCCGTGCTGGCCAAGATGAAGGGCTTCTGCGAGAAGATCATCTCAGGCGAGTGGAAAGGCTACACCGGCAAGGCGATCCAGCACGTGGTCAACATCGGTATCGGTGGCTCTGATCTGGGCCCTGTGATGATCACAGAGGCACTGCGCCCCTACAAAAACCACCTGCAGATGCACTTCGTCTCCAACGTCGATGGCACCCACATCGCCGAGACTCTCAAAGAGATTGATGCGGAAACCACCCTGTTCCTGGTGGCCTCCAAGACCTTCACCACTCAGGAGACCATGACCAACGCCCTGACCGCCCGCGACTGGTTCATCAAGATCGCCGGTGACAAGGCCCACGTGGCCAAGCACTTCGCTGCCCTCTCCACTAACGGCAAGGCCGTGGCCGAGTTCGGCATCGACACCGACAACATGTTCGAGTTCTGGGACTGGGTTGGCGGCCGTTACTCATCCTGGTCTGCCATCGGCATGCCTATCGCCCTGTCCGTCGGTTTCGACAACTTCGAAGCCCTGCTGCAAGGCGCCTTCGAAATGGACATGCACTTTGCCACTGCCTCCTATGAGCAGAACGTGCCTGTGCTGCTGGCGCTGATTGGCCTGTGGTACAACAACTTCCATGGTGCCGAGTCCGAAGCCATTCTGCCGTACGATCAGTACATGCACCGCTTCCCTGCCTACTTCCAGCAGGGCAACATGGAATCCAACGGCAAGTACGTGGATCGCAACGGCAATCCGGTTGACCACCAGACTGGCCCCATCATCTGGGGTGAGCCGGGCACCAACGGCCAGCACGCCTTCTACCAGCTGATCCACCAGGGTACCAAGCTGATCCCCTGTGACTTCCTAGCACCGGCCATCAGCCACAACCCGATCGGTGACCACCACCCGAAACTGCTGGCCAACTTCTTCGCCCAAACCGAGGCACTGGCCTTCGGCAAGAGCAAAGAACAGGTCGAAGCCGAGTTCCTTGCTGCCGGCAAAACCCTGGAGCAGGTCGAGGATCTGGTGCCGTTCAAGGTGTTCGAAGGCAACCGCCCGACCAACAGCATACTGTTCAAGAGCCTGACCCCGAAAACCCTGGGTGCCTTGATCGCCATGTACGAGCACAAGATCTTCGTACAGGGCGCAATCTGGAACATCTTCTCCTTCGACCAGTGGGGCGTGGAGCTGGGCAAACAGCTGGCCAACAAGATACTGCCGGAACTCAACACCGCCGAGGCTGTCACCAGCCACGACTGCTCCACCAACGGTCTGATCAACACCTGGAAAGCGTGGAAAGCCTGATTTATCCGGCCTTTCTGAATGCAAAAGCCCCGCTCGATGAGCGGGGCTTTTTTATAGCTGTCGGGCCGGATTTTCTGGCTGGCCGGTCGGGTGTCCAGTCCGACTGGCGACGGGGATCGTCATCCCCGCCCCTTCATCATCCTGCCAGATGCAGGCTTAACCACCAACAGCGATGCGCTTCATGTCTTTCATATAACCACGCAGTACCTGACCGATCTTCTCGATCGGGTGGTTGCGGGTCGCCTCGTTGGCAGCCAGCAGCGCCAGGTTGTCGACGTTCTGCCCTTCGGCCTTGCTGGCACCCAAGTCGCCAGCCTTCAGGGTCGGCATGAAGTGCTCGCGCAGCAAGGGCACAGCGGCGTTGGCGAACAGATAGTTGCCGTACTCGGCGGTATCGGAAATGACCACGTTCATCTCATACAGACGCTTGCGAGCGACTGTATTGGCGATCAGCGGCAGCTCGTGCAGGGATTCGTAGTAGGCAGACTCCTCGTAAATACCAGAAGCTACCATGGTCTCGAACGCCAGCTCGACACCCGCCTTGACCATGGCCACCATGACCACGCCATTGTCGAAATACTCCTGCTCGGCAATTTTGCCAGCGAACGCCAGCGCGTTTTCGAAGGCGGATTTGCCGGTCTCTTCACGCCAGCCGAACAGCTTGGCATCGTCTTCAGCCCAGTCGGCCATCATGCCACGGGAGAACTCACCGGCGATGATGTCGTCCATGTGCTTCTCGAACAGCGGGCGCATCAGGGTGCGCAGTTGCTCGGACAGCTCGAAGGCACGCAGTTTGGCGGGGTTGGAGAGGCGGTCCATCATCAGGCTGATGCCGCCCTGCTTCAGGGCTTCGGTGATGGTTTCCCAGCCGAACTGGATCAGCTTGCCGGCGTAGGCCGGGTCTGTCCCTTCGGCAACCAGCTTGTCGTAGCAGAGCAGGGAACCGGCCTGCAGCATGCCGCAGAGGATGGTCTGCTCGCCCATCAGGTCGGATTTCACTTCCGCGACGAAGGAGGATTCCAGTACACCGGCACGGTCGCCGCCGGTAGCTGAAGCCCACGCCTTGGCGATGGCCATGCCTACACCCTTGGGATCGTTCTCCGGGTGCACGGCGAGCAGGGTCGGCACGCCGAAGCCGCGCTTGTACTCTTCACGCACCTCGGTTCCCGGGCACTTGGGCGCAACCATGACGACGGTAATGTCGGCGCGGATCTGCTGACCCTCTTCCACCACGTTGAAGCCGTGGGAATAGCCCAGCGCGGCGCCCTGTTTCATCAGCGGCATCACGGTTTTCACCACGTCGGAGTGCTGCTTGTCCGGAGTCAGGTTCAGCACCAGATCGGCGGTCGGGATCAGCTCTTCATAGGTGCCGACCGCGAAGCCGTTGTCGGTTGCTTTCTGCCAGGAGGCGCGCTTCTCGGTGATGGCAGCCTTGCGCAGGGTATAGGAGATATCCAGCCCGGAGTCACGCATGTTCAGACCCTGGTTCAGACCCTGGGCACCACAGCCCACAATCACCACCTTCTTGCCCTTCAGCACGTCGCAACCGTCGGCGAATTCCGCTCGCTGCATGAAACGACACTTGCCCAGCTGGGCCAACTGCTGACGCAGGTTCAAGGTGTTGAAATAGTTAGCCATGGTGATTGCTCCGTTCGATTGATTCCATGCCGGGTAGCGGCGTTGTCTGAACCACTATAGCGCGGGACACTCATTGCCTTAACTGATATATTCGAAACAGTATGTTGCAGGAATTGAAAGATGATTCTTCGCAATCTCAAGCTGTTTCTCCCCCACGCCAGCAAACGCGCCGCCGCAGGAATAGAAAGATGGATCTTCGCAATCTCGAGCTGTTTCTCCACCTCGCCGACTCCCTTCACTTTGGCAAGAGTGCCGATGCCATGGCGGTCAGCCCCTCCACCCTGAGCCGCGCCATTCAGCGACTGGAGCAGGAGACCGGCTGCGTGCTGTTCGAGCGGGACAACCGCAGCGTGCGGCTCACCTCGGCGGGTGAGAAACTGCGGGAGTTTGGCGGCAGCCTGTTGCAGGAGTGGCGCCAGCTCAAGCAGGAGCTCAAACGCAGCGACGAACCGCTGCAAGGACGGCTGCGGGTGTTCTGCTCGGTCACCGCCAGCTACTTTCTGCTGCCCGAGGTGCTGGAGCGCTTTCGTCGCCGCTATCCCCAACTGGAGATCAAGCTGGAGACCGGCGACCCGGCGCTGGCGGTGGACAAGATCCTGGCTGACGAGGCCGATCTCGCCATCGCCGCGCGGCCGGATGCGCTCTCCGCCAAGCTGGAATTTGCCAGCCTGCAGCAGGTGCCACTGGTATTCATTGCCCCCCGTACCGCACCGCAACAGAGCCAGTGGTTCTTGCAGGGTGAGCCGGACTGGGAGCGACTGCCGCTGATACTCTCCGAACAGGGTCTGGCACGAAAGCGCTGTGACCAGTGGTTTCGCAACAAGGGAATTGCCCCCAACATCTATGCCGAGGTTGCAGGCAACGAGGGCATAGTCGCCATGGTGGCGCTCGGTTTTGGCGTCGGGCTGGTGCCTGCCGCCGTGATCGATCACAGCCCCATGGGGGAGAAGGTGCGCATCGTCGAGCCCAGACCGGCGCTCAAGCCATTCGACGTCGGTATCGCAGTGCTCAAGAAGCGGCTGGAAGAGCCTCTTATCCGCGCCTTCTGGGATACGGCGCGCGGCCAGGGTTCACTGCGCTGACGGGGTGGCCGTGACCGGCGCATAGATTAGCGAGGGGTCAGCCATCATGATGCGGCTCCTGGCGGGCAGATCCGGATTATGCAGCTCAAGCATGACCCGCTCGTCCAGCTTCAACCGACGAATCGTGCTGCCAAACTCCTTTTCAAAGATCTGATCAAAGGCACCGGACTGGCGAGCCCGCTGCAGCCCGAGCTCGATGCGCTGTGCCAGTTCGGGATATTGGGGGGAAACAAAGAACAGCAGCGCCAGCGGATAACGGAACACCAGATGGGGTTCGATTGCGAGCTCCGGATGCTGCTTTAGTTCATCTTCTATCTCGATGACGGAACGCAGAAAGCAGTCAAAACGCCGCTTGCTCAGCATGTTGAACAGCGCCTCGTAGAGATTGCCCACCGTTACCTTGAGGCCGTTGGCCTTGAGCAGCCGGGTATCGGGCCAGGATCTGTGCTGACCGATGGTGAGTCCGGCGCTATGCCAGTCCGCCAGCGACCCTATGCCGCTAAAGCGCCCCTCATCCCCCAGCCGGATGAGGCAGACCCGCCAGCCCAGCAACCCCTTCGCCAACGGAATATGGACCGCCAGCAGGGAATGCTCCCGCTCTTCATCAGGGGCAAAGACTCCTATCTGTACCAGGGCACCCTCTTGTAACGCCTTGACCGCCCGCCCCTGCTCCATTGGCGGACTCGCAATCAGCTGATAGGGACCATATTCAGGCACTGTGAGATCGAGCGACAACCGCAGCAAGCCCGCCACAGCCGGATTGGGGTGCTCCAACAGCAGGTTCCAGGCCCGAATGTGCGACTCGGCAGCCAGGGCACTCCCCGCAAACAGTGTGATGCACCACAGTAAAATCCTGATCATTGCGCCTCGTACCTCTGATCTTGATGCACTCACTATAACGCGTGAGCGCCCAGTTCTGGTGTATGGACCCACAGATGTGTGAGCGACTTGGTGTCAAATCTGACAATGGTCAGAGCAAGACCCAGGTCACAGACTAGACTCGGTGTTCAACCTGAATGGAAAAAGCCTCGCCATGATGCGTCACCTGATCGAAATCAACAGCTCACAGCTGTTTGAAGAGTACCTGCAGAGTCTGGGAGTGCCACAAACCTTGCTGGATCACGAACAGGATATCTATCTGCAAGAGCGCCCGCTGGCGGCAGTGCGCCAAATTCAGGGCAAGATGAAGTTTTATCTGCGAGCCGGCGCCCTGACCAAACAGTGATCCGCAACCGGTCACAGAACAGGCAATCAAAGCGTATTACACTGGCACCATCCATCACCCTCGCCTCCGGGGGTCGCCATGAGGAGTGCCCATGAAACCAAGCGGCCTGGATCGGCTCTTCAAACCCCACTCAATCGCCGTCATCGGTGCCTCGACCGACCCACAGAAAGCTGGTCACGTGGTGATCAGGCACCTGCTTGCAGGCCAGTTCAAGGGCCCCATACTGCCGGTCAGCCCCCATAACAAAGCCATCGCCGGAGTGCTGGCTTATCCCGACATTGCCAGCCTGCCACTCTCCCCCGATCTCGCCATCATCTGCACCAAACGCGAACGGGTACTGTCGCTCATCGAAGCTCTCGGCAAAAAAGGGGCCGGGGCCGCCATCATACTGGCCGCCGATTTTTCGCAGGAAGAGAGGGAACAGTTGCAGCGCCTGAGCAGCCAATATGACATTCGCCTGCTTGGCCCCAACAGCATGGGCATGTTACTGCCAGCGCAGGGCATCAACGCCAGCTTCTCCCCTATCGCAGCCAAACCTGGGCAGGTAGCCTTTGTCTCCCAGTCGGCGGCCGTCAGCACGACCATACTGGATTGGGCCAAACAGCATGAGCTGGGCTTTTCCGCCTTTATCTCCCTCGGCGATCACTGTGACATCGACTTCGGCCAACTGCTCGATCAGCTCTCTCGCGACGGCACCACTCGCGCCATCCTGCTCTATATGGACAAGTTGCACGACGCCCGCCACTTCCTCTCGGCAGCGCGGGCGGCTTCGCGCAACAAGCCAATACTGGTGCTCAAGAGCGGTCGCCACGATCCGGCCAAGGGGCTGGACAACGTCTACGATGCCGCCATCCGGCGAGCAGGCATGCTGCGGGTACGAGATACCCACGAGCTGTTTGCCGCGGTCGAAACCCTGAGCCATTCGCTGACCCTCAAGGGGGAACGGCTGGCCATCATCTCCAACGGCCGCGGACTGGCCAACATGGCGGTCGATGTGCTGCTTGAGCGGGGCGGAAAACTGGCTATACCGCCAAAAGACATAGGTAGTGATGCAGATATCACCGCCTATCAGCAGGCACTCGATGCCTTGCTGCAAGGGAATGAAGCAGATGCCATCCTGCTCATTCATGCACCTTCCCTCACAGCACGCGGGGCCGAATTGGCGCGCAGTCTGATCGATTACCTCAGGCAGCATCCCAGAGCCAGGCGCTTCAATATCCTGACCAACTGGGCCGGGGAATACTCGGCACAGGAAGGACGCAAGCTCTTCACCGAGGCGGGCATTCCGACCTATCGCACTCCCGAAAGTGCAGTGGCCGCCTTCATGCATATGGTGGAATACCGTCGCAACCAGAAGCAACTGATGGAAACACCCGCGTCCCTGCAGGGGGACAAGCTCAACGTCGAACTCTGCCAACAACTGATCCGGCAGGCTCTGGAACGCAAGCAACTCACCCTCGATACCCATCTGGTGCAACCCATACTGCAAGCTGCCGGGCTCGCGACCCTGCCGACTTGGATTGTCTCCGACGCCATCGAAGCCACCCTGACGGCTGAACAGATCGGCTATCCGGTAGCGGTCAAATTGCGCTCGCCGGATATTGCCCACAAGTCTGCGGTGCACGGCGTCATGCTGAACCTGCGTACTTCTGCCGAGGTCGCTCAGGCGGCAGATGCCATTCTGGATCGGGTCAGACAGCACGATGCGGGGGCCCGCATCGAAGGCTTGCTGGTACAGCGCATGGCACGCCGCAGCGGAGGGCTGGAACTGAGGATCCGCCTGCAACAGGATCCCGTCTTCGGTCCTGTCATCCTGCTCGGCGAGTCGGGAGCAGAACCCCAGGAGATGGTCGCCGCACTCCCGCCACTGAACCAGGCTCTCGCACGCTACCAGGTCATCGGCGCCCTCAAGAGCCGCAAGATCCGCGAGCAGGCCACCCCCGAAAGACTCGATATCGATGCGCTTGGTCAAGTGTTGTGCCAGCTGTCGGAACTGCTGCTGGCGTTTCCCGAGATCCAGGAGCTGGACCTGCATCCATTGCAAGCATGCGGGGCCGAGATGGTGATTCTAGATGCCAGCCTGACACTGATGCCGATGACACAGCAGCGTTGCCCCTTGGCGATACGCCCCTATCCCACCGAGCTGGAAGAGGGGGCCTGGCTCAAGGACCAGAGCCATGTGCTGCTCCGCCCGATCCGGCCGGAGGATGAACCCGCTCACAAACAGTTTGTACTCAAGGTCTCCGATGAAGACAGGTACAAACGCTTCTTTGCTGACGTGGGAGAACTGGGCCACGAAGAGCTCGCTCGCATGACCCAGATTGACTACGACAGGGAGATGGCCTTCGTCGCGGTAGGACAGGACGGAGCCTTCAGTCAGCAAATTCTGGGGGTGGTGCGAGCCATTTCAAACCCGGATCAGTCCGATGCGGAGTTTGCCATTCTGGTGCGATCCGACCTAAAGGGGCTGGGGCTCGGCAAGTTGATGATGGAGAAAATCGTACGTTACGCCAGAGAGAGAGGGATTGGCCAGCTATCCGGCATGACCATGCCCAGCAATCGCGGCATGATCAATCTGGCCAAGCGTCTTGGTTTCAAGATCGATATCCAGCTGGAAGATGGGGTGGTCAATATGGAGTTGCCCTGTGCGGAGAGAGCCTAAGGGGCATAGCGCAGAGGACACCGCAGGAATGATAAATTTCAGGCAATAAAAAACCCCGCTCATCGAGCGGGGGTTTTCGTGTTGGGTGCCTGGCAGTGTCCTACTCTCACATGGCGAATGCCACACTACCATCGGCGCTACCGCGTTTCACTTCTGAGTTCGGCATGGGATCAGGTGGTTCCACGGCGCTATGGCCGCCAGGCAAATTACTTCAATCTAAGAAAGCTGACGTGAATAACAACTGTCACCTTAGGTGGTGGTCGCTATCACTGAATTAGGTAGTAGTTCTTC
>NZ_LSGW01000102.1 GCF_001643305.1 Aeromonas salmonicida subsp. salmonicida
AGGCTTTTCGAGGCACCGACTGGCTTGATTGCGTTGCCGCTTGCCCTGTCGATGTGGCGCATTATAGAGAGATTGATCGCGTTGGCAAGGCCTTCAATGCAATAAAACTGCAAAAATCGGCACTTTTTTAGTTATTCATATCCAACCACAGGTTTTGTACAAACTTATCCACAGAAATGCCGTAAAACGGCACTATTGGCATCATGAGTGCCCCCCGTTTAGCCAGTGGAAGTACCACTCCTTGCGTGCCGCCCCTCCCGCTCATCTACCTATATAAAGAAGCGATCACGCCAAGCCCGCTTCTTTCACCCATGCGGCGATCAACTCGGCGGCCGGGAGGTCACGGCAACCCGATACATTCTGCCCCGCCCACAATGGCGAGAAGCTACTATCACCCACCTTTTCAGCTGCCGCACGCAACGGTGCCAGCGCGCTGCTGGCATGGGGGAAGTCAGGTGCCAGATCCGAGAGCGAGCCCAGCTCCCGCATCAGCCGGTTGACTATCCCTCGCGCCGGGCGGCCGCTGAACACCTTGGTCAGGGCAGTGTGCTGGCTCTGGGCAGAATGAATCGCGGCGCGATGCAGGGCAGAGGTCGTCGCCTCATGACAACATAGGAAGGCAGTTCCCATCTGGACGGCGCTGGCGCCCAACGCCAGGGCGGCCCCGATACCTTTGCCATCGACTATGCCACCGGCAGCGATGATGGGCAGCTCTACCGCCGCGACTATTTGTGGCAGCAAGGTAAAGGTACCTTGCTGCCAAGCGAGATCCTCATTGAGGAAATGGCCGCGATGGCCGCCGGCCTCCAGCCCCTGCGCTATGATGGCATCGGCGCCATGACGAGCCAGCCATTGCGCTTCAGCTACCGTGGTCGCACTGGCAAACACTTTTGCTCCCGTGGCTTTCACCCGGGCCAGCAGGCCCGGTTCGGGCAGGCCGAAATGAAAGCTGACTACCGCAGGTTTGAACTCGGTCAGGATGGCGGCATGCTCGGCGTTGAACGGGGCACGACCTGGCCCACTCGATACAGCATCGGTACTCACACCGAACTCGGCATAAAAAGGCGCCAGCGCCTGTTGCCAGCGTGCAACCTGCTGCGGATCGGGATCCCCTTGCTGATGACAGAAGAAGTTGATGTTGAATGGCCCCAGACCGCTGGCGGCAAGCCGAGCGAGCTCGCTTCGCAGGTCAGTCGGACTGAGCATGGCCGCCGGCAAGGAGCCCAGACAACCCGCGCCGGTGACGGCCAGCGCCAGTGCACTGTTTTGCACTCCCGCCATGGGGGCCTGAATGAGGGGATAACGCATCCCGAGCTCTGCAAACAGGTTCATGGCTATGTACCCCGCGTACAGTCCGAAACAGCAGCGACCTGGCTGCGCGCCAGCGCTATGGCGCCATTGATGGCGCCGCGGGCCTGCGGGCTGTTCTGCCAGCAGGTCGACCCCAGCATGCTGGCCACCAGCTGGACTATATGGGCTGTATCCGCCTCGGCCAGCTCGCTCAGTGTGTGGTAACCCAGCTGTTCGAGCCGCCCTATGACGGTGGGACCCACCCCTTTCACCCCAAGCAGCAAGCTTCGTTCCTGTGCCGAGAACTGTTTTATGTCGGTCATTGCCCAGACTCCTTTCCTATGGCGGTATTTGAACATCAGGCCCGCAAGGGGCCCGATGAAGATAGAGAATGATCAGCGCACGCTGCGCAGCAGGAAGTCCGGCTGACCGCAGGAGCGCAGTTCACGCTTTTGCACCTCGTCGGAACAGGTGACGGCATCCGTCCCCTCCTTGTTGATGCAGATGTAGACCTCCCGCAGGAAGCGACCACCGTCGGCACAGGCAACCGTGATGTTGTCTGGCGCCAGCCAGTCGTTGGCACTGGCCAGATCCGCCTTGAGCTGGAAGCGGCTTTTGCGCAGAGGCTCGGCAGGGGACTGATACACGGCCGGGATCTTCACCTTCTGACGCAGGTCGCTGGCAAGCTGATGATACTGGCGCTGACTGAGGCCTGAGCAGGTACCGTGTTTCTCCCACTCATGGCGATAGAGAAAGCCGCTGGGGTAGAGCCCGGCAAACTGCTGCTCCATGTCGGGATCCAGCCGCTCGCGGGAACAGCTGCTCGGGTAGCCGCGCTGGTACTGGGGCCAGAGGCCGTGCAACACGAAGCCCAGCTGGCGGGAGCATTGATCCCGATCGGCAGGTTTGATGGCGCAATGCTCCGGCGACCAGGAGAGCGCTAGGGCGTAATAGTCAAACTCGCCCGCTTGCCCCTTGGCCTGCACGGTAGAAGAGTACAAGGGGGAGAGCAGCAGAATGCCGAGCAGCACAACAATCTTCTTCATCTTGGGTTCCAGCGTTATATCAAAAGAGTGCCAACGCGGCAGAGCAGCCCCGTCGGCAGACGTCATGCTCCCATATTTTGAGAAGAGGGAACACCCCGGCAAGATGACAGCGCGCCCCTGGGGGTCAGACCAGTAAAGGGTTCCCCCTCCCGTTCCACAGGCGTAAGCTGACCCACCGGCAGGCCCTCATGCCTCGCCCTTTCCCCATCCCGATTTCATCTTCAACAGGATGCAACATGATCCGCAAGAATCCATCCGGCCACCTGCCGGTCATCGACGAGTCCGCCTATATCGACAAGACAGCCATCATCTGTGGCAAGGTGATCATCAAGGAAAACGTGTTTGTCGGCCCCTATGTGGTGATCCGCGCCGACGAGGTGGATGCCAATGGCGACATGGAGCCCATTGTCATCGGCGCCAACTCCAACATTCAGGACGGGGTGGTGATCCACTCCAAGTCCGGCGCTGCCGTCACCATAGGCGAGTACACCTCCATCGCCCACCGCAGCATAGTGCATGGCCCCTGCGAAGTCGGTAACCGGGTCTTCATCGGCTTCAACAGCGTGCTGTTCAACTGCCATATAGGTGAAGGTTCAGTGGTGCGCCACAACTCTGTGGTGGATGGCTGCGATCTGCCCCCCGGCTTCTATGTGCCCTCCACGACCCGCATCAACCAGCAGAGCGATCTGGCCGAGATCCCCAGAGTCACTGTGGATGCCACCGAGTTTTCCGAAGATGTGGCTCACACCAACATAGACCTGGTCAAAGGTTACAAGGCGCTCTCCAACGAGTTTTGAGGCCGACCCGGTTTCATGACACACAACGGGCGCTCTGGCGCCCGTTGTCACAAGTGTAAAGGGGGCGAAAAGGGTGTGTAAAAGCGATTGAGCGCAGCATAGGTGTGGCGTTTGATGGGCCATATTCACCCGGATGGAGTCATCCCATGTCATGCAAAGCCCTTCTATTGCCCCTGCTGCTCGGCAGCCTGTTTGTGCACGCCAGCGACATGCAGCCTCCCCTTCCCGATCGCCCCGGCGCCCATATGCCGCCACCCTCGGTACTCTATCAGGCCAGCAAGCAGAGCAAGGATCCCCAGGCGACTGCTCAGGAGCTGTTCAAGAACATCCCTGCCGCCGAGACAGACAAACGCTATGAGGTGGTGATCAGTGTGCGGGAGTTGCCGCCGCAAGCCATCCGGGCCCAGCCCATCACTGCCCCGCTCAAGGGCCAATAATATGAACAAGGATCGCCCGTGGCCGTGGGCGCTGGCGCTGTTCATCGTCCTTCCTGCGCTCGCGGGCCCGGGCGAGATGGGCAGACCGGGCGGCCCGCCGGGACGCGACATGCCACCTTCCGCCCTCCGCCATGGTCACTACGCAGGCCCCTGGTCAGCCCCAGCGCCGGGCCATCGCATTGACAGGCTGCCAGGCGGGGTGGAGACCCTATTGCTGGCGGGGCTCACCTACTATGTGCTCGGCGGCATCTATTACCAGCAACAGGAGAGCCACTATGTGGTGGTCACGCCACCCACTCAGGCCATCTTGGTGCAAACGGGGACCCACCTCATCCCGCTGGATCTGAATGGCCGCCGCTACTACGTCAGAGACGGCCACTACTATCAGCGGGAGATTGACGGGCGCTACACGGAAGTGCCGCCCCCCGCAGCGCTGCGGTAAGCAGCAACAAAACGGGCGCCGTAGCGCCCGTTTTTATGTGTGTCAGCGGATGATCATGAGCACTTTTTCAGGCTGATATGCCAGTTGGCACCCGACTGCACCTGATGTTTGGCGGCGAAGCTGTCCATGTTGAGGGCAACCGAGACCTGCAACAGGCTGTTGAGGTAGACCAGCGGCTGGCCTTCCAGCACGTCGCCGAAGCTGCTGACGTAGGGCGCCTTGCCGTCATACCGGACCACATCCCCTTCACTGATCTTGATACAGGCTTTGTCCCCCTTGTTGATCCCCACCTGGGTCAGCAGTGTCTCGTCGATATTGGTCCAGACGTTGCCGTACTGCACATCCAGGATCGGGATTGTGCCCTTGAGGGTGCCATCTTTCTCGGCCACAGCCGGCTGATAAGGGATCTTCACCACGTCGGCGGGCAGCAGCGGGCCCACCTGCTCATAGCTGATGGCACCGGAGGCGAGCCGAGCGCCCGTATAGGCGTAAACATCGCGACCGTGGAAGGTGTAAGACTTCTCGGATCCCTTGAGACGGTTGGTTTTCTCATCGATCTGACGCACAGCGTCTATGCCGAAATGCTCGGCCACCAGAGTCAAAGTGCCGTTATCCGGGGTGACTATGTAGTGGCCACTCCTGGTCTTGAGCACCACAGAGTGGCGATCTGTGCCCACACCGGGATCTACCACGCTGACAAACACAGAGCCCTTGGGCCAATACTGCAGGGTCTGATAGAGGCGGTAAGCCCCTTCCCAGATGTTGTAAGCCGGTATCTCGTGGGTCAGATCATAGAGCGGCAGAGTGCGGTCCACCCCGAAGGCAACCCCCTTCATGGCTGACACTGCGCCATCTTTGAGGCCAAAATCGGTCTGGATCACCAGTGCCTCGTTGGCGGCGGCGATGCCGCTGGCCAGCAGGAGGGCGAGCGCAAGGGCCCGGGGAGCGGTGCGAATATCCATATCAGAACTCCTGAATCGTGATAGATGAACAAGAATAGCCATTTAGACATCCAGAATGCCACCTATCATCAGCATTGCAAGCCGTTTCACCTGTATGGGGGGAACAGAAAAGCACTCGCCTATGCATGCTGGCGGGTGTATGGATAGGCTTTGCCGTGACGGGATCACAGAGGAAGCAACATGACCAGACCCCAAGCCCCCACCCTGGCGTTGAATCTGGGTGAACAGATCAGCAAGGTACTGATCACCCAGGCCGACGGCATCACCATCACCTACAAGCTGGCATTTGGTCTCGACGCCATGACACCGGGACCGTTTCGCCAGGATCCGCCGACGGCGCACGAACTGGAACGGGCCATCATGGTGGTGGAGGATGCGCTCATGCCGCTGGCGGCCCGCATTCCGGCCCACGAGCTGGTGACGCTGCACAGCCCGGTCCCGCTGGCTGGCGAGCTCGGCAGCCATGAGCTGAGCCGGGAGAGCATTGAGCAGCTGTTCGGCCAGTTTGCCGCCATGGTGGAAGGGGACCCACTGGCGGCGGCCCACTTGCCCAAGGGGCGGCACTTTGCCGCCGTTTTGTTGATCCTGCGGGAATGGATGCACCACCTGGATGCCAAACGGGTAGTCGTAGCGGAGTAAGTGCTGGCGGATAAATGGCTCAGGCCGCGGCTCGCTCGAAGCGGGTTCGCGACACAACCCAGGCCAGACCAAGACTGATCAGAACAGAGCCGAGGGCGAGTACATCCACCGCTGCCAGCAGGCCGACGCTGTCGCTCACCCAGCCCAGCAGCACAGGTACCCAGTTGGCCACATAGGCGATCACATAGAAGAGCGACACCAGCCGGGCGTGGCTGGCACTGGGGGCAATGCGATTGACCAAAGTCGCGCTGCCGACAAACGCGGCGCCCTGGGCATAACCGGACACCAACAGCCCGAACCCTGCCAGCCACAACGACTGATAGTGAACGGCGCCGGTAAACAGCAGCACGCTGAGCGCCAGGGCAAGGCAGCCGCTCTGCAGTGTGTGGCGGGCATCGAGGCGGCGAGCCCATAGCTGGCACAGGCCGGAGAACACCAGATAGGCTGCGATGAGATAGCCAAACAGGCCGAGATCCCGCATCCCCAGCAACTGGCTCGCCACCTTGGGGCCGATTGCCAGCAGACTGGCCGCCACCGCCCAGGCGGTAAAGAGAGCCAGGGCGCAGAGGAAGAACGCCGCCCCCGTGGCTTTGAGCCCCTCCCCCAAGGAGCCCTTGCCCTGCCCCGATGCCACTGGCGGCTGCGCTCGTGCGCTGGCGGGCCAGCTCAACACAACGCCGACCATGGCGCAGGTCGCCAGCCCCATGATGAGCAGGAAGGGCAGTTGAGTCGGATAGAAGTCCAGTTGCAGCGCCAAGCCGCTGAATACCGGGCCGAGCGCCAGCCCGGCGGTGAAGGAGAGGGTCGCGCTGAGCGCCGCCCGCTTGCCGCCATCCCGGGGGCCGAAGCGCAGCAAGGCCACATTGGCGGCGCCGGTCAGCGCCCCCGTGCCAATGCCAGCCAAGACCCGCGCCAGCAGCAGCGACCAGAACGAATCGGCCAGGGAGAAGAGCAGGGCTCCCCCCAACACCGCCAGCAACGCAGGCAATATCATGGCACGCAGGTCTGTCACCCGGCCCGCCAGATTGCCCACTCCGAACAGCGAGATCAGCACGCCAGCCGCATAGCCACCATAAATCAGGGTGAGGCTCACATCGCTCAACGCCAGCATCTGCTGATAGTGGGGATAGAGCGGCGTAGGCACGCTGCTGTTGAGCAGCGCCGACATCAGGGCCAGCGGCAGAAACAGCAGAATGGCGCCATGGGCAGCGCCCGACTGGCAGGGCCCGGGGGTAGACAAGGGTGATGACATGTACGGCTCCGATGGGCACGGGGCCAAACCCCGCTGGTGAGAGGCGGCCATGATAGCGCCCGCACAGCGCCGCCGACAGCAGCACAAATGCATCATGCGGCTTCAATAATGCATGCGTTCGACATCTATTTGCACGCACACCAGGGCACACTTGGCTTGTGATCCCGCCTGTGCTGGCTTCTAATGGGCTCGCCCCAGCGGGGGGAACTTGAGTGGGAGGCTCGATGATCAACTGGGATGACGCGCGTTTTTTTCTGGCATTGGCAAGACAGGGCACACTGCGTGGCGCGGCCGGGGTACTGGGGGTCGATCAGGCTACCGTCGGGCGACGCATCACGGCGCTGGAGCAGAGTCTGGGCTCCAAACTCTTTATCCGCACACCAAAACTCTATGACCTGAGCCCGCTCGGCGAAACCATGCTGGCTGATGCCAGCGCCATGGAGCAGGCCATCCAGGCCATAGAGCGCAAGGCAAGCGCCGGGGATCAGAGCCTGTGCGGCGAGGTACGCATCGCCACCACCGATACCCTGGCACAGGCCTTCGTGCTGCCAGCCCTCACCCTGCTGCGCGAGCGCCATCCCGGCATTCGTCTCAGCCTGCAGACGGCGGTCAACGTCAGTGATATCGCCTGTCTCGAAGCCGATCTCGCCATTCGGGGCATGCGTCCCGACAACGACGAGCTGGTGATCAAACGCCTCACCACCATAGAGATGGGGCTCTACGCCTCTCACGACTATCTGGCCAGACACGGTACACCCAAGTGCGGCCTCGGCCTGAGCCAGCATGCCCTGCTGCTGTTTGCCAAAGAGCTGGTCTCCCGCCACTGGCACAGCCTGTGCGGGGAGCCGCTGCACGAGCCGAATGTGGTGCTGCAGTGCAATGCCCAGCTGCTGTTGTTGGCGGCGGCCCGTCAGGGGCTGGGGATAGCGCTGCTCTCCACCTTTCTGGCAGACAAAGAGACTGAGCTGGTACGGGTGCTGCCCGCCCTCAGCGATCCGGTCGATATCTGGCTGGTGCTCCACCCCAACCTGCAGAAGGCCAGCCGGGTGCGCGCCGTGGTGGATGCGCTGGAAGAGGTGTTTCACTGCCGTTAACCAGCACAGAGTGTTCCAGCACAGGGAGTTGCTCGCCATGGCGCAGCTCCCGAGCCCGAGCAGGGGAATATGGTGAGGGATAAAGGCCAGTCCCCTCCCCGCCTTCTGCCCATGCCCCCGCTTCTGTTACCATGCCGGCCACTATGATTGTTTCCATCGTGGCCCTGGCCGCGATAACCCCACACTGGTGCCTTCTATGTCCATTGCCTCCTTTGCCGAACTGGCCCTCTCCCCCCGTCTGCAGCAGACCCTGAGCGAGCTCGGTTATGCCGCGCCCACTCCCATTCAGGCCCGCGCCATCCCCGTCATTCTGACGGGGCGGGATCTGATGGCGGGGGCCCAGACCGGCACCGGCAAGACCGCCGCCTTTGTGCTGCCGCTGCTGGAGCAACTGATGCAACACCCGGCGAGCGACACCGCCCGCCCGATCCGCGCGCTGGTGCTGGTGCCGACCCGCGAGCTGGCGGTGCAGGTCTTTGATAGCGTGGTGCGCTACGGGCAAGGTACGGGTCTCACCAGCGCCCTGGTCTACGGCGGAGTCAGCATAGCCGCCCAGGTAGAGGCGCTTCAAGCCGGGGTGGATCTGCTGATCGCCACCCCAGGTCGCCTGCTCGACCATCTGCGTCAGGGGGCCTTGAGCCTTGAACACCTCAGCCATCTTGTGTTTGACGAGGCGGACCGCATGCTCGACATGGGCTTTATGGACGAGATCAAGGCGCTGCTCAAACAGATACCGGCGGATCGCCAGACCCTGCTGTTTTCGGCTACCTGCGACGACAACCTGTTTGCCTTGAGCCGTGTGCTGCTGCGTGACCCGGAACTGATCGAAGTGGCACCGCGCAACACAACGGCGGCCGAGGTGGAGCAGCGGGTCTATGCGGTGGATGGCGAGCGCAAGGTGGCGTTGGTGGAGCACCTGATCAAGGTGAAGGGCTGGGCGCCCGTACTTATCTTCAGCCGTACCCGCCAGGGGGCCGACAAACTGGCCCAGCAGCTCGGCAAGGCGGGCATCAATGCGCTCGCCTTCCACGGCGATCTGTCGCAAGGCGCGCGAGAAAAAGTGCTGCTGGCGTTTCGTGCCGGCACCCTGCAAGCCCTGGTCGCCACCGACGTGGCTGCCCGCGGTCTCGATATCTTGGATCTCAACTACGTGATTAACCTGGAGTTCCCGTTTGTGGCCGAAGATTACGTCCACCGCATCGGTCGTACCGGCCGCGCAGGCAACAAGGGGCTCGCCATCACATTGTTCAGCCCGGAAGATGCGCCTCTGCTGGAGAAGGTGGAAGCTGTGCTCGACACCCGATTGCCCCAGCAGTGGTTCCCGGGCTTTGAGCCGGATCTCACCCGCTTCGAACCCGAGCCACGCCGCAGCGGCAAGGCAGCCCAGAAGCAGCGCGCCAGAAAGCAGGCCCTCGGCGGCGGTAACAAGGGCGGCAAGGGCAAGCGTTAAGCCGCCTAAATCCCACCAATGAAAAACGCCCGAATGGGCGTTTTTCATTATCCAATACAGACCAGCACCACCCTTGGCGACTGAACACCTAGCGGGTCGCCAGCACCAATGGCAGGGATTTCAGGATCTGCCGCTCCGCCAGGGTGGAGAGAATAAACATCGCCATATAACCGAGACCGAGTGCCACGATAATGGCCACCACATTGGTGGTGAAGCGGGCTACCAGATAGTAGGCCGCCACCAGCGCGACTATGCCCGCCAGCCGGATCAGCAGGCTCTGGGTAAAGTGACCATGGGCCTTGATATAGGCGAGCTGATAGCCGTTGAGCATCATGAAGATAAAGAAGATGGAGAAATGGAACAGCACGGGCACGGCGCCCCCGTATTCGGCCGGGAACAGCAGCAACACCAGCGGCTTGCCCGCCAGCAGCATCAGCACAAAGAACACCAGGCTGACGATGGCGGAGAGACGGAAGATCCAGCGGCGAATAAGCCTTATCTGGCGGTGATCGCCGTTGCGCAGATTGACCGCCAGCTCCGGCAGCACGAAGCGGTAGATGGGGAAGACAAACAGCAGCGTCATATAGGTGAAGATAGGGCGCACCACCACCTGGAAATCCCCCAGCTCGTCGATGCTGAAGTGGCGTATGGTGAGCAGCACTGTAATGTAAATCATCAGGATACTGGCCCCCGCCTCCAGCGAGGCGGTAAAGCTCTTCTTCACATAGCTGACCATCTCCGGGCCGAGCGCCACCTTGGCGAGCGGTCGGGTGGCGATGTCCCGGCGGCGATAAAGATACATATAGAGGGCAATGCCCAGCGACGAGAGCGTCAGCCCGTAGAAGAGCGACGAGAGTGCATCCATCCCCAGCCCGAAGTAGCAGGCCATAAACATCAGGGCGTTGGCGAGCGGCTCCAGCCAGGTGACCTTGTTGGAAATGTCATACATGCGGTACATGGCCACCAGATTGGTGAAGTAGACCTTGAGCCCCAGCCCGAAGATGATCCCCACCAGTTGCAGGTACTCCACCCGGATATGGAGCCCGTGCTTGATATAGGGGATCACAATCCCCCAGGTGAGCAGCACAATGCCGATGAGGAAGTAGCGGAAGGTATTGATGATGTCTCTATCGTTTTTGGTCTGGGAGTAGCTCACCACCATGGAGGAGCGAAAGCCGGTCATCAGGATGAGCGACAGGGAGATCAAATCCACCACGCTGTTGAACAGCGCCAGGTCCCCCTTGGCCACCCACTGCGCCAGCCACACCTTGAAGGCGAAACCAATGACGATGCTGACTAGCGAGGCCCACATACCGGTGATAAAGGCCTGCTTCAGGCGCTCGAGGGATTTATATTGCATAACAGTCACTTGTTGCTGCCTAGCCAGAGAGAAATCCATCTTATGAAAGCGCACCCGGCTTGAACAGCCTTAATGCCGAGGACCAGCTGCCGGTCGGCAAGACTCGGAAATCAGCCACAGAAAATCCGGTGCGCTGAAAACAGGAAAACGCCCGTTCGGGCGTTTTCTCTGGCTGGCACCCTTCAAGGGTGCGCCACTTCTTGTGATCCCTGCGCCCTGGCTCTCTATGCCTGCGGGGCGGCCTTGATCAGCGCCTGGTAGTGATCAATCAACTCGGGGCCGTGCAGCGGCGAGTCGTGACCGCCAACCACAATCTTGATGGGCAGCTTCATCGCTTTCAGCCGCTCCAGCGTCTGCGGATACGCCTTCACATCGGCAAAGCTCAGGTTGCCCAGCTTCTCCTTGAGGATGCAGTTGCCATAGAGCACCTGCTGGTCAGGGAAGTAGACAAAGATGCCGTCCGGCGTGTGGGCCGGGCCCGCATAGAAGGCGCGCACCTTGCCCTCTTGCAGATTGAAGTCACCATCGTGCACCACGTTCGGCAGCACCAGCGGCAAGTCCGGGTACTCCGGCAGCCCCTTGCGGGTAAAGGCGACGATCTCGGCCCAGTCGCTCTTCATCAGATCCCGGGTCTGGCGGGTCGAGACCACCTTGGCACCGATGGACTTCCAGTAGGCGTTACCCCCTGCCCTGTCCGTGTGGTAGTTGGTGTTGATCACCTCCAGCACAGGCTTGTTGCTGACCCGTTTGATCAGCTTGTGCAGCTCGCGGGCGGTATCCGGCGTCCAGGTCGCCCCCACTATCGTCACTCCCTTGGCTCCGAAATAAACCATGGAGTTCTCTTTGACGTAGTAGTTATCCTCCACCACATAGACAGGGCCGCTTACCTGAGTGAGGGAGATCGCCGCCGCATGCACGCTGCCGCCCCAGAAACTCGCCACCAGCACCACAGCTCCGGCCAGCCCGCACTTTATCCAACCTTTCATCATCTTGCTCCCTCGATACAACCAGCCCCTCGCCACCCCTGTGGCAAGCAGGACCCTTTATGCAGTGGGCAGAAGATACGGGGGATTTGTGAGGGGAAGATGGGCTTCTGTGAAGAGAAAGTGAAGTCAGTAAAAATCAGCAGGAACGAGAAGTAACTAGATCTGTACACTTAAAGCACTTACCCACTTGAGGGATTCATAAAACATCAGACAATGCTAATCTGACCTGCATTTTATATATTTACAAAAAACAAACCTATCATAACACTATTATATGCAGGCTCAAGATGATTAAAATAATAGATGAACTCCTAAAACCTAGATTTTTGTTTTTAGCTCCAAAGAATGAAGAAGACATTAAACTAACACCATCTCAAATAGCATTGAGGTGTTTCATAGGAGTTATTACTGCTGCATGGATAGGTTTCTTGCCTTTCTATCTATTCATTATATATATGCATGAAAATAAATTTTTCTCTTATGATTTTTTTGTTGATGGTGTTTTTGGGTTAAATACATTCGTAGTTGTAACAGCTATACTATTTGCGTTCATGTCACTTTATTTCTATGGGTTTATCTTGCTTTTTAAACTCGGTATAAAAGAGCAGAAAGAAAAAGGAAAAAACAGCCTTAGATTTCTGACTTGGCTTGCTATCATAATTTCGATTATGACTCACTATGTTTTCTTTGAACATGCTATGTCAGCTAACAAACCCCAGTTAATACTTTGGTTTATGAGCATATCAGCTTTATTATGTGCTTTTTTTACTCTATCGTTGGACATGGATTTAAAAGAAGCATTCAGAACTGGCTATCTCCTTTTATTTTTGTTGCGGCATCAGTCATCCTCCCGTTTTGGAATCAAGATATAACTTCAGAAGCTATATCCATGGGCCTCCGTAATTTTAATATCGGTGGTGGAAAACATGTTTCAATTATAGAAATGGGATATTCAGAGAAAACCAATAAGTCACAGAATGGCTTACTAATATTGCTAACACCAAAAAATGCATATCTTAAAACCCTTGACGACGAACTTATTATCACCCCTATATCAGATCACACTGAAGTAAAAATATGGTAATTTAATCATCTCTAATGGCTTAATTTCAAGATGATTTATTTCCCTACATTGCTGGGCTTTTCAATCATCCACTAGTGAGTTGATTACTTGCCAAAGGGAGTCTATTGGGTGATGCAGCGGATATCTCCTCCACACGGTAGGCTCCCATAAGCCGGTACACCTATAGAGGAAAGATGAGTGTCTCAGATTTCCCCCCCTCTCATCGCCCTCCAACTTTTTCACTCAGGCCCCCGAAACGGGAAATAAATAACACCCGCCATATGGCGGGTGTTATTGTTCGTTATCACCGGACTAACCCAGAATATTTAACTCACAACAGCAATCAGGCCAGCGGCGGCGTGCGTGGCGGCACCTTGCGCTTGCTGCCGGTTGACTCAAAAGCCGAGGCGACGCGCAGCAGGTTATTGTCGTCATAGGCGCGGCCGGCGAAGGTCAGGCCCACCGGCATGCCGATATCGGCCATCACCCCCATGGGGACTGTGACGGTCGGCACACCGAGGTGGCGAATGGCGAGGTTGCCGTTGGCAACCCAGATGCCGTTGCTCCAGGCGATATCGGCGGAGGCCGGATTCACATCCGCGTCAGCCGGGCCGACATCAGCGACTGTGGGGAAGAGTACGGCGTCTAGCTTGAGTTCGTCCATCCAGTCCTCGAGATCCAGCTTGCGGGTCTTTTCAAGGCCGCGCAGGCCGTCCGGCACGGAGGCAATCTCGTCAAAGCGCTTGAGGCCGCGCTTGGCCATCTTGACGTATTCGTCCATGCCTGCCGCCAGATCCCCTTCGCGGTTCGGCAAGGTGCCCGGATCGTGGGGGAAGATCTTCGGCCCATCGACATCGGCCAATTGCTTAAGCTTCGGGTCGCCGTTGGCACGCAGGAAGTCGTCGAACGCCCAGCCGGAGAGCTCCCACAGCTCGTCGTTGAGAAACTCAGGTGAAACTATGCCGCGATTGAACACGGTTGGCGCACCGGGTCTGTCCCCTTCGCAGTTGGAGACCAGCGGGAAGTCCACTTCGATGACTTCAGCGCCTGCGGCTTCCAGCGCCTGACGGGCCTGTTCCCACAAGGCAATCACCGACGGACGGGTATGGATACGCTGGCCGGTCGGGCCGCCGATGCCGGGGTTTTCGCTGGTGCCGGCCAGTTCATCCTTGTTGATAAACATGCGTGGCACGCCGAGGCGCTTGCCCTTGAGGGCATCAGGCTTGGCGGCCAGCTCAAGGTAGGAGGCCGGACGCACCTCGGAGGCTTTGGGGATCTTGACCCAGGGCTGCATGCGCCACAGATCGCCACGGGTGTCGGCATCGTCAGCCACCACCACATCCAGCACTTCCAAGAGATCGTTCATGGTGCGGGCGTAGGGCACTACCACGTCCATGGTCGGGGTCAGCGGCCAGTTGCCGCGCACCGAAATCACGCCACGTGATGGTGTGTAGGCACAGAGGCCGTTGTTGGAGGCAGGGCCACGGCCGCTCGACCAGGTCTCTTCCGCCAGACCGAAGGCAGAAAAACTGGCTGCAGTGCCGGTACCGGCACCGTTGGAGGAGCCGGAGGCAAACGGCGCTGTCAGGTAGTCGGCGTTATAGGGGCTCTCGGCACGGCCATAGACGCCGCGCTGCATGCCGCCATTGGCCATAGGTGGCATATTGGTTTTGCCCAGGCAGATGGCACCTGCGGCCCGCAGGCGCTCAACGGTAAAGGCATCGCGCTGGGCCACCAGATCCTTGAAGGCCGGGCTGCCGGAGGCGGCCGTCAGCCCCTTGACCAGATAGCTGTCTTTGGCGGTGTAGGGGATGCCGTCCAGCGGACTCAGGGTTTCACCACGGGCGCGGCGGGCATCAGAATCTTGCGCCTCTTTCAGCGCGTCGGGGTTGTGCACCACGACGGCGTTGAGGCGGGTTTGTGTCTCGGGGCCATTGTAGGCTTTGATCCGGGCCAGATAGGCCTTGACCAGTTCGACCGCTGTGGTGCGGCCTGATTCGAGCGCGGCACGCAGCTCGGCAATGGAAACCTCTGTCACTTCGATCATTTGGATCTCCTGTAAAAGGGTGACTTTTTGTAATGATGATCGCCGCATCAGCGCCTGCTGACCATCACGCAAGCAAGAGATAAAACCCCACGGCGTGGGGTTTTGAATGTCTACACTCTTCGGCCAGCTTACTGACCAGAAGGGATCTGCTGAGTAATGCAGTGGATATTGCCACCGCCCAGCAGGATCTCCCGAGCCGGTACGCCGACCACTTTATGCTCGGGGAAGATCTCTTCCAGAATGCGCTGGGCTTCGCCATCGATGGCGGCATCCAGCAGCGGATAGACGATGCGATCGTTGGTGATGAGGAAGTTCACATAGGAACCGGCCAGACGACCTTGTGCTTCACGCGGCACACCGGTACCGCTCTCGACACCGGCAGACTCCTCTTCAGTGCAGTAGAGCGGGCCCGGCTGGGGCAGCTTCCACACTTTCAGCTTGCGCCCCTTGGCATCGACCGCAGCTTCCAGCACCTTGAGGGCGGCCAGGGAGCGGGCGTACTGGGGATCGTTCTGATCGTCAGTCCAGTGCAGGGCCACTTCACCCGGGCGCACGAAGCAGCAGACGTTGTCGATGTGGCCGTCGGTTTCGTCCATGTAGACGCCTTCGTTCAGCCAGATAAAGCTCTTCACGCCCAGATAGTCACGCAGATAAGCTTCGATCTGATCCTTGGTCAGGTGCGGGTTGCGGTTTTCGTTGAGCAGGCACTCGGCTGTGGTCATGCAAGTGCCTTCGCCATCGACGTGGATGGAGCCCCCTTCCAGAATGAGCGGCGCGTCGTAGCGATCCATGCCGTGCTGGGCCAGCATCTGGGCCGCCACTTTTTCATCCTGATCCCAGGGGTAGTAGAGCCCGCCCTTGTGACCGCCCCAGGCGTTGAAGCCCCAATCCACACCACGGCACTCGCCTGCGGCGTTGGTGACCACGGTCGGGCCTGTGTCGCGGGCCCAGCAGTCATCGCTGGCCATTTCGACCAGGGTCACGTGAGCGGGCATGATGGCGCGGGCCTGCTCCATAAACTGGGCGGGCACGCCCATAAAGACAGGGGTGGCCTGCCCTATGGCATCGGCTACCTTGGCGAAAGTGGCTTGCGCGAAGCGACCGGCCTCACGCCAGTTGTCCGGGCGAAACGGCCAGATCATCCAGACGGCCTGCTGGTGCGCCCACTCGGCAGGCATGGTGAAGCCGTCAGCAGCAGGGGTGGAGTCAATAGTCTTGATGCTCATCGCAATATCCTTGCGGGCCTCACAGGGCCGGTAAAAGGGGAAACGGGCGGTCGATCGCCCCGACAGCGTGCCGGACGGCCCACCAGTTGGTCATCGGCTGCGCAACCGCCTGGCGCACCCGGGAAAAAATGAGTGTGGCCGCAGTGTAAGAAGTTGCGCTCACATCCATCAAATGAATAGGATGGATTGTCCCATAAACAAGGCAAATAATCCCTCCATGAAACTGCACCAGCTCGACCTCAATCTGCTGCTCGCCTTTGACGCCCTGATGACACAGGGCAGCGTCACCCGCGCCGCCGAAGCGCTGTTTATCAGCCAGCCTGCCATGAGCCACGCCCTCGGCCGGCTGCGCACCTTTTTTGGCGACCCGCTGCTGGTGCGAACCCCGCAAGGCATGCTGCCCACTCCCCGCGCCCAGCGACTGCATCTGGGGGTACAGCAGGCGCTGCGGCTGCTGGAGCAACAACTGAGCGACGAGGAGGTGTTCGAACCGAGCCAGTCCAAACGGCGCTTCGTGCTCTGTACCACTGACTATGTGGAGTGCGTGCTGATCCCGCCGCTTATGCAGCGCCTCAAGAAGCTGGCACCCGGCGTCACCATAGAGATCCGCATACTGCGCGACACGCTGCCGGAAGCCGAGCTGGCAAGCGGCGAGATCGATCTGGTGCTGGGGTTTGACGAATACATGCAGGTGCCGAGGTATCTGGGCAAGGAGACCTGGCTCACCGAGCCCCTGGCCGGTCTGGTGCGCGCCACCCTAGAGCTGGAGGAGGAGCGGATCACCTTGCAGCAGCTTATCGAGATGCCCCATGTGTTCCACTCGCCGCTGGGCACCTCGGAGGCGAGTCTGGATCGCTACCTCAGCACTCAGGGCCACAGCCGCACCATCTCGGTCAACAGCCAGAGCTATATGTCGGCAGCGACCATCGTCAGCCAGAGCGACCACCTGCTGGTGCTGCCCAGCATGGTGGCCGAACTGCTCGCCAACCATTGGCCGCTGAAAAGCCTGCCCCTGCCTGCGGATGTACCGGATTACCACCTCAACTGCGTCTGGCACCCGGTGCATGCACAGCAACCCGCACTGATATGGCTGAAAGACCTGATGAAGGAACTGGTGAATCAGCCATAAACAGCAGGCTTGCAAATGGTGTTGGGGAGATTGGCGTAGCGGGAAGGAGTTGAACGGGCGCCTGGCAGGCGGTGGGAAGCAAGGCATTCGAGGAGAAGCAGCCCGTGTTTGACGCGAGGCAACTCGATGCGCCATCTGGGCGCTGTGATAAGGCCCGCTGCCCAGAGGTGGGCAGCGGGCCTGGAAGTGCATCACAGCAGTGGCGTACTGGCTGACGACGGGGCCTAGTTGCGACCGATAAAGAGGTCGGTCACATGACAACTGCTTCTGGCTTCCAGCGCATCCAGCATGTAGGCGGCCGCATCTTCCGGGGTCATGAAACCACTCGGGTCGACGTGATCCGTGTTGTCCCAGAATTCGCTGCGGATCCCGCTCGGATAGAGGTTCACCAGTCGCAATGGAGAATCCTTGAGCTCGGCACGCAAGGACTCCAGAAAGCCGCGCATGCCCCACTTGGAAGCACAGTAGAGACTCTCGTTGGCCTTGCCTACCTGAGCGGCGGAGGAGAGCACATTGGCCAGCACGCCGCCTCTCTCGCCGATGAGGCGTACCGTCTGCTGGGCCACCAGTATGGTGGAGACCAGATTGCTCTCCATCACCCGGCGGATCTGCTCGGCGGTGTAGACACCAACCGGGCCGAACTCGCCGGTGCCGGCACAGTGCAGCACCAGCTCCGGCAGACCACCCCACTCCACGGCAGCGGCAAACGCCACATCCACGTCTTCGTGGTGCGCCAGATCGGCGACTATGCCGATCACGGCGCTCCCGAGCAGCAGTTCCTGCTGCTGCAGTCGCTGATAACGACGCCCCATCATGGAGACTTGATGGCCCCGTTCAACCAGTCCTATGGTCAGGGCTCGACCCAGACCGGACCCGGCCCCCGTCACTATGATGTGACCCATTATCAGCTCCTGTCAGTCAGATCAGAATGTGAATTCGCCGCCGATGAACCAGCCATCTACACGCTGATCAACGCGATCGAAGTCAATGCTCGCATCACGCCAGCCGGCACGGACCTTGAGAGGTACAGCAGCGAACTTGTAGGAGCCACCCAGACGGTAGTCATAGTTGTCGGCATCCTGCACACGGGCATCGCCAAAGGCGGCAAAGCCGGTACCCGGAATGCGCACTTCGGCACCGGTGTAAGCCATCAGCACATCCTTGTCATAGGAGTAGTGCTGGGTGTTGAAATCGCCATCGTAACGACGACCGGTCAGGCCCAGATCGATCTGGAACAGGTCGTTGTTGAACAGGCGATAGTAGAGGCTCAGGTCGTAGGCCATCAGATCGTTGTTGAGGGCACCACCGCTGGTACCGAAATCGGAGATCTCGAACTTGGCGTTGGGCAGCAGAATGATACCGTGCTCCAGTTGCAGGTAGCCGCTCCAGTTGTAGTTCTCGTCATAGCTGCCGTTGGCCCCGATACCGTCAATCTGGCCGCTGCCCTGAGCGTTCCATACATCGGCACCGGCAGCGATACGCCAGTCATCAGCGGCCATGGCAGCCTGGCTGAACAGGGCCAGCACACAACCGGCAATCAAGGTCTTCTTCATCATTTCACTCTCTTATGGACTGGAAAGGCCATCATTTTACCCAGTGTGGCGGGAATACACAGTGCAAAAAGCTGAACAAGCGTCCATTAATGTCAGTGCTGCATCCCTGCCATGGGTTCAATCGGCTTCACTGGCAGGCTCAATTCCAGCGTCTGGCCATCATCCATGGTCAGGGTCAGCGGGAAAGGAGTGCCTTGTGACAACTCGCGCACCTCGAACAACATCACATGAAAACTGCCGGGTTTCAGTGCCACTTCCCCCTTGGCCGGGATTGCTATGCTCTCGACCTGGCGCATCCTCATGACGCCATTTTCATGCAGATGGGTGTGCAGCTCGGCGCGCCCCACCTCGGGCGAGGCCGCGGCCACCAGCTTCACCGGCTTGTCGGCGTCATTTTTCAGCACCAGAAAAGCCGCGGTATTGGGAGATCCCGGAGGCAACAGGCGCACATAACCATCGACGGCTTCGACCTTGGCCAGGGCCGGTGCGGCCAGACCGAGCGCCAGCAGGGAGTAAAACGCACGTTTAAACATGGTTGAAATCCTTTTATGATGTTGTTAAACGCCGTGAAGCTTACCGCAGCAGTAATCTTTTGGCAGCCTGTGATAACAAGGATTTAGACATGGACCCCATTATCGTTGCCGAGCAGCAGGATGGCTTGCTCACCCTGACCTTCAATCGCCCCGACAAGCGCAATGCCCTCAATACCGACATGTATCGTGCGCTCACTCAGGCACTGCGGCAAGCGACACAAGATGACGCCGTACACGCGTTGCTGATACAGGGACAAAGCGATTGCTTCACCGCCGGCAATGACCTGGCCGATTTTATGGGCAAATCCAGCCTGGATGCCGATGACCCCATACTGCAGTTCCTGCACACACTGGCGGATTTTCCCAAGCCCGTCATCGCCGCGGTCGGGGGGCCGGCAGTCGGGATCGGCACCACCTTGCTGCTGCACTGCGATCTTGTCTATCTGGGGGATAATGCCCGGCTGCAACTGCCGTTCGTCGAACTGGGGCTGGTGCCGGAGTTTGCCTCCAGCCTGCTGCTGCCCCGCGCCGTGGGTCATCTGAAGGCGGCGGAACTCTTGCTGCTGGCCGAGGCCATCGATGCTGATGAAGCACTGCGCCTGGGTCTGGCCAACCGGGTAGTTGCCGCCGATGAGCTGCTGGCACTGGCTCGGGATCAGGGATTGAAGCTGGCGGCCAAGCCGCCCAAGGCGCTGCAAAAGAGCAAGGCACTGCTCAAACAGGAGCTGAAACAGGCGGTGCACTTCGTCATCGATCTGGAGGCGCGCGCCTTCTCCCTCGCCTTGCAGGGGGAAGAGGCGCAACACAGGATCGCGCAAAGGCTCAAACCCAGGGCCTGATCCTCAGTTGAGACGAAACCGGCCTATCAGCTCGCAGCCCTGTACCTTGTCCTGCAGCTGGATCAGTCGGGCGATCTCGGGATTGGGGTGGCGCTTGAGGAAGGAGATGAGCGCCGCCTGGCAGCAACCCAGCTCGCTGACAAGGGACTCGCACTCCCGGTTCGGGCACTGGGGCACCAGTGCCGTCACCAGCTCGGAGGCGAGCTTGAGGTAGCGCAGCTCATAGGCAGGCTCTTCCATGGCGCGCCAGAAATCCGCCAGTCGATGGCAGGTTGCCACCCGCATGCTGGCCAGCTCATCCAGATCATCGCTGGCCAGTTCGTACACTTCGGCAAGGGCTTGCTGATAGAGGCAAATAGCCGCACCCAGCGCCCCCGCGCCCAGTGCGTTTTCCGCCTCCAGCATGTAACGCTGCCAGATATGATGGGTCATGCTGATCTCCCGAGTCTATGGGTGTGATCCTTATCATGCCCAGTTGAGAATGAATATCAACCGGACCTTTTGTGCAGGATTTGACCAGCAAGGCGTTCAACCGGTTGGCATCGCCCTTCTCATGTCTTACCATCCGGTCCCATTATCTGGCCTCCACTGTCAGGATCCCCTTTTCATGTTGCGACCCCGTTTACCCCAGGAGCTCGGCTGCTCGACACTGTGCGTGCCCCGCCTGCTGGTCTGGATCTATTAGCTGCGCTCCTCGCGCCATTTATCCCTTTATCCATTGAACGAGGAACACAGCCATGAAGCACTGCCAACACTGGTCGCAGGTCGAGTACCTGCATCTGACGGTGACCAATCCCAATATCAGCCTCAAGGGGCAGCACAGCTACTACTCGGGGGCCTGGGACGGTCCTTTTGAAGAGGAGGCCGTGCGCTATCTGCACGGTGACAGCTGGAGCCGCTCACCCGACACCGGCTGGGAGCCGCTCTGGCACATAGACAGGCTCCATATCGGCGACTATGTGCAAATCGCCGCGGGCGTGAAGATCATCATGGGAGGCAACCACACCCACAACCCGGCGTTTATCAGCACCTATCCGTTTGCCGATCCGGATGCCCTCAAGCGCAGCTACCGCCCCGCCGGCGATACCCGTATCGGCAACGATGTCTGGATCGGGATGGACGCCATGATAATGCCGGGGGTCACTATCGGGGATGGCGCCATTATCGCCGCCCGAAGCCTGGTGACACAGGACGTGCCACCTTACTGCATGGTGGCGGGTGCGCCCGCCAGGGTGATCCGCCAGCGCTTTGCTGTGCAAGAAACAACACGGCTGCAAGCACTGGCCTGGTGGGACTGGCCGGATGAGCAGGTGCAAGCCCTGCTGCCGCTGATCCAGCAAGGAGAGGTGGCGCTGCTGGAACAGGCCGCCGCTCGCTGGCACTCAGCCGAACAGGAGTAAAAACACGAGTACGGGGCGCCCCGTACTCGACCTGCTGTTTCCCTGATTCAGCTGCCGCTGCGTGACTGATTGACCCGACACTGCTTGCCGGGATAACCGGGCAGATCACTGGCCTTGCTGCTGCACGCCAGCCGTTTGGCCTGATTGAGGCGTTCCATCAAGCTGGCGCCATCGACCGGTAGCCAGTTCAGCTGCTGGCCGAGCCAGCTGGCCCAGGCAAACTCGACAAAATAGACCTGATCCCGCTTCTCGAAATAACCCGCATCCTGCAGCATGCCCGCCACAGTCCGGTAGGGGTAATCGGGCAAGTCGCCGATATGGACAGGTAACTGCTCCGGAGTCAGGGGGGCTCCCTTCTCATCCTTGAGCCAGGCCCAGTGATTGCCCTGCATCTGGCTCCAGAAGCTGGACTTGTCCTGCAGCCGCGCTATCACCTTGACCCTGGCCTGCTTCACCCCCAGTTGCCACAGCGCCTTGGTGAGGTGATGCCTGTCCACCAGCCAGTAGCCGCCATCCGGTGCTATGACGATGGGGATCTCTTTCTTTTTCATCACTTTATCAAGCTGCTTCTCGCTCTTGCCCGCCAGTTCTGCCTGAGTATTATCGACCTGGATCTGGCCAACACCGCCCTGGGTCGGATGCAACTGATCTATGTTCACCTCGCACCAGCTGCCGACCTGAGTCTCGCGCTCACAAGGCGCCAGCGCCCAGGCGCCCTGACTGATGGCCAAGGCCAACAGGATCCATGCTCTCATCGTTCACTCCTCTTCCCCTGATCGCAGATCAGCGGGTCAAATAAGGTTCCATACCGTCCCTGAAATACCGGGACTCATACTGGCGGTCTGACCAGCAAAGGGGATATCATGATTTCCCGTCTGCCGGCGATCATTTCTCGCCGAGTTTTCTCCCCGCTTCACACTATTTGAAGGATTAACCATGAAAGGATGGAGTCCCTTGCTGGCCCTGCTGGGTTGTGCCTGTGTCCAGGCCGCCGATGTTCCGCCCCGCACCCAACTCGCCGCCGAACAGGCCGTCGTGCGTCACCTGAAAGATGAACCGGCAAGCCTGAGCCCGCTCAAGCTGGTCGGCCTGCCCGAACTGCAGGTATTGCGAGACCTCTACGAGGGACTGCTGACCCAGGGACCGGATGGCAAGGTGCTGCCCGGCGTCGCGACGCGGTGGGACAACAAGGACAATCAGCAGTTTACCTTCCATTTGCGACCGGATGCACGCTGGTCCAACGGTGACAAGGTCAAGGCTGCCGACTTCGTCTACGGCTGGCGCAAGCTGGTTGATCCAAAGGAGGCCGCCACCTTCGCCTGGTTTGCCCAGCTGGCTCACTTCACCAAGGTGGACGAGATAGTGGCTGGCAAGCTGCCGCCCGAGGCGCTCGGGGTAAAAGCCCTCGACGAGCACACGCTGCAGGTGACCCTCTCCCAGCCTGTGCCCTATTTCCTGAGCCTGCTTACCCACCCCAGTCTGTCACCCCTGCATCAGGCCAGCATGGAGCAATACGGCAACCAGTGGACCCAGCCGGGCAAGCTGGTCGGCAACGGCGCCTTCGTGCTGAGCCAACGGGTGGTGAACGAGAAGCTGGAGCTGGCCCCCAATCCCCATTATTGGGACAGGGCTCATACAGTGCTGACCAAGGTCACCTTCGTCCCCATCAACCAGGAAACCGCCGCCACCAATCGCTACTTGGCAGGGGATCTGCACATCACGGAATCCTTCCCCAAGGAGCAGTATCACAAGCTGATGCAGCAGATCCCGGGTGAGGTCCATACCCCGGATCAACTCGGCACCTACTACTACGCCTTCAATACCCAGCTGCCACCGCTGAACGATGTGCGGGTGCGCAAGGCGCTCTCCTACACCATCGACCGCGGCCTCATTGCCGCCAAGGTACTGGGCACTGGCGAGAAACCGGCTTATCGCTTCACGCCGGATGTGACGGCCGATTTTGAACCCAAGGCCAACCTGCTCTCCAGCACCAGCCAGCAAGATCTCGATGCCAGGGCCAGAGTATTGCTGCAAGAGGCGGGCTATGGCCCGGCCAAGCCGCTCAAGCTGACCCTGCTTTACAACACCGCCGAAATCCACAAGAAGATGGCGCTGGCCATCGCCAACCTGTGGAAACAGAAACTGGGGGCGCAAGTCGAGCTCACCAATCAGGAGTGGAAGACCTATCTCGACAGCCGCCAGAGCGGTCAGTTCGAGGTGATCCGCTCCTCCTGGGTGGCTGATTACAACGATCCTTCCGCCTTCCTCGGCCTGTGGGGCTCCCGGCACAGTGGCAACATGGCCCGCTTTGCCAACGCACGCTATGACGAGATCCTGACTCAAGCGGCCAAGAGCCGGGATCCCGGTGAGCGCGCCCGCCTGTTCGACGAAGCCGAGTCCATCTTGCAAGATGAGGCGCCGATCGCCCCCATCTATCAGTACACCAATGCACGGCTGATCAAACCCTGGCTCAAGGGGTATCCCATCAACAACCCGGAAGACGTGGCCTATAGCCGCCAGCTCTACCTCATCAAGCACTGATCATGTGGGGGCCAGCCTGACTGGCCCCCATTCAGGGCTGTTCATGCTCACGTTTTAGGCATAAAATGCCGCCCTTTCCATCAACCTCCACTCTCTTATCCGGTTTGTTATGCGTTTCTTATTGATGATCCCCCTGCTGGTCACACTGCCTGCCCACGCTGCAAGCGAGTCACAATGCCGTCAGGCGTTCACGGACTGGATGCTGACCCAGCACCAGCAATTCAGCGATCGCAATGCCAGCAAGATGAAGCGACGCCTGGCCGAGCGGGCCATCGATCAGATGCGCGACGAATTTGCCAAGCAGGAGAGCTTCTGTCAGGCCATGGAGTGGGCGACGCATCACCAGGATCAGGACCCCCGCTTCAACCCGAGACCGGGGGAGATCCACGACTTCACGCCCGCCAGCTGAATCAGCCAAATGAAAAAGCCCCGAACCTGAGTTCGGGGCTTTTTCATTTATCGAACGAGACACTTGCTTCAGTCGACGTAGAAGGTCTGCTGGAAGGTGAGCGTCTGTTGCTGCCCCTCCCCCATGATCTTCAAGGTGAACTGGTAGGTATCCTGGTTGCGATAGGGCAGCACAGCCAGATAGTAGATGGCGTCCCCCTCCTTGACCTCCTGGAAGGTCAGGGTGCGCAGTGTGCCGGTGAGGTTCTTGGCCTCGCCCGTGATCCCCACCGCCTGTGCCACCCCTTGCTTGTTCTGCACAGCGATATTGATGATGCCGTTGTAGCGACTGCGCTCCAGACCGTAGGCCTTGGCCACGTCCGGAGTAAGGAAGCTGGAGTTGAAGGCGCTGTAGTGCACTTGCCAGGGCCCCAGCTCCTTCATCTGTTCCGCCCGCAGCGGCAACGTCATCAGCAGTGCCAGCAGGCAGCTTATCCAGGCTGTTTTCATGGTGTCATCCTTCTCGTGTTATCCCTGAGTCTCCAGCAGGGCATGGATCTCGGCGGGGATCTGCCTGGGCGACTCGATGGCAACCGTCTTGTGCCGTCCCAGCTCCCCGCGCACTATGCGAACCTGTCCCTTGGCCACCTTGAACTGCTTGGCCAGGTACTTGATCAAGTGGCTGTTGGCCTGGCCATCCACCGGCGGCGCCGTGATGGCCACTTTCAACTCGTCTCCGTGCAATCCGACGATCTGATCCCGGCTCGCCTTGGGCTGGATCATCAGATGCAATATCAGCTCATCCCCTTCCCGCAGGACGGCTGGCATCAAATCATCCACCACAGTTGGCCGAACAGATCACCCAGCAGATAGTTGATGGCCTGCAGCCCGATAAAGGCGACCAGCACGGAGAGATCCAGCCCGCCCAGTGCCGGCAGGATGCGGCGGATAGGGGCCAGGAAGGGCTCGGTCAGCTGGTGCATCACGTGTTCGATGGGGTTGCGACCCTGGCTGACCCAGCTCAGGATGGCGCGGATCAGCAGCACCCAGAAGATCATGGAACCCGCTTTTTTCAGCACTGTCAGGGCGGCAAACAGGCTGATGGTGAGCCAGTCTGCCAGCAGCACGTTCATGCTCTTGAGCAGTGCCAGTTTGGCGAAGGCAATGATAATCGCCAGCAGCACCGAGGCCATGTCCACCCCACCGAAGCCAGGAATGACCCGGCGTAGCGGTATCACCAGCGGATTGGTCACCTTGACCACCATCTGGCTCATGGGGTTGTAGAAGTCGGCGCGGGCCCACTGCAACCAGACGCGCAGCAGCACCACCATGAGGTAGATATCAAAAATTGTGTTAATCAGAAAGTAAGCGGTGTTCATCTGAGCTCCAGCGGTAAGAGAAGAGTGTTCAGAAAAGAGTTTCCATCTCGGCAGCCCGTGCAACGGCTGCCTGCATGGCGTGAGCGGTCAGCGGCATCAGCCCCTGTTCCTCGAATGTCTTGATGGCCTCGGCTGTGGTGCCCCCCTTGCTGGTCACCTGCTCGCGCAGGGTTTGCAGCGACAAATCGGGATTCTGCTCCACCATGGCGGCGGCGCCAAGGGCTGTCTGCTGCACCAGCAGGCGGGCCTGCTCGGGGCTGAAGCCCATGGCCTCCGCTTCTTCGGCAATCGCCTGCATGAACAGGAAGAAGTAGGCAGGCGCACTGCCTGCCGCCGCTATCACGCCATTGATGCCGGACTCTTGCGCTGTCCAGAGGGTCTTGCCCACGGCCTGCATCATCTGCTCGGCAACGTCGCGGTCGGCTTGCTCAACCCCGAGTGGGGCATAGAGACCCGTCATGCCCAACCCCAATAGAGAAGGGGTATTGGGCATGGTGCGGATGATGCGAGTATGACCGCCCGCCATCTCGCCAAGACGGGCCACCTTGATGCCGGCCGCGATGGAGATAAGCAGCTTGCCCTCAAGGGACCCCAGCTCACCGACCAGCGCACTCAGCATGCCCGCCATCAGCTGGGGCTTGACCGCCAGCACTATGACGTCGGCCTCGCGGGCCGCCTCGGCATTATTCTGGGTGATGCGAATGCCATATTCGCTCGCCAGCGCATCCAGCTTGGGGCGGCTGGGATTGGCGGCGATGATACGCTCGGCCGAATAACCCGCCTGGATAAGGCCGGCAATGATACTGCGGCTCATATTGCCTGCGCCGATAAAGGCGAGGATTCTCTGCTGCATCAAACACTCCTGTGGATGAAATGGCTGCAAACACCTGCGCTGCCTGCGCCGATAAAGGCGAGGGTTCCATATTGCATCAGGTGGTCTTGCTTATGAATAGTCACGGGCACCGAAGATGGCGGTACCGACCCGCACCATGGTGCTGCCATGGGCGATGGCCAGTTCGAGATCCTCGGTCATCCCCATCGAGAGGGTATCGACGCTCGGGTATTGTTGCGCAAGCTCGGTGAACAGAGTCTGCATGCGCACCATCTGGGCAGCCAATACCGCTTCGTCACTGGTATGTTCCGGAATGGCCATCAGCCCCCGCAATACCAGCCTTTCACTGCGGGAGACCAGCTCGGCCAGCCGGAAAATCTCTTGCTCCGACGTTCCGGATTTGCTGCTCTCTCCGCTAATATTGATTTGCAGACAGATATTTAGCGGCGCCAACCCGGCTGGACGCTGGTTGTTGAGACGCTCGATCAGCTTGTCACGATCCACGCTCTGTACCCAGTCGAACCGTTCGGCCACCAGCCTGGACTTGTTCGATTGCAAGGGGCCGATAAAGTGCCACTCTATGTCTGTACAGACGGCTTGCTTGCGCAGTGTATCTATCTTGGTCGCCGCTTCCTGGGCATAGGACTCACCGAGGCGTCGCTGACCGGCGGCATAAGCTTCGCGAATGGCCTCAAGCGGCTTGGTTTTGCTGACCGCAAGCAGGTTGATGTGATCGACACAGCGATCCGCCTGGCGAGCGGCCTGTACAATACGTTCCTTTACCTGAAGCAGGTGCTGGGCAATCTGGCTCATATTTCGTTAGTGATCTTGTGATGGGAGAATGACAAGTCTATGGATATCACAGAGTTATTGGCTTTCAGTGTAAAGCATAAAGCCTCGGATCTACACCTCTCGGCCGGGGTTCCCCCGATGATCAGGGTTGATGGTGAGGTTCGCAAGATCAATTTACCCGCCCTGGAACACAGGGAAGTGCATGCCCTCATTTACGACATCATGAACGACCACCAGCGCAAGGAACTGGAAGAGAACTTCGAGGTCGACTTCTCGTTCGAAGTCCCCAATCTGGCCCGCTTCCGGGTCAATGCCTTCCAGCAATCCCGCGGTTCGGGGGCCGTATTCCGTACCATCCCCAGCACGGTGCTGAGCCTGGAGGATCTCGATGCCCCCGAAATCTTCCGCAAGATCTCCGAATACCCGCGCGGCCTGGTACTGGTGACAGGACCGACCGGCTCGGGCAAGTCCACCACACTGGCGGCCATGGTCAACTACATCAACGAGAACTTCCATCACCACATACTCACCATCGAAGACCCCATCGAATTCGTGCACGAGAACAAACGCTGTCTGGTGAACCAGCGGGAAGTTCACAGGGACACCAAGAGCTTCAGCAACGCCCTGCGCTCGGCACTGCGGGAAGACCCGGACATCATACTGGTGGGCGAGATGCGTGACCTCGAGACCATTCGTCTGGCAATGACGGCGGCCGAGACCGGCCATCTGGTATTCGGCACCCTGCACACCTCGTCGGCAGCCAAGACCATAGACCGGATCATCGACGTCTTCCCCGGTGCGGAAAAAGACATGGTGCGATCCATGCTCTCCGAATCCCTGCGGGCGGTTATCTCCCAGACCCTGCTCAAACGGATAGGCGGCGGCCGGGTGGCGGCCCACGAGATCATGATGGGCATACCCGCTGTGCGCAACCTCATACGGGAAGACAAGATCGCCCAGCTCTACTCCGTGATCCAGACCGGGATGACCCATGGCATGCAGACCATGGATCAGAGCCTCAAGCAGCTGGTCAGCCGTGGTGTGGTCGCCTCACTCGATGCCAAGGCCAAGGCGGTCGACCCCAATAGCGTGTAACCACAACGGAAAACGAATCTAAGGAAGGAGTCGTTATGAATCTGGATGCCCTGTTGGCCGAACTGGTCGCACGCAAAGGCTCGGATCTGTTCATCACGGTTGGGACGCCCCCCACCCTCAAGATCAACGGGCATCTGGTCTCCCTCGGCAGCGAAGCGCTCGACAAGCAGAGCGCGCTGACCCTGGTCAGGGAGACGCTCAGCCCTGAGCATTTCGAGCGCTACATCCGCACCAGGGAGGGCAACTACGCCATCCACCGCGAGGCACTGGGACGCTTTCGGGTGAGTGCCTTCTGGCAGCAGGAGCTGCCGGGCATGGTGGTGCGCCGTATCGAGACCCGCATTCCAACCTTCGACGAACTGACCCTGCCGCCCATCTTGCAGGAGGTGGCCATGGCCAAGCGCGGCCTGGTGCTGTTCGTCGGCGCCACCGGAACGGGCAAATCCACCACTCAGGCAGCCATGATCGGCTATCGAAACCAGAATGCGGATGGCCATATCCTGACGGTGGAAGATCCGGTGGAGTTCGTGCATCAGCACGGCCGCAGTCTGATCACCCAGCGGGAAGTGGGCATAGATACGGAATCATTCGATGTGGCGCTGAAGAGCTCCCTGCGCCAGGCCCCTGACGTTATCCTCATCGGCGAGATCCGAAGCCAGGAAACCATGGAGTTCGCACTGCAATTTGCCGAGACCGGCCATCTTTGCCTAGCGACCCTTCACGCCAACAATGCCAACCAGGCGCTGGATCGCATCCTGCATCTGGTGCCGCAGGAGAAACACCGTCAGTTACTGTTCGATCTCTCCTTCAACCTGCGCGCCATCGTCGCCCAGCAACTGGTGCCAAGCCTGGATGGCCGCCGCCGCTTCGCGGCGTTTGAAGTGCTGCTCAACACGCCGCTCATCACGGATATCATCCGCAAAGGCGAGGTTCATCGCCTCAAAGAGGTGATGACCAAATCCACCGAGCTTGGCATGCAGACCTTCGATCAGGCGCTGTTTACCCTGTTTTGTGCCGGCCAAATTGGCTACAGTGAGGCCCTTGCCCATGCCGACTCGGCCAACGACCTGCGACTGCTGATCAAGCTGTCCGGCCGTGAGCAGATGGGTGCAGGCACACTCGACAACGTCACCCTGGATGAATGAGGGGCGTGTGTCACCGCTATAAAGGATCGTTATGCTGATTGTGGTTTCCCCGGCCAAGACGCTGGATTACGAGTCACCTCTGGTGATCTCCCGTTTCACCCAACCCCAATTGCTGGATCACTCGGCTGAGCTGATCACCCGGGCCCGCCAGCTAAGCCCGGATCAAATCGCCAGCCTGATGAAGATCAGCGACAAGCTGGCCGGCCTCAATGCCGCCCGTTTTGCCCAGTGGCAACATGACTTCCATCCAGACAATGCCCGCCAGGCGCTGCTTGCGTTCAAGGGAGATGTCTACACAGGGCTTGCGGTAGAAGATTTCAGCGACGGGGATTTCGACTTTGCCCAGGCGCACCTTCGCATGCTCTCCGGCCTCTACGGCGTGCTGCGCCCGCTCGATCTCATGATGCCCTATCGGCTGGAGATGGGGACCCGGCTAGATAACAGTCGCGGCAAGGACCTCTACCAGTTTTGGGGGGATGTGATTACCCAGCACATCAATGCAGCGCTGACGGCGCAGGGGGACGAGGTGCTGATCAACCTGGCCTCTGACGAGTATTTCAAGTCGGTACGACCGAAAGCACTGAAGGGCAGGATCGTCACCCCTGTGTTCAAGGACGAGAAGAATGGCCAGTTCAAGATCATCAGCTTCTACGCCAAGAAGGCGCGCGGCATGATGGCCCGCCACATCATCAAACACAGGCTGACCGAGGTTGAGCAACTGACTGGTTTCAACGTCGATGGTTACTACTTCGTGCCAGAAGAGTCTGACGCTCATACCCTGATGTTTAAACGTGCCGAAAATTAATTACAGAAAGAGGGAACCAAATTCAGGATCCCCGGGTCTGAATACGTGAATCCTCTGTTGTAAGCACTTTTTATCAGCCGACGTCTATGCGTCGGCTTTTTTCTGCGCGCGATTCCCGCGCTACTCCCCCATCCAGGATCCACTTGGCAAAACGGCCATCCGAGGATGGCCGTTGCTGCAGGTATGGCTTACTTCTTTTTCTTCTTGGCACTCTTCTTCTTGCCATCCTTCGGCTTTTTCTTCTTCACCGGCACTCGTGCTTCTTTGTGCTTGGGACGCAGCTCATCGATCACCCGGCGCTTGAGACGCTCTTCGGTATAACGCTCAATCTTGGCGACCATGCCCATGTCGTGGGCTTCCACCAGGCTGATGGCGCAGCCACGGTTGCCGGCGCGACCGGTACGGCCGATGCGGTGCACATAGACGTCTGTACCATAGGGCATGTCGTAGTTGATGACATGGCTGACGTTGGGCAGGTCAATACCACGGGCGGCAACGTCGGTGGCAACGAGGAAGGGGACTTCACCTGCATGGAACTTGCGGATCGACTCGACACGTTTGCTCTGTTCCATCTCGCCACGGATCCAGGCACATGGAATACCCGCAGCCTGCAATTGGCCTGAGAGTTCGGCCAGGCGCTCGCGGGTTCTGACGAAGACGATGGCTTTCTGGGTTTCCGGATCCTTGAGGATGTGGATCAACAGGGCCAGCTTGTGGGCGGCGTCATCGGCCAGATGTACCCACTGGGTAATTGGGCGACGTTCGCTGCGGGGCGGCTCGGCATGCAGCTCTACCGGCTCGTTGAGGATCTCGTTGGCAAACTTCTCCAGCCCGGCCCCTTCCAGAGTCGCAGAGAACAGCATGGTGTGCTTGCGATAGCGCGCCTCCGCCACTATGCGATTCACATCCTTGACAAAACCCATGTCCAGCATGCGGTCCGCTTCATCCAGCACCAGCACTTCGATGTCGTGGCTCTCGAACTCTTCTTTATCTATGTACTCGAGCAGACGGCCCGGAGTAGCGACCACTATGTCGGTGGTCTTGGTCAGGGCAGGCAGCTGCTCTTCGTGGCTGACGCCGCCAATGATGGTCTCGATGCTGAGGTTGGTGTGCACCGCCAGCGCCTTGGCGTGGGCAGTAACTTGCAACGCCAGCTCGCGGGTCGGGGTCAGGATCAGCATGCGGCACGGGCCCGGCTTGCGGCGCGGGAAATCCAGCAGATGTTGCAGGGCAGGCAGCACGAAGGCCGCCGTCTTGCCGGTACCGGTCGGAGCGGATGCCAGAATATCGCGGCCGTCCAGGGCTGGCTCCAACACCATCTGCTGGATGGTGGTCGGGCGGGTGAATCCCATCTCGGCCAAGGCCCGGTTGAGGGCTGGATGCAGGTCGAAATCATCAAAGGACTGGCTCATGGCAATACTCGGTCATTAAGGAAACGGCAGATTATAGGCGATTATGCCGTCGGCTCCTATGGTGACTGTGGCTTAGTCGCTATAATCGCCGACCATTTTGTGTGTAACTGGCATATGACGGGGGTCAGATGGGACGAAACAGCGGCTTTACCTTCAAACAGTTTCACGTCGAGCACGACCGCTGCGCCATGAAAGTCGGCACGGACGGCATACTGCTGGGCGCCTGGGCACCGGTGGCCGAGACCCGCCGGGTACTAGACATAGGTACCGGTAGCGGCCTGGTTGCACTCATGCTGGCCCAACGCAGCAGATCCGACTGCATCATAGATGCGGTAGAGCTGGATATGAATGCAGCGACTCAGGCCAGAGAGAATGTGGCGGCCTCCCCCTGGGAAACCCGGATCAACATCATGGAGGGCGCCATTCAGGATTATCAGGCGACCCCCTATGACCTCATCGTCTCCAACCCTCCCTACTTTGGAGCAGGCCAGTCTCTGCGCGACCCTGCCAGGGCACTGGCTCGACATACAGGCTCCCTCGACAGCCGGGATCTGCTGGCCGCATGCGATCGCTTGCTGACCCCTGTCGGACAAGTCGCGCTGGTGTTGCCAACCGCCATGGCCGATGAAATTTTATGCATCTCGGCAGATTATGATCTGCATGGGGTTTGTTATACAGCTGTTATCAACAGAGCCGGGAAAGAGGCAAATCGTGTTTTATTGCTACTTGGCAGAGGATTAAACAGGTGTGAGCAGGGTGAGATTGTGATCCATTCTGCTGGGGGAGCCTATTCCGACAGATACATCCAACTGACCCACCCCTTCTATTTGAAGATGTAAATTTCGTCTTGAACTATTTTTTCACGCCATTATGCTGACTCTCAAACGAGCGCCCGCTCCAGACCAGCTCAAACCACTGGTTGTGATGAAAAAATACGCGGGGCTCCTTTTTTTTACCCCTGAATAACGCCGGTCACTGACCAATAAAAAACTATAACAAGCAATAGTTTACAAGACAGACGAGGTTGAACTTGACGAAATCACTCACATTATCCGATGTACTCGGATTGGGCTTCATGACCTTTGCGTTCTATCTGGGCGCCGGTAACATCATTTTCCCGCCATTGGCAGGCTACATGGCAGGTGAGCACCTCTCCCTGGCCATGCTGGGCTTCCTGGTCACAGCCGTGGGCCTGCCCCTCATCACTATCATTGCTGTCGCCAAAGCGGGCAATGGCTGGGCTGGCATGACAAAATTTCTGCCTGCCGGACTGGCAACCGCACTGGCCGTGGCCATCTATATCATCATTGGCCCAGCCTTTGCTGCTCCCCGTACCGGTCTGGTTGCCTATGAAATGGGCCTCAAGCCCTTTATCGGTGATATGGGGCAAGCCGGTCTTGCCGCCTATACAGTGATCTTCTTCGGCATTGCCATACTGGTCTCCCTCAATCAGGGCAAGCTGATGGATACCATCGGCAAATACCTGATGCCGGTTCTGATGGTACTGTTGCTAACCCTGGCCGTCGGCGTCTTCGTCGCACCGCAAGGCACAATACCGAGCGCCACCGGTGACTATCTGGAGGGCCCGTTCGTGAAGGGGATCCTGGAAGGCTATAACACCATGGATACCCTGGCCTCCCTGATGTTTGGTGCCCTGATCATCGATCTGCTGCGCCAGAAGGGGATCAACGACTACAAGAGCCAGTTCAAATATCTGGCCATTGCAGGCCTTATATCTGCGATCGGTCTGTCCGTGGTCTATGTTTCCCTGTTCCAGCTGGGTAATACCGCAGCCGGGGTTGCCACCGACGTCAGCAATGGCGGCGCCATCGTCAACGCCTATGTGCTGAGCCTGTTCGGTCAACCGGGTCAGTTCATTCTGGCCGGCATCATCACCCTGGCTTGCTTCACTACCGCAGTGGGCCTCATCTCCGCCTGCTCCGACTTCTTCCACAATCTCACAGGCATGAGCTACAAGAAGCTAGTTGTCCTGCTGGGTACCATCTGCGCCATCGTCGCCAACGTGGGTCTGAGCCAGCTTATCAGCCTCTCCATCCCTGTGCTGGTCGCCATCTATCCGGTCGCAGTGGCACTGGTGCTGGTCACCTTCCTGAAGGGATACTTCGGTCGTCCCCGTCTGGCATTCCGCTCTGTCCTGATGGTAGCGTTCCTGTTCGGTTGCCTGGATGGTCTGGGTGCTGCCGGCATGAAGATGGATGCCTTTGCCTTCCTGCCACTGTTTGACAAGGGCCTGGCCTGGTTGCTGCCGACCCTGCTGGCCTGTGGCCTGGGCATGGCGGTGCGCTCCAGCGAGAAGCTGGCTGCCGAAGCCGCCTGACAACAATTTGTTCCGATATAAAAAGAGGCCAGCATATGCTGGCCTCTCTCTTTTCTCTGATCCGTCACCACAACATCAAAGCAGCGGGACTATCGGTTTGGGTTTGCCTTCCAGGCCATACCAGTGCGTCTCGATCCGACCGGCATGCCACTGAAACGTGCCCCAGGGCCTGTCTGCCTGCCAGCGCGGAAAACTCACTACCACCTTGTTGTCGTCGTACTTGTAGAGCGAGGTGCTGATCTGGACATCAGACAATATGAGTAGCAAAACCCAGCCGATGAAAAGCCATTTCAGCGCTTTCCACATAGCATTACTCGAAACAGATTTCGATGGTGGCACGACCGTAGTCTGACTCGAACGGCATCATGATCTTGGTGCCGTCGGCCCTATGGGTAATGGTATGGTTCGGGCCCGAAACTATGATGGGGGTCGCCATATCAAACTCGTACCCCTTCTCCCCCAGCATGCGCTTGGCGCCGCCGGTCACCATGTTGGTGATCTCGCCCACCATGTCGGTCACTTCTTCATTGATGGTCGCCGGGGCTTCACCCAGCATGCGGCGCATGATCTCCAGTGCCAGTCCCTTCTCGAAACTGATGGAGAGGGAACCCCGGGTCTGCGGGCCGACCATGCCGATAAGACCTGAGACATCGCCGCGCGCCAGTTCGTCCATCTTGCGCTTGGGTTTCCCTGGTCTGAGCTCCAGCTGTGCCATGGTAGAAAGCACATTGAGCAGGGAAAGCAGGAATGGGTTTACAAAATCAGCCTTCATGTTGACTTCCTACGGTGGGCGTACAGCGAGCACATTGTCCATGTGCCTCTATTGTCTTATTGGTAATAGTAAAGCCATGCTGGTGGGCCTGCTCGGAAAACGCGCTATCGATGGCAGTGTCATGAAGCTCTACCACATCCCCGCACTCGTCACAGATAAGCAACTGCATCGGATGGGCATGGTCAAAATGACAGCAGAATATGAAAGCGTTGAGCGACTCCACCTTGTGGGCAAAACCCTGCTCGAGCAAAAAATCGAGCGCTCGATAGACAGTCGGCGGCTTGGCATGAGCCTCGGTTTGCTGCAGTTGAGCCAGCAGATCATAGGCACTAATGGCGTTGCCGTGGGCAGCCAGCAGAGTGAATACCTGGCGCCGGGTAGGGGTGAAGCGGATCCCGCGTTGTTCGCAGAGTCGTTCGGCTCGTTGTAAAAGTTGGTCTTGATTCATGATCACGCAAATACCCTTTCTATTAGCCGGATACTACCACAGGGCCTCGCATGGCGCGGCGACAAAATTCATTTTCTGGGGCTGCCTCACGTTGTGATAAAATCCTGCCCCTTTGTTTAGCCAACCCGGATGATTTTTATGCAGGCGCAGCGTTTTTCCATCGCCCCCATGCTGGACTGGACCGATCGGCATTGCCGTTATTTCCACCGTCTGATGACCCGCCAGACCTTGCTTTATACCGAAATGGTGACCACGGGTGCCATCATCCATGGCAAAGGAGATTATCTGGGTTACAGCGAGCAGGAGCGCCCCGTCTCCCTGCAACTGGGTGGCAGCAATCCGGCGGATCTGGCCCACTGCGCCAAGCTGGCCCGGGAGCGCGGCTATGACGAGATCAACCTCAACGTCGGCTGCCCGTCCGATCGGGTTCAAAATGGCCGCTTCGGTGCCTGCCTGATGGGTGAACCGGCGCTGGTGGCCGACTGCGTCAAGGCGATGCGCGATGTGGTCGATATCCCGGTGACGGTCAAGACCCGGATCGGTATCGACGATCAGGACTCCTACGAATTTTTGCAGACCTTTATCGAGCAGGTGCGCGATGCCGGTTGCGATACCTTCATCGTCCATGCCCGCAAGGCATGGCTCAGTGGTCTGAGCCCACGTGAAAACCGCGAAATCCCGCCACTCGACTATCCCCGCGTCTATCGGGTCAAACAGGATTATCCCGAGCTGACCATAGCCCTCAACGGCGGTGTCACCAGCCTCGAGCAAACGCTGGAACATCTGCAGCAGGTGGATGGGGTCATGATGGGGCGTGAGGCCTACCAGAACCCCTACATACTGGCGCAGGTAGACAGCCAGCTGTTCGGTCTGGCGAGCGAGATCCCGAGCCGCCATGAGGTGGTGCGAATGATGCTCCCCTACATGGAGCAGGAGCTGGCCAAAGGCAACTACCTCTCCCACATGACCCGCCACATGCTGGGCCTGTTCCAGAACATGCAGGGAGCCCGTGCCTGGCGTCGTCACCTTAGCGAGAACGCCTGCAAGCAGGGCGCCGGCATTCAAGTCGTGCTGGATGCCATGGCCAAGGTGCCGGAATTCGCCAGCGCCGAATCGGTAGAGTAATCATGTACCGCTTCACGGGTTCATGGCTGCACAAGGCAGTCGTCCGGCTCTGCGCCGGACTGTTGGCCATCCTCGGCATCAAGCTCAACGCCTTCTACTTTCTCGGTCTGCTGATCGTGCTGGGCCTGCACAAGGATCATTTGCTGAGCTGATCCTTGTCACCTCCCTGCCAACCAATGAAAAAGCGGGTAACACCAGGTGTTACCCGCTTTTCTCTATGGGGCCATCGCTCCTGAGTTACTCCCCCTTGTCCACAAACTGCAGTTCGGGCGCAAATGATGTCAGTACGTCGGCACAGTAGTCCCAGGTCGAGATGCGATAGTGCTGCAGATCCTCATCCAGATGCAGACCCTCCGACTCCTGATGGAACCAGCTGGCGAAACGGGACGGGGTGATGAGCTGGATCTGCTCCTCGATGGCATGGCTCTCCTTGCCTTCCGACAGATCACAGTCCTCCATGACCCGAACGGCGAAGATATGACGAAAATAGACTCGACACAGGATCTGTGGCGGCAGATCGATACTGCGCGCCCGACCCAGCATGACGGTCAGGGAGTCACTCCAGATATCCTGATGAAGCTCGGCCACAACCAGGCCTGGGGGGAGTTGGCGGGACGGAGCCCAAGGTACGGCAACCTGCCGAATGGCATTTTTCTGTTCCATCATCCACCTCACTACGGCGCACGCCATATCTTGAGTGTATCTGAAACAAATTCCGCTGACGATGGCAATAAAAAACCCGGCTGGCGCCGGGTTTTGCACGATTACTTGACGGCGTCTTTCAGCGCCTTGCCTGCCACAAAGGACGGCACATTCGCGGCTGCAATCTGGATTTCTTTACCAGTCTGCGGGTTACGGCCAGTACGGCCAGCGCGATGGTTCACCTTGAAGGTACCAAAACCCACCAACTGCACGGCATCGCCTTCTTTCAGGCTCTGGGTAATACCATTGATGATCTCTTCCAGAGCCACTTTGGCCTGAGCTTTGCTCAGATCTGCTTTGGCTGCAATTGCATCGACAAGTTGAGCTTTGTTCATAACATTTCCTTTATGATCGGGCATTTAGCACCAAGCCACTCTATTCAAAAAAAAACACTCAGGCAAAGGCTTTATCAGCCAGATTGGCTTGAATGCTGGGGTTTTCATCAAGATCTGCGGAAATAGTCACATATCTCGCCACTTCGTTATCGTGAGCGACAGGAAGGGGAGAACAAATGATGACGTCTTGTAGCCAAAACACCACCTGACGTAACAATATCCCCATACACCTATTGACGGTCAACCGGATTTTCCCTAGTTATAGGGAGTGTCGTCACTGTAGCGATAGCACTCCATGCCTATGCCCCACGGAGGGATTATGTTAACTGAACTGGAAAAAACAAAGCGCGCATTGGCAGGAAAACACCGTGCTATCGATGACTGGCTGGATGCCAGGCAGGCACTGCTGGTCGAATACATGCGGCTCGCCGGGCTGACCCCCGCACGCAACAAACAACGCTCACTGCCCAGTCCATCCGAGCTGCAGCGCTTTTGTGATCAGCTGGTCGACTACGTCAGCGCCGGTCACTTCGAGATCTACAACCATGTGGTCGCCGCCTTTGAACAGGCCAGCGGTGACAAGCTGGAACTGGCCAAGCGCATCTATCCCCACATTCGGGAATGCACTGAATTCGCACTGGAATTCAACGACAAGTACAGCAACGCAGACGAAGCTCAAATGTTGCTGCTGGATGAGGATTTGAATCAGTTGGGGCCGGTGCTGGAGGATCGCTTCAAACAGGAAGATCGGCTGGTCAAGGCACTGCAAGTGGTAGAGTCACTCAGCGCCCAACGGGTTTGATATCCAATTTCGGAGCCAGTTCAAGATCCTGATGCGCAAGGTGCATTACACTCTATGTCATGACCTTATAGCGCTAATCCCTATTGCTGACAGGAGATGATAATGTCCGAGCGTCGCCGTTTCTCACGGATCCTCTACTTGACCATGGCCGACCTCGTCCAGGGAGATAAAACATGGCGGACCCAATTGGTCGATGTCTCTCTGCAAGGGGCGCTTCTGATCCGGCCCGATGACTGGGAGAGCCGTGATAACAAAGAGTATGAACTCGGCTTTGTCCTGAGCGGCAGTGACATCGAGATCAAGATGCAGGTGGAGCTGACCCATGAAGCCAGCAAGAAACTGGGGTTCTACTGCCACCATATCGATATCGACAGTGCGACCCACCTCAAGCGGATGATAGAGCTCAATGTCGGCGACGAGGACTTGCTCCACCGTGAACTGGAGCAACTGCTGGATGAGCACCTGGAACATCCTCACCCCTGAATACCAGTCCAGAACCAATAAAAAGGAGCGCCGGTTTGCGCTCCTTTTTATTGCTGAATCTTCACACTGTGCAAACAACGCTGGATGTGGGGTTACAACGCCTCAAGCGCATCTGCCAGCTTCTTCACCGGTACCACTTCCATCCCCTCGATAGGGTGCTTGGGTGCATTGGCATAGGGCACTATGGCACGGCGGAAACCATGTTTGGCCGCTTCCTGCAACCGCTCCTGACCGGACGGCACTGGCCGGATCTCACCGGACAGACCCACTTCGCCAAAGACCACCAGATCCTTGGGCAAGGCCTGGTCGCGAAAGCTGGAGACCATGGCCAACAAGAGAGCCAGATCGGCACTGGTCTCTTCAACCTTGACGCCCCCCACTACGTTGATGAAGACATCCTGATCCGCCATCTGCAGCCCGCCGTGACGGTGCAGCACGGCCAGCAGCATGGCGAGCCGGTTGTGATCCATCCCTACCGCCACCCGACGCGGATTGGAGAGCTGGGAGTAATCCACCAGCGCCTGCAGCTCGACCAAAAGTGGCCGGGTGCCCTCCCAGATCACCATGACGATGGAGCCAGGCGCCTGCTCTTCACCCCGGCTGAGGAAGATGGCTGAGGGATTGCTCACCTCACGCATGCCCTGCCCCGTCATGGCGAACACGCCGAGTTCGTTGACGGCACCGAAGCGGTTCTTGTGGGAGCGCAGGGTGCGAAAACGCGAGTCATTGGCACCATCCAGCAGCACTGAGCAGTCGACACAGTGCTCCAGCACCTTGGGGCCCGCCAGGGTGCCGTCCTTGGTGACGTGGCCCACCATGAAGATCGCGACGTGATTCTGCTTGGCATAACGGGTCAACAGGGCCGCGGCCTCCCGCACCTGGGAGACGGAGCCGGGGGATGACTGCACATCCGCCACATGCATCACCTGGATGGAGTCGATGACCATGATCTGCGGCTGCTCCTGCTGAGCTATGATGCAGATCTGCTCGACACTGGTCTCCGACAGCATCCGCAGCTTGTCAGTGGGCAACCCCAGCCGGCCGGCGCGCATCGCCACCTGCTGCAACGACTCTTCCCCCGTGACATAGAGGGTCTTCATCCGCTCGGCCAGGCCACACATGGTCTGCAGCAGCAGAGTGGACTTGCCCGCCCCCGGATTCCCGCCGATAAGAATGGCAGAACCCGGCACCACACCGCCGCCGAGCACCCGATCCAGCTCCTTGAAACCGGAGGAGAAACGGGGGATCTCTGTGGTGGCGATCTCCGCCAGCGTCTGTACCTGACTGCCGATGGCGCCAGCGTAGCCGGTATAGCGGGCGTTCTTGCCTGGCGTCACCGACCCCAGACGAACCTCGGTAATGGTGTTCCACTCCTTGCATTCACCACACTGGCCTTGCCAGCGTGTGAAGTCGGCACCACATTCGGTACAAACATAGGCAGTTTTATTTTTGGCCATGGATAACTCGGGGACAGGATGAATTCCTGCTTGATATACTTGTTTGCGACCGACAGATCAAACCCAGAATCGGAAAAATGACTTTCCGTGGCAGGAACACATGGATTCAGAACAACAACAACACTTGATCGAACAGCTCATTCCTCTGCTCAGAGAAAAAGATTTCGATGACATCTTCAACCGCCTGACTCAAGGTGAAAACAGCAACAGCCGTTTTCTGATCAAGATGGAGATCAAGCGCAGATGTACTCCCTGCCGGCGGATCATCGACATGCGTGACGAGCTGGGAGAGGAGTGCCTGGTTCATGAATTTGAAGGGGTCACCCACTTCATGCCTGCCGAGGCCATAGGCTTGTTCCAGTCCCAATGCTATCTCTATCGCGATCTGTACACCCTCGGCGTGTACGAGACGCTGCAATATTGGCAGAAGCACCACCAGCACAAGAGCGACAATCAGTTGCAGCCGCCCACCAGCCCCTTTCGACAATTCGACGTCAATGCCATTCCCTTCGCCAGCTACTATGGTCGACGTCAGGAGCGAATGCACTTCAGCTCTCCCGTGGTGATCAAGTTTGCCGATGGAGAAAAGCTGTTTGCCAAAAGCTCGGATCTCTCCATCGGCGGCATTCGCGTCTCGGTCTCCTATCTGCCCAATTACCAGACCGGGGCCCAGGTCGAAGTCTTCTTTACCGGCCTGGAACGGGACCATCCCAACCCAGTCCTGCACCAACCGGTCAGCTACCAGATCCTGGGAGAAGAAAGCAAGGAGGGGAAATATTGGCTGAGGCTGGTCAAGACAGGTGAGCACCCGGGTTTTGATACCTTCCTCACGGAATTTATCGAGAACAACAAGAGCCGCTATCGGGTCAGTGTCGACTACCTGCTGTCGGCCGCCATCATCAAGGGCTACGAGCAGTTCTACCTGCCTCGCATGACCGGCATGCCGCTTTTCTTCGGCTCGGGAGACAGCCCCAGCCTCGAGATTGCCCTTCGTACCGAGAATAACCAGCACATTCTCGAATACTGGCGCGATGCCAAGAACCGCGACATGCTCGCCAGCCTCTTTTCGGCAGCCCGTATGCAATCCCTGCTGCCCGCAGCGGGTACCTTGCGTGAGACCCTGATCTACTGCTTCACCCACTCGGTTCGCAGCCACCTCTATTTTTTCTCCGCCACCCTGGAAGAGTTGCAGCAGAGCGGCCTGACCTCACTGTTTTTCCAGGTTGGTGCTCGTCGGCCCAGCTGGCGCGTCTATAAATTCAGCCTCGAACGCTGCGCGCTGCACGAGGCCGACCTCGCCAGCCAGCAGAACCAGGAGAGCCTGCAGTTGCAGGACATGCTGCTGCAAGAACGGCTCAAGCAGATAAGCCATGTCGGCTTGCTGCAGGAGATTGGCCTTGAAAACCAGCGGGAAGAGTTTCAATACGATGCCACCTTGCAGCACAACGCCAACGAGTTGCAGCGCTTCGGCCACGATACCGGGGCGGCCCCCTTTGAAATCGAGACGCTGCACTATGTTCAACTGCGCAAAGAAGCACGCTACATCCACAAGACGGCCGTTGCCATCAAGCACAATGGCAAGGCTTGGCTGGGCTGGACCCGCGACATCTCGGCCCACGGCATGCAGATAGAGCTGGAAGAGGCGATCGATGGCGCGAAAGACGACATAGTCACCATCGCCTTGCCCCGTTTGCAGGAGCTCTCCAAGAGCATGGACTTGCAACACCTCTCCTATCGGCTGGTCAGCATCAACCAGACACGGACTGTGCTGCATCTCTGCATCGAGGGGGACCCGGAGCGCCATACCGGCCGCCAGTTCTTCAGCCTGCTGATTGAAAGCAACCAGAACAAACTCAAGGCGGCGCAGGAACAGCGCCGTTATCGCGGCATGGCCAGGGCGCTGCGCAACATCTACACCCACCATGTCTTCAGTACCCCTGTGTACATCAACAAGCTGAAGGGAGCCCCGAGACCGGCCTCCATCGGCCATGCCCCTCATACACGCAGCCTGTCACGTCTGCTGCGGGCCTATGCCGAGCGCAGCGATCAAGACAACCTCTATCCCCTGTTCCAGGGAGACCTGCTCAAACAACTGGTCATGAACCCGCTGCGCGCTATCGAGCGGGAGGACAAGCCCCAGGAGGAAGAGGTCTACATCGCCAGCCTGCATACGCCAGCCGGCCTGCCCGTGTTTACCAGCCGACTGGCCAGCAGCTTTCAGAGCCTGGCGGAAAAACGCAGCTTCATCGAACAGGCCTTGCGCCAGGGGGACTTCTACTCTGTGCTGGTCGGCATCTCCCGCACCGGGCGACCCGACACCAACTTTATCGCCAACGAGCTGGACTACATCGCCAAGTTCGCCATTCACAAGGCCAAAAAGCTGGAAGAGGAGCTGTGGAGCGTGGTGGGCGTGGGTGAGTTGACCGATACCAGTCAGGCCACCCTGTTCCGGCTCGGCATCACTTCGCCGCAACACTGAGCCCGCCTGAACGAAACAGGGCGCAACATGCGCCCTGTTTTTATTGTCATGCCGCCTGCGGGTTGAGCAGCCATGCGAGGATCTGCGGGAAGTGATCCTCCTGCGCCTGCGGCGCAGTCAGCATATTGATGTGATCGTAATCGAGCCGGTTGCCGTTATCCTTGCCAAGCCGGGTGTGGCGCGCAGCTGACCCCATCTCGACAGTGAAACGACGCACATCGGTCGGGTGACCCAGCACCTTGTCAGCCTTGGCCGAAATCATCCAGAGCGGCGGCCAGTTGACCCACGCCGCGGCTTCGTCATAGGCAAAGCCGTCAAACGGGTCCTGCCAGGGACCACATTTGACCCAGGGAATCGTCTCCTGCAAATAGCGCAGCGGCTCGTCATCCGCCCCCATCTTCAGACGGCGGGCCGCCAGAAAACCGGTGCGACGTGCCAGCCAGGGCGCCAGTCGATTCCAGATGAGATCCACCTTCAACCAGCGCTCGGGGTTTTGTACCGATACCCCGCGCTTGGTGCCAAAAAACACCAGGCTGGCGATCTGCTCGATCAGCTCAGGAAAACGCACCAGAGTCGAGGCCATGATGACGCCACCCCAGGAGTGGGCCATCCAGTGCAGCTTGAAACCGCTGTGACGCGCCGCAATCCAGCGGTGCAAAGCGGGCAGATCCTCGGTGATCAACTCATGCTGGCCATGCTCCGACTGCTCGGCGATGGCCGGAGTGCTCAAGCCCCGCCCCCGCAGATCGGCCACATAGACCTGATAACCGTGGCGTGCCAGAAAGCAGGCCAGTCCCTTGCCCGATTCGGTGTAGAAGATGCGGCCATTCTCGATGGCGCCGTGCACCATCAGGATCGGCTCGCCATGTACCGCCACCCGCGGCTGTATATGGCGCACATGCAGTTGATGTGCGCCACAGGGGATAAACAGGGATTGCTGTAACAGTTCCATCTCGATGTGACGTCCTCCGTGACGTGGGGTCAGTTGTTCGCGGCTAATCAGGGATCAGTTGCGATCCCAGCGGCGATCGCGACAGGCAAGAGCCCCCAGCAGGCAGATCACCCCTTCCAGGTCATGATGGTTTAGGGTGGCCGCAGCCTGGGCCCGCACCAGCGGTTTGGCGTGAATGGCGATACCGAGTCCGGCCACCCCCATCATTTTCAGATCATTTGCGCCATCGCCAATGGCCACTGTCTGGGCAGGACGAATACCGAACGCTGTCGCCAGCTGTTGCAGCACGTCTGCCTTGACGCTGGCATCGACGATGCGCCCGCTCACCTGGCCGGTCAGCTGTGCCCCCTCGACTGCCAACTCGTTGGCGAAGATGGCATCCAGCCCCAGCGCCTGCTGCAACTCACCAGCGAAACGGGTGAAACCGCCCGAGGCGATCGCCACCCTCCAACCGGCCTGCTTGAGGGTATCGACCATCAGCTGCAGCCCTGGCATCCAGGGCATCTGGGCCGCCACCTCATCGAGAATGGTCACTGGTGCGCCCGCCAACAGGGCGACCCGATTACGCAAACTGTCGGAAAACTCCAGCTTGCCCTGCATGGCGGCGGCCGTCACGGCGGCAACCTGGTCTCCCACGCCTGCCAGACGGGCAATCTCGTCGATGCACTCGATCTGGATGGCGGTAGAGTCCATGTCCATTACCAGCAAGCCGGGCTCGTTCAGGGTAGGCAGCGCGGACAGATGGCAGATGTCAATGTCCCACTCCTCGGCCTTGAGCAACTGCACCAGCTCGGGGGAGAACCTGTCCGTGCCCAGCAACAGCAAGGGCACCCCGGCTGGTGTACTCGGCGGATAGAGCTGCGCCTGAATATCCTGCGCCGCCAGCAGCTCGGCCAGACGCGCCAGATGCCGGGCGGCAAGAGGCTTGCCAAACAGCACCAGCCAGGCGCCGTCCAGCGGCTGGGCAACGGGCAGCAAGGCTTGTGGCGTCAGCTGCCACCAGGGGGCGCTGTGCAGGCACTCTGGCCACTCGGACAAGGCAGCGGGTAATTGGGACAACAGCATAGAGATAGAGCCTTCCTTGGTGATCATGGGGTTACAAAACTGGCCCAGAGTAGCGTATTGCTTTTTGTACAGGCAAGCGCCAAGATCCCGCCACCGCTTGTCATCAGGAGGCTCAACGCTTGCGTCATCTTCCCATCAAACGCGTTCTCAGCCTGGGCGCCGGTATACTGCTCGGCCTCTGGGTGCTCGGTGTGCTCATCCACATGCAGAGCGAGAGCCAGGCATCGCTGCACAGCGAGGCGCGCAACCGGGCGCAGGCACTGGTCGCCTATGCTGCCCGCGACATGAAACGCTGGATCAAGGAGGACAAAAACAGCGAGCTGGAACGGCTGGCCCAGGATCTGGCCGCCGAGCCCGAGATCCTCGATGCCACCCTCTATGATGCCCGTGGCATTCCCCTCGCCCAATCGGATCAGGCCGTGCCACTGGACAGCCTGCTCCCCATCGGCGGTGACAACAAGTCGCTGCCTGAGCAGGGCAAGGGACGCATCCAGTTTGTGCAGGAGATAGTTGATGAGGAACAGACGCTGGGTTACCTGCGCATCACGCTGGAAGAGCATCAATTACTGGCGGAGAAGGACACCCGGCTCAAGGTGATTCAGGAAAAACAGCGGCTGATGCTGCTGGTGGCGCTGCTGGCCGGTCTGCTTATCTCCTATGGTGTACGCCGCAACTACATGCGGGTGCGCAAACACAAGAAGAAGAGTCCGCCCTCATCGGATACGCCGGCAAGCTGAACCGGCAACAGGACAGTCGACTCATAAAAAACGGCGACCCGAGGGTCGCCGTTTTGCATGATGTGAATGGGGATTACTTGTCGCCCAGCAGGACGGAGTCCAGCGCGATTTCGATCATGTCGTTGAAGGTCAGCTGACGCTCTTCGGAGGTGGTCTGCTCGCCGGTACGGATATGGTCGGAGACGGTGCAGATGGTCAATGCCTTGGCACCGTACTCTGCGGCCACGCCGTAGATACCGGCCGCTTCCATCTCGACACCCAGGATGCCGTATTTTTCCATGACGTCGAACATGGAGGGATCCGGGGTATAGAACAGGTCGGCGGAGAAGATGTTACCCACACGCACCGGTACGCCCTTGTTCTTGGCGGCTTGCACTGCATTGGCGACCAGGTCGAAGTCGGCGATGGCAGCGAAGTCGTGATCCTTGAAGCGCAGACGGTTGACCTTGGAATCGGTGCAGGCACCCATGCCGATCACTACATCGCGCAGTTTCACGTCTTCACGCACGGCACCACAGGAACCCACGCGGATCAGGGTCTTCACACCGTAGTCGGTGATCAGCTCTTTGGCGTAGATGGAGCAGGACGGAATGCCCATGCCGTGGCCCATGACGGAGATGCGACGACCCTTGTAGGTGCCGGTAAAGCCGAGCATGCTGCGCACGTCACACACCTGCTCGACGTTCTCCAGGAAGGTTTCGGCGATGTACTTGGCGCGCAGGGGGTCACCCGGCATCAGTACGGTATCAGCAAAGGCGCCATCTTTCGCATTGATATGAGGAGTTGCCATTCTCTTGATTCCTTCACACTAGGTTGAGTTTTATTGTCTTTATTGGTTGCCCGCCACCTGGGTGACGGGCGGGTAAATTACAGGAAGCTGGTACCGTATTCCAATTTCGGCAAACCGTGGTAGGCCGCTATGCTCTGACCGATGTCGGCAAAGGTCTCTCGACGACCGACGGAACCCGCCTTGACCGGCTTGCCGAAGAACAGCACGGGGATGTATTCACGGGTGTGATCCGTGCCACCCCAAGTCGGATCGCAGCCGTGGTCGGCGGTCAGCACCACCACATCGCCGTCCTGCAGTATCTCGAACAGCTCCGGCAGACGGGAGTCGAAGTACTCCAGCGCATCGGCGTAGCCCTTGACGTCACGACGGTGACCGTAGGAGGAGTCGAAGTCGACGAAGTTGGTGAAGACGATGGTGTTGTCACCGGCCGCTTTCACCTCTTCCAGAGTGCGATCCCACAGCTCGGTCAGACCCGTGCCCTTCACCTGCTTGGTGATACCCTTGTTGGCATAGATGTCGGCGATCTTGCCGATGGAGACCACCTGACCACCCGCTTCTTTCATGTAATCCAGCACTGTCGGCGCCGGCGGCAGCACGGAGTAGTCGTGACGGTTGCCGGTACGCTTGAAGTTGCCCTTGCCGCTGCCCACGAACGGACGCGCGATGACGCGCCCTATGTTGTAGGGCTCCAGCAGCTCGCGCACTATGTGGCACAGCTCATAGAGCTTCTCGAGGCCATAGGTCTCTTCGTGGCAGGCGATCTGGAACACGGAGTCGGCAGAGGTGTAGAGGATCGGCTTGCCGGTGCTCATGTGCTCTTCGCCAAGGTCATCCAGCACCTGGGTACCGGAAGCATGGCAGTTGCCGAGGTAACCCGACAGCCCAGCCTTCTCGACGATGGCGTCCAGCAGCTCCTGCGGGAAGCTGTTGTGGTGATCCTTGAAGTAGCCCCACTCGAACAGCACGGGCACACCTGCAATCTCCCAGTGGCCGGACGGTGTGTCCTTGCCGGAAGAGAGCTCCTGAGCGAAACCGTAGGCACCGACAACCTCGATATCCTTCTTCAACCCTGCCGGGAAGTAGCCGGAAGCGAGTTCGCCCGCGTGGCCCAGCCCCAGCTTGTTCAGGTTCGGCAGATTGAGGGCGCTACGGCCTTCAATGTCACCCGCCGCGCAGGCCTTGGCGATATGGCCAAGGGTATTGGCGCCCACATCTCCGAACTTGTCGGCATCGGCAGCAGCGCCAATACCGAAAGAGTCCATCATCAGAATAAAGGTACGTTTCATGGGTTTTCCCCTTGTTACAAATCAGCCAGACCGATGCGACGGTAAACCTCAGGCAACGCCTGGGGCTGGGTATCACCGATCTTGACAGCTGCCTGCACCATGCTGGCAGCCTGAGCAAATTGATCTTCAGTTTGAGCGTGGATCAGCGCGAGCGGCTTGTCAGCATCGACGCTTTGACCCAGTCGGATAAAGTCGGTCAGACCGACGGCGTAATCGAGCTTGTCACCCGCCGCGCGGCGACCGCCACCCATGGCAACCACGGCCAGACCCAGTTCGCGGGTATCCATGGCGGTCACGAAGCCGGCATTGGCTGCATACACAGGGCGCACAATAGCAGCCTTGGGCAGGTAACTGTCATAACGTTCCATGAAATCGGACGGACCACCAAGGCCAGTGACCATGCGACCGAAGATCTCGGCCGCTTTGCCGTTGTCCAGCACCGCCTGCAGTTTGCGGCGAGCATCGGCGTCATCGCTGGCCAGATGGGCAGAGATCAGCATCTCGGCACACAGGCTCATGGTGACTTCGTGAATGCGCGGGTTGCGATATTCACCGGTCAGATAACGCACTGCTTCACGCACTTCCACCCCATTACCGGCGCTGGAGGCCAGCACCTGGTTCATGTCGGTCAGCAGGGCAGAGGTACGGCAACCGGCACCGTTGGCCACTGCCACTATGCTCTTGGCCAGTTCCTCAGATGCTTCAAACGTCGGCATGAAGGCACCTGACCCCACCTTGACGTCCATCACCAGCGCTTCCAGCCCGGAGGCAAGCTTCTTGGAGAGGATGGAGCCGGTGATCATGGCGATGGATTCAACGGTGGCCGTGATGTCGCGTACCGCATAAATGCGCTTGTCGGCGGGCGCCAGATCGCCGGTCTGGCCAATGATGGCCACACCCGCCTCTTTCACCACTTTCAGGAAACGATCGTTGTCGACCGAGGTCTGATAGCCGGGAATGGCATCCAGCTTGTCCAGGGTGCCGCCGGTGTGGCCCAGACCACGACCGGAGATCATGGGCACGAAACCACCGCAGGCGGCGACCATGGGGCCCAGCATCAGGGAGACCACATCACCCACGCCACCGGTGGAGTGTTTGTCGACAATCGGGCCCCCCAGATTGAGGTGCTCCCAGTTCAATACCATGCCGGAATCGCGCATGGCGCAGGTCAGGGCGACCCGTTCATCCATGGTCATGTCTTTGAAGTAAACCGCCATCGCCAGCGCCGCAATCTGGCCCTCGCCTATGGTGTTGTTGGTAATGCCCTGAACGAAGAATTGAATCTCTTGGGTACTGAGCGCTTCACCGTTACGCTTCTTGCGAATAATTTCTTGAGGCAAAAACATCTTTCATTCCCTCCACCATTGCTGGCGTTACATAAGCCGTTATCCCTGCCCGCACGCCGTCTGGCGGGGGCATAACAGGGCGAGCCGCGCTCGCCCTCTCATCAACTTAGTAACCGCTGGTGTTGGCAGGTTTGTCGCCATGCCCCAGCGTGGCCAGCAGGCTGGCCAACAGGCTGGATGCACCAAAGCGGAAGGTCCGGGCGGATACCCACTCTTTGCCCAGGATCTCTTCAGCCATGGCGAGGTACTGACCCGCGACAGCGGCATCTTTTACGCCACCGGCCGGCTTGAAGCCGACTTTCGGGTTCTTGGCCTTGATCACTTCCATCATGATGCGGGCCGCTTCCGGGGTCGCATTGACCGGCACTTTACCGGTGGAGGTCTTGATGAAATCGGCACCGGCATCGATACAGATCTCGGAAGCACGACGGATCAGCGCCTCTTCTTTCAGTTCACCTGTCTCGATGATCACTTTCAGCAGTGCCTTGTCGCCACAGGCTTCCTTACAAGCTTTGACCAGATCGAAGCCAACCTGTTCATTGCCAGCCATGAAGGCGCGGTACGGGAACACCACGTCCACTTCGTCAGCACCGTAGGCGACGGCGGCGCGGGTCTCGGCCACGGCGATCTCGATGTCATCGTTGCCATGGGGGAAGTTGGTCACGGTCGCAATGCGCACGTCGGCGGCACCGATTTCACGCAGAGTTTTGCGAGCGATGGGGATGAAACGGGGGTAAATGCAGACAGCGGCGGTCAGGCCGGCCGGTGACTTGGCCTTGCGGCACAGGTCGACAACCTTCTGATCGGTGTCATCATCGTTCAGGGTGGTCAGGTCCATCAGGTTCAGAGCGCGTTGAGCGGCCAGTTTCAGATCAGTCATTCTATTCTCCAAAGTCTCGATTTAATCCAGATCTCAAGGGCGAGCGTCTGCCTGTCGCAACGCAACCAGCAAGACACGACTCCCCAGGATACGGGAATGGAATTACAGCGCGAATGCACAGGCACCATGCAGGCACTACGACTGTAAATAAGGCAAGAGCCCTGTCACTTTCTTACAAAAGTGCGGACTTGGTTCCATGAAGACTTGAGAAAGGCCGACGACTTCTGACCCGACTTCCCAATCAATTCCATTTGACCGCCAACACCCGACTTGATCGGGTATTAGTCAATGCCAGCACCCTGCTGGCAATGCCTATTTCAGCCGAGATACCCCGTGTTTGCAAGCCGGATTTGCCAATTTCAGAGGTACCTCACATCTGGCAAATCCGGTACTGGAAAGTGCGTTAAGAGAAGAAACGTGTGAGTACCCAGGAGTAAGCAATGCCCCCGAGATAGACTCCGACGATCCCCATCACCCCGGACAGGACGGGTGGTGCCGGGATCGGCAATTTGAGGAAAGAAAACAACAAGCCAACAATAAAGCCGGCCGCCATCGCCAGTAGCACTTCATTCATATAACCTCCGATTTGACTCATTTTATTATTAGTTTAGAAAGGAAAACGGTTGTCACCGCCCCAAACGCGAACGCCACAGCATTTCGCTGTGGCGTTCGTCTTTACCTGAGTGTCAGGCAAATATTACATGGCAGTCAGTGCCAGGAAGAAGCCTGCGATAGTGGCAGACATCAGGTTGGACAGAGAGCCAGCCAGTACAGCTTTCAGACCAAATCGTGCAATGGTGCCGCGACGGTTCGGTGCCATTGAACCCAGACCACCCAGCAGGATGGCAACGGAGGACAGGTTGGCAAAGCCACACAGGGCGAAGGAGATGATGGCTTTGGTGTGGTCGGACATGGCCACGCCGTTGATCAGCACTTCATCCTTCAGATACGGTGCAAAGTTCAGGTAAGCCACGAATTCGTTCACAACCAGCTTCTGGCCGATGAAGGAACCGGCAACCACGGCTTCGCTCCAGGGTACACCGATCAAGAAAGCCAGCGGGGAGAACAACCAGCCCAGCAGCAGTTCCAGAGAAAGCTCCGGCATGCCGAACCACCCACCCACACCAGAGAAGATACCGTTGATCATGGCGATGAGGCCTATGAAGGCCAACAGCATGGCACCTACGTTCAGGGCCAGTTGCAGACCGGCGGATGCACCGGCAGCGGCGGCATCGATCACGTTGGCAGGCTTGTCTTCCAGGTCGCCATCGGCAGAGTTTTCGTCATAGCTGGGGGATTCGGTTTCCGGCACCAGCAGCTTGGCGAACAAGAGACCACCCGGCGCGGCCATGAAGGAGGCTGCAATCAGGTATTCCATCTTGACGCCCATGGAGGCATAACCGGCCAGCACGGAACCGGCAACGGAGGCCAGACCACCACACATGACGGCGAACAGCTCGGAGTCAGTCATCTTGGAGATGAAAGGACGCACGACCAGCGGCGCTTCAGTCTGACCAACGAAGATGTTGGCAGTCGCAGAGAGGGATTCGGTACGGGAAGTGCCCAGTACTTTTTGCAGGCCACCACCCAGCAGCTTGATCACCCACTGCATGATGCCCAGATAATAGAGAACCGCGATCAGGGAAGAGAAGAAGATGATGACGGGCAGAACGCGGAAGGCAAAGATAAAGCCGCCGCCACCGAACACTTCAAACATCTTGTTGCTGACCAGGCCACCGAACAGGAAGTCGATACCATTCTGGCCATAACCGATGACGCTGGAAACGGCATCAGATACACCCACCAGAATATCGCGACCCACAGGGACATACAGTACAAATGCACCCAGACCAGCCTGGATTGCGAAGGCACCGGCCACGGTGCGAATTCTTATTGCCTTGCGGTTGCTGGAAAACAGCACCGCGATAAGGATGAGCGTTGCCATCCCCACCAGACCCATTATCAAATTCATTATTAACACTTCCTCTTTAGTAGCACCTTCCAGCTTGTTAACAACTTGTGTATTTCTGCTGTCAATCAAGGGTGCGCATTATACTAATTACGGGAAGACAAAGTAGAATGCTGGTCACATTTTATAAGCATGAAATGCGCTGAAGGTCGCCAAATTAGACCGCAAACGATTTTTACTCCCTGCAACTTTCAGCAAAACGCAACCTGACGTTAATCAAATGTTACCAAAGCCTCTTTCAATCTGGAAAGTACGCAAAGTGGATTCATGTAACACCGAAGCAACATGAGACAATGGCTGTTGCCGCAACTCGGCCAATAGTTGCGCAATTTTTGGCAAGTTGGCGGGGGTGTTTGGCGCCCCCTGCTGACCCTGTAACGGCATGTCCGGCGCGTCAGTCTCCAGCAGCAAGGCTTCCAGCGGCAGATCGCGGATCGCCTCCCGTGTCTTGTTGGCCCGATCAAAGCTGATCACTCCTCCGACGCCCAACCGAAACCCCAATTGCCAGAACGCCTGTCCCTGTTGCAGGGAACCACTGAAGGCGTGAATGACTCCGCCTCTGGCCGGTTTGAAGCGTCGCAATATTTTCGCGACCGTATCGTTGGCCCGTACCGAGTGGACTATCAGTGGCAGCTCATGCTCCATGGCCAGCCTGATTTGCGCCTCGAACAGTTCAAGCTGACCCTCCTGCGGCACATGGGAGCGCAGATCCAGCCCGCATTCCCCAACCGCCACCAGCCCGCGGGGCCGGGCAGCCAGCAATCCTTGCAACCGGGTCAATACCCCTGGCGTCTGGGCGCCCACGTACCAGGGATGAATACCCAGTCCATAGGCAATGCCCGCATGCTGTTCGCTCAGCGCCATCACCCGGGTCCAGTTTTCCTCCCCCACGGCGGGAATGATATACTCGCCGACCCCCAACTGCCGGCACTCGGCCAGCAGCGCCGTCCGGTCGGGATCGAAGACCGGAAAGTCGAGATGGCAATGGGTGTCGATCAGTTGCATGTCACTTTCACCTGTTTGTCGTATTTGATGGGTCTACTCAATAATGAAACACTCGAACCTTGGCTTTACCCTGATTGAACTGGTGCTGGTCATCATAGTGCTGGGGATCCTGGCCGTCACCGCCCTGCCCCGCTTCATCAATATCAAGGATGATGCGCTCAAGAGCACTGTCTCCACCACCGCAGCCAGCTTTGCCGGTGCGGTGCAACTGGCCCATGCTGGCTGGGCGGTCAAGACGAGAGGGGAGCCGCTGGCACTCTATAACTTTAGCGGCATGGGTAAGCAGGATCTCGACATCAACCGGTTTGGCTGGCCGGTGGGCACCAAGGAAGACCAGGGAGGCCAGAGCCCCGATACCATTTTCCCGGGTGGCGACAGTGATCAGATCTCCGTCAGTAGCCGGGATGATTGCGAGAGTCTGTTCGAAGGCCTGCTCGATACCAATCAGACAGCGACCGATGAACTTCATACTGATGCAGAGAGCGATTACATCTCACAACTCATCCCGGCCGATGCCCAGATCGATGGACCACTACGCCATGACAACTGCCGCTATACTCTGCGTGACTCCATCTCCCGCTTTCCAGCTTACCCGGATGGCTTGAGTTTTGACTACAACAGCGTTACTGGTGCCGTGACTCGCAATTTTGATTGAGAGACTCTGCATCGCACTCTGGCGCAGCCTTCTTTGTCTCATCGTCATCATAACGAACCGGCATGCAGCAGCGCCGGTTCTCCGGGGTGAGCCCCCACTCCTGACACCAGTCATCGTAACGGGCCAACCAGCGTAACAAGACACCTTTCATCGTCTGCTCCTTGGGGTTGCTATAAAGCGGTTCTATACCCTGCTCCATTGCCTCATACCGGCCAAGCACAATCGGGCCAACGGCATCATGGCGCTTCGGACGGCAACAGCAGCCCCATGCTGATCTCGTCGACATAGCCCTCGTCCAGCCGATACGCCTGCCGCCGCAACCCCTCATCCCTGAAACCACACTTGCGGTAGAGTGAATGAGCCACTTCGTTATGGGCCATGACACCCAGCTCCAGCCGGTTGATACCCAGATCGCTGGCCGCCTCAATAAGCGTGCGCAGTAACCGCTCTCCCCAGCCCTGACCGCGCGCACTCGGCCGCAGCCCCATCACCACCATTCCACAATGGCGATTGCGATGCATGTTCCCTCCCAACAGGACGGCAAAACCCTGCACCTCACCGCCCAGGCTCAGCAGCCACATCCGCTGATTGGAGCTGGCCCGCATAGCCGCCAGACGCTGGCGCTGACCCTCGACATCGGAGGGGCGCTCCCCTGCCTCATACAGCATGAAGCGGGTCTCCCGATCCAGTTGCTGGAAGAAGTGGTCCAGCGCCGCCGCATCCTCCACGTTTGCCAGACGAATCGTCATGCTCACCCTCCCTGTTTGGCTGCAGTGCCGGATCACGGTCATAAAAAAACGACTCCATTTGGAGTCGTTTTTATCAGAGCCATCTGGCCAGTTCAATCAATGGCGATACCGGCAGATCACTTGCCGGCAGGCAGACTGAGTCTGGCAACAGCTTCAACGTGCATGGAGTGAGGGAACATGTCCACCGGCTGCACCTCGTCCAGCATAAAGCCCTGCTTGACCAACCAGGCGAGGTCGCGGGCCAAGGTCTGCGGGTTGCAGGAGACATAGACCAGACGGCGCGGCGCCATGGCGACCAAGGTCTGCAGTACCGCCTTGTCACAACCCTTGCGGGGCGGATCCATCACCACCACATCGGCGGTCACGCCCTGGGCGTACAGCTCGGGCATCAACTGCTCGGCCTTGCCCACATGGAATTCGGTGTGCTCTATGCCGTTGAGGGCCGCGTTGCGACGGGCATCGCTGATGGCGCTCTCGACCGATTCTATCCCCACCACCTTGGCGGCCTTGCCAGCCAGGAAGAGGGAGATGGTGCCGATACCGCAATAGATGTCGAACACAGTCTCGTTGCCGGTCAGCTCGGCATACTCGAGGGCGCTGGAGTAGAGCACGTCAGTCTGGGTCGGGTTGTTCTGGAAGAAGGAGAGCGGCGAGATCTCGAACTCGAGTTCATGGATCTTGTCGCGGATCACCCCTTCCCCCAGCAGCACCCGGTTGTTGGCCCCTAGAATGCGGTTGGTGCGCTCATCGTTGATGTTCTGTACCAGGGTGGTGATGGGCAGATCGCTCAGGGTAGCCAGCAGCTCCGCTTCGAATGGCAGCGCTTCACCCAGGGTCACCAACACCACCATCAGCTCACCGCTCTTGAAACCCTTGCGGGTCATCAGGTTGCGCACGCAGCCAGTGTGGTTCACCTCGTCATAGGCCGCGATGTCATGCTCGCGCATCCAGTTGCGCACACGGGCATTGAGCTCCACGTGCAACGAGTCCTGCACAGCGCAATCGTCGGCGGTGATGAGATCGTGAGAGTGCTTGCGATAAAAGCCGATCTCGGCACCGGCTTCGCAGCCACGCACCGCGTATTGGGCCTTGTTGCGATAGGCGAACGGGCTCTCCATGCCGAGGATGGGGTTGACTGTGGTGTTACCCAACCCGGCCTGCTCCAGTGCGCTCTGCACCAGAGCCTGCTTGAGCTTGAGCTGGGCCGGATAGGCCAGCGGGCGTACCTGACAACCACCGCACTCTGTGTTGGGGCAAAAGTCGGCGACCCGATCGGCAGAGGGCTGGAGCAGCTCGGTGACCTTGCCGTGCAGATAGTTCGGCTTGACCTCGGTCAGCTCCACCAGCGCCTGCTCACCGGGCAGCAGACCCTCGACGAACAGGGGGCGGTCGAACAGGCGTCCTTTGCCATCTCCCTTGTCAGTCAGTTCCAGGATCTCGATCTGGTGTTGATGTCCCACTAACGGCATGAGCGGCTCCAAAGGCATAGAAAATGATGGGGAAAATGGGGCAAGCCCATTAAGGGTGGCAGAGTTTAGCGGAGATCTGCCAAAATTGCAGGCATAAAAGGTTGGGTAAAGCGCACTCTACTTTTGCAGACATAAAAAAGCCGCCGGCATAACCGGCGGCGCACTCTTATTGGCACAGGGCCACGACTGGGTTACAGGCTATAAGCTTTCTCGCCGTGGGTAGTGACATCCAGCCCTTCACGCTCCGCATCTTCTTTGACTCGCAGACCGACCATCAGATCCACCAGCTTGAAAGCCACCACAGAGATAACACCGGACCAGAGGATGGTGACTCCAACCCCGATAGCCTGGATCTTCACCTGAGTCAGGATGGAGTAACCCTCCGCAACCTGGTTGGTGACATAGTCCCACACCCCGGTACCACCCAGATCCGGGCTGGCGAAGACGCCGGTCAGCAGGGCACCATGCTGGAACAGATAACCAGCCGTCGCCGTTGCTGCGGCTGCGGCATCAGCCGTGGTATAGGCATCCGGGCCCGCCCAGTACCACACCATGTGGGCCAGCGGTATGTAGGCGAAGGTGAACCAGATCACCGAGAACAGCAAGACGGCGGCGAACTTGATGCGCTCGGCGAAGGCCCCCACGATGAGGCCGCAGGTAATGGCCGCGAAAGCCCCCTGGAACACCACGTAGATAAACTCGCTGATACCGACACCTTTGCTGAAAGTGGCCGCGATGGAATCAGGGGTTACCCCCTTGAGCAGCACCTTGCTGAAAGAACCGTAAAGGCTGTTGCCCTCGGTAAAGGCCAGTGAATAACCGTAGATCACCCACAGCACGCAGATGAGCGAAAACAGGGTAAACACCTGCATCAGCACGCTCAACATGTTCTTGCTACGTACCAGACCGCCATAAAACAACGCCAACCCGGGGATCGACATCAGGATCACCAAAGCGGCAGAGAGCAGCATCCAGGTGTTGTCCCCCTTGTTGATGGTCACGGCAGGCACCGCTGCCTGCACGACATCGACCGATGCGGTCACTATTACCTCTTCAGCCCAACTGGGGCTGGCCAGCAAGGCGGCAAGCGCCAACAGGCCTGTCATCACGAGTCTCTTGAGCATACTGCCTTCTCCTTCCCTGTCGTCCCGGCACCAGTCCGGGTCCATTTCCTGATATGAATATCGAATCTATGAGTTACGCCGCACACTGAATCCACTTTGTTGCACCACTGTTACTCGGTAGTGCATCGACTTGTCCAGCATCATGGCAATCTCAAAGCATAAAACAGGCCAACTCACTAAATCATTTAAGATCAATATCTTGAAATCATACAGGCTGAGCAATGCACCAGAGTTGAGCACAAGGCACGTCAGCGTGGGAGCAAGGGCGCACTTATGCTGTGCAGAGTAACCCGCTCGCACCGAAATAGAGCAGAGCATAAGCCAGGACAGATGACAGATCGGTAACGACCAAACAGCAGGTAACAACGGGGATATACCTGGCTACCGCCCGTGATGAATGTGGATACAGAGAGAAAACAGTGGAGAGAAGCGAGCATTGACACAATATCAAAGGTCATCAACAAGGATAGTCTTTGACATTGGCCGGGATCTGACAGGGCGCAGTCATGAACATGCCGCCACTTTGGCGAGACTGCATCCTGTTCAGGCACTGAAAAAACAAAAGGCCACCCGCTTGGGTGGCCTTTTGTCATTGAATTAGTTGATGGTGCCGGGGTCTCTATCGAAATAGCCACTTAAATGCATGATTAAAAACAAAATAAAAGTAAATAATAAAACTTTGAGCCCCCAAAAAGGCCCCCTTTCGCCAGAGGCTTAACGACACGAGCGCCGGCAGTTAGACCTGTGGCCGACATAAAGCACGGCTTTTTCAGACTACCTCTGTGTCTATACCATTTTTCAATAAGCATGTGCCCAGGGTCACTATGTCACGACGTGGTGCTGACACACTTGGTGAAAAGCAATGCGGCCCATTCTTGGGCCGCTGCTGTATACGGTTGGTGTGGCGCTTGGCTGGTTAGGCTTGCTCAAGCTGAGCCGGTATAAATCCTTGCTCACGTAGCGACTGGATAACGCCGCGCAACAGGTAGTTATTGGCAAAGCAGATCACATACTGCCTAGCTCCTTCTTGCACAGGTTGCAGCATCTTTTGTTCGAGTAGTTTGTTGATTTGGTAGGTTCTCTGAGCTGGCTTTGCTAGCTCAGGTATTGCCTTTGCTAAGTCACCAGCTTTGATTAACCCTTGTTGCGAGCATGCGAGTCGCAGGATCTTAAATTCAAGATCGGTCAAGAGACCGCGCTTCTTGGAATAGGCGAGTGCTGGCAACAACACATGTTCTTGCAAGTACGCATACCGGGTTAACTGATCCACTTTTTTCAATTCAGCCAAGATCCCATCCAGGACGTAAATACACCATGTTTCTCGCCCTTCCGCCGTGCCCTCATCTGCTGCGGACAGCATTCTGTAATAGCGGTTACGATCATTGCAAAAGACTGCCGTTGGATTCAGTACCCGCCCACCATCTTTGACGTTGAAGCCATATTTGATCAGCAAGGCGTAGGTCAACAGGCGCACTGTCCTGCCGTTTCCATTCGTGAACGGGTGAATCCAGCCGAATCGGTGGTGCGCCAGCGCGACCTTCATCAGGTCATACTTCTGTGAGTCCGCCCTATTGATGAAGTTGACCAAATCAGACATGTAGCCGGGGACTTGAATATGCTCCGGAGGCAAGTGCGTTGATTGAGCGATACGAACGCCCTCTTGACGGTATGATCCAGGAGTGCGATCACCCTCACGTTCAAGCGATGACACGGCAAGCGTGTGTAGCTCTCGGATGAGGTGCTCTGTAAAAGGCATCCCAGGTTCAACCACCTCATCGATATACGCCATGGCGTGCTCAATGTTGGAAATCTCTCTCAGGTGGTCAGTACCCTGAATTTCACCATCAACCCGGCTTTCGACATAATCGGCCAAGGTAGTGTGGTTACCTTCAATGCGAGCAGATCCTAAGCTCTCCAGCAGATGAAAAATCCCCTTCAATTGGAAGAACAACGGAGCTGGGGTATCGCCTGCCAGTTGTAGTCTTCGCAAGTGCTCAAGCTCCGTGAGCACATCAACCAATGGGGAGTCGAATGAAGGGTTCAACAGCTCAAGTTCATGATGAACAAATCGAGGTATGTTTGACATACATTTCAAATCCTGCGAATGAGATAAATCAAAAAATAACACATAAAGCATTGAGATAATTATCTTAAGCTAGTTTTCACCGCATTCAATTTTTCATAAGACCTTTTACTAACAAATCAAAACCAACCTTCGTGCTATGTCAAAAAAACCCATTCAGGCTATGTCGCTCCCCCACCCCGACAAGTACCCATCCACTGTTGCTACTTGGCTTTTGAGATCACCATAGGTATCTGACACATGCAAAGATGCGGCGGACACCACACGGAGTGCGGTGCCCCTCCCCCCCCAGCCACTAACATCTAACCTTCAAAACAGATAAAACCATGCTCAAAATCGCAGTGTTGTCCTCGTTTTGCATGAACACTCCCCAGCCACCAGATCGGCGTGACGGGAAGTGAAAGATTTTGAGGGATTCTGAAGGATTGTCTTTCACCCCTTCATGGCGGCCCCACGCCAATACTGGTGCGGGGCGCAGCCATGCGGGAATAATCTTTCAAGTGAATGGAAATCGACACATAAAGCGGGCAGGCGAGGCGGGGTCCCGATTGCGCGCCAGGGGGGCTGGCACTCTTAGCCGCTGGTTGCACCAACCAACGCTGGTGCTCTCGCGGCCACCGATGAGTATCAAGGTGAGGGGGAGGCCAGCGGTTGCATAGCGGGTCACTCGTGCGCGTATACGAGGGCAGCAAAAAGCCCGCATAGGGCGGGCTTGCTATGGGGTCAATAGATGCTGGATTTGAAGGCTAAACCAGACTCATGCCTCTCGTAAATTCTTGCTGCGGGTCAACATTGCATCCGGTGACCAGTTATCACGGCTGGCCTGCACTGCAGATTTTGGTTCTTCCGTTTGCTCCATGCGCAAGGCCTGTTTTGTACGAGCACTATTTTTGGCTGCTGGGCTGCCTACCAAATCAAGACGGATCAGATTGCTCGGAGGAATACGCTTAATCTCTTCCATGACCACCGGATCCAGTTCCGGGTCAGTATCTCTCCAGATTGGTTCAAGCAACTCAGCCACCAATGACTTCACCATATCGAGCGGGAGGATTTCTGCTGGCTCTATCAAGCTGGAGGGAGTGAATACCGTGCTGGTATCATCCTGTAAGAATGAACTGATGGCCGCTTTCTGTCTGCCTCTGGACACTAACCTGGCCAGCAGTGGCAAAAGTGGGACCAGAGCCTCCCGAGCCTCATCCTGATCGCTGGCGATCAACCCATCCAGATAGGTGTTTGCTAAGTTTACACGCTGCTTCAGGTGCTGGCCCCACAGCTCCTGCCCAGAGCATGAGCGTTCAAATGCACCGTCTTCCAACTCTGCGGCAATGACCTCCATGTCAGCCAACTCACTCTCAAGCGACGAGATATGAGCAGACAGCTGTCGATACTCTTTTCCAGCTGTTTTCCCCTCGGCAATCGCTGCTCGCCGGAGTTCACGCCCTCGCTGGATCTCCTGCTTGAGCTCTTCAATGTGCGGGCGACTGATACAGGTCAGCAAACGATGCTCTCCATCATGCCACCCCATATATTCGTGGTGTGCTTGTTGGGCTACCTGCACTAGATCTGTGATGTTATGCATTTACTATCTCCAAGTCGGGTTGAATGATCAGCAATCTGTTTCGGTAAGGTGCTTCAGGTCCGCAGTTAGGCTATCCATGCTTTTGGCAGTGAAGTTCATCACCCCCGGCTGGCTCGTGGATAACAGCTCGAGTTGCTGCGAGAGGCGTAGCAGGAGCCTTTCATCGCGTGGCTGCAACGGTACCTTGGCCAATGTCTTGGCATTGGCGGCGTATTGGCGCAGTTCGCTTTGTGTCAGGCCATCCAGGTTATCCAGCAAGATCGCCTCCTGCTGGGGGGTCAGCGTGGGTACTGTGGCGTAGATGCGCCCACAGATAGCGCCAAAGTCATGCAGCTTGGTCATCGTGATTTCTCCATCGGGTGAAGGGGGAAACGGGGGACATGGCCATGGTCAAAGGCCATTGCTGACATGGGCCGCTTCCAGCTTGACCAGATCGATCCCATGTTGTTTCAACGCGGGTTCAATCTCGGCCCGAATGAAGCGATACCGGCCATTTCGGCCCAGACGGATTGGGCGTGGTAACTCGCCCCGTTCGACCATGCGGTCAATCGTGTCGTAGCGACAGCCGATCAACACGGTCAGGCGCTTACGCTCAATGAACACTTGATTGGTCATCATGCTCTCCTGATGTTGGTTACTTTATGGAGGTTGCAACGGTTTACGCAGAGAGACGAGCCACCGCCATTGTGTAATGGCGTTACACAATGGCGGTTATGACTGTCTCCGCTATGAGAGATGATGCGGCGGTTTCAAGCGAAATGTGAGCAGCGGCCAGTGTATCCAGGGCGGACACACTGGTGGAGTTGGATATTTCAGCTGGATTGAGGGGAATCACCCCTTAATGGCTATTGGTAATCAGGTCGTTACGGATGAAGGTCAAGCCCAAGTGCTTGGTTAACTTTATGGGTCTTTTTGACTGCTTTTGCGACGGGATAGAGTGCTTGCTGGATCTCTGTGGCAAGAGGCTGTAGCTCCGCCAACGCTGCAATCGCGGCATCTGCTTCGTCCTTGGGTTCTATTGCCTTGGGGTCGCGAAGGATCGCCGTAAATGCGGCAAGGATGGGGGACAAAATCTCTCTCATCCTACCCTCCATGGCGGTGACGGCCTGCTTGGCCCAGCGTTCGGCCCGTATTGCCATTGCCTCCGCCTGCTCGGCCTGCAGCAAAGAAGCGTCTATGCGTGCCTGAGCCTTGCGGTTGGCTTCCTTTACTCTCTCGGCAGCCTCAGCCAACCGGAGCGCTGTTGCGGCTTCCTGGGTGGCCAGTTCGGCCAGCCGACTCTCTGCGGCCTCAATCTCAGAGGTTCGCAGGATCACCGCCTCCAGTAAGTCCTGACGCTGATCGGCCATGTGTCGAGCACCATACAACGCAGCAGCCTTCGTCGCGGCCAGTAGCTGCCCCTCGGTGTAGAGCGGAGCGCCCCGCCCCAACAACCCGGTTCGGTGCTCAACCTCTTGCATAGAGATGATTTGGTTGATTTTCCCCATGGTCGGCCCTTTCGGCTTCGTTGCATTAATGAGCGCAGCATGGGCAGACAAAGCCCGCTGCTCCGCGTTCCACACCTCCCTCTGCAGTCGCCGCCGACGCGGGCCTATCCTGGCAAGCCCAAAGTCCGCGGACACAATATGTATCTCGTCCTGCCAAGCTCTCATGGCCTGATTGAACGCGAGACGTTGCAGACCCTTTCGCTCCCCTCGAGCAGCTGAGGCCCGCGCCGCTGCAACCCCAGGATGTACAGCACCGAATGATTCGCCTGGCTGCGGTACCAGGTAAAAGTGGATGTGCCGATGCGGCTCATCAACATGCTCGACTACCGATTTCAGCCTGTCGCCATGCTTTGTTTTCAGATACCCAATCATGGCGTCACGATACCTTGGCCAGAGCTCATCGGGCAGGTTCTCCGGGACACTGACCACGCCAGCCCCTAAACACAGTCCGTCAATCCTCAGCTTACGCCCTCGCGGGTCAACGGCCTGCTCCGCCCATGCCATGGCCTGCTGCACTGCCTCCGATGGCATAACCCCAAACCGTAGGATCGGCGGATTAGGCTCTTTCACATGTGGATGAGCACCGGGTTTACGCTCAGCCTCATCCGCTATCTGCTGGGCTGACAGTACCCGCCCCGTCTTTGTCTTCCCGCCTTGTCGTGCATACCCGTCAATGTGTGCAAACTGACATCCCGCCATACCTGACCTACCTCCCCCTGCTTGCTCTCGTTCCACGCTACCCCAAAAGCGAAAATGAGTGGGCGAAAACTTACGCATAGTGACATAGTGACCGACTTTGCTTATGCGCTTGAGTCCTTCGTCCTCTTCGGCATAAGCGTCGGCCCTGCGGGGCGCGGCTGGTAACACCAGCATGGGAGGGAAACTACGAGCCCTAAACACGGCCAGCCAGAGAAAGGATTTGACACAAAGCATCGCTTTTTGCTATTCGCGCACGCACACATGCATGTGTGATGTAAAAACGATGGGAACAGTGGGAACATGGGAACATTGCCCGCTAACCCTTGCCACTACTGGGTTTCTCTGTTCCCACAGTCGCTGGAAGGTGTGGGAACAAAGGGAACAGGGGTTGGGAACATTTCCGACTTGTTCCCACTGTTCCCAATCTGTTCCCACGAAATTCCGTGAGCGTGGGAACATTAGTATCACTTGCTGGATAAGGCTTTGAAGGTCATTTATCTATCTTGTTCCCACTGTTCCCATATTTTTATTAAATTAACGCCTGCGGGCGCACATGCGCGAATAGCATGAGCAGCCACAAAAAGTAAAGGGCCGCACGATGGCGACCCCTTGCTTTCTTCTGGCTGGCTACTCGTCTTCCGGCCCATCGGCCTCATCGGCTAGCACTCTCTCGGTCAGCATGTAGATCCAGACCGTTGCGCCGCCATCCCGCAGGCGGATCTTGCGCTGGGCTCGTTTGCCATCATTCGAGGGCAACAGATAGCCCGCCTCCAAACAAAGCTGGGCCACCCGCTTGGGATCCCGACCTCGGGTGATCTCATTCCAACCGGGAGGCAGCACGATAAAGCTCACGCCATCGGCTTCCTTCTTGCGATAGCCGACCATATTGGCCGGACGGTGGTTGGGGTCGAACCAGTCGGCAAAGCGGCTGTGCTGATGCGCCACAACAAAACCGCGCACCTGCTCCAGGGTGGCCTTGTCTTCCTTGTTTCCCAGGTGCCCCCGTTCATCCAGCCACGCCTTGAGGCATATCCGCACGGCGCTGGTCGCTTCACCCTGTGGCCAACCGGTGATCCCCAGTTCAGTGGCAAGCTCACCCGCTGCGGCCACTATGGCAAAGCGATTGATAGCCCGCCCAACCTGATTACCGGCCCCCGTTGGGGTCAGCTCGACCGCCAGACGCTTGATCTCCGGCTTCAGGCGCTCCTTGTGTGCGTCCAGCCCTGTTGCCAAGGTCTCGATGTAGGCACGAAATGCGGTGCCGTATTCGCGCTTACAAGCCTCGTTGAGGGCATCGGCAAAGGCGCGCCCATCCGGTTGGTTGTGCAGCACCTCAAACGCACCGTGCTTGCCGGTGCTGCTCGGGATCTGGATGGTACGTACCTCCATCCCGGCTTGGGTACGCTTACCCGCTTCGGCGGCGTGATCTTCTAGGGATAGTTCACCCGTGGAGAGGAACAGCAACCGCCACGCCTTGCGCTCTTTTAGCTCACCATCCTGCTTGCTGCGGCCCTTGCCTTGGCCATTCGCTAGCATGTAGGCCACCTGTCCGGCCTCACGCCCATCCAACTCGCCCAGTTCATCCAGGCACAACAAGGCATCGTTACGCCGACTGGCGATCCCCTCGATGGCGTTGCCAGTCGCCCGCCAGGTGTGACAGTAGCGATCGGGCTGGCCATAGATGCTGGCGGCGGCCTTCATGATGGTGGACTTGCCATCGGTACTCTCGCCCTTGAGGTGGAAACCGCCACCTTCCTGCCCCACCAGTGACAACAGGGGGGCGGCGAAGGCCAGCGACAAGGCGAAGCACAGGCGGGAGTTACCCACGGCCATAGCAGCGATCTGGCGCTGCCAGTCGGCCAGCTCCCCCGAGCTGGTGAAGTCGCTGCTCAGGTAGCCGGCCGATTGCAGGATCACCTGCTCAGCATCTGGCCCGATGCCCCCACCCGGCAGCACATACGCTTTGCCGTACCAGCCGGTACGCTCGACACAGGTCACCCGCCGCTCGGGTTGGCTCATCATCAGATAGACCGCCAACTTGTCGAGCTTCTTGAGGTTCACAAAGGGTAAGCCGCCATTGAGTAAGGACGCCAGCGCCTCCTGGCCACCACGGTGGACCAACATGCTGACCGGCATCGCCCATTGCCGAGTACGGCCAGCCCGATCCTGCCACTCCAACAAGCGCCCTTGGCCATACCCCGCCTCGTCGGAAGTTTCAGCAACCACCCGAAGCTCAGGGGAAATCAGGGTTTCCTCCTGCCGGCCGTTCTGTCCCGAGCCAACCCATTCATGCACGTAGAGCATGCCGTCCCGGATCTCATAACCCTCAGGCAGCTCCTTACCATCAATTGGCTGCTCCTGCTCGCCTTGTGCATCTGGCATGGAATGCAATGGGATCACCTCGGCTAGCTGCCCTTCCTTCTGGCTGGCGTCTTGCTCCTGGGTCTGTTCAATCTGGCTCATGATGGCTCTCTTGGTCTCTTCAAGCCCATGGGCCTGGTAATAGTCGTTCCAGTCTCCTGCAGTGGGCGGTAGTGCGACCACGGCCCCCACCGCAACGGCGGCTTGCTCGGCCTTGGTCTTACCCGGGTTACCCGTTGTGGTGGCATCGTTGTCGGCGGCAAGCAATAACCGGCACGGTTGCAAGGGGTCGTCCATCCCCCTCACCACCTGAGCGATGGCCAGCAAGTTACCCGCATCCATGGCGCAATAGACGGTTGCCCCGGTCGCCAGATGCACTGATAGCCCGGTGGCATAGCCCTCGCAAACCGCCACCAGGGCACTACCCGGGATCCGGTGGCAGGCAGCCTGCTTCTGGCCACCGGCAAGGTAGTGCCTCACCCCGTCATGGCGGATCAGCTGTACGTTCACCAGTTCGCCGGTCTCGCTGTAGAGCGGCACCACCAGGGAGCGAGCGGGGAACGTCTCTTCCCCCACCCGGATCAGGGAGCTATTCAACAGCCCACCGGGCCAGCTCAAGCGCTTGTGTGACAGATAAGGGGATTGGCCAGGCTTGCAGTCGCGCAGGATATCTGCAGCGCGTCTGGCGGCTTTCTGGCGCTTAATCTGCTGCTGTTGTTGCTCTACATCAGCCTGCGCGCGCTGTTGCTGCTGCAATTGCTCTCGATCTGCTTCTGATATGGCAACATGGGAAATGCCAAGCACCCCCGCCACCAGTTCCGCAGCATCCTTCGGCAACTTACCGGTTACACGGCGGATCAGATCCAGCCCGTCACCCGCGCCACACTGGCTACAAATCCAAGTACCGCGCCCGCCCTTGTCATCGAGCCGAAAGCGGTCTTTCCCACCACAAGCCGGACAAGGCCCATGCTGCTTACGTGGCGGTACCGTCACCCCCAGATTTGCCAGCAGTTCCGGCCAGTGGCCACAAGCCGCGGCGGTGACATCAGAAACAAACGTTGCCCCGTTCATGCCTCACCCCCAACCAAAACGGTCACCAGCTCGTTGAAAGCCCGCTCGTCTAAACCAGCCTTTAGCTGGCGGGCCTGTTTGGCAGTAACTGCCCCCGCCATACCGTCGGTGCTGGCAATAAAGTCATCGCGCTGCCGACGGCAGGCAAATGCGCTCAGGCTACCCGCTTGTGAACGCTTGCCAGTCTTGGGGTTGGCCGGGCCAACGAATGTGGGTTGTTGAGCCGCTGGAGCCCATGCGTAATAGGTCATACACCCTCCCTGCGCTTGGCCAGTTCGACGGTCTCAAACTCGGCAAAGACCGGGGCGAGCAACACACTGATCACACACGGCTCGATATGGGACTGATTGCCATTGAGAACCTTGAGCAGGACGGAGGCATAACGATTGATCCGTTCAGCAGGGTCCTCCAGCGGTGTCCCGGCACAGCACGCCTCCAATTCATCAAGCTGGGTCTGCAATGGATGCAGCAGATCGGAGAGCTCCAAATAGAGCATTCTTTCGGTATTGGACTCACAGATGCAGCTCAAAGCAGAAGCGAGCAGTGCAGACTGCTCAAACAGAGCCTCAGCCTGAATCACCTGGCGAGTTCGAATGGTGCGTTTCATGCTGCAACCCCCTTGCTCGGGGTACGGGACAAAAACACTAGGGGTAGACCGGCCAGCGCAGACCGGGCTTGTGTTTCGCTGTTGGCAAAGGCGGAAATGGTGCGGATACGGCGTAGGTCTGCCAAGCGGCAGGTACGGGAATGCTGGATCAAGAAGGTGTAGATCATGGCCTGTACTCTCTCGTGGTTTAGTGAGTCGGCCATGCTGCAAATGAGGATGCGGCATGGCGTCAACTACCTCCACGAGAAGGCGGGCCTTATTCACCCTTGCGGGCTTATTGGGGCCTCTCAACCATACCGCAAAAGCGGATACACTCCCGCCGTGATCGGCGTGAATGTGAAGTTCATCTGTGCGACAGCCTGGGGTAGTAGCCCAAATGGCAGGCACAAAAAAACCGCTAATTGTCGGTTGCGGGTAACCGCTCGTGGAAGTAGTACTGTTAGGGTTAGTAGCCCCAACAGATAAGATCGTACCGTGTCTGATCGTGTCATGCAATATCATTTTCGCCGCCCTCACGTTCAATCCGGGTAGCCAGCATGGCTGTTAGCCTCATCTTGCGTTCAGCGAAAGGCATGTCTGCGTCCAGGAAGGTGGCATTACTGCGCTCAAGAAAGGCGACCAACGCCAGTTGATATGCGCTCAGGTGTTTCCGTACCTCGCCTTTCAGACCGTGTTGGGCCAGCCATGCTTTGCCATCCATCCCAAGAACCAGCCGATTGATCATGCCCAGCTCATTGCTGTAATGGTGACCAGCAGTCTCCTTACCCAGCCTGGTACGGTGTTGCAGCAGAGCGCGACACATTAGCCCGTGGTAGTCCTTGCTGGCTTCCCGTTCAGCTTGCCAATGGGCTTGTGCCGACACTTGCTGTTGCGGGGCAACCTCGGCTAGCCGCCGTTCGCAGTCGATAAAGTAGCGGCGCGCACGGCGGCCCTCGGTGTTTCGCTCGAGCATGGCCAACTCCTTGGCCATGTCCAAAGTAAGGGCGTAACCCTTGACTCTCCGATCCCGCGCTTTGGCGCTATTTCTCTGATAGAGCCGTGCCTCATTTGTATCTGATAAATTTATCGCGCTCAAAATGACTTCATCGAATCTGGCGAAGTCTGCCCCTTCAATAAAATCATATTCGGCAATACGGGCTTTCATCCAATTGGAATATTCTTGCCCAGATTTCAAGAAGGCGTGCAGCTCACGAGCATTAATGGTCTGGACGCGCTCACTACCAACCATATTTTCATGCAGTGGCAACAATTCAGCCATGGCGATCACAATATCATGAGAATGGAGCGTATGAGTGGAGTTGTTTTTTGGCACAGCTTCGCCCTGAGCTATATGCCCCTGTTGTTTGTTATTCATGGCAATAAAAACCTTACGCGGTTCCGCTGACTGGCTTAGTAATCAGAATACTGATATTATTGATCAGCGGTAATTGGTGAATGATTGGTTTGGGCTGCTCCTGCTACGGGCGGCCCTTTCTTTTGGCTAACACCCGGATATTAAGCAGCCTTACCCTGGGCATTCATCCAACTCCGAACCTCTTCGGCCCGCCAAGCGGTTACTCTTTCTGACAATTTTACTGGTTTTGGGAATGTACCTTTTGCTGACCAGCGCCAGACTGTAACCACAGCAATTCCTAATACCTTGGCAAGGGTGTCCACCCGGACAAACCCCTCTTTCGGCAATGCAAATTCTGATTTCAATGACATGGTTTGTTGCTCCTTTACGTGTCTTGTCGTTGCGGGAGTAATCAAACCATGTTGGTTCCTATCGGAGGGGGAGTTATTGAAAAGTACCGGAAGTTATTGAATAACTATCTTAACTGGCTTCTGCTCTGTCTAGCCAAGCTCTCAACGTTTTAGGGGTTACGCTGCTCAGCTGTTTGCTATGGCCGTTACGGGCTATTTTTTGCTGTAACGCTTCTGTACTGCCCTGAAGATCGGCTGAGGTATAGCCAAGAGCCTTCAGCAAATCAACAATAGCTTTACTCTGGTTCGCAGTAACACGTGGTGATGTGTCTGATGGGTCTATAGGATGGGTTAACAGTTTGCGAGGTTGTTTGCTCAGTGAATTCCCTGAGGCAATCCCATCCCTCAACCTTGATAAGTCATCATAGCGAACTCTAAAAAGGGACACTGCGTGTTCAATATCGGCGCCCATTATACTAATGCAATCAGACCCTATATTTACTTGCATATCAATTGATTCTATTTTTTCTATATTTTCAAACCCGACTCTAAACCCCTCCCTTAGATAAGAAAAAGGAATGGAAACCTCATGTAAACCAGAAAGCCAAACTCTATAGGTGATATAATCCAAAATTATTGAACTTTCACACGTAGCGAGTTTTCCTTCTAAGGTATCATCAGATCTATTTATTGGTGGAGCAAATTTATCTAGTTTAATCCATATCTTGGTATAGTCAGCCTGAACATAATCAATATTAGTATCGCTATCATCTTGATATTCATCTTTCTCACTAATAAGGAAGATAACATTTGTACCATGTTTATATAAAGTATCATACCAAATATTGGTATCTTCAGTATCTGTGGTGCCAAAGTCGCATTGATAACAGATAGTGCCAGGCACTCCCCCTTCAAAATATATTTGCTTACACTCAAATCCACTTCCGCCGCAAGGCTTTTCACCATCTTCATCAAGTTTTATATATATATTTATGGCGCCGATTTCATACCAATGGTAAATATCTTCGAGCTCGCACTCTAAATAGCTGTTCAGAATATGTGATCACCGGAGGAAGGGAACTCAGTCCAGTTTGTGCGATCTCATTAGTCGC
>NZ_LSGW01000103.1 GCF_001643305.1 Aeromonas salmonicida subsp. salmonicida
CCATAGCGCCGTGGAACCACCTGATCCCATGCCGTACTCTGAAGTTAAACGCTGTAGCGCCGATTGTAGTGTGGCATTCGCCATGCGAGCGTAGGACACTGCCAGGCTTTAATTAAGCAATCACAGCGATGTGGTTGGTCGTGTGACAACGTAAGGTTGTTGCGGACGAGAGATTTAGATAACGCACGCAGTGCGGTCTTTACCGGTTAGTGTGCTGATATGGCTCAGTTGGTAGAGCGCATCCTTGGTAAGGATGAGGTCCCCAGTTCGACTCTGGGTATCAGCACCATTAAATATTAAAGCCTCCCAATCGGGAGGCTTTTTTGCATCTGCGTTTCTCAGTTTACTGAGATTTTTCTGGCATCCAGATAGAGACGGGTCTGATCCGAGGCCCCTATTTCGGTCAATCCTGCCTTCATTCCGGTCAATTCCCTTTATTGTTGCCGTTTGCCAATAGTGTCAGCTTCATATGTATTCAACGTGAATGCTGTTCTATTAAATTGATCCGAGCTAAGTTGTCGATTGGAAAGGTAATAGGTGTCAGAAAAAGGATGAAAAACATGCTGATAAAGAATGTGTGTCTGACTGACAGGGAAGGGTTGTGGCAAATCCTCTGTCAGGATGGGTTGATCCGGACCATAGCCCCCATGAGCCAGCCTCTCCTGTCTACCCGGGAGCTGGATGGGGAAGCAGGCCTGGCTATTGCACCTTTTATCGAGCCTCATATTCACCTCGACACAACCCAGACCGCAGGGGAGCCGAGCTGGAATCTGTCCGGTACCCTGTTCGAGGGGATTGAGCGCTGGGCTGAGCGCAAGGCGTTGCTGACCCATGAAGATGTGAAACAGCGCGCCATCTATACGCTGAAGTGGCAAATTGCCAACGGCATACAGTTTGTCCGCACTCACGTCGATGTCTCCGATCCGAATCTGGTCGCCCTGAAAGCCATGTTGGAGGTGAAGGAAGAGATGAAGGAGTGGGTCGAGCTGCAGATCGTCGCCTTCCCGCAGGAGGGGATCCTCTCCTACCCCAACGGCAAGGCCTTGCTGGAAGAGGCGCTCAGGCTGGGAGCCGACGTGATCGGCGCCATACCCCATTTCGAGTTTACCCGGGAATACGGGGTCGAAAGTCTGCATTACATCTTCGATCTTGCCGAGAAGTATCAGGTTCTGGTGGATGTTCATTGTGACGAGATTGATGACGAGCAGTCCCGCTTTATCGAGACACTGGCGACCCTGGCCTACGAGCGCGGCATGGGCCATAGGGTGACCGCCAGCCATGCACTCCTACAACGGGGCCTATGCTTCCCGCCTGTTTCGGCTGCTCAGGATGGCGGAGATCAACTTCGTCGCCAATCCGTTGGTGAACATCCACCTGCAGGGACGGTTCGATACCTATCCCAAGCGTCGTGGCATTACCCGGGTGAAGGAGATGCTGGAGGCCAATATCAATGTCTGCTTCGGCCACGATGATGTGTTCGATCCCTGGTATCCCATGGGCACCGCCAACATGCTGCAGGTGCTGCACATGGGGCTGCATGTGTGCCAGATAATGGGTTATGAGCAGATCAACGACAGTTTGAAACTGATCAGCAACCATAGCGCCCGTACCCTGAATGTGCAGGATCGCTACGGCATCGAGGTGGGCAAGCCGGCCAATCTGCTGATCCTGCCCGCCGAGAATGGCTTTGATGCGGTGCGCCGTCAGGTGCCGGTGCGCTACTCCATTCGCCATGGTCGGGTGATTGCCGAGACTAGGCCAGCCCAGACCTCACTCCATCTGGATCGGGTCGAGCCGGTCGATTTTCGCCGCTAAGACGGCACTGCCGTGTCGATTAATTGCCTGTCTGTCCTCTACTGTGGATATTTTGCATAATGTCGGCCTGATATTACGGAGTCTGCCCCATGCAAACCTGGTTATTTGTTGCAGCCGGTGGTGCCATCGGTGCCTGCCTGCGCTTTGGTATATCCGAGCTGATGGCGTTATTGCTGGGTCGCCATTTCCCCTACGGCACCCTGGTGGTCAATGTGGTGGGCTCTTTCATCATGGGTATCGCCTTTGCCCTCATCAGTCACGGTCATGTGGTGGAACACCCTATGAAGCCGTTGCTGATGGTGGGGATCCTCGGGGCCCTGACTACCTTCTCTTCCTTCGCGCTGGATACAGTCGTGCTGGCGCAGCAGGGGGCCTACCTGAAGGCGGTGCTGAATATGGGTCTCAACCTGTCCCTCTGCCTGGCCATGGTGTTGCTGGGGATGCAGTTGGTCGCCAGCCGGGTTTAAGGTGTCCGCACGCCATTGGCTCTGGTAAACTGGCGACCATTCTTTGCTCTATGGGTGTTTAAGGGATGTCAGAACAGACTACGACAACGCATTTTGGCTTTAAAACCGTGGCCGCGACCGAGAAGGAAACTCTGGTTGCCGGCGTCTTCCATTCGGTGGCAGCCAAGTATGATCTGATGAACGATCTGATGTCGTTCGGCATCCACCGCCTGTGGAAGCGCTTCACCATCGATTGTTCCGGTGTGCGCAAGGGCCAGAAGGTGCTGGACTTGGCCGGTGGCACTGGCGATTTGACCGCCAAGTTCTCCCGTATCGTCGGCGAGACAGGCCAGGTAGTGCTGGCAGATATCAATGACTCCATGCTCAAGGTGGGCCGCGACAAGCTGCGCAACCTGGGGGTGGCGAACAACGTCTCCTACGTGCAGGCCAACGCCGAGGCATTGCCGTTCCCGGACAATCACTTTGATGTCATCACCATCGGCTTCGGCCTTCGCAATGTGACCGACAAGGACAAGGCGCTGGCCTCCATGTTCCGTGTGCTCAAGCCGGGTGGCCGTCTGCTGGTGCTGGAGTTTTCCAAGCCGGCCAGCGAGGTGATCGCCAAGCTCTACGATCTCTACTCCTTCAAGTTGTTGCCAAAAATGGGCGAACTTGTCGCGAATGACGGTGAAAGCTACAAGTATCTGGCAGAATCCATCCGCATGCACCCGGACCAGCAGACCCTGAAGGGGATGATGGAAAATGTCGGTTTCGAGCAGGTTGAGTTCTACAACCTGACCCAGGGTGTGGTTGCCCTGCACCGTGGTTACAAGTTTTAAGGTTGCCTATGCCGATGGATGCCATGGTCACTGCCGTGATCGAAACCAGCCTCAATCAGCTGCTGACGTTCGACAAGCAGAGCCCGGAGCGGTTGCGCAAGCTGACGGGCAAGGTGCTCAAGCTGGAATTGCGTGAGCTCAAACCGCTCTGGTTCGTCTTCTCCGATCGCCGGCTCGATGTGCTGGCTCAGCATGAGGGTGAGGCCGATGCGGTGCTCAGCCTGTCGCTGACGGCGCTTGGCCTGCTGAAAGACCCGTCCGCTCTTACCCGTTATATCCGCGAGGAGAAGCTCGACCTGAGCGGCGATCCCCAGCTGGTGCAGGCGTTCAGTGTCTTGCTTGGCGAGCTGGATATCGACTGGGAAGAGGAGCTGTCGCGCTATACCGGCGACGTGCTGGCCCACACCCTGTTCAGCGGTGCCCGTCAGGCGCGCCGCGTGCTGGGGCGCGAGCTGTGCCGCTCCCAGCGTCAGTTGGCCGAATACCTGACCGAAGAGGTCCGCCTCGCGCCCGGTCCGCTGGAAGTGGCGAGTTTCAACGATGACGTCGAGGTACTGGCGCAACAGATGAAAGCAGTCGAGCTGCGGCTGGCACGCTTCGAACAGCAGGTAGCCTGATGACCCCGAAGGAGTTCAAGCGCCTCTATCGCATCATCACCATACTGCTGGAGCAGGGCATAGATGAACTGGTGCCTGCCCGCTATCAACCCTGGCCGGGTCGTCTGGCTCGTCGAAGCCTGTTCTGGCTCAAGAAAAAGCAACCCGACCTTAGCCGGGGCGCCCGCATTCGCCTCGCCTTCGAGGCTCTCGGCCCCATCTTCATCAAGTTCGGTCAGATGCTGTCGACCCGGCGCGATCTTCTGCCGCCGGATATCGCCGAAGAGCTGGCCATGTTGCAGGACAGAGTTCCCCCCTTCTGCGGTCAGGCGGCCCGTCTCAAGATCGAGGAGAGCCTGGGTTGCCCCGTCGAAACGCTGTTCGACGATTTCGACGAGACACCGCTGGCATCGGCCTCCATCGCGCAGGTTCATACCGGTCGATTGAAGGAGAATGGCCGCGAGATCGTCATCAAGGTGATCCGCCCGGATATAGAGCCGGTCATCGAGGCCGACCTGCGTCTGATGCAGACCCTGGCTCGCCTGGTGGCCCGTTTCGTACCCCAGAGCGCGCGTCTGCGACCCATCGAGGTGGTGGAAGAGTATCGCAAGACCATACTCGACGAATTGAACCTGATGCGAGAAGCGGCCAATGCCATCCAGCTGCGCCGCAACTTCACCGGTTCTGATGCGCTCTACGTGCCCGAGGTGTTCACCGAACACTGCCGTGAGCATGTGCTGGTGATGGAGCGCATCTACGGTATACCGGTTTCCGACATTCCTGCATTGGAAGCCAACGGCACCAACATGAAGCTGTTGGCCGAGCGGGGTGTGGAAGTCTTCTTCACCCAGGTGTTCCGTGACAGTTTCTTCCACGCCGACATGCACCCGGGCAACATCTTCGTCTCCTATGAGCATCCCGACAATCCGCTCTGGATCGGCATCGACTGCGGCATAGTCGGCACCCTGAATCGGGAAGACAAGCGCTACCTGGCCGAGAACTTCCTCGCCTTCTTCAACCGTGACTATCGCCGGGTGGCGGAGCTGCATGTGGAGTCTGGCTGGGTACCACCCGATACCAAGGTGGATGAATTCGAATTTGCCATTCGCACCGTGCTGGAACCCATTTTCGAGAAGCCGCTGTCCGAGATCTCGTTCGGCCACGTGCTGCTCAACCTGTTCAATACAGCCCGTCGCTTCAACATGGCGGTGCAGCCGCAACTGGTGCTGCTGCAAAAGACTCTGCTTTATGTGGAAGGGTTGGGTCGTCAACTCTATCCCCAGCTGGACCTGTGGCAGACCGCCAAGCCTTATCTGGAAAACTGGATGCACGAGCAGGTCGGGCCCAAAGCGGTGTGGAATGCCATCAAGGAGAAGGCGCCGTTCTGGGCGGAGAAGCTGCCGGAGTTGCCCGAGCTGGTCTACGAGACACTGCGCCAGACCCGTCACCAGCAGCGCCACTTCGACCAGATGTTTGCCGATTTTCGCCGTCATAGCCGGCGGCAGGGGCAGGCACGCTACCTCTTAGGGGTTGGAGCCAGCCTGCTGTTGGTGGGTGTATTCTTGCTGACCCAAAAACAACACATTGAATGGGGACAAATCAGCCTGGCTGGTGCCGGATTATGCTGGCTGCTGGGTTGGTTCAAGGCCCGTTCACACTAATTGCCTGCTTGCACACCTCAAGTGCCAGTTTGGGAAAGATTGCGTACTGGTATCAGTATCGTGCTCGTCAATAACACACTCGCGCCCCTTGGCGCCAATTTTGGAGAAATATCATGGGTGGTATCAGTATTTGGCAATTGTTGATCATCGCGGCCATCGTAGTCTTGCTGTTCGGCACCAAGAAATTGCGCGGGATCGGTGGTGATCTGGGCGCGGCCGTCAAAGGCTTCAAGAAAGCCATGTCTGATGAACCCGAGGCCAAGCCGGCCGAGAAGGATGCAGATTTCGATCCGAAACAGCTGAACGATGCGGCCACCAGAGCCGAGGCCGCCAAGCAGAAAGACAAAGATCAGGCTTAAGCCATGTTCGATATCGGTTTCTGGGAGCTGGTTGTCATCGGCATCGTCGCCCTGGTGGTGCTCGGTCCCGAGCGGCTGCCCGTGGCGATCCGTACCGCCAGCCACTGGATCAGGCTGATCCGCAGCACTGCCAACTCGGTCAAGTCCGAGCTGGAGCAGGAGCTGAGGTTGCAAGAGCTGCACAACGACCTGAAGAAGGCCGAACAGTTGCAGATGAGCAACCTGAGCCCCGAGTTGCAGGAGTCTATCGAGCAGTTGAAGGCGGCGGCACAATCGGTGACCCGTCCCTATGAACAGCAAAATACCATCCATCCTGCCCCGGCTGCTGCCGAGGTTAAGGCTGAACCTGCACAACCAGCCGCGGCCATGACTCATGATGAGGCGCCCATGGTGACAACCGTTCAGAGCACGGATGTCCTTGCTGACAAAAAAGAGGAGGTGAAGCCATGAGTCAGGCCGAACAACCTCTGATCAGTCATCTGATCGAACTGAGAACCCGGTTGCTGCATGCCATTTCGGCCATCCTGCTGGTGTTTGTCTGTCTGGTTTACTTTTCCAACAATATCTACGACTTCGTAGCCCAGCCGCTGCTCAGCCAGTTGCCGGCAGGCACCAGCATGATAGCGACGGATGTGGCGACCCCCTTCCTGACACCCATCAAGCTGACTCTGGTGGTCTCCTTCTTTGTGGCGATCCCCTATCTGCTTTACCAGGCCTGGGCCTTCATCGCCCCTGGTTTGTACAAGCATGAGCGGCGTCTCATCATGCCGCTGGTCGTCTCCACCGCAGTGCTGTTTTACAGCGGAATGGCGTTTGCCTACTACGTGGTGTTCCCGCTGGTGTTCGGCTTCTTCACCAGTACGGCGCCCGCCGGAGTGACGGTGGCGACCGACATCGCCAGCTATCTGGATTTCGTGCTGACCCTGTTCTTCGCGTTCGGGGTGGCGTTCGAGATACCTGTGGCCACCATACTGCTGTGCTGGACAGGGGTGACCACTCCCAAGAGCCTGCGGGAGAAGCGTCCTTACGTCATCGTCGGGGTATTCGTGGTCGGCATGTTGCTGACGCCACCCGATGTCTTCTCCCAGACCCTGCTCGCCATTCCCATGTGGGCCTTGTGGGAGATAGGTCTGTTCTTCGCCCGTTTCTATGTGAAGAAAGAGGATGAGGAGCAACAGGAACAAACGGAAGAGGGGAGCTGAGGCTCCCTTCCTCTTTTCATGCCCCCGTTCGAGGCGTATGGTGATGCCCCATCGAGTAGATGGTTTTCAAATACCTGATATGTCTTCCTTTTGTTCGGAACGTCTCATCCCATGATCGACATTGGTCTCAACCTCACCAGCAGCCAGTTTGCCGGTGAACAGCCTGAACTGGTGGCACGCGCCCGTGCCGCCGGGGTGGAGGCACTGATCCTGACCGGTACCGATCTGGCCGGTAGCCGCGAAAGCGCTGACCTGGCTGCGCTGTGGCCGGGTTACTGTTTCTCCACCGCCGGGGTTCATCCTCACGATGCCAAAAGCGTCGATGATGCAACCCTGCCAGCCTTGCGCGAGCTGGCGACACTGCCGCAGGTGGTCGCCATCGGCGAGTGTGGTCTCGACTACAACCGCGATTTCTCCCCCCGTCCGGTGCAGAATGCGGTATTCGACGCCCAGCTGGCGCTGGCTGCCGAACTGGCGATGCCGGTGTTTCTGCACTGTCGCGATGCGCACGCCCGTTTTGTCGAGATCCTGCGTCCCTGGCTGCCCAGATTGCCGGGGGCCGTGCTGCACTGCTTCACCGGTTCCGACGAGGAGCTGGACGAGTGTCTGGCGCTGGGACTGCATATCGGGGTGACTGGCTGGCTCTGCGACGAGCGCCGTGGTCAGCTGCTGCGCGAGCAGGTGGCGCGCATTCCGGCCGGTCGGCTGATGATCGAAACCGATGCCCCCTATCTGGTACCGCGGGATTTGAAACCCAGACCCAAACGCAACGAACCCGCTTTTTTGCCGCATATCGCCAAGGTGGTGGCGGCTTGCCGTGGTGAAGCGCCCGAGGCCTTGCTGGCCCATACCCGGGCCACCTCCGCCGTGTTCTTCCAACTTCCTCTTCAGGAGTGATTCATGGCTACAACTCTTCCGGGCGCCTTTCCGGGTCGCCGTCTGCGCCGGGTGCGCAAACATGATTTCAGCCGTCGTCTGGTGCGCGAGAACGTACTGACCGCCAACGATCTCATCTATCCCGTGTTCGTGCTGGAGGGGGAGAACCGTCGTGAGGCCGTCACCTCCATGCCGGGGGTGGATCGTCTCTCCATCGACCTGCTGCTGGCGGAAGCCGAAGAGCTGGTCGCCCTCGGCGTGCCCGCCATTGCGCTCTTCCCGGTGACCCCGCTGGAGAGCAAGAGCCTGTTGGCGGAAGAAGCTTACAACCCGGACGGTCTGGCCCAGCGGGCGACCCGCGCCCTCAAGGCTCGTTTCCCCGAGCTGGGGGTCATTACGGACGTAGCGCTCGACCCCTTCACCACCCATGGCCAGGACGGCATCATAGATGATGAAGGCTATGTGCTGAACGACATCACCACGGACATCCTGGTGAAGCAGGCGCTTTCCCACGCCGCCGCCGGGGCCGATATCGTTGCGCCGTCCGACATGATGGATGGCCGCATCGGCGCGATTCGCGCCGCACTGGAAGCGAACGGCTTCATCAATGTCCAGATCATGGCCTACTCCGCCAAGTATGCCTCCTGCTACTACGGCCCGTTCCGCGATGCGGTGGGCTCTGCCGGCAACCTCGGCAAGAGCAACAAGGCCACCTATCAGATGGATCCGGCCAACAGCAACGAAGCCCTGCACGAAGTGGCGCTGGATATTCAGGAAGGGGCTGACAGCGTCATGGTCAAGCCGGGCATGCCCTACTTGGACGTGATCCGTCAGGTGAAGGATCAGTTCGGCGTGCCGACTTTTGCTTATCAGGTGAGCGGCGAGTACGCCATGCACATGGCGGCGATCCAGAACGGCTGGCTGAAGGAGAAGGAGAGCATCATGGAGTCCCTGCTCTGCTTCAAGCGAGCCGGTGCCGATGGCATTCTCACCTACTTCGCCAAACGGGTTGCCCAGTGGCTGCAGGAAGACGCCAGACGCTGATGTCCGCCGTCTCATTTCGCTCACAATGCCGGCCCCTGGGTCGGCATTGTCGTCTCTGACAGCTGGATCGCTGCTTTAATGAGCATGTTTTCGCGAAAAGTGGGCAACTGACCCGGTTCACGGCGGCAAAGGCTTGATTAATGAGGTTCCTGCCTACATCTTAGGTAGTCCAAGCAGGCTTCTGGACGGCAGGGGCTGTAAGAGAATTTAGAGGTACCGCAGGATGAACAACCCTTTGCTGACAATGGACTCGCTGCCCCCCTTCAGCCAGATCCAGCCCGAACAGGTGCAAGCTGCCGTGACGCAGGCCATCGCCGATTGCAAACAGAAGATCACCGATGTGCTGGCCCAGCGCGATTCCCATACCTGGGACAGCCTGATTGCCCCGCTGGAAGAGGTGAATGACCGCCTGGCACGAGTCTGGTCGCCGGTCAGCCATCTCAACTCCGTCCTCAACAGCGAAGCGCTGCGCGCGGCCCACGACGCCTGCCTGCCGCTGTTGTCCGAATTCCAGACCTATGTCGGTCAACATGAAGGCCTCTATCAGGCTTATCTGGGCCTCTTTGAGAGCGATGATTTCCCTCGCCTCGATGGTGCCCAGCGCAAGGAGATCCAGAATACCCTGCGCGATTTTCGTCTGTCCGGTATCGGTCTGCCCGCCGAGGCGCAGCAGCGCTACGGTGAAATCCAGGCCCGCCTCTCCGAGCTCGCCTCCCGCTTCAGCAACAATGTGCTGGATGCGACCCAGGGCTGGACCAAGCTGGTGAGCGACGAGGCCGAACTGGCCGGTCTGCCACAAAGCGTACTGGCTGCCGCCCGTCAGCTGGCGGAGCAGAAGGGTCAGCAGGGCTGGTTGTTCACCCTGGATATCCCCTCCTATCTGCCGGTCATGATGTATGCCGACAACCGCGAGCTGCGTGCCGAGCTGTATGAGGCGTTCACGACTCGCGCCTCGGATCAGGGCCCGAACGCCGGCAAATGGGATAACTCCGCCATCATGACAGAGCTGCTCTCCTTGCGTCGCGAGCTGGCCCAACTGCTGGGCTTTGGCAACTATGCCGAGTTGTCGCTCGCCACCAAGATGGCGGAAAAGACCGAACAGGTAGTGGGTTTCCTCACTGATCTCGCAGCCAAATCCCTGCCGCAAGGCAAGGCCGAGCTGGAAGAGATCCGCACCTTTGCCGCCGAGCATCACGGTCAGCGCGAGCTGGCGGCCTGGGATCTTCCCTATTACGCCGAGAAGCTCAAGCAGCACAAGTTCTCCATCTCCGACGAGCAACTGCGCCCCTACTTCCCTGCCAACAAGGTAGTGAAAGGGCTGTTCGAGGTGGTGAAGCGGGTATTCGGCATCAAGGTGCGCGAGCGTCTCGGCATCGACACCTGGCATCCGGACGTGCGTTTCTACGACATCTTCGATGCCGAGGATGAGCTACGCGGCAGCTTCTACCTCGACCTCTATGCCCGTGAGCACAAGCAGGGCGGCGCCTGGATGGATGTCTGCCTGGGTCGTCGCTACCGTCAGGATGGATCCTTGCAAAAGCCGGTGGCCTACCTGACCTGCAACTTCAACGGCCCTGTGGATGGCAAACCGGCCCTGTTTACCCACGACGAGGTGGTGACTCTGTTCCACGAGTTTGGCCACGGCATTCACCACATGCTGACCCAGATCGACGTGGCCGGTGTCGCTGGCATCAACGGCGTGGCCTGGGATGCGGTGGAGCTGCCGAGTCAGTTCCTGGAGAACTGGTGCTGGGAATCCGAAGCGCTGGCCTTTATCTCCGGCCACCATGAGACCGGCGAGCCATTGCCTGCCGATCTGCTGGAGAAGATGCTGACCGCCCGCAACTTCCAGGCCGCCATGCAGATGTTGCGTCAGCTGGAATTCGCCCTGTTCGACTTCCGTCTGCACCAGGAGTTTGACCCGGCCAACCCGGATCAGATCCCGACCCTGCTGGCCGAGGTGCGCAGCCAGGTAGCCGTGATGACGCCGCCTGCGTTCAACCGTTTCCAGCACAGCTTCTCCCACATTTTTGCGGGCGGCTATGCGGCGGGTTACTACAGCTATAAATGGGCCGAAGTGCTCTCGGCAGATGCCTTCTCCCGCTTCGAGGAGGAGGGGATCTTCAATCCGGCCACAGGCCAATCCTTCCTGAAGAACATCCTGGAGAAGGGCGGTTCCAAGGAGCCGATGGAGCTGTTCCGAGCCTTCCGTGGCCGCGAGCCCCAAGTGGATGCTCTGCTGCGCCATAGCGGGATTGCCGCGTGAGACTCAGTGCCCCAGGCGGCCTTGAGCTTCAAGCAGGTACACTTTTGCGGCATAGTGGGATCTCCGCGTGATTTTTGAGATAAAAAGGGACCTTTTGGTCCCTTTTCTCAAGGCTTTTTAATATCTTGCGGAGTGCATGTTTGCACTGTCCCCGCCTCTTGAGTAGAGTCGGGTTCTACCTTCCAGGGAGAGAAAGAACCTTGCCATGAGGCGAGCACTCGAGTCTGTCTATCAAATCATCTCAAGTCTGTCTCATTCGAGTGGTCAGGGATATTTCGATACCTTTGTGAGTGAAATCGCAGCAGCGATCGGGGCCGACTTCGTCCTGATTTCAGGTAGGGATCAAGCGGGGCTGTTTTTCAAGGTCCACGCCGCCCATCCGGCATCTCTCGACACCACAAGCTTCACTTTTCCGGTCAGCGCCACCCCGGGGGAAATCACCCTGCAAGAGGGGGAGGCCTGGTTCAGCGACCGCGTCCAGCAGTTGTTCCCCCATGCTTCTGTGTTGCAGGCCTGGCACATCCAGGCCTATGCGGGGATCGCCCTCAAGAATGCCCAGGGCGAGACCATCGGCATCTGCAGCGTGCTGTTCAAACGGCCGCTCGCCAACATGGACAAGGTGATGGGGCTGTTGCGACTGCTGGCCCCACTGGCCGGCCGTGAGCTGGCGCTGATGTTTCAGCAGCAGCCGGTGCAGAGCCAGCCCGAGTATCACCATTTCCTGCACACCATGATGTCCCACGCCCCTGTGGGGATCGGCAAGCTGGATCTGGATGGCAAGATCCTCTGGACCAACCCGGCCATCGAAAAGATGCTGGGCTACAGCCAGAGCGAGCTGCTGCACCGTACCGCCGCCGAGCTCAACCACCCGGAAGACTGGCTGCGCAGCGTCTCCTGCTATGCGGAGCTCAAGCGTGGCGAGCGCACCGCCTTCACCCAGGAGAAGCGTTACCTGCATAGAGATGGCCAGGTGCTGTGGGGCCGGGTGACAGTCACTCTGGTGCGGGATGAACATTTGCAGCCCGACTACCTGATGGTGGTGCTGGAAAATATCGATCCCCTCAAGCGCCATGCCGAGCAGCTCAAGCTCTCCCACCGGGTCTATGACAACCTCTCTGAAGCCATTCTGGTATGTGATGCCGACAGTCGCATCATCTCGGTCAATCCGGCGTTCGAGCAGATCACCGGTTACAGCGGGGAGGAGGTGTGCGGCCAGCGTCCCAGCATGCTCAAATCCGGGCTGCACGATCAGGCCTTCTATGCCGACATGTACCATGCGCTGGAGCGGGTGGGCGTCTGGCGGGGGGAGGTGTGGAACAAGCGCAAGAATGGCAAGCTCTACCCCCAGCAGCTGATGATCAGCACCTTGCGGGAAGGGGGCAAGATCAGCCAGTACATAGGCATCTTCAGCGATCTCTCCCAGACCAAGCTGGCGGAGCAGAAGATCGCTGCCCAGGCCAACTACGACAACCTCACCGGCCTGCCCAACCGCTGGCTGTTTGGTCGCTGCCTCACCCGTTTCTGCGAGCGGGGCGAGCGCTTCGCGCTCATGGTACTGGATCTCAACAACTTCAAGGCGGTCAACAACAGCATGGATCACCACGCTGGTGATGCCCTGCTGCGAGAGGTATCGGATCGGCTGGTGAGCCGGGTGCGCACCGAAGATCTGGTGGCCCGCATCGGCGGCGACGAGTTCGCGTTTTTGGTGCCCGGCATCGTCAACCGCCGTCAGGCTGAGGTATTCGCCAAACAGGTGATCGGCGGCTTTGCCCGCCCCTTCATGCTGGCCAACCAGCACCTCTATGTGACGGCGACCATAGGCATCACCCTCTGCCCGGGGGATGGTGTCGAGAGCGACGAGCTGCTGCGCAACGCCGAACAAGCGCTGTTTGCCGCCAAGCGGCAGGGACGCCTGCTCGGCAGCTACTGCGCCTCCATGCGCGAAGAGGTGCGCCAGCGTCACCAGATGCAGCAGGATCTGGCGGAGGCCATCAAGCTGGAGCAGCTGACCATGGCCTATCAGCCCATCTGGGACAACCGCAGCGGCCGGGTCGCCAAGCTGGAGGCGCTGGTGCGCTGGTATCACCCGCACTGGGGTCAGGTCTCGCCGGCGGACTTCATTCCGCTGGCGGAGGAGGCGGGGCTCATCCAGGGGCTGGGGGCGCTGGTGCTCTGGCAGTCCTGCCGGGATCTGGCGCGGTTGCAGCAATCCGGCTTCCCGGATCTGCAGATGTCCATCAACCGTTCCACCCTGGAGTTCCAGACTATAGACCCGGAGGCGAGCGAGTGGCTCAAGGTGATCCACCACTTCGGGCTCGACCCCTGTGACATCGTCATCGAGATCACCGAATCTCTGCTGATGGAGACCAGCGATCAGCACAGGGTACGGATCGATGCCCTGCGCGAGGCGGGTTGCAAGCTGGCCATCGACGACTTCGGCACCGGCTATTCGGCCCTCAACTATCTTCGCAACTTCCCTGTGGATCTGGTCAAGATTGACAGGGCCTTCGTGCGCCATATCCCGTTCAACGAACAGGACAGGCTGCTGCTCGACGGCATCATCAACATAGTGCACAACCTCGGCATGCAGGTGGTGATCGAGGGGGTGGAGACCCGCGAGCAGCTCAACTTCCTCTGCCAGAAGGGATGTGCCTTCACTCAGGGTTTCCTGCTCAGCCGCCCGCTGGCCTATGACGATCTGGTCGAATATCTGCAACTCAACGACAAGAGCATGTTCCTGCAGATCAGCTAGCAGATGATCACTCTGCCGGTTTCAGCTTGTCCTGCCTGCCCTTCAGTGTCTGATAGTCTTCACCGAGATAACGCAGATAGATACGATCCAGAATCCCCTCTTCCAGCATCTGCTGCAGGGCCTTGTTGTACGCGGGCAGCAGTGTTGCCCTCTGCTCGCCAAAGCAGAGGTAGAGCGGAGTCGAGTCGATGAAGGGAGAGAGGGCGCGGATCTGGACATCTTGCTCCTTCGACAAGATGGGGGCAGAGAAGTAATCCAGGATGATCATGTCGACCCGGCTCTTTTCGAGCAGCAACAGCAGCTGCTTGTCCGAGTGCGCCTTGATTGGCACCCAGCCGGTATGGTTCTTGATTTTCTCCGTGTAGTCATAACCCCTGACCATGCCGACCTTCATCCCTTTGGCCAAGTCCCATGAGAAACGTTGCAAGGGGCTGTCGGCGCGCACATAGGCGGCCAGTGGATAAAAAGCGGTAGCGAGATTCGAGTGATGACACTCGGACAGCGGGGCATTATCCAGAATGCCGTCGGCGAGCCGGGTTCTGACATATTGCTCGCAACGCCCCCAGGGTAACTCGATCAGGGTGAGATTCATCTCCAGACGTCGGGCAACCTCCCGATGGATCTCCACCGATATCCCCTCGGTCAGACGTCCCTGCTCCGCATAGGAGAAGGGGGGCCAGTCTACCCCGCATACCTTCAGGTCTGTGCTGCTCTGAGCAGCGAGCAGCAGGGCGATGAGCAGGTGCATGGGGTTTTCCTCCCTACAGCGATGGAAAGGGGCTGTGGTACACTCGGTTCACTGAACTTAGAACGCCTTCAAAGACCATGCAAATCCTCCTCGAAGACCCCACCAAGGCCGCGCAGGCACAAGTGCTGGCCAGCCAGCTGAACCAGACCGACTATCCCCAGTTTGCGCTGGTGTTTACTCCTGAGCGGCTGGAGCTGCGCAAGCTGGACGAACCCAAGCTGGGGGCCGTCTATGTGGACTTCGTGGAAGGGGCGGTGGCCCATCGCCGCAAGTTTGGCGGCGGGCGCGGTCAATCCATTGCCAAGGCGGTCGGGCTTAAGGCCGGTGCAATGCCTACCGTGGTGGATGCCACCGCCGGGCTCGGCCGCGACGCCTTCGTGCTGGCCTCCCTCGGCTGCAAGGTGACCCTGATTGAGCGCAGTCCCGTGGTGGCGGCCCTGTTGCAAGATGGATTGATGCGGGCGGCACAGGATCCCGAGATAGGTCCCTGGGTCAGCGAGCGGATGCGCCTGCTGCAAGGGCCGGCGGTGGACAACCTGCTGGCGTTGCCGGAGCGGCCCGATGTCATCTACCTCGATCCCATGTTCCCTCACAAGCAAAAGTCGGCGCTGGTGAAGAAAGAGATGCGGGTGTTCCAGTCGCTGGTGGGGCCGGATCTCGACGCCGATGCCCTGCTGCCGGCCGCGCTGCAGATGGCGGACAAGCGGGTGGTGGTGAAGCGCCCCGACTACGCAGGCTGGCTCAACGAGCACAAGCCCAGCATGGCCATCGAGACCAAGAGCAACCGCTTCGACGTCTACGTGATGGCTGCGCTGGCGGCGGGTTAACCGCCAGTGTGAGCCGCTGATGAAAAAAAAGAGGGCCAACCCAAGGTTGGCCCTCTTTTTTCGTACCGGATTCAGTTGGTTGGGGCGAAGCGGATCAGCTTCTCTTCCCCTTGCCATCTCAGGCGCAGAGTCGCCAGATCCCCCAGGCTGAGTCGCTCGCCACTGTGCAGCAGCAGATACTCGACACCCTCGCTGGCTTCGATGGTGCGGATCTTGTCATCCCACTGGTGGCCATCGCGACTGGCGAGGGTCACCGGTAATTGCCAGCTGGCGGCAATTTCAAGCCAGTCGTAGAGATCGCAGCTGATGGGTTGGTAATCCGGCATGATCGGCTCCCAAACGAGCAAGTTTCTGTGTCAGGCTTCCAGCAAGCGAGTAGGCCAGCCCATCTTCTGCTGGCGTTCCACTTCGAGACGCAATTCGCTGGCGCGCAGGTAGTGTTCGTCCATCCACCCCTTGGGCAGGGTCAGGGTCAACGCCTCTTCCTCGGCCTGCAGGGTGAAGTTGGGTACTGTGCCCTGGGTACGGCGCATGCAGAGGATCAGCGAGATGCGCAGGATGCGGGCCAACCGGATCGCCTGACGACCCGTGACGGCACCCTGTTTTTCCAGGGTTTCCAGCTTGAATTCATCCCGCTGGTTGAACAGCAGGGCCGACAACAACTTCTTCTGTGCAGGGGTAAAACCCGGCATGTCGATGTTGTCTATGATATAGGCCGCGTGTTGTGGGGCCTTCTTGTACTCGATACAGAGGCCAATCTCGTGCAGCAGGGCCGCATAACGCAGGATAGGGCGACCGTAACGTTTGGATAGGCGCCAGGCCGGTTGCAGCTGATTGAACGCTTCTATGGCGGTGTCACGTACCCGCTCGGCGTGCTCTTTATCCAGCTGATAGCAGCTGATGAGGCTGTCGGCGGTACGATCCCGGGCATCGCAGTCGTGATTGTTGCCAAGCAGACCGTAGATAAGCCCTTCGCGCAAGGCACCGCCCGCCAGGGTCATGCTCTCTATGTTCAGGGTTTCGAAGATGGCGATCAGGATGGCGAGACCGGAGGGGAACACGGTCAGCCGCTCGGCCGCCAGTCCTTCCAGCTGTAGCCGGTCCAGCCTGCCGCAGGCGATGGCCTGACCCATCAGCTCCTGCAACTTGGGCAGGGTGACCCGCTCGCTCTTCCCTTGCGCCAGCATGATCTCCTGCAGCGCCTGTACAGTGCCGGAGGCGCCGACGCAGGTGCGCCAGCCAAGGACGCAGTAATCTTCCGCCACCTTCTCCAGCACCGCCTTGGCAGCGGCAATCGCCTGCGCAAAGCGGGCTTCACTCAGCTCGCCATCACCGAAGTGGTTGTTGAGCCAGGTGACGCAGCCCATGTGCAGGCTGTTGAGCAGTTTCGCTTCGCTGTGCTCGCCAATCACCAGCTCTGTGCTGGCGCCGCCGATGTCGATCACCAGCCGGTTGCCTTCCCCGGCCGAGGTCCAGGACACACCCTCGTAGATGGTCTTGGCCTCTTCCTCGCCAGAGATGATCTCTATGCTGTGGTTGAGCACCCGTTCCGCTTCGCTCAGGAACTCGTCGACGTTGGTGGCAAGGCGCAGTGTGGCCGTGCCCACCACCCGTATATTGTCGGCCGGAATGTCCTGCAGCTGCTCGGAGAACAGACGCAGGCAGTCCCAGCCCCGCTCCATGGCGGCACGGCTGAGACGAAATTCCGGATCGAGCCCGGCGGCGAGGCGAACCTTGCGCTTGACCTTGGTGACGGTGCGCAGGGCACCGGCGACCTCGCGCACCACCAGCATGTGAAAGCTGTTGGAGCCGAGGTCAATGGCGGCATAGAGAGGCGAGTTGTGCAACTGGGCCTGTCCTTCAGCTCTTGCGTGGCGGACGACGACGGTTGTTGCTGTTGCCACCGCCCTGGCGATCCCGCATGTTGCGGTTCACTGGCTGACGGTTGCGAACGACCCGTTTCGGGGCAGTCACGTCATCCAGCAGCGCTTCACGGTCATATTTGCTGACCGGGATCGGGTGGTGGATGTACTCCTCGATGGCCGGCAGGTTGAAGGCATAGTCTTCACAGGCCAGGCTGATGGAGTGACCGCTCTTGCCGGCACGACCGGTACGACCGATACGGTGTACATAGTCTTCGGCATCGTCGGGCAGGTCGTAGTTGAAGACGTGGGTCACATCAGGAATGTGCAGACCACGGGCAGCCACGTCGGTAGCGACCAGTATGTCCAGGGTTCCCTTGGTGAAGTCTTCCAGGATCTTCATCCGCTTCTTCTGCGGCACGTCACCGGTCAGCAGACCGACGCGGTGACCGTCATTCTCCAGCCACGCATGCACGTCTTCACAGACATGCTTGGTGTTGGCGAAGACGATGGCTTTTTCCGGCCACTCTTCTTCCATCAGGGAGAGCAACAGCAGCATCTTGTCTTCGTTGGAGGGGTAGAACAGCTCCTCCTGAATGCGGATGCCTGTCATCTGCTCCGGCTCTATCTGCACATGTTCCGGGTGGTTCATGTGTTCGTAGGCCAGCTCCTGCACCCGCAGGGAGAGGGTGGCGGAGAACAGCATGCTCAGACGCTCGGTCGGGGCAGGCATGCGGCGGAACAGGAAGCGGATGTCCTTGATGAAGCCCAGATCGAACATGCGATCCGCTTCATCCAGCACCACGACCTGAATGTTGCTCAGATCGATCACCTTGGACTTGAAGTAGTCGATGATGCGACCCGTGGTGCCGATCAGGATGTCGACGCCCTGCTCCAGCACGGCCAGCTGCTTGTCGTAACCTTCGCCACCGTAGGCGAGGCCGAGTTTCAGGCCGGTGGATGCGGAAATGGTGTCGGCATCGTTGTAGATCTGCACTGCCAGTTCCCGGGTGGGCGCCATTATGATGGCTCTGGGTTGGTTAACCAGACGGGGATTGCTCAGCGGGTGGGTCAGCAAATAGTTGAATGTCGCAGCCAGGAAGGCAATGGTCTTGCCGGTCCCTGTCTGAGCCTGACCGGCGAGGTCATGACCTTCTACCAGCAGTGGCAGAGACAGCGCCTGGATGGGCGTGCAATAGTGAAATCCCTTTGATTCCAGACCAGCCAGAACTTCGGGTTCGAGGCCCATTTGGGCGAATTTTTCGGTCGTTAAGTGTGTTTTGCTCATGGCGGTAGGTTATCAGGTTAGGCTTGCAATAATAAACAGGATCATTTCAAATAGGGCAACTATTGCCTTTGTTGATACGTCAATAAAGCCTTAATTACTGACTGGAGTTGGAGATGAGTGACAAGATTGTTCAGCTGAGCGATGCCAGCTTCGAGGCAGATGTAATCAAAGCCGATGGCGCCGTTCTGGTCGACTTCTGGGCCGAATGGTGTGGTCCGTGCAAGATGATTGCCCCTATCCTGAACGAAGTCGCCCAAGAGTATGCCGGTCGTGTGACAGTGGCGAAATTGAACATCGATCATAACGCCGACACGCCGCCCAAGTATGGCATTCGCGGTATTCCGACCCTCTTGCTGTTCAAGAATGGCGAAGTGGCTGCGACCAAGGTCGGCGCCCTGTCCAAGACTCAGCTGAAAGAGTTTCTGGACGTTAACCTGTAATAATCAAAAAGGAGCGCATTGCAATAATGCGCTCCTTGTGTTTTATCACCTAGACGCTCATCCCGATTGGTGCTAGCTTATCGTTCGTTTGCTAACCTTTTTGCCTGACTCTTTGCTTAGCAGCAGCCTGGCAAGTCAAATCCGATCAGCATCAATCCAGCAGACTGTCTCCTCATTTCAATCCTTGCTTACAGACTTTCACCACTATGAATCTGACTGAATTAAAGAACACTCCTGTGTCCGAGCTGGTAAAGCTTGGCGAATCCATGGGGTTAGAAAATCTGGCTCGGGCGCACAAGAAAGATATTATTTTCGCAATCCTCAAGGCGCACGCCAAGGGTGGCGAGGATATCTTTGGCGACGGTGTGCTGGAAATCCTGACCGACGGTTTTGGCTTCCTGCGTAGTGCAGATGGCTCCTATCTGGCTGGCCCGGACGATATTTATGTCTCCCCGAGCCAGATCCGCCGTTTCAACCTGCGAACCGGCGATACTGTTTCCGGCAAAATCCGGCCACCGAAAGAGGGCGAACGTTATTTCGCACTGCTCAAGGTCAACGAGGTCAACTACGACCGTCCGGAAAACGTCCGCAACAAGATCCTGTTTGAAAACCTTACCCCCCTGCATGCCAACGAACGTCTGCGCATGGAACGGGGTAACGGTTCTACCGAAGATATCACAGCCCGTGTGCTGGACCTGGCTTCCCCCATCGGTAAAGGCCAGCGTGGCCTGATCGTGGCGCCGCCCAAGGCCGGTAAGACAATGCTGCTGCAGAACATCGCCCAGAGCATCGCCTACAACCACCCGGACTGTGAACTGATCGTCCTGCTGATCGACGAGCGTCCGGAAGAAGTGACTGAGATGCAACGCATGGTGAAGGGTGAAGTGATTGCTTCCACCTTCGACGAGCCTGCTTCCCGTCACGTTCAGGTTGCCGATATGGTTATCGAGAAGGCCAAGCGTCTGGTCGAGCACAAGAAGGATGTGGTCATCCTGCTGGACTCCATCACCCGTCTGGCCCGCGCCTACAACACTGTCATCCCGTCATCCGGCAAGGTACTGACAGGTGGTGTGGATGCCAACGCCCTGCACAGACCCAAGCGCTTCTTCGGCGCCGCTCGCAATGTTGAGGAAGGCGGCAGCCTGACCATCATAGCGACCGCGCTGGTGGATACCGGCTCCAAGATGGACGAGGTTATCTACGAAGAGTTCAAGGGTACCGGCAACATGGAACTGCACCTCTCGCGCAAGATTGCCGAGAAGCGCATCTACCCGGCCATCGACATCACCCGTTCCGGCACCCGGAAGGAAGAGTTGCTGACCACCGGTGATGAGCTGCAGAAGATGTGGATCCTGCGCAAGATCATTCATCCCATGGGTGAGATCGACAGCATAGAGTTCCTGATCGACAAGTTGGCGGCCACCAAGACCAACGACGAATTCTTCGACTCCATGCGGCGTCAGCAGAAGTAATCTGGTTGGAAAATGAAAAACCGCAGCTCATGTCGCGGTTTTTGTTTATCTATTTTCCGGTCGCCTGAGTAGTATGAAACCTCGATGTCACAAGGATAGGGACGTCATGAAGCTTGTATTCTGGATATGGCTGGGCTGCTTGATGGCCTTGCCGGCACATGCCTCGCCTCCTTCCCCACCCAGGGCTGCGCTGGTGGCCGATGAAGGATTGCAGGGCCATCTCGATTTTCTGGCTGGCCGATTGCAGCAGGGGCAGTTTGCCGCCATCGATACGCTGCTGGACTCCCTGGCCGTGGGCCAGCGGGAATATCTGCTGTGCCAGCTGCTGGCCACCCTCGACAAGACTTCCGGGGCCAGTACCCCGGAGCAGCTTGCCTGGGTGCGCGCCCAGGCGGTCAAGGCACCCCGATGGCTGGTAGAAAAAGAGGTGGATGGCTTTCTGGTCCAGCTGCCCGCCTACGATTTTGCCGCTGCGGCGCGGCTGGTGCTGAACCGCTGGCAACAGCAGGCCTGGCAGGGCAATTATCGCCAGTTGCTGGCGCAGGACAGCTTCCAGTTCAAGCAGATATACAACAGCCGCAACCCTGAACTTGCCTTGCAGCAAGAGGTGCTGCTGGCGGTGCTCGATCAGCAGCCTGCCTCTGTTTTGCAGCGTGAAGCCCATCGACTGGCCGCCATGAACATTTTCCTGCCCGATAACCAGCTGCTGCGACAACTGGTAGAACGCACCGGCGATAGCGCTCTCTATCTAAAGCTGTGGCGTCAACCTGTGGATCACGACAGCGTGGCCGCCCTGAAAAGCGTGGCTCGTTTTCACCAGGGTCAGGATGCGAGCAGCCTGCTGATCGCCGCCAGCCGCAACAGTCGCCTGAAGCAGCCAGCCTTGCACCAGCTCAGCCAGCTCTCCCCCTTGCCCGAGGCGGCGCAGCAATTCCTGCTGGCCGAGCTTGGCAATCGCCATTACAGCGGTCAGGTCGCCAGCCTCTTGCTGCAGATGGATGAACCCAGGTTGCTTGCCCAGTTCGCCGATCGGCTCACACGACAGGAAAAGCGCCATTCGAGTTCAGTGATGCTGCCTGATACGGGTACACCCGCTGCCCAGCCAGGGTTATAATGCGGCACCTCCTGAACCCGGTAGGGTACCTGCATGAAATACAAGGATTTGCGTGATTTCATCGCGCAGCTGGAACAAAACGGACAACTAAAGCGCATCACTCGCGAGATAGATCCCTATCTGGAGATGACCGAAATCAGCGATCGCACCCTGCGTGCGGGTGGCCCGGCCCTGCTGTTCGAGAATCCCAAAGGCTACTCCATGCCGGTGCTGACCAACCTGTTCGGCACCCCGGATCGGGTCGCCATGGGAATGGGTCAGCCCAACGTCGGCGCCCTGCGCCAGGTGGGCACCTGGCTCTCCTACCTGAAGGAGCCCGAGCCGCCCCGTGGGCTCAAGGAGCTGATGGAGAAGCTGCCCATTTTCAAGCAGGTGCTCAACATGCCGACCAAGCGGCTCTCCTCCGCCCCTTGCCAGCAACTGGTGCTGGAAGGGGAGGCGGTCGATCTGGACCAGATCCCGATCCAGCACTGCTGGCCCGGTGATGTGGCGCCCTTGGTCACCTGGGGTCTCACCATTACTCGTGGCCCTTACAAGAAGCGCCAGAACCTCGGTATCTACCGCCAGCAGAAGATCGGCAAGAACAAGCTGATCATGCGCTGGCTCGATCATCGCGGTGGCGCCATCGATTTTCGCGAGTGGCAGGAGGCACACCCGGGGGAGCGTTTCCCCGTGGTGGTGGCGCTTGGCGCCGATCCTGCGACCATACTCGGTGCTGTGACCCCTGTGCCCGACTCCCTCTCGGAGTATGCGTTTGCCGGTCTGCTGCGTGGCAGCCGTACCGAGGTGGTAAAGGCCCTCAGTTGCGATCTGGAAGTACCCGCCAGTGCCGAAATCGTGCTGGAAGGTTATCTGGAGCCGGGGGAGTTGGCGCCGGAAGGACCCTATGGGGATCACACCGGTTACTACAACGAGGTGGATGAGTTCCCGGTCTTTACCATCACTCACATGACAATGCGCCGCGATGCCATCTATCACAGCACCTACACAGGCCGTCCACCCGACGAGCCTGCCGTGCTGGGGGTGGCATTGAACGAGGTGTTCGTGCCGCTGCTGCAGAAGCAGTTCCCCGAAATCGTGGACTTCTACCTGCCGCCGGAAGGCTGCTCCTACCGGATGGCGGTGGTCACCATCAAGAAGCGTTATCCCGGCCATGCCAAGCGGGTGATGCTGGGTGTCTGGTCCTTCCTGCGCCAGTTCATGTACACCAAGTTCGTTATCGTCTGTGACGACGACATCAACGCCCGTGACTGGAAGGACGTGATCTGGGCCATCACCACCCGGATGGATCCTGCCCGTGACACCACACTGATCGAACACACTCCCATCGACTATCTCGACTTTGCCTCGCCTGTGTCGGGTCTGGGTTCCAAAATGGGGCTGGATGCCACCAACAAGTGGCCGGGGGAGACCAACCGTGAATGGGGTCAGCCCATAGTCCAGGACGAAGCGGTGAAGCAGAAGGTGGATTCCATCTGGGCCGAGCTGAATATTCTCGGCTAAACACGGCTGCCATGGTGCAAAAGGTTGAGGATCTCCGGGCGGAATTGGGTATGCTCGGGGAACCTGACCAGATGCACTGGTCGTCAGTCCACAGTGAATCAATGAGCGAAAGCGGGCCGAGCGAGCCCGTCACAAGGATAAGAATGCAACGTATCAAGTGCCGCGTAGAGGAACTGCGCGAATATGTCGACACCATCTGGCACGTGGCCCTGACGCCGCTGCAAGAGATCAGCTTCAAACCCGGTCAGTATCTGCTGGTGGTGATGAGTGATTCGGACAAGCGTCCCTTCTCCATCGCCAACTCACCGACTCGCCCCGGTGTGCTGGAGCTGCAGATCGGTGCAACCCCGGAGAATGCCTACGCAGGCCAGGTGCTGGCCCGTATGCGCGAACAGGGGGAAATAGAGGTTGAACTGGCGGCAGGCAAAGCCTTCCTGCGGGAAGAGTCGCCGCGTCCACTGATCCTGATGGCGGGTGGCACCGGCTTCTCCTATGCCCGCTCCATCCTGGAGTATCTGATCGATACCGGCAGCAAGCGTCCTGTATTCTTCTACTGGGGTGTGCGTCAGGCCCACTGGCTCTACGAACTGGAGCAGATGCAGCAGTGGGCGAGCGATTATGCGCCGCTGACCTTCATCCCTGTGGTGCAGGAGTCGGAAAGCGGCTGGACCGGCAAGAGCGGGCTGGTACACAAGGCCATCATGGATGATTTCGTCAGTCTGCATGACTACGACATCTATGTAGCTGGCCGTTTCGAGATGGCGGGCGCTGCGCGGGAGGAGTTCAAGATCCTCGGTGCCGAGCCTGAGCGCATCTTCGGCGACGCCTACGAGTTCATCTGAGTTCAGAATGGGAATCGGTAGGTATCAAACCGGCGGCAGTCGTACATGTCGGCCGATTACGCTTAGCTAATCGACCCTGCCGGCTTCTCCTCGGCGAGCCAGAAACAACAAACCCCAGCCAGGCTGGGGTTTGCTTTATGTGCTGTGCGGGCCAGCGGCGACGGCCGGGTTATTCGCCCTTGGCGCCAAACTGCTGTTCCAGCTGTGCCAGCTTGGCCTCGAGGGCCGTCAGCTTCTCACGGGTGCGCAGCAACACCTTGGTCTGCACGTCAAACTCTTCGCGACTGACCAGATCCAGCTTGTTGAGCTGAGACTGCAACACCTGACGGATCTTCTTTTCAACCTCTTCACCCATGCTGCGAATGCCGGGCGGCAGGGAGTTGTGCACCTGTTTGGCGATCTCTTCCAGTTTCTTCGGGTCGATCATGTGATTCTCCTTAAGCAATGGCGCCATTCTACCGACAATTCATCCCCTTTGCCGAGATCGGGGTGGCTTTTTGCCATCAGGAGCACAGGGCGTGCTGGTCGGGTCTGGTATCCGGAATGAAGCTGTTAACCTATCGAGTCCCGTTTCTATTCCAATTCCTTGATGTTGTACACAAAAAAAGCAGATCAGATGACCGACCAGACGCTTAACAATTGTTGCGTTGCTGTTAAGATGGTTCGGTCGGGTTTTCACCCTCCCCCGTCAGCACATCATGGATAACAACTAAAAAGAGATAAGGATATGAAAAAGAAGCTAATTTACGCCGCAGTTGTCAGTGCCCTGTTGGCTGGCTGTGGTGGCAGTGACGATAACAAAGGCGATACCTCAAGCTATCTCGACTATCTGTTGACCGGTTCCAATGCGGTGCGCCCCAGTGCCCTGGCGGCACGGGCCAGCGATGGCACCCTGAAGTTCTCTACCGAGACGGCAGATCTCTCCAATCCGGTCTCTGCCATGTCAACGCTGGATGGCTGGTCCACGACCCAGGCTATCCAGATTGTGCCCGTCACCTCGTCCGGCATTCAGGTTCAGGCACCGACTGCGGCCGAGTTCAGTGCCTCAGTGGCGCCGCTCTACCTGCTGGAGCTTGCCTTCGACAGCGCTGCGCTGCGCCCGAATGGCGTGAAGAAGGTGCTGACCTACGGGGTGGACTTCGTGGTGGCCGCATCGGCTGGCAAGTTGAATCTGGTGCCGCTCAAGCCGCTCAATCCCTCTTCCTACTACATGATAGTGGCCACCGATTCGCTGAAAGACAGTACCGGCAGTCCGGTACGGGCAGGTAGCGACTACAGCAACTACAAGAACAACGCGGGCAGCAATGCGCAGGAGCAGACCATCAATGGTCTGATCGCGCTGCAGGAAGGGTTGTTCAAGGCGGCAACGGGTATCGCCACGGATCACGTGATCTTCTCCGACTGGTTCGGTACCCAGTCCGGCGCCGATGTGCTGGTGGCCGTGAAAGGCGCCGCTGCATCTGTCGTGTTGCAGGGGCTGGATGCCGCCAAGGTATGGAAGCAGGATGCGTTGGGCAATACCAGCCTGCCCGGCACCTATACCCTGGCCGTGACCGGCAACGATGACTTCCTGACCCAGCTGGACAATGAGCAGTTCCTGCCGCAGGAGCAGAAGGATGCCATTGCCGCCGCCGTCGACGCCAGCCCGACTCTGACCGGCATCGCCGGCATGACGAAGGTCTACACCGGTACGGTCAAACTGCCCTATTTCCTCTCCTCACCGGCGACCGCAGGTTCCTGGAGCAAGGCCAAGACCCAGTCCTGGCACGGTGCCATCCCCAGCCTGTACGCCATCGCCAATGCGCTGAAGGCATCTGACAGCGAAGTGATCGCCGGTCTGGTGGGCGCGGGTGTGGATCCAGCCCTGCTGGCAGAGTTGATGGCCGATCCGACTCGTCAGAGCGAGTTGCTGGCCGAGGCGAGCAAGCTGGTCGGGGTGACCCTCACCTCCGGCGGCAAGCCGCTGGATGCCGAGCAGAACATTGGTCGCTTCAATCCGTTGCCGGCACTGGAAGAGGTGCAATCCGTGCCGATGCGCATCTTCGCCAAGGATGCACTGAACACCATCACGGACGTGATCATCTATCAGCACGGCGTCACCTCGGTGAAAGAGAACGCCTATGCGCTGGCACTGGGGCAGATTGGCGCTGGCATCACAGCCAGCAAAAATGTCGCAGTGGTAGTGATCGATCATCCGTTGCATGGTGAGCGTGGCTTCGCCCTGAGTGGCAGCATGGCTACAGTGACCACCTCCGACAATCCGACGCCGTATCTGAACCTGAGCTACCTGACAGTGGCGCGGGACAACCTGAAACAGAGCGTGGCGGATCTGCTGGGTCTGCGCATGGCGGTGGGTCTGGCCAATAGCCAGAACGCCATCGGCAGTGCCGGCAACCTCAAGGTACATTTCCTGGGTCACTCCCTGGGCGCCATCGCAGGGGCCAACCTGCTGGCGGTTGCCAACCAGCCGATCGGCAACCCGACGGCGGATGCCCTGTTCAAGTTCGATACCGGTGGTCTGGCCATGCCGGGTGGCGGCATAGCACCGCTGTTGCTGAACTCGCCGACCTTCGGCCCGACCATCAAGATGGGCGTGCTGACCGGTGGCAGTGCCGAGCTGAAGGCGGCCTTCACCGCCTATGCGCCCAACTGCCAGACGGCAGTGCCAACCTGCTTCGTCAACGAGTTCCTGCCTAGCCTGGGTGCAACCACTCAGGCGGCCGCAGCCAGCACGCTGCAGAGCTACAGCTTTGCGGCCCAGTCGGTACTGGATTCGGCGGATCCGATCAACCTCGCCAGCGGCATCAAAGCGGACTTCCCGCTGTTTGCCACCGAGATAGTGGGTGACGGTGCCCTGAGTCTGTCGGATCAGGTGATCCCGAACAGCATAGCGTCCGCTCCGCTGGGGGGCACAGAGCCGCTGTTTAAGCTGCTGGCCCTGCAACCGCTGACCGCCACCGGCGCAGCCAACCACCATGCTGCTCGTTTCGTGGCTGGCGGTCACAGCTCCTTGCTGGCACCGGACGAGAACTTCGATCCGACCGGCGATGTCACTACCGAGATGCAGACCCAGTTCGGCAGCTTCTTTATGAGTGGCGGTACTGCGGTGCAGGTCACCGACAGTTCTCTGCTCAAGCAATAACGCTGCAGACCATAAAAAACGCCGCCCCTCGGGGCGGCGTTCTCGTTTCTGCGAGCGGGGCGGGGCCCGGCCGTCAGGCAGGCTGGTGGTGTCTGTCCAGCCAGCCTTGGATCAGACCTACCAGCAGGCCCACCAGATGGGCCATGTTGGCGGTGCTGGTGCCAAGCATGTCGAAGAAGCCGAGCACCAGCCAGAACAGCATGAAACCCATCAGGGCCGGTGGCAGGGTGAGACCGCAGGCCGGCTGCAGTTTGTTGCGCAGCCAGCAGTAGCCCAGCAGAGCATAGACAACACCGGAGAGGCCGCCAAACAGCGGTCCGCTGACGAAGAACTCGGCGATATTGGGCAGGGCCGCCCCCACTAGCAACAGGACCAGCAGCTTGCCGCCGCCGAGGCGTTGCTCTATCTGGCCCCCCAGATACCACCACCAGAGCAGGTTGAACACCAGGTGCAGTATCGAGAAGTGGATAAAGGCCGGGGTGAAGTAACGCCACGCCTGCCAGTCGGTGAACTGGGCCAGGGTCGGGTAGAACGCCAGCTCGTCGAAGATGGGCAGGCCGATGGCATCCAGGGCATAGATGGCCAGACAGGCGATGATCACCACCAGGGTCAGGGGGCCCGCCTGATGGAGGAAATCGGTGACGGGATCCGTCATCCCCTTGCTGTAATCGATGCGGGCATCCGCCTGACCTGACTGCCAGGAGGCCTCCATGTAGCGGGGATGGGACGGATCGGCCAGGAATCGCTTTACCTCCAGCTGGGCCTGGGCGAGGCGTTGTTCATCCGCCAGCCAGACCGAGACGCCGAGCTCTGACTGGGTCAGCTCGCACGAGATGCCGAGGGTGGCGAGATAGTCCACCAGGGCTTGCGCCATGCGGGCGTTGTCGAGCACCAGCAGCTGGATCATGCGTCGCCTGCCTCGATGGGAAACTCCTGGCGCCACGCCTCGAAGCCGCCATCCAGGCTGTAGACTTCGTCATACCCCTGCTGCAGCAGGTACTGGGCAGCGCTCTGGCTGCTGTTGCCGTGATAGCAGATCACGATGACAGGGGTGTCGAAGTCCACCTCGTCCATGAAGCGCACCAGGGTGCCGTTGGTGAGGTGGAAGGCACCGACCGCATGGGCTGTCTCGAAGGATTGGGGATCGCGAATATCCACGAGGCGGGCTTCACCGGCAGCGAGCTTCTGGTGGGCATCATGGGCACTGATATGGGCAAACTGGTCCATTTGCATGTCCTGCGAATAGGTAACTGGAGGCCAGTTTACCGCAAGCCTGCGCTGGTGCTAAGCCCGCAATGTGTCCGGTCGTCCCGCCGGGAAGATCGCAATTTTCTTCAATATCAGAACCAGGCTCATGGGTAGGGTGAGATCTCGATATCTTCAACGAGCATTATCCATGGAAATGAGTCTGTTGTTATCCATGGCCGGGTTTGCCCTGGCCATGTCCATCTCTCCCGGCCCGGTCAATCTGGTCGCCCTCAGTGCGGGGGCGCAATATGGTTTTCGCGCCAGCCTGCGCCATGTGGTGGGGGCCACCCTGGGTTTCATCCTGTTGTTGCTGCTGATGGGACTGGGTCTTGGCGCTGTCCTGTCGCACTGGCCAGTGGCGCTCGGTGGCATCCGCTGGGGAGGCATCCTCTTCCTGTGCTACATGGCCTGGCTGCTGATGATGGACAGCGGAGAGATAGAGAGTGAAGGTGGCACGCCACCCGCTTTTTTATACGGCGCCCTGATGCAGTGGCTCAATCCCAAGGCCTGGCTGGCGGCCAGCATGGGGATGGGGGCCTATGTCGGCAGCTGTCTGCAGGCAGTTTTGCTCTCGCCTCACCGCTTGCGCTGGTTCAACCGGGCGATGGCCATGTTGCTGTTGCTCAGTGCCGGTTACCTTGTTCTGGAACCTTGAGGAAGGCACTGCGACTGGTATTGACCCGGGGTCGCGGCGACCAGCCGCTTGAACTGGCGCTGGAAGTGGGCCTGATCGGAGAAGCCCGTCGCCAATGCCACCTCGACCAGGGGCCGTCCCTGAGCGAGCAGGGCTCGGGCCTGGCGTATCCGCTGGTTGAGCAGGTAAGCGTGCGGGGTCATGCCGTAATGGCGGCTGAATACTCGCACCAAATGGGATGGGGTCAGCCCGGCGACTGTGCTCAGGTGCTGCAAGGTGAGGGGCGTCGCATACTCGTCCTTTATCAGCTCGGCGGCGCGCTTCAGATGCAGGGGCGGTGGCTCGCTCCATCTGGCGGGCGTGAGCCTTGCCAGCAGCTGGTGGCTGAACTGGTGACAGACGACCTCCTTGGCGAGGCGATCTTGCTGGTCATCTTGCAAAGTACGATAGAGGCGTAGCAAACCTGCATACAGCACGGGATCCCGGCTGGCCGTCATGTCGAAGGGACGAAAATGGGCCCCCAGCCCGGCCTCCTCCTGCTGGCCGCGCAGCCAGTCGGTATCGAGGTAGAACATCAGATAAGACCAGGGATGATCGGCGATGGGGTTGCAGGCATGTACCTCTTCCGGGTTCATCAGTACCAGGGTGCCTGCGTTGACCTCCTGTTTTGTCTGCTGGTTGAGATAGTGACTGTGACCACCAGTGATGGCGCCAATGGAGAAATGGGCGTGGCTGTGTTTTTCATAGCAGACGCGGCGGCCATCCTGCACCGCTCGCGCCTCTATGAACGGCAGGGCAGGGTCACGCCAGAAGCTGCGGTGATCCGCCTCTGCCCTGGCCCTGCTCATGGGTTAACCACCCAGGTAGGCCTGCCGAACGGCCGGGTTGGCCAGCAGAGCAGCCCCCGAGTCTTGCAGCACCACGTGGCCGTTTTCCAGCACATAGCCCCGGTCGGCCAGCTTGAGCGCCTGGTTGGCGTTTTGCTCCACCAGAAAGATGGTCATCCCTTTCTGGCGCAGCTGCTCTATGGTGTCGAAGATCTGCTGGATGACGATGGGGGCCAGCCCCAGCGAGGGTTCGTCCAGCAGCAGCAGGCGCGGCTTGCTCATGAGGGCGCGGCCTATGGCCAGCATCTGCTGCTCGCCGCCGGACATGGTGCCGGCCCGTTGCTGCAGTCGCTCGTGCAGGCGGGGGAACAGGGTGAACACCTGATCCAGCAGGCCGTGCTGCTCTTCCTTGTCGACGAAGAAGGCGCCCATCAGCAGGTTCTCCTCCACCGTCAGGCGGGCGAAGATGCGGCGCCCCTCCGGCACCACGGCTATGTCCTTGCGCATGATGCGGGCCGTGCTGAGGGAGCTTATCTGCTCCCCCTCGAACCAGATGCTGCCGCTGCTGGGTTTGGGCTCGCCGCACAGCGTCATCAACAAGGTGGTCTTGCCGGCACCGTTGGCGCCGATCAGGGTGACGATTTCCCCCTCTTTTACCTCGACGCTGACGTCGTGCAGCGCCTGAATTTTGCCGTAGTGGGTCGATACGTTGCGAAGTTCTAACATCGTGACTCCTTGGGTCCTACGATTCGCCCAGATAGGCCTTGATCACAGCCGGATTGTTGCGGATCTCATCCGGCTTGCCGTGGGCCAGCGGCGTCCCCTGATTGACCACGAAGATGCGGTTGGAGATGCCCATCACCAGCTTCATGTCGTGCTCAATCAGCAGCACGGAGACGCCGAACTCGTCCCGCAAGCTGATGATGAGATCGTTCAGCTCATCGGTTTCGTTCGGGTTGAGGCCGGCGGCCGGTTCGTCCAGCATCAGCAGGTCGGGCCGGGTCGCCATGCAGCGGGCTATCTCGAGGCGGCGTTGCTGACCATAAGCCAGGTTGCCGGCGGCCCGATTGGCGAGATCCTTGAGCCCTACCTTCTCCAGCCAGAAGGCGGCCTGTTCCAGCCCCTCCTGCTCGGCACGGCGAAAGGCCGCTGTCTTGAACAGACCGGCGATAAAGCCGGTGTTGAGGTGCCTGTGCTGGGCGACCAGCAGGTTCTCCACCGCTGTCATCTCCTTGAACAGCCGTACATGCTGGAAGGTGCGCACAATTCCCTTGCGCGCTATGAGGTGACCGGGCAGCCCCTGGATCTCCTCGCCCTTGTAGCGGATGGTGCCGCCGCTCGGGCGGTAGAAGCCGGTGGTCTTGCCCGCGCCGTTCGGTCCTATGATGGAGATAACCTCCCCTTTGTCGACATCCAGCTTGACGCCGTTGACTGCGAGCAGTCCACCAAAGCGCATCGACAGATCAGAGACTTCCAATAACTTCTTCTGATTCGCGCTCATTTTTGTAGCTCCAGGTGAGGTCTGGTCATCGGCAGCAGTCCTTGTGGCCGCCAGATCATCATGAACACCATCAAGAGGCCGAACATCAGCATGCGGTACTCGTTGAATTCACGGGCAAGCTCCGGCAGCACAGTCATGACGATGGCCGCCAGCACCACCCCTATCTGGGAGCCCATGCCGCCCAGCACGACGATGGCGAGCACTATGGCCGACTCGATGAAGACGAAGGATTCAGGGCTGATAAACCCCTGACGGGAGGCGAAGAAACTGCCGGCGAACCCCGCAAAGGTGGCACCTATGGTGAAGGCGGTCAGCTTGATGATGGTGGGGTTCAGCCCCAGGGACTTGCAGGCGATTTCGTCTTCCCGCAGCGCTTCCCAGGCTCGACCCAGCGGCATGCGCAGCAGGCGATTGATGACGAACAGGGTGGCGACAACCAGCACCAGTGCCATCAGATAGAGGAAGATCACCTTGTGGTTGGCGTTGTAGGCGATGCCAAAGAAGTCGTGGAAGGTACCAAAGCCCCCATCTTTGACGGTACGGTTGAATTCCAGTCCAGCCAGGGTCGGCTTGGGAATGCCGGAGATGCCGTTCGGGCCGCCGGTGAGGCTGGTCATGTTGTTGAGCAGGATGCGGATGATCTCGCCAAACCCCAGGGTGACGATGGCCAGATAGTCCCCCCGTAGCCGCAATACCGGAAAGCCGAGCAAAAAGCCGAAGGTGGCGGCCATCAGTCCCGCTATGGGCAGGCACTCCCAGAAGCTCAGGCCGAAATAGGTGTTGAGCAAGGCATAGCTGTAAGCGCCGACTGCGTAAAAGCCCACATAGCCCAGATCCAGCAGGCCAGCCAGACCGACCACCACGTTGAGGCCCAGCCCCAGCATGATGTAAATCAGCGCCAGGGTTGCCAGATCGATGGCACCGCGAGAGGCCATGAAGGGCCAGCTCACCGCAAACAGCAGCACCAGAATGGCGGTGACATTGTAGAGCCGTGGCGCCTCTTCCGGGCTTGGCAGCACCAGCTTGGTGAAACCGGTGGAGAAGCCGCTGATGGAGGCCTGAAACAATCTGCCGATCTGGCCACGTAACAGCTGGAACCAGAACACCAGTGCCGCGCCACCCACCAGCCAGGCCAGCGATATATCGAGGCGGCTCACGACCAGCAACTGGCTGCCTTCCGTCTCGAGCCGAAAACCAAGCAACCAGAAGGAGAGCACCATCAGCACCAGACTGGCGATGCAGGCATGAATAAATTGATGTTTCATACTTTTTCGACCTCCGGACGACCCAGAATGCCGGTGGGCATGAACAGCAAGACACCGATCAGCAGGACGAAGGCCATCACATCCTTGTATTCGGTGCTGAGATAGCCCGCGGTGAGGGCTTCCACTACCCCCAGCAGCAGGCCGCCGAGCACGGCGCCGGGTATGCTGCCGATGCCGCCCAAGACGGCCGCGGTGAAGGCTTTCAGCCCGGCCATAAAGCCGAGATAGGGATTGATGACGCCGTAGTACATGCCGAGCAGCACGCCGGCGACGGCGGCCAGGGTAGCCCCCAGCACGAAGGTGATGGAGATGACCACATGGGTATCAATCCCCAGCAGGTTGGCCATCTTGATATCTTCCGAGCAGGCCCGGCAGGCCCGTCCCATGCGGGATCGGCCGATGAACTGGGTGAGTGCCAGCATGGTGATGAAGGTCACCACGAAGATGATGAGCTGCATGTAGGAGAGGCTGGCCTGAAAGCCGTCTTCTCCACCCAGGGTCCAGCCCCCGGAGATCAGGGTGGGCATGGCGATATCGCGCGAGCCCTGAGCCATTCGCATCATGTTTTGCAAGAAGATCGACATGCCGATGGCGGAGATGAGGGGGATGAGGCGATTGCCGCCCCGCAGCGGGCGATAGGCGACCCGCTCTATGGTCCAGCCATAGGTTCCCGTAATGATGATGCTGACCAGGAAGGCGCCTCCCAGCAGCAGGAAGGTGCTGTCGATGCCCATCATCATGAGCCCGGCCATCACCATAAAGGCGACATAGGAGCCGATCATGTAAACCTCGCCGTGGGCGAAGTTGATCATGCCGATGATGCCATAGACCATGGTGTAGCCGATGGCGATCAACGCATAGGTGCTACCTATGGTTAACCCGTTCAGCAGTTGCTGAACCAGGTAAAGGAGGTGTTCGGACATACTACGTTCCCTGTGCTTGCCCGCAAGAAGGGAGGGGTGACTCACGTCACCCCGACCGGCAGATTATTTGACTTGAGTGGAGGTACCGTCGGCGTGCCACTGGAACACACCGAATTCAAAGCCTTTCAGGTCGCCACTCGGTGCCCAGCTCAGGGTACCCATGACGGTCTCGATCGGCGTGGCCTTGATGGCGGCAGCGACGGCAGCCGGGTCATCTTCACCCGCCTTGGCGATACCGGCCGCCAGGGTTTGCACCGCGGCGTAGGTGGTCCAGACGAAGGGACCGGAAGAGTCCTGGCCCTTGGCCTTGAACGCTGCGACCAGCGGGGCGTTGGCCGGCACCAGATCGTATTTGTTCGGCAGGGTGACCAGCAGGCCTTCTGAAGCCGGGCCACCGATGGCGGAGATGTCCTTGTTACCTACCCCTTCCGGACCCATGAACTTGGCCTTGAGCCCTTTCTCGGCCGCCTGGCGCAGGATCAGACCCAGCTCGGGGTGATAGCCGCCGTAGTAGATGAAGTCGACGTTCTCTTTCTGCAGTTTGGCGATCAGGGCGGAGAAGTCTTTGTCACCGGCTGTGATGCCTTCGAACGCCACCACTTTCACGCCGGCTTTATCCAGCGAGGCTTTCACGCTGGAGGCGATGCCTTCACCGTACTGCTTCTTGTCGTGGATGACGGCCACGCGCTGGGGCTTGACCTGCTCGATGATGTACTTGGCGGCAGTCGGGCCCTGATCGCTGTCCAGACCAATGGTGCGCAGGGTCAGCTGGTAGCCACGTTCGGTGATCTTGGGGTTGGTGGAAGCAGGGGTGATCATCAGCACGCCTTCATCTTCATAGATGTCGGAGGCTGGCAGCGTATTGTCGGAGCAGAGGTGGCCGACCACGAACTTGACCCCGTCGTTGATCACCTTGTTGGCGATCGCCACAGCCTGCTTGGGATCGCAGGCATCGTCATAGATGACGGCTTCGATCTGCTTGCCTGCGATACCGCCAGCCTTGTTGATCTGTTCGACCGCCATCTTGCCACCGGTGAACTGCATGTCACCGTACTGGGCGACCGGTCCGGTCACAGGGCCGGCGATGCCGATCTTGATGGTGTCCGCCGCATGGGCCAGCGATACCGATCCGAACAGAGCCATAGAAACCGCTGTCCTGACTGCAATTTTGCTCAACTTATTCATCGATTCGTCCCTTAATCAGTGGATTGTTTCATTTTCCGTGTGTCATTCCGAACCAGGATCCCGCCAGTCCGGCAATAGGTATGGTTCTATCATTCCTCGCTGGGCAATAACAAGCTGTTAAAGATACTAACCAGAGAGGGGGGAATAGGACTTTTTTGAAACAAATAACTGATATTGTTAGTTCGTGTGGGTGTTGATGCTGATTTATCAAGTTAACATCTTCACAACAAGGTGTACTGGTGGCAAATAGTAGAGGAAAAAACTGACGATATTTTACTCTGACGCTGCTCCCAATTTGACCAAAATCCGTTTGCGCAAATGGAGGTGACCGCCTAGATTAGCCAGCATTGACAAATCATTGGCAGTGCCCGTTAAAACCAAGCCTTTATTCGGGAAATCTGCTAATGTTCCGCCTTTGATATTCAGGAGACAGAGATGGCCACTATCAAGGATGTCGCCTCGCGCGCAGGCGTATCCATCTCCACCGTCTCACATGTACTCAATCACACCCGTCGGGTTAGCGAAGATGCAACCCAAAAAGTGCTTGAGGCGGTGGCAGAACTCAACTACGCGCCCAACTCGGTAGCGCGCAGCCTCAAGATAAACTCAACCAAGACCATAGGCATGCTGGTGACCACCAGTGCCAACCCCTTCTTTGCGGAAGTGGTGCAAGGAGTCGAAGCTTACTGCTTCGAGCAGGGCTACAGCCTGATCCTGTGCAACACCGAAAACCAGCCGCCCCGCCAGCAGCATTACCTGAGAATGCTGATGGAGAAGCGGGTCGATGGCCTGCTGGTGCTGGGGACCGACATCGACACCCCGCTGCGCGACATGCTGCGCATCCACAAGAATGTGCCACAAGTGGTGCTGGATTGGGGAACCGAGTGCGATTTCGCCAACGTGATCAATGACAACGCCCGCATAGGTGCGCGTCTGGCCGTGCGCCATCTGCTGGAGCAGGGTCACACGGACATCGTCTGTATCACGGGCCAAATCTCCAAGCCGACCACCCAGCAGCGACTGGCCGGGGTACGCGATGCCCTGGGCGAGCAGGGTTTGACTCTGAAAGAGGAGCAGATCTTCGAAGGGGATTACGAGAGCCAGAGCGGTTTCGATGCCATGCAGCGCATCCTGGCCCTCACGCCTCGCCCGACGGCTGTGTTTGCCTTCGATGATCCCATGGCCATAGGTGCTATCTGCGCTGCCTGGGAAGCCGGGGTCAAGGTGCCGGATGATATCTCCATGATCGGCTATGACGACGTGGAAATGGCGCGCTTCTCCAGCCCGCCGCTCACCACCATACGCCACCCCAAGGCCGAGCTCGGCCTGCTGGCGGTGAAGCATCTGGTGAGCCGGATCCGCAACAAGGCGCTGGAAGTCGAGTCCATGACGGTAGAGCCCGAGCTTATCGTGCGTCGCTCGGTCAAATCCCTGCGCTGACCGCCATGCCGTATTGCACGGCATAGTCGGCACAACGAAAAACCCCCTCTTTACCGAGGGGGTTTTTGTTTATGGGCGGTTTATTGCAGATCTGGCCAGAAATCCTTGTTGGCGGCCACCAGGTCATCCAGGATGGCCTTCGCCACCGAGGCACTCGGCACCGTCTTGGACAAGGTGATCGCCTGCCACAGCTTCTGGTAGGAGCGCTCGACCCAGGCTTCCACCACCAGCTTCTCGACGGCCACCTGCTGGCCCATCAAGCCTTGCTGGAACAGGGGGATATCGCCGACCTGCAAGGGCTCGGGCCCGCTGCTGCCCACCAGGCAGGGGATTTCGACCATGGCCTCGGGGTCGAAGTTGTTGATGGCACCCCGGTTGGGGACTATCAGCAGCATCCGCTCCTGGGTGTTGAAGGCGATGGCGGTGGCCAGATCCACTATATAAGAGGCGTGCTCGTCGATCTCCAGCTCGCCCGCTTCTGAGTGACCCGCCTTGACGATGGCGCGGCAGGCGCTGAACACCTGTTTCTCACGGTGCTCCATCACCTCGTTGGCGCGGGTATGTTCCGGGTTGGCATGGGCCACCACATAGTCCGGAAAGAGATAGTACTTGAGGTAGGTGTTGGGCAGGGTATCCGGATCGAGTGCCCACACATCCCTGGCCTTGGCGAAGGTATCGTTCCAGCTTGCCTCGGCATGGCTGGCGTGATCGGGCACATAGCCGTGGCGGGCGACGTGCTCCTTGATCTTGGGCATCAGGTCGTTGCCTGCCAGATCCTCGATGCGGGTCCACCAGCCGAAGTGGTTGAGGCCGTAGTAGCGCACCCGCATCTCTTTACGGGATTTAAGGCCGGCGATCTGGGCCATGCGGCCCTCGATCCCGATCGGCATATCACAAATGTTCAGGATCTTGGCGTTGGGGCGCAGGCGACGGGTCGCCTCCGCCACTATGGCGGCCGGGTTGGAGTAGTTCAGCATCCAGGCGTTGGGGGAGTACTGCTCCATATAGTCGACCAGCTCCAGCACGCCACCTATGGAGCGCATGCCGTAGGCGATGCCGCCCGGGCCGCAGGTCTCCTGACCGACCACGCCGTGACGCAGGGGGATCTTCTCGTCCAGCTCGCGCATGGGGTATTTGCCGACCCGGATGTGGGCCATGACGAAATCCACTTCGCTGAATGCGGCCTTGGGATCGGTACCGTAGCTGAAGGCAATCTCGGGTGCCTTCTCCTTGAGCAGGATCCTGCATGCCTCGGCGATGACTTCCTGGCGGGCACCGTCGTTGTCGTAGAACTTGATCTCCTTGAGCGGGAAACGATGCTGGTTCTCGAGCAGCATGAGGACGATACCCGGTGTGAAAGTGCTGCCGCCGCCGGCGATGACTACAGAGAATTTTTTCATGATCATGACTCCGTTACGAGAGAAGAGGATTGAGTGGGGTTGTTCATTATCGATTCCATATTTTCACGTACCTGTGGCACATGCAGACCTATGATTATTTGAATGCTGTCGCCATGACGAACCACTCCATGGGCGCCCAGTTGTTTGAAAACTTCATCTGCCGCAGCCTGGCTGGCATTTATCAGCGATATTCTTAATCGGGTGGCACAATTATTCAGGCTTCTTATATTTTTGCTGCCGCCGAGTGCTTCAATAATTTGAGTTGCAATATCACCACCCCGCTGTTGTTTGGCTGTCTGATAATCTGCTTTTGAATAAAGCTTTATTTCGCTGTCTTCCCGTCCCGGGGTTTTTAAATTTAATCTCAGAATGAGGCTTCTGAATATCAGGAACCAGAGTCCGGTGAACGCCAGGCCTATGGCTATCTGGGTAAACATCATGCTGGCATGGTTGTGGAACATGGGGATCCAGTTTTGCGGCAGGAACTGGTCGAGCAGGCCGCCGCCCATGTTGCCGACGACGCCGAACAGGTACATGACGGTGGCCATGGTGGCAGCCAGCAGGGCATGGATGGCAAACAGCAGAGGCGAGATGAAGAGGAAGGTGAACTCCAGCGGCTCCGTGATGCCCACCAGCATGGCGGTCAGGGTCGCTGGGATCAGCAGGCCTGCCACCTTGGCCTTGTTCTCACGGGCGGCAGTGGCGTAGATGGCCAGGGCAATCCCCATGGCACCGAAAATCTTCGAGTTGCCGTGCAGGGCGAAGCCACCCTGGGGGAACAGCTCGATGAGCGGACGCGTGCTCTGGCTGAACTCCTGCAGATGCTGGGCCCAGTAGAGCTGGATGCCGCCTTCCACCGCGGCAGGGCCGAAGATGAAGGGGCCATAGATAAAGTGATGCAGGCCGGTCGGGATAAGAATGCGCTCGAGGAAGGTGTAGACCCAGACACCGAGCGGGCCCGAAATCAGCATGAACTCCTGCAGGGAGGCGATACCCATCTGTACCTTGGGCCACCCCAGCAGGGTCAGCCAGGCACAGGGGATCATGACGAAGAAGGCGATGATGGTGACAAACGAGCTGCCCTGAAAGATGCCGAGAAAGACGGGAAGCTGTCGATCAAACAGGCGGTTGTGCAGGGCGGTGACGATACCCGAGATAACGATGGCCCCTATGATGCTGGTATCCAGCGTCTTGATCCCCGCTACCATGGCCAGGCCGCTTTCGCCGCCGACCGCCTGATTGAAATCGACCCCGAAATAGTCGCCCCAGGTCATCCCCATGGCATTGATGAAATAATTCCAGGTCATGAAGCTGACCAATACGGAGAGACAGGCTCGTGCCTGCGCCTTATTTGCCAGCCCAATCGGCAAGCCGATGGCAAATATAAGCGGCATGTTTCTGAATACGGTCCAGCCACCTTCTTCAATAATATGTACTATTTGAAAAAACAAACCTTGCGGGTTTGCCAGCGCCTCTCCCACAAACATGGGATTTTTCAGCATGATTGCAATGCCCACTACCATACCTGCAAATGGAAACAGTAGTACAGGAGTAAACATTGCTCCGCCAAAGCGTTGAATTTGACTGAGCATATATTGTCCCTTTATTAAAAGAGTTTTTGATAGGGTGTTGTCTGTGTTGCTGAATTGAACCTAACAACAATGGGTAAAGCCCTCATGAAATATGTGGTGGTTATGTGATCCGGCGCATGCTCTTATTTAGACAAAGAGATCTAAATTTTGAGATATTGTTGTACATCTTGTTTTTGTGACGTTCTTGTCGTTTTATTTGAATTTAAAATTGTTTATTTTCAATTGGTTGAGCCTGGAGCCCCTGAATGAGGGGGCCGTAGGTACAGGCCGGGAGAGGTCTAGCAGTGATCTATAAATCGGTGGCAGATCGGCTGCGTATCCGGGTCAATGGCGCGGATTGCCGGGTAGGAGACGTATTGCCGAGCGAGAAGATGCTGGCGAGCCAGTTCGGCGTGTCACGCATGACGGTGCGCAAGGCAGTGGACATGCTGATCGAATGGGGGCTGGTGGCGCGGCGCCACGGCAGCGGCACCTATGTGACCAAGAAGGATGTCCAGCATGAGACCAAGGGGCTGAGCGGCTTTACCGAGCTGATGCGCGATCAGGGCCGGGAGCTCACCAGCAAGGTGCTGGAGTTTCGCACCATGCCGGCCCCACCGGCAATTGCCAGCCAGCTCAGGGTCAAGGTGAACGAGCCCGTCTACTACTCCAGCCGGGTGCGTTCTGTGGATGGTCGGGCCCTGCTGGTGGAGGAGAGCTACATGCCGGTGCGGCTATTTCGCACCCTGTCGGTGGCCCATCTGGAGGGATCCAAGTTTGCCTATATCGAGAACGAGTGCCAGCTCCCCATCGCCGGCAACTACGAGAGCTTCAGCGCCGTGCTGGCCGACCGGCAGATGGCCGAGCTGTTGCATATCGAGCAGGGGGCGCCCATCCTGCGGCTGACCTCCCTCTCTTATGGCGAGAACGGGGAGTTTCTCAACTACTCCATCATGTTTCGCAACGCCAACGACTATCACGTGGACTACCACCTGCGCCGTGCCCGCGACTGATGGACCATGCCGTTGCACCTGTCATCGCATAGGCACCACGAACCCCCCCCTCGTCAGAGGGGGATTTTGTTTATGGGCGGGGTGCGTCTCAGGGCTTGAGGCCGAGCCGTCTGGCGAGCCGGTGCAGGTTGCCGCCGTCCATCTCCAGCGCTCGGGCGGTGGCGGCCCAGTTGCCATGCTGGGCTGCCAGGGTCTGCTCGATCAGCTGGAGCTGGAAGGCATCGGTAGCCGTGCGCAGCCCCATGCCTGCCGTCATCTGCTGCGCTACCTGTTCCACAGGGATGCGGCTGGATGAGGGGGCGCCGGCGGCCGCCAGGTTGAAGTGGTGGCATTCCAGCGCGGGGGCCTGACTGCCCTGCTCGGCCCGCGCCAGCACGGCGGCTCTGTGGATGGCGTGCTCCAGCTCCCGCACGTTGCCCGGCCAGTCATAGCTGCCGAGCAGTTGCAGCGCCCTGGGCTCGATGCGCAGCCGCTCCAGCCCCAGGCTGACCCGGCAGCGTTCGCAAAAATAACCAGCCAGCAGGGGGATGTCGTCCGGCCGCTCCCGCAGGGCGGGGGCGTGGATCGGGAAGACGCTCAAGCGGTGGTAGAGATCGCTTCGAAATTGCCCCTCGACCACCGCCTGTTTCAGATCCCGGTTGGTGGCGGCCAGGATGCGCACGTTCACCTTGAGGGGCGTGTCGTCACCGATGCGCTGCAGATCGCCGTATTGCAGCACCCGCAGCAGCTTGGCCTGCAGCGACAGGGAGAGTTCGCCGATCTCGTCCAGAAACAGGGTGCCCTTGTCGGCCAGCTCGAACTTACCCGCCCGGTTGTGAATGGCGCCGGTGAAAGCCCCCTTCACGTGGCCGAACAGCTCGCTCTCCGCCACCGATTCCGGCAGGGCGGCGCAGTTGAGATAGACCAGCGGCGCGCTGGCACGGGGTGAGCCCTGATGCACCGCCTTGGCGATCAGCTCCTTGCCGACTCCTGTCTCCCCCAGGATCAGCACGTTCAGCTCGGAGCTCGCCACCACGTTTATCTCGTGGCGCAACCGGTCCATGGCCGGGGAGCGGCCAATCATCTCGGCCCGGCCCGGCCCATTCTGGGTGGAGGGGGCGAGGGGTTCGCTGCTCTGGCGGGCGAGCCGTTCCAGCAACAGGGCGTTGCTGAGGGCGGCGGCGGCCAGGGCGCCCACCAGTCGCAGCTCCTCGTCGCTGATGCCGTCGAACTGGGTCGGGTTCATGCCATCTATGGTCAGGGCGCCGATGAGCGTCTGATCCGAAAACAGTGGCAGGCCGACACAGGCGTGCACCCTGAAGTCGTCGTGATCCGGGATCAGGCCGTCATAGGGGTCGGGCAGGTTGCTGTCGGCGGGGAAGCGCACCACGTCACCGGCACGGGCGATGGCCTCCATGCGCGGATGGTCCGCCAGCGCGAAGCGGCGGCCCAGCACGTCCTGCATCAGGCCGTCGATGGCCAGCGGTATGAACTGGCCCCCCTCGTAGCGCAGCAGGGCCGAGGCGTCCGAGTGCAGCAGGCTGCGCACGCTCTGGATCAGACGGTGGAACCTGTCCTGATGGGAGATGCCGAGTTGCAGGTCGAGGGCGATGCGCGCCAGGCTGTCGGTTGAAATCACGAGAATTGTCCAAATGACAGTGTCTTTGTGTTTTTGACTATGAGTGGTAGTTGTCTAAATGACAATGCCTGAAATCTGTTTTCTATAAAAACAATGAGTTATGAGTTGGCACGTCAACTGCAATAGTCCGTTCAGTCGCACATTCGCTATTGCATTCTGAGGAACAACTTGATGACCATTCACGTCAAAAACAACATTCACTGGGTCGGCCAACGGGACTGGGAGGTGCGCGACTTTCACGGCACCGAGTACAAGACCCACAAGGGTACCAGCTACAACAGCTATCTCATCCGCGAAGGGAAGAACGTGCTGATCGACACCGTTGATCACAAGTTCAGCCGCGAGTTTGTGCAGAATCTGGCGGCCGAGATCGATCTCGCCTCCATCGACGTTATCGTGATCAACCACGCCGAGGAGGATCATGCCGGTGCCCTGACCGAGCTGATGGCCCGCATCCCGGGCACCCCCATCTACTGCACCCACAACGCCATCGACTCCATCACCGGCCACCATCATCATCCAGAGTGGAACTTCCACCCGGTGAAAACCGGCGACAGCCTGGATATCGGCAACGGCAAGCAGCTGGTGTTTATCGAGACTCCCATGCTGCATTGGCCTGACAGCATGATGACCTATATGACGGAGGATGCGGTGCTCTTCTCCAACGACGCCTTCGGCCAGCACTACTGCGACGAGCACCTGTTCAACGACGAGGTGGATCAGACCGAGCTGATGGAGCAGTGCCAGCGCTACTACGCCAACATACTCACCCCCTTCAGCCCGCTGGTGACCGCCAAGATCAAGGAAGTGTTGGGCTTCAACCTGCCGGTGAGCATGGTGGCTACCTCCCACGGCATCGTCTGGCGCGACGATCCCACCCAGATCATCCTGAAATACCTGGAGTGGGCCGACCACTACCAGGAGGATCGCATCACCCTCTTCTACGACTCCATGTCCAACAATACCCGCATGATGGCCGATGCAATTGCCCAGGGCATCCACGAGGTGGACCCCGGGGTGGCGGTGAAGATCTACAACGTGGCGCGCCATGACAAGAACGAAATCCTGACCCAGGTGTTCCGCTCCAAGGGGGTGCTGGTGGGCTCCTCCACCATGAACAATGTCATGATGCCCAAGGTGGCGGGCATGCTCGAAGAGATCACCGGCCTGCGCTTCAGAAACAAGCGCGCCTCGGCCTTCGGCAGCTACGGCTGGACCGGTGGTGCTGTTGACCGGATCCAGACCCGGCTGATGGATGCGGGATTCGACATCAGCATCTCCCTCAAGGCCAAGTGGCGCCCCGACGGATCGGCGCTGGCCCTGTGCCGCGAGCATGGTCGCCAGCTGGCCCGCCAGTGGGCGCTGCACCCGCTTGAGGCGCCCTGTCCGATCATCACAACTAGCGCCGCAGCGGCTCCGGTAGTTGAGGCAGGAGTTGTGGTTGAGATGAGTGTCCCAGCTTCTGCTGGTGTGGTTGAGGTGGGTGTCCCCGCTTTTTCTGGTGCGATGGAGCTCCCGGTATCTCGCGGCGTGGCCCCGACCACCTGCGAGCAGGACGATGACCAGCCCATGCTCTGCACCGTCTGCCAGTGGATCTATGACCCGGCCCTCGGTGAGCCGGATCAGCTGGTGGCGCCGGGAACTCCCTGGGCCCGGGTCCCAGACAGCTTCCTCTGCCCCGGCTGCGGCATCGGCAAGGAGGTATTCGAGCCCTGCGCGGTGGAGGCCTGTGTATGAAGGCTGCGACTCTGAGTGAGGCCGGTGTCAGCCGGGAGATATTGGTGATCGGCAGCGGCTTCGCTGCCCAGCAACTGGTCAAAAGCCTGCGCAAGCTGGATGCCGAGCAGCCCATTCGTCTCATCACGGCCGACAGCGGCGACGAGTACAACAAGCCGGATCTCAGCCACGTGGTGAGTCGAGGTTGCACCGCAGCGGCCATGACCCGGCTGAGCGGCAGCGACTTTGCCGAGCAGCAGCGCATCGCGTTGGTGCCCCATTGCCCCGTGCTTGGCATCGATCCCGCTCGTCGTATTGTGATGACCGTGCAGGGGGAGTTTGCCTATGGTCAGCTGGTGCTGGCCACCGGCGCCAGTGCGGCCCGCCCCGACCTGCCTGGCAGTGAGCAGTTGGTGACCCTCAACAGTCAGCAGGAGTACGCCGCTGCCGAGGGGCCAATCCAGCAGGCCCGCCGCATCCTGGTGCTGGGGGCAGGACTGATTGGCTGCGAGCTGGCGATGGACATGGCGAGCGATGGTCGCGAGGTCACTCTGGTGGATCTGGCCGACAGCCCGCTCAGCGCCCTGTTGCCGGCAGTGCTGAGTCAGCCACTGCAGCAGGCACTGCGCAGTCAGGGGGTCAGCCTGCAGTTCGGGCTGGGCATCGCTAGGATAGATGCCCAGCCCGGCGACGGCTGGCGGGTGACCCTGACCGATGGCCGCACCAGCGAGCAGGATCTGGTGATCGCCGCCATCGGCCTGAAGCCGAATCTGGTACTGGCACAAGCCGCCGGGCTCGCGGTCGAGCGCGGCATCCTGGTCGACGACAGCTTGCAGACCAGCGCTCCCCATATCTTCGCACTGGGTGATTGCGCCCAGTGGCGAGGGCAGCTGCTCCCCTTCCTGCAACCAATAGTGCTGGGGGCCAATGCGCTGGCGCGCACCCTGCTTGGCACGCCGACCCCACTGACCCTGCCGCCCATGCTGGTGAAGGTGAAGACCCCGCGTTACCCCTTGCAGCTGGCGGGCCGCACCAAGGGCGAGGATCTCGCCTGGCAGTGCCGCTGGAACAGCCATGGCCTGGTGGCCGAGGCGCGCGCTGAGGATGGCGAGCTGTGCGGCTTCGTGGTGGGGGGCGATCAGATGAGTGCCGCCTTTCCGCTGCTGCGCCAGCTACCCCGTTGATTCATTGATAACACCAGGCCGGGTTGACCCGGCCACTTGAGGAGAACTGATATGTCCATGCAACTTATTCCGTCTCACTGGGTGGTGCGTCGTTCCACCCCCTTCTTCACCCGCGAGAATGTGCCCCAGGCCCTGCTCAGCCACCACAACACGGCGGCCGGGGTGTTCGGCCAGCTCTGCGTGATGGCGGGCACAGTCACCTATCACGGCTTTGCCGACGAGCAGGCCGAGGAGCCCGAAGTCAGCCTGGTGATCCGGGCTGGGGAGTTTGCCACCAGCCAGCCCCGGTACTGGCACAGGGTCGAACTGTCGGAGGATGCCCGCTTCAACATCCACTTCTGGGCCGAGCAGGCAGAATCCGATCAGCCCCTGTTCAACAGCCGCAAAGGGTGAGAACGGGTGGGGGCCAATCCGGGTGAATGGCCCCCTCTGCCCATGCAGATCAAAATAATCAACTCGGATGTTCGTTATCCTGCCCCCTTATCCGAATGAGTGCTATGAGGGAGATGCATGAGCCTGATTGAAGCGATGACCATGGTGGCTGGCCTGGTCTATCTGGTCCTGTTGGCGTGGCAGGCGCGGTCCGGCTGGCGGTGGCATCTTGCCCTCGGCCTGCTGTTCGCCGGCTGGCTGGTGGCGGCGGATCTCACCCTCTGGCTCGCACTGGGGCTGGTGGTTGGTACCCTCAGCCTGTTTCATCGCTACAAGCCGCTACCGATGCCAAGCGAGATCAACAGCCAGCCGCTGCGGGCCCGGACTCGCCATCTGCTGCTGCTCTGCTGGGGGTTGGTGACTGTGCAGTACGGCCTGCATATCTGGCAGCTGGGGCAGGGGATGAGCCCCTGGCTGGTACGTCCGGACGTGGTGGATGGCTTCCTGCCCATCGCCGGCGGGCTCGGGCTGCGGGCCTGGCTCAGTCAGGGCATAGTGGATCCCCATCATCCGGCGGCGACCGTCACTGTGCTGGTGTTCTGCCTGTCGGCCCTGCTGCTGGGGCGGGCCTTCTGCGCCTGGTTCTGCCCGATCGGGCTGGTGGGTGAGTGGCTGCATCGTCTGCGCAGTCGATTGATGGCGGGGGAGTGGACGCCGCCGCGCTGGCTCGATGCCGTGCTGCGTTCCCAGAAATTCCTGGTGCTCGGCTTTTTGCTCTTCATCATTCTGCTGGCGGTGCCCGCTGCCGCCCTGCCCGGCTATCTCGCCAGTCCCTATCATCAGGCGGCGGACATGAAGATGGGCGCCTTTTTCTTCAATTTGAACCTCATCTCCGGCCTCTGTCTGGGCTGGGTACTGCTGCTCACAACCCTCTTTCGGCAGGGCTTCTGCCGCTATCTCTGCCCCTACGGCGCCTGGCTCGCCCTGCTGGGCTTGTTGACCCCGCTGCGTATTCGCCGCGACCCGGCCCGCTGCCTGCGCAGCGCTGGCCATGACTGCGACAAGTGCAGCCGGGCCTGCCCGTCCCGCATTCAGGTACATCAGCTGATCGCGGTGCGCAGTCTGGAGTGCAGCAGCTGCATGAGCTGTGTCGCCGCCTGCCCCAAAAGCGCCGATGCGCTGCACCTTGGCAGCAAAACGAGCCGGCTCACGCCTCGCTGGCTGCTGGGTATGCTCTGCCTGCTGTTGTTGATACTGCCGCTGCTCTCCTACGGCCTGCTGGATATCTGGGTTAGCCAGACACCGCTGGCGGTGCGGGCCCAGCTGCTGCAGCTGTTGCCCCAACTGGCTCATTGAGCACAGATGAGTCAGTGGCAGGTGCTCCTTTGAGGGGGTCGCCGGGCTGTCTGAGGATGCATCCGCATTTGATACCTGAGGGGTAGCAGGGTAAAGTCCCCTCCCCGACATGATGGCCCTGCTGCCATGTCGTGCCGGCAGCTAGCCCTGGTCACACCTTGCTGCGCTTTCGAAGCAGCAAGCACTGGGCGCCGGCAGCATAGATGAGCGCGATCTACCATGACAACCGGCGTAGCAAATGCAACGGTCCGCGGTCGCGACCAGATCCACAATCGTCTTTGGAGAAGTAAATGGGACAGAAACCATCTTTGGTGGGCGGGGCATGCATCATTGCCGGCGTCTGTGTGGGGGCCGGCATGCTGGGCTTGCCGAGTGCCGGGGCGGGTGCCTGGACCATCTGGTCCATCCTGGCAATTACCCTGACTATGGTGGTGATGACGGTCTCCGGCTGGATGCTGCTGGAATCCTATCAGGGCTATCCGCTGCGCGTGTCGTTCGATACCGTGACCCGGGAGTTGCTGGGAGAGAAGGTCAACGCCCTCAACAACATCACCGTCTACTTCGTCGGTGGCATACTGCTTTATGCCTACATCACCTCGGCCGGTCTCATCATAGATGGGATGACGGGGATCGGCAGCCACTGGGCCTCAGTTCTGTTCACCCTGGGCTTCTCCTGGCTGGTATGGCACTCGACCCGGGCTGTGGATCGCATCTCGGTCGTGCTGGTCATCGCCATGGGGCTGAGCTTCGTGTTCGGTATCTCGGGTCTCTCCCTCAACATCAAGCCGACCCTGTTGTTCGATACCCTGAGCGAGCACGCCAGCTATGCACCCTATGCGCTTGCCATGCTGCCGGTGGCACTGACCTCGTTCGGTTATCACCACTCTGTCTCCTCCATGCGCGCCTATTACGGTGAGGAGCGCCGCGCCCGTTACGCCATTCTCGGTGGTACCGCCATAGCGCTGCTGTTCTACCTCATCTGGCTGGTGAGCGTGTTCGGCAACCTGCCGCGCAGCGAGTTCGGGCCCGTGGTGGCCCAGGGCGGTAACGTCGACGTGCTGCTCAAGGCCTTGGCTTCGGTGATCGAGTCGGAGGCCGTCTCCAGCGCCCTCAACCTCTTCTCCATGGCCGCCATCCTCTCCTCCTTTATCGGTGTGGGTCTGGGTGTGTTCGACTATCTGGCGGATCTGTTCAAGTTCGACAACAGCCCCAAGGGCCGTGCCAAGTCATGGGGCGTGACCTTCCTGCCACCGCTGCTGCTCTCCCTGCTGTTCCCGTTCGGTTTCCTGATGGCCATCGGCTACGCAGGCGCAGTGGCGACCCTCTGGACCTGCATCATACCGGCCCTGCTGGCCTGGAAGGTGCGCGCCGGCAAGAGCGAGCAAGGCGGCAAAGGCGATGGCTTCCGCGCGCCGGGCGGCCTGCCGATGATAGTGGGGGTTTTGCTGTTCGGTGTGCTGACCGCCCTCTTCCACCTGCTCAATATGGCGGGTCTGCTGCCTGTCTATACCGGCTGATCAAGCATGGCCAGCCCCGCTTTTACTTGTGGGGATCAACAAAGCGGCGCCTTCGGGCGCCGTTTTGTTGTAGGTGCCGCTGATGGAAGACCCGTACTTTAGTTTTGAGAGTTGCCCTGGATTCTATGTGGTCTGGTTGCGGGCGTGCCTGTTACCACCTGCTTAGCTCGTCAGCGGCAGAGACCAGTTGCTCCAGCTGGTGATGGATCTGGGCGCGATCCAGCTGCTGCAACGGCTGGCGACTCCACAACACCGGCGTCAGATCGTCGGGGTCAAAACCCAGAACGGGTTTGCAAGGGTCCTGACTAAACAGGTTTTGCGCGGCGGCCTGGGCGCCGCTAGCTACCTCAAGACGGGTAAACATCAGCAGATAGTCGGCTGGGTGCTCGGTCAGGTGGCAGGTCAGTTCGCCGATCTGCAGGCTGGTGACGCTTTCCTCCTGCTGCGGCTGAGGAAGCGAGAGGGAGAGAAACAGCTGGTGGATGGCGGCGTGATAAAGAGAGTTCATTGATGGCTCCAGATTGATGATGGCGCCATTAGAGCAGGTCGCCGCCAGCGGCACTGTTAATGGTGGCTCTCATTTTTTAGCTTTTCGGTCAGCAGGATGGCGCGCCGCGCTCAGTACAAAAATCGCGACCAATCCCGATAGTCCCTGTTGATACCCTCTCCTAGACTGGCGGCGAAACATCACAAGAAGACAATCATCATGCAGATTCAAGCAAACACCGTCGGCACACAGGCCGTCGCTCACCACAGTGATGCCACGACCGGAGTTGGCCGGATGGGTCAGATGGAGGCGCGTCAGGTCGCCACCGGACAAGATGCGATCCTGCTGGGCAGTCGCAGCGAACCGCAAAAAGGGCAGGGGCTGCTCTCGCGACTGGGGGCCCAGCTGGCCCGCCCGTTCGTGGCCATCAAAGAGTGGATCAGCAACCTGCTGGGGACGGACAAGCGTGCCGCTGCGCCGAAGGCGCAAACCGCCGTTTCCCCCGAGGATCTTCAGCGACTGATGAAGCAGGCTGCATTTGGTAGCTCGCTGGGTGGCTTCGCCAAGGCGGACGTGTTGAACAACATCACAGGCGAACAATTGGGCAAGGATCACGCCAGTCTGGCGACCGGCAATGGCCCCCTGCGCTCTCTCTGCACCGCGTTGCAGGCCGTTGTCATAGGATCTCAGCAACCGCAACTCCGGGAGTTGGCTACCGGGCTGCTGGCCCGCCCCATCGCCGGTATCCCGCTCCAGCAGTGGGGGTCGGTAGGCGGCAAGGTGACCGAGCTGCTCACCAGCGCCCCCCCCGAACTGTTGAAGGAGGCTATGAGCCAGCTACACACCGCGATGGGTGAAGTTGCCGACCTGCAGCGCGCTGTAAAGGCAGAAGTTGCTGGCGAACCGGCGCGAAGCGCGACCACAGCGGCCGCTGTGGCGCCGCTCCAAAGCGGTGAGAGCGAAGTTAACGTTGAGCCTGCCGACAAGGCGCTGGCAGAGGGCTTGCAGGAGCAATTCGGCCTGGAGGCCGAGCAATATCTGGGTGAACAGCCCCACGGTACTTACAGCGATGCTGAAGTGATGGCGCTTGGGCTCTACACCAACGGCGAATACCAGCACCTGAATCGCTCGCTGCGTCAGGAAAAGCAGCTGGATGCAGGGCAAGCGTTGATCGATCAGGGTATGTCCACCGCTTTTGAGAAAAGTACCCCCACCGAGCAGTTGATCAAGACCTTCCGCGGTACCCACGGCGGCGATGCGTTCAACGAGGTGGCAGAGGGGCAAGTCGGTCATGATGTCGCTTATCTTTCCACCTCTCGGGATCCCAAGGTGGCAACCAACTTTGGTGGTTCAGGCTCCATATCCACGATATTTGGCCGCTCGGGGATCGATGTCAGCGACATATCCGTTGAAGGTGACGAGCAGGAGATCCTCTATAACAAAGAGACTGATATGCGGGTATTGCTCAGTGCCAAAGATGAACGGGGCGTCACCCGGCGGGTACTGGAAGAGGCCTCGCTGGGGGAACAAAGCGGCCACAGCAAGGGGCTGCTGGACGGGCTGGATCTGGCAAGAGGAGCGGGCGGTGCCGACAAGCCGCAAGAGCAAGATATCCGTCTGAAGATGCGCGGGCTCGATTTGGCGTGACCAGATAGCACGAAAGCTTATGGGAACGGACACCCTCGGGTGTCCGTTTTTTATGCTGGCGGGAGTGGGGCAGAGGGTGCTCAGTGCAGGCCGATATGACTTACAGGCTGACGAAATCCACCTCGGGCAGGGTTTCAAAGCCGGGGCGGGCAAACAGATAACCCTGCATCAGGTCTATCCCCATCTCCTGCAGACATGCCATTTCATCCCGGGTTTCGATCCCTTCCGCCAGGGGGGTGATGTTCAACTCCTCAAAGAGGGCGAGACAGTGGCGCACAATGGCCTGGCGGACCTTGTCTTTATCGATCCCTCTCAACAGATGCATATCCAGCTTGATGATGTCTGGCAGAAAATCTGCCAGCAGATTGAGACTGGAATATCCGGCGCCAAAGTCATCCATCGCCGTCTTGAAACCGAGTGCCTGATAGTGATCCACTATGTGGCGAATATGCTGGTTATCCGCCACGCGCTCCACTTCGGTGAACTCGAACATGATCTGCTCGATGGGAAACTGGTGCTCCCGCGCGGCTTGCAAGGTGGTGCGGATGCAGCGCTCCGGACGATAAACCGCATTGGGCAGGAAATTGATGCTCAGCATTCCCTGCATCTTGAGTTTGGCCGCCAGTGCAATGGCTTTGATCCGGCAAAGCTGATCAAAGCGGTAGCGATTGTCATCGTTGACCCGTGAAATCACTGAGTGGGCGGGTTCGTTATTGATCCCCCTGACCAGCGCTTCATAGCCAAATATGGTACGGGTACGACAGCGGATTATGGGTTGAAAGGCCATGGTGAAATCGAAGCCGAGATCCCCGCTTTCCTGGCACTGTTGGCACGATAGCTGGGGGGGAGCAGAAGGTATGTCCATGCTTTCCTCATACAGGGGGACTGGTGAGCCGGAGCGCGATATCAAGCCTATATCCAGCCTCAAATGATAACAAGCCTGGATGGCGCCCGGAAAACGGTCTGCCAACAGGTGAATTTGCTGTCATTGAACACTAAACGCTATCTGCCGGAAAGAGGCCAGGCCGGTTGCCAGGGTGTGCTCTCTTGCAGCGCTTGTTGTTGATAACGGGCTATGGCGCCTTCCAGTTTCATCTGGCGGATAACGAGCGCCAGCTGGGCCACCAGGGTTTTATGTCTCTCGTGCAGATAAACATATGAGTCAAGGGTATCCATGATGCCTGCGGAATAGATCCTGGTGCCGGCTTCAGACCTGGTGATCAGCGCGGCTATAGCCTGTCTGGCTACCATGGTTTGCTCAATATAGAGATCGCTGCGCCCCTTGAGCAGTTTGCCCATTCCCTGATCCACAGTGCTGATATCAAACAGCTGGGCGGGCGCCACCACTCTGGACAGTGCCAACTCTGGCAACTTGGCCCCGCGGCGGTATTCCACCCGATAAGAGGTGCCGAGCAGGCTGCTCCACCCCTTGAGCTGAATACCCGGAATGGCGGCATACGCCTCATAGGAAAGGGTGAAGTGGGATTCGGGGACTTTCAGCAGATGGCGGGTTTGCAGTTGATATTCGGTGGCACGATGTATCTCGCCATCGACCTCGCCGCTTTCGGCCATATGGGGGGCTCGCCCGCCCGGGTAACCGGCATAGATGAAGTCGTAGCCAAGGCGTGCAAAGGCATCCTGATAAATCAGCTTCAGCCAGCGTCCGTACATGGACTCCTTGGTATCCAGCGAACTCACCAGGGTGATGGTGCCTTTGGTCGGTGCGCCCATTACCAATGAAGCGTGCAGCAGGAGCAGCATGGCAGAAAAGAAGAGGCAGAAGCTGGGTCTCTGCAGCATGAATTTCCCTGATGGTCAGCGGCTATTAACAGGAGGTTGTTTTCATCATCCTAGTCCACGGTCGTCGCCGATTCAGATTTTTCGGGGGTTAACCGTGCCTGAAAAAGCGATGAGTGGGCCAGCTATGTTACGCCCGGTCACGGCTCGGCGCGACTGGCGTGATCCGGCTCGGCAGGACATGGAGGGGGAGTGAGTTGTCAAAGGCTGGAACTAGGTGGGTGTCCCCGTTTTGGTCAGCTTTGTGTCGTGGTGATCGGGCGAGTGTGCCGGCACACCGGCGCTGGACTCAGGGCCTCCATCGCGGGGAAAATGCCGGCAAGCTTTTTCATCACAAGGGAACACGATGCTGATTATCTTCAGTGGTTTGCCGGGCAGCGGAAAGAGCACCATTGCGCGTGCCTTGGCCCAGCGGTTGGGTGCCGTCTATCTGCGCATCGATACCATAGAGCAGGCCATTCGTGACGCCGAACGGACGGGGGAAGAGATGGGGCCGGCCGGTTATTTCGTTGCCTATGGGCTGGCCAGAGAAAACCTGAAACTCGGCTCGACCGTCATCACGGATTCCGTTAACCCCATACAGATCACCCGGGATGCTTACCACGACATCGCCCTCTCGGTCGGGGCTCCCTGTCTCGATATAGAGGTTGTCTGCTCCAATCCGAGTGTGCACCGCGAACGGGTCGAGAGCCGGACGGCCGATATTGCGGGATTTGCATTGCCGGACTGGCAGGCGGTGCTCGCCCGCGACTATGAACCCTGGGACAGGGATCGCCTGATACTGGATAGCGCCACCCTGTCGGTAGCCCAGAGCGTGGAAAAGATTGTCGCCGCGTTGAGGTAGAAGGAAGTTCGATTGCACTTCGCCAATCGAACGTCAGGGCTATTCTAGTTTGCCTAAAATAGCCTTATATAAAGATCTATAACTCACGCATCATTAGATGGCATGACACCGCTGGTGTGAACTATGCCAGTACCGCTTGTAGTTCTAATCGCCTGTTGTTTCGGATGTTGTACAATTTTCTATATTCCAGTTTGATGTGTGTCACATCGTGATTATTTCAGAGACTTAAATTTGAAATGCCACTGGTGAGATGAAGATTCGTATGGTCAAATCCTTGGCCGTCAGGGATAGCATTTCTTGATAATTAAAAATAACTTTAAGGCTAAATTTTGTACGGAGAATCCTTCATGATTTTAAAAAAACTGGCACTGGTTTCATCTGTGCTGGGAGCCTTTCTGCTCGCTGGCTGCGCCAGTGTTCCAATGGAAAATGCTCAGGAAAATGCCAAACTCAAGGCATTCCCAGTGCCGGAAAATAATATGGCGGGTCTTTATATCTACCGAGACAGCTTTGTTGGGAAGGCACTGAAGAAAGATGTTTATGTCGACTCCGCATGTCTGGGTGAGACTGCCGATCGCACTTTCCTCTATAAGCAAATTACCGGCGGAAACAAACATGATATTTCCACCGAATCCGAGTTCTCCGATAACAAGATTTCTATTATCCCTGAGCCTGGGAAAAACTACTTCTTCCGTCAATATATCAAGATGGGCGTTTTTGTTGGTGGTGCCAACCTTGAAGCGGTTTCCGAAAGTGAAGGTAAGCGTGTAGTTTCCAAGGAAAGCGTGCAACTAGCTAAATCAGGTATTTGCAGTAGTTAATACACTCCAGAGTAAAATATTTAATTGAGAGGTGCCACTGGTGCCTTTTTGTGAGGAACTTGCTTCCCGGTATTGATAATAAAAAACGGCGCCTCGCGGCGCCGTTTTTTATATCACTTACTCAACCAGAATCACTGCAGCAGGGAGATATCCGCGACTTGCAGGAACAGGTTGCGCAGGTTGTTCAGCAACGCCAGACGGTTGGCCTTGAGGGCTTCGTCGTCGGCCATCACCATCACTTCGTTGAAGAAGGTGTCGACCGGCTCGCGCAGGGCGGCCAGACGGGTGAGGGCAGCCTGATAGTCACCGGCAGCGAACAGCGGGGCCAGTTCGGCTTGCAGTTCGGCAACCTGGGTGGCCAGCGCCTTCTCGGCAGCGTCTTGCAGCAGTTCCGGTTTGACGGCAGTCGGCAGTTCGCCTTCGACCTTGGCCAGAATGTTGCTGACGCGCTTGTTGGCAGCAGCCAATGCCAGTGCGGCATCCAGACTGCGGAAGTGGCTGACGGCCTTGACGCGACGATCGAAGTCGAGCGGACGGGTCGGGCGGCGGGCCAGTACGGCCAGCACCACATCGGCACCTATGCCTTCGTCCTGATAGGCGGCGCGGAAGCGGCCCAGCATAAAGTCGACCACGTCGGTGACGACGGTTTTGTTGGTCAGCTTGTCGCCGTAGACGCGTACCGCTTCTTCAACCAGTTCAACCAGATCCAGATCCAGCTGCTTCTCGGTCATGATGCGCAGGGCACCGATGGCGGCGCGGCGCAGGGCGAAGGGGTCTTTATCGCCTTTGGGCAGCATGCCGATGCCGAAGATACCGGCCAGGGTGTCGAGCTTGTCGGCCAGCGCAACGGCGCAGGCTTCCAGAGCGGACGGCAGGGCATCACCGGCGAAGCGCGGCATGTACTGCTCGTTCAGGGCCACGGCCACCACTTCGTCTTCGCCATCGTGACGGGCGTAGTGCATCCCCATCACACCCTGGGTGCTGGCGAACTCGCCGACCATGTTGGTCATGAGATCACACTTGGAGAGCAGACCGGCACGCTTGGCCTGAGCCACGTTGGCGCCGATGCGCTCGGCGATAAAGCCGGCGACGGTCTCGATGCGCTCGACCTTGGCCTTGACTGTGCCCAGCTGTTGCTGGAACAGCACGGTTTCAAGGCGCGGCAGGCGGGAGGCCAGAGTCTGCTTCAGGTCGGTCTTGAAGAAGAACTCGGCGTCAGAGAGACGGGGGCGCACCACCTTCTCGTTGCCGCTGATGATCTGGCTCGGGTCTTTCGACTCTATGTTGGTGACGAAGATGAACTTCGGCAGCAGCTTGCCGTTCTTGTCGTAGACCGGGAAGTACTTCTGGTCACCCTTCATGGTGTGCACCAGCGCCTCAGCCGGCACGGCCAGGAACTTCTCTTCGAAGTTGGCGGTCAGCACGACCGGCCACTCGACCAGTGCGGTGACCTCTTCCAGCAGGGCGTCGTCCAGATCGGCAACGCCACCGAAGGCGGCAGCGGCCGCTTCGGCGTCAGCCTTGATCTTGGCCTTGCGCGCCATGAAGTCGGCAACCACTTTGCCTTTTTCCAGCAGGATCTGCGGGTACTGGCTGGCGTTGTCGATGGTGAACTCGGGCTCGCCCATAAAGCGATGACCGCGAATTGTGCGGGCAGAGTCGATACCCAGAATGTGAGCGGGCACCAGCTCGCCATCCAGCAGCAGGGTCACGGTAAAGACCGGACGCACGAACTGGATGGTCTTGTCGCCCCAGCGCATCATCTTGGGGATAGGCAGCTTGGCCAGTGCAGAGGCGACCAGCTCGCCCAGCAGATCTTTGGCCGGACGGCCTTCGACCTTGGCGGTGTGAACCAGCCACTCACCCTTGTCGGTGACCAGACGCTCGGCCTGTTCAACCGTGATGCCGTTGCCACGGGCCCAGCCTTCGGCAGCCTTGGTCGGCTTGCCTTCGGCATCGAACGCCTGGGAGACGGCCGGGCCGCGCTTCTCGACGCTCTTGCTCGGCTGCTCGCTGGCCAGCGCGTGTACCTTCAGCGCCAGGCGGCGCGGTGAGGCAAACCACTCGATGTCGCCGAAGGCCAGATCGGCCTTGGTCAGCTCAGCTTTGAAGTTGTCGGCAAAGGCTTCGGCCAAGGAGCGCAGGGCTTTTGGCGGCAGCTCAGCTGTGCCGATCTCTACCAGAAATGTATGTTGTGCCATGTCCGTTCCTTAACCTTGCTTGTTCTCAGTGCGCTTGCACATGGGGAAACCCAGCGCTTCGCGGGAGGCGTAGTAGGCCTCGGCCACGGCCTTGGTCAGGGTGCGAATGCGCAATATGTAGCGCTGACGCTCGGTGACCGAGATGGCCTTGCGGGCATCCAGCAGGTTGAAGGAGTGGGCAGCTTTCAGAATGCGCTCGTAAGCGGGCAGCGGCAGCGGTGTTTCCAGTGCCAGCAGGTGCTGGGCCTCTTTCTCGTACTGTTCGAAGCAGTGGAACAGGAAGTCCACGTCGGCGTGTTCGAAGTTGTAGGTGGACTGCTCCACTTCGTTCTGGTGAAAGACATCGCCGTAGGTGGTCTTGCCCAGCGGGCCATCGGACCACACCAGGTCGTAGACGCTGTCCACGCCCTGGATGTACATGGCCAGACGCTCGAGACCATAGGTGATCTCGCCGGTCACCGGCTTGCACTCCAGGCCGCCAACTTGCTGGAAGTAGGTGAACTGAGTCACTTCCATGCCGTTGAGCCACACTTCCCAGCCCAGACCCCAGGCACCCAGCGTCGGGTTTTCCCAGTTGTCTTCCACGAAGCGGATGTCGTGGATTTCAGGATCCATGCCCAGCTCTTTCAGCGAGCCGAGGTAGAGTTCCTGGATGTTGTCGGGGGAAGGCTTGATGATCACCTGGAACTGGTAGTAGTGCTGCAGGCGGTTCGGGTTTTCACCGTAGCGGCCGTCGGTCGGACGGCGGGACGGTTGCACGTAAGCGCAGGCGATGGGCTCCGGGCCCAGAGCGCGCAGACAGGTCATGGGGTGTGAAGTACCGGCACCCACTTCCATGTCCAGCGGCTGAATAATGGTACAGCCCTGGCGGGACCAATAGTCCTGCAGCTGCAGGATCAGGCCCTGAAAGGTTTTGACATCGAATTTTTGCATAGTGTTTTTCGCGCGAAGTGAAATCAGAGCAAGATTTGCTGAATGTGAACCGAAGGAGTATACCGTCTGGCATGGTCGGATAATAGGCGAAATTGTAGGGGATTCATGGGGCGGGGCTGCGCCGGGCCTGGTTGGCCCGGGATGAAAGCCCCCTCATGTGGCCGATGAAATCCCCTTGTCGGACAGAGAGTCGGGCAGAGAAAAATAACAGGAGACGAAGAATGGAACTGCGCTGCGCCTGGGTGACCAAGGACCCGGAATATATCGAATACCATGACAAGCAGTGGGGCCGGCCGGTCTATGACTCCCGCGAGCTGTTTGCCAAGCTCTGCCTCGATGGCCAGCAGGCGGGGCTGTCGTGGATCACCATCTTGAAGCGTACCGAGAGCTACCATCGCGCCTATCTGGCGTTGCAGGCGCAGGGGATCGACTTCGCCGACTTCCTCTGGGGCTTCGTCGGTGGCGCTCCCATGGTCAACCAGCGGCAGGGCAACGGCGATATTCCGGCCACATCAAAGGAGTCGGATGCCATGTCGAAGGCGCTCAAGAAGCTCGGCTTCAACTTCGTCGGCAGCACGATTTGCTACGCCTTCATGCAGGCAGTGGGGATGGTGAACGATCATCTGGTCAGCTGCCCCTGCCACGCCGAGTGTCAGCAGCCCGCCTGAGGCTGCTTATCGATTGCGCCAGGCTCCCGCCAATAGGCTATCGGTCACGCCGAATGGCCTGGGGGGGTCGGCCATCCTCTTCCTTGCGACAAATTCGGCTGCATTTGTAGCCGAATTTGGCCCGCCAAGCGCCGCTGGCGCGCAAAAAACACCCACTCTCGCCAGCCGTTCAGACCTGCGTCAGACAATGGCGTGATGGCGCGTTACAATCCGGCCCCCGGCATGGTGCCGGACTGTATTCATAGAGGTTTTTTCATGCGAGCCAAGATACTGGTGCCAGCCCTGGCACTGACTATTGCCCTGACCGGCTGTACTACCAATCCCTATACTGGCGAACAGCAGACTGGCAAGGCCGCCTGGGGTGCGCTGGCCGGTGCCGCGACGGGCGCCGCCGTGGGGGCGATCTCCTCCAGCAAGGGGGATCGCAAGAAGGGTATTCTGACTGGCGTGGCCGCCGGCGCCGCCCTGGGTGGCGGTATCGGTTACTACATGGACGTGCAGGAAGCCAAGCTGCGCGAGAAGCTGCAGGGCACTGGCGTCAGCGTGACCCGCAATGGCGACGAGCTGATCCTCAATATGCCGAACAACGTCACTTTCGATAGCTCCAGCGCCCAGCTCAAAGCGGCCGGTGCCAATACCCTGTCCGGCGTTGCCATGGTGGTTGCCGAGTTCGACAAGACCCGCCTGAACGTGGTCGGTCACACCGACAGCACAGGCTCTCGCGATCTGAACATGAAGCTCTCCGCCCAGCGTGCCGATGCCGTAGCCGCCCAGCTGATCGGCCATGGGGTAACGGGTAGCCGTATCTCCACCCAGGGTGTGGGCCCGGATCAGCCGGTTGCCACCAACAGCACTGCCGCCGGCAAGGCTCAGAACCGCCGGGTGACCATTACCCTGATCCCGACCGCCTAAGTCGTTCCGGTCTCGGTAACGAAAAGGCCCCGCCAGTGATGGCGGGGCCTTTTGCTATCCGGTGTTGCGGACTTAAACGGCCGCGGTGCTTGCGCCAGGGTAGCCAGGCATACCTCTCGGCTTAAACTGCCGCAGTCAGCTGCACTTCCACCTTGTAGCCTTCGTGGGCAAGGCGGGCTTGTACGCAGGCGCGTACCGGTGCCGTGCCAGCCGGGATCCAGGCATCCCACTGTTCGTTGAAGGCGGCGATATCCGCAATGTCCTTCAGATAGATGTTGGCCATCAGGATCTTGTCGACCCCGGAGCCGTTGGTTTCCAGCAGGCGCTGCAGGCTGGTCAGCACTTCGCGGGTTTGCTGGTGAATGTCGGCGTCATCCGTGGCGGGTACTTCCACCACGTAGAGGGTGCCGTTGTGGATGACCACGTCTGACCAACGCTGGGTGGTACCGACTCGGGTAATGGCTGTCATGTTTGCTCCGAAACTGGGCTTATTGACCTTTGCGGATCAGATAGCGGTAGGGGGCCTGCTCTGTCTCGCTGGCGACCAGGGTGTGATCCATAAAACGGCAGAAACTGGGGATGTCGCGAGTGGTTGAGGGATCGTCGGCGCTGACCAGCAGAGTCTCGCCCTGGGCCATCAAGCGCACTTTTTTACGCACCATCATTACGGGTTCCGGGCAACGAAGCCCGATTGCATCCAATTCATGGGTTGCGTCGCAGAATAAAGCACTCATCAATAATCAACCTTCAACCAATTCAGCTGCCAATGATACTAAAGGCGAAAAAATAATCAAACAATGAGGCCTGCATGCAGCATATGTAACCAAAGTGTGATCTGGCCCTACCCACATCTCGCCTTATGAGTAATATAAAAATTGAATCATATTCAACAAGGAGGTGTGAATATGCAGGTCTCCTACGGCAGATTGCAAGCCTACGCAGGCATGGGGTTCTTGGCTTTCGCCATGATAGTGATGGGCAGCCCGATCGGTAATACCGGCACCTGGTTCGGTGCCATGGTGATGATAGGGTTGGGGCTCTGGATCGAGCTCAGCGATTACTACGACGAAGATGAGGACGAGAACGACAATCCTTGAACAGTCAGCTTTTCCCACAATGACAAAGGCGGATCACCATCCGCCTTTGTCGTTTCTGGCTGTCGAGAAAGGGACTAGCGGGTCGAGCGCATGGCCCGCTCCAGATGCAACGCCGTCTGCTGCGGATTGGCATTGGGATCGTTGAAGAAGTTGCTCAGCACATCCATGATCGCCTGGCGCATGTTGGTCGGCGTGGCCATCCCTTCCGCCATGCTGGGCAGCAGATTGCCCTCTCGCTCCGCCAGCAGGAAATCCTGATAGGAGCGCAGGGCGCAGCGATCGAACTTGCTCATGTCCGGCTTGGTAAGGGCGGGGATCGAGCCCTTCACCCGGTTGAACTCCTGCTGGAAGCGCGGCGTCATCAGCAACTGGGCCAGCTCGCCCTGCGCCTGCAACTGGGCGGGATCCCGCTGCTTGAACATGGCGATGGAGTCCAGGTTATAGCTGAACAGACCGTCGCTGCCCGGGCTGGGCAGGCATTCTATGTCTTCACCCGGCCTGTAGTTGCTCACGCTCAGTTCCCCCTTCACCCAGTCCCCCATCAGCTGCATGGCGGCTTCGCCGGTTTCCAGCTGGGTGGTAGCTTGATGCCACTTCAAACCGACGAAGCTCTTGGGCACGTAGGCGCGCAACTGCTGGAAGCGGGTCAGCACCCGTACCATGTCGGGGCCGGTCAGGGTCGCGCCGTCCAGTTCGACGAAGGCCTTGCGATAGAAATCCTTGCCTCCCTCGCCCAGCGCCACCGTTTCGAACAGCACCGCCAGCTGCCAGGGTTCGTTGCCGATGGCGAGCGGTGTGATGTTCTGTGCCTTGAGCTGCTCTGCCACCACCACAAACTGGTTCCAGTCGGTGGGTGGGGTCAGCTCCATCTTGTCGAACACCTTGCGGTTGAGCCAGAGCCAGTTGACGCGGTGAATGCCGGTGGGCACCGCCATCAGGGCACCATTCTGGCTGAGGGTTTCGCGCACCATGGCCGGTAGCTGCGGATACCAGCCGAGGTGTTCGGCCATGGGAGTGAGGTCGCGCAGAAAACCGAGTCCGGCCCACTCCCGCAACTCGTAGCCCTTGAGGTGTGCCGCTTCCGGCGGGTTGGCCGCCAGCGCCCGGCTCTTGAGTACCGTCATGGCGCTCTTGCCACCGCCGCCCTGCACAGCGAAATCGTTCCACTGGTTGCCCTGCTCGGTCCACTCGGACTTAAGCACCTCCACCGCCTTGGCTTCGCCACCGGAAGTCCACCAGTGCAGCACCTCCACCTGGGAGGCGCCTACAGGCAGGGAGAGCAGGGCGGCAATGGCAAACGGGAACAACTTCATACTGTGACAGCCTTGAGTGAAGGAGAGTGGTCGGTGCCGACCGCACGCCACCCGTGCAGCACCCCGACGCGCTGGGAGGCGGCAACGGGCGAAGAGATCAGGGTGATGACAGAAAAAGACAACCACTTCATAAGGTTACTGCCTTGGTAGGGAGAGGGTGGCCTGCAGGCCGCCCTGCGGGCGATTTTCCAGCACCAGATCGCCGCCGTGGGCGTGGGCTATGTTGCGGGCTATGCCCAAGCCAAGGCCGGTGCCGGCCAGATCCGTGCTGAGCCGGTAGTAGGGCTCGAAGATGCGCTCGAACTGATCGTCCGGCAGGCCGGGGCCCTCATCCATGATGAAGAGGATCAGCATCTCCTCGTCGTCCATGATGATGATGCGCACCTTCTGGCCGTACTTGATGCCGTTGTCCACCAGGTTGCCGATGCAGCGCTTGAGCGCCAGCGGCTTGCCACGGTAGAGCTGCTTGCAGTGGCCCTCTATGGTCAGCCGTTCGTCATGCAGGTTCATGGACTCGGCCATCTGCTCCAGCATGGCGTCTATGTCCAGCTGCTCTATGTTCTCGTGGATGTCGGTGTCTTTCACCGTCTGCAGCGCCCCCTTGACCATCAGCTCCAGCTCGTCCAGATCCTTGTTGAACTTGCCGATCTGCACCTCGTCGTCGAGCAGCTCGACCCGCAGCCGCAGCCGGGTGATGGGGGTCTTGAGATCGTGGGAGATGGAGCTGAACAGCCGCTCTCTATCATCGATATAGCGGCGGATGCGGTGCTGCATGATGTTGAAAGCGCGGGTGGCCGCCACGATTTCTGACGCCCCTTCCTCTTTGAGCGAAGGTTGGTCTATATCCTTGCCCAGGTTGACCGCCGCCTTGGCGAGCCGACGCAGCGGGCGAGTCTGCCAGCGCACCAGCAGGAAGGTGAAGAAACAAAGGAAGACAGTCATCAGGGCGATGAAACGCACCTGGTTGCTCGGCATCACAGTATCGTCGAGGGTCATGTAGGGAGCGGGCAGCAGGGCCGCCAGATAGAGCCATTCACCCGGCTCTATCTCGATCTGGGTCACCAGCACGGGCGGATTGAGCGGCTCCAGCGACAGGGTATAGCGGGCCCAGGAGGAGGGCAGATCCGCCAGCAGGATGTCGTTGTTGAAGACGTGCAGGTCCTCGGGGCGGGAGAAATCCACCTTGATGGCCATGGCGTCCGAGAGCTTGCGGACCAGCACCCCTTGTACCTCTTTGAGCACCAGCGTCTTGCGCTCGCTGTCGGGGATGGCGCTGATGTGGATCTCTTCCTCGTTGAGTGACACGAAGAAGCGGCTCCCCCCCATATTGCGCAGCTGATCCAGCGCTATGTGGCGGTACTGCAGCGGAAGGGATTTGAAGAAGTTGACGGTGGAGGCGGCCGACAGTGCCAGATTGCGGGTGGTGCTGAGCATGCCTTCCAGCTCCCGTTTCTGGATCTGTTGCATCCAGATACCGGTGAGAATGGTCTGGGAGAGCAGGATGGCGAGCAGCAGCAACAGCAGCATCCGCGACAGCAGGGAGCGGGGAACCAGCGCCCGCCAGAACCAGCCACTCCTCATGGGATCTCGTGCCTTTTGTCGTTCAGCATGCCGTTGCTACCTTTTTACCCTTCACGGGATCTCGTGTACTTCGGCAATCAGCATATAGCCACTGCCGCGTATGGTCTTGATGATGCGCGGGCTCTTGCCGTTGTCACCCAGCTTCTGGCGCAGACGGCTGATCTGCACGTCGATGCCGCGCTCCATCGGCAGGCTCTCGCGGCCCCGGGTCGCGTCCGAGATGGTGTCCCTGTCCAGCACCACGCCGGGTTGCTGCAGGAACATGCCGAGCAGCAGGGCGTCGCTGCCGGAGAGATCCAGCAGGCTGCCATCGTCGTGGGTCAGCTGGTGGCTCAGGGTGTCCAGGGTCCATTCGGCAAAACGCAGGCGGCGGCTCGGTTCTTTCTCTTTTTCCGGCTGGCGGAATTCGGCGCGGCGCAGCAACGCCTTGATGCGAGCCTGCAGCTCGCGCGGGCTGAACGGCTTGGCGATGTAGTCGTCGGCGCCGAGTTCGAGGCCGATCACCCTGTCTGCCTCATCGGAGGCTGCGGTCAGCATTATGATGGGTACCTGGGAGTCGCGACGGATCTGTTGGCACAGGGTAAAGCCGTCGTCGCCTGGCATCATGATATCGAGAATAATCAGGTCCGGGCTGTGCAGGGCGAGCTGCTGGCGCATCTCGTTGCCTTCCGCCGCCGTCAATACCTGGAAACCGGCCCTGGTCAGGTATTCATTGAGCAGCTCGCGGATCTCTTGGTCGTCGTCGACGATCAGCAGTTGTTTGCTCGTTGACATATGTATGTGCATCCACCCATTTTTTTGTGCAGATTGAACCTGTCGGGGGAGCAAAAAGCAAGCAAGCCCCCCATCTAATGTGAGGTTATGGGCAATATCCTCCCATATAGCGCTCTCTAAATAAAAAAGGCCGACCCAAACGGGGCGGCCAACACGCAGATTCCGACGACAGGAGATCACCCCGTGTGGCGATCTCGACAGACTCGATGACGGGCCGGCAAGGCCGACCCCAAAAAAGACAATTCTGGCTCGCCCTCACTGTCGCAGTGAGGGCGAGCCGTTGACATCACACCCGTTCAAACACTGTGGCTATGCCCTGGCCCAGACCGATACACATGGTGGCAAGACCCAGATTGGCGTCCTTCTCCTCCATCAGGTGGATCAGTGTGGTGGAGATGCGGGAGCCGGAGCATCCCAGCGGGTGACCCAGAGCGATGGCACCACCGTTCAGGTTGACCTTCTCTTCCGCCACGTCCAGCAGTCCCAGATCCTTGACGCAAGGCAGTGACTGGGCGGCGAACGCCTCGTTCAGCTCGACCAGATCGATGTCGCCTATGGTCAGACCGGCACGCTTGAGCGCCTTTTGGGTAGCAGGCACAGGGCCATAACCCATGATGGCGGCATCGCAACCGGCCACGGCCATGGAGCGTACTCTGACGCGCGGAGTCAGCCCCAGCGCCTTGGCACGATCCGCGCTCATCACCAGCATGGCGGAGGCGCCGTCGGACAGGGCCGAGGAGGTACCGGCGGTCACTGTGCCGTTGACCGGGTCGAACACAGGGCGCAGCTGGCTCAGGGTTTCGACCGTGGTCTCCGGGCGGATCACCTCGTCGTAGTCGTAGAAGAAGCGGGCACCGCTGGCGTCATGCCCTTCCAGCCCGACGATCTCTCTGGCGAAGCGCCCTTCCACGGTCGCGGCATAGGCGCGGCGGTGGGAGCGGGCGGCAAACTCGTCCTGCTGCTGGCGGCTGATGCCGTGCAGCTTGCCCAGCATCTCGGCGGTCAGCCCCATCATGCCGGAGGCCTTGGCCACCGACTTGGCCATGCCGGGGTGGAAGTCGACCCCGTGGCTCATGGGCACATGGCCCATGTGCTCGACGCCGCCGATGATGAAGATATCCCCATCACCCACCTGAATGGCACGGGAAGCATCATGCAGCGCCTGCATGGAGGAGCCACACAGCCGGTTGACGGTGACAGCACCTACCTGCTTGGGGATCCCCGCCAGCAGGGCGGCGTTGCGGGCTATGTTGAAGCCCTGTTCCAGGGTCTGCTGCACGCAGCCCCAGTAGATGTCCTCGATCTCGTTCGGGTCGAGGTTGGGGTTGCGCAGCAGGATGGAGCTCATCAGGTGCGCGGACAGATCTTCTGCACGCACGTTGCGGAAGGCGCCGCCCTTGGACCGGCCCATGGGGGTCCGGATACAGTCGACAATGACTACGTCTTTCATGAATGGATCTCCTTTCCGCAATCAGTAGAAGGTTTTGCCCTGGGCAGCCATCTCGCGCAAGCGGTCGCTGACACGGTAGAGCGGGCCCAGATCGGCATACTGGTCGGCCATGGCCACGTAACGATCCAGACCAATGGTGTCCAGATAGCGGAACACGCCACCACGGAAGGGAGGGAAGCCCAGACCATAGACCAGTGCTATGTCGGCCTCGGCCGGCGTGGCGACTATGCCCTCTTCCAGGCAGAGCACCACCTCGTTGATCATGGGGATCATCATGCCGGCTATGATAGCTTCCTTGTCAAAATCCTGTTTCGGCTTGGCAATGGGGGCCAGCAGCTCGTAAGCGGCCACATCGGCCACCTTCTTCGGCTTACCCTTCTTGTCCTGCTCGTAGGCGTAGAAGCCCTTGCCATTCTTCTGACCGAAGCGGCTGGCGTCGTACATCACGTCGATGGCGGTGCGGCCTTCCTTGCTCATGCGAGCCGGGAAGCCCTGCGCCATGACGTCACCGGCATGGTGACCAGTGTCGATGCCGACCACGTCCAGCAGATAGGCGGGGCCCATGGGCCAGCCAAACTCCTTCTCCATCACCTTGTCGACGGCGGCAAAGTCGGCGCCATCGGCAACCAGCTTGTTGAAGCCGAAGAAGTAGGGGAAGAGCACCCGGTTGACGAAGAAGCCCGGGCAGTCGTTGACCACCACCGGCGACTTGCCCATGGCAGCGGCATAGGCCACCACGCGGTTGATGGTTTCATCGGAGGTCTGCTCGCCGCGAATGATCTCGACCAGCGGCATGCGGTGCACAGGGTTGAAGAAGTGCATGCCGCAGAAGTTCTGCGGACGTTTCAGCCCCTTGGCCAGCAGGGAGATGGGAATGGTGGAGGTGTTGCTGGCGAGCACGGCGTCGTCACCGATAATGCCTTCCACTTCGCCCAGTACGGCGGCCTTCACCTTGGGGTTCTCGACCACGGCTTCGACCACCAGATCCACATGCTTGACGTTGTCATAGCTCAGGGTCGGGGTAATGGCGGAGAGCACCTGGCCCATCTTGATGCCGTCGATGCGGCCCTTCTCGAGCTGGCCGTTGAGCAGCTTGGTGGCTTCACCCATGCCCAGCGCCAGCGCTTTCTCGTTGATGTCCTTCATCACAGCCGGAATGCCCTTGCTGGCAGACTGGTAGGCGATGCCGCCACCCATGATGCCGGCGCCCAGCACGGCGGCGTGGCGAGTGGCCTTAGCTGCCTGCTTGGCGGCCTTCTTGGCCAGCGCCTTGATGTGCTGATCATTGAGGAAGATGCCGACCAGAGCCTTGGCGACGTCGGTCTTGGCCAGCTTGATAAAGCCTTGTGCCTCGACCACCAAGGCCTCGTCACGGCTCATGCCGGCGGCGGCTTCGACGGTTTTCACCGCCGTCATGGGGGCCGGATAGTGCTTGCCCGCCACGGCGGCAACCATGCCGGCGGCGGTACTGAAGCTCATCATGGCTTCCAGCTTGGAGAGACGCAGCGGGGCCTTTTTGGCTGCGCGGCGGCTCTGCCAGTTCAGCTTGCCCGCGATGGCATCTTTCATCATCTGCACGGCGGCGCTGTGCAGCGCGTCGGGTGCGACCACGGCATCGATGGCGCCCACTTTGAGGGCGTCATCGGCACGGTAATCCTTGCCGGTGGTGATCCACTCCAGCGCGTTGTCGGCGCCGATCACCCGCGGCAGACGGACTGTGCCGCCAAAGCCCGGCATGATACCGAGTTTGGTCTCGGGCAGGCCAATCTTGGCGCTGGTGTCAGCCAGACGGAAATCGGTGGAGAGGATGGTCTCGCAACCGCCGCCCAGGGCGTGGCCCTTGATGGCAGAGAGGGTCGGCACCGGCAGATCTTCGATGGCGCTGAAGATGTCGTTGGCTTTTTTCAGCCAGCCGAGCAGATCTTCTTGCGGCAGATCGAACAGTTCCAGGAATTCGGTAATGTCGGCGCCGACGATAAAGGCGTCTTTGCCGGAGGTGAGGATCAGACCCTTCAAATCGGCTTGTTGCTGTAATGCGGCGATCGCTTCGCTCAGTGAGAGCAGGGTAGCGCGATCCAGCTTGTTGACTGAACCCGGGGCATCAAACCTCAGTTCGGCAATGCCGTTTTCGAGGTAGCTGACCGACAGGGTTTCGCCTTGGTAGATCATGAGAGTGTCTCCTTGTTCCCACTCGGTGGGGGGTGTTGCTCCTTTATCCCCAGCAGGGGGTGAGGCTCACTATTGATCCAAAAGGAGACATTTTCAACACCTATTTAAAACATTTGTTTAACAGTTCTCGAGTAAAAGCTCCTCATCACAAAACGGGCAAAAGAGAGGCGCCTTGCGGCGCCTCCAATGGATATGAGTTTTGTATCAACAGGCCAGTTCGGGCCGGTCGCGATACTGGCTCAGCACCTCGGGATCGGCGAGGGCATGGGTGTTGTTGACGGGTCTGTTGTGCACCACTTCCCGCACTGCCAGCTCCACTATCTTGCCGGATTTGGTGCGGGGGATCGCATCCACCTGCAGGATACGGGCGGGTACGTGGCGGGCCGTGCAGTGCTGCCTCACTTGCTGGCGGATGCGCTCGCGCAGGGGATCGTCCAGCTTGAGGCCGGGCTTGAGCTTGACGAACAACACCACCCGCTCGTCCTGCTGCCACTGCTGGCCGATGACGATGCTCTCTTCCACCTCGTCCAACTGCTCCACGTAGCGGTATATCTCGCTGGTGCCGATGCGCACGCCCCCCGGATTGAGAGTGGCATCGGAGCGGCCGTAGAAGAGGATGCCGCCGGTGTCGGTCAGCTCGATCCAGTCGCCATGGCACCAGATGTTGTCGAATCGCTCGAAGTAGGCGGCGTGGTACTTGTCCCCGCTCTCGTCACCCCAAAAGCCGATGGGTTGGGCCGGGAAGGGCTTGGTGCAGACCAGTTCCCCCTTCTCGCCCTGCACCGGCTGGCCCGCCTCGTTGAACACCTGCACCGCGAGGCCAAGCCCGCGTCCCTGGCTCTCGCCGCGATAGACGGGGCTGATGGGATTGCCGATGACGAAGCAGGAGCAGATGTCGGTGCCGCCGGAGATGGAGCTGAGCTGCACATCCTGTTTGATCCCCTGATAGACATAGTCAAACCCCTCCGGCGACAGCACGGAGCCCGTGCTGCAGATGAGCCTCAGCTGCGGCAACTCGTGGGTCTTGATGGGGGCATAGCCCTGCTTGTGCAGGGCATCCAGGTACTTGGCCGAGGTGCCGAACAGGGTAACCTGCTCATCGCGAGCGAGATCCCACAGCACATTGCCGTCCGGATAGAAGGGGGAGCCATCATAGAGCACCAGAGTCGCGCCGGAGGCGAGCGCGCTCACCAGCCAGTTCCACATCATCCAGCCGCAGGTGGTGAAGTAGAACACCCGCTCCCCCGGCTTGATGTCGCAGTGCAGCTGGTGCTCTTTCAGATGTTGCAGCAGGGTGCCACCTATGCCGTGCACTATGCACTTGGGCTTGCCAGTGGTGCCGGACGAATAGAGGATGTAGAGCGGATCGTTGAAGCCCATGGGCTCGAAGCGAAGGACGGCATCCGGCTGGCTGGCCAGCACGTGCTGCCAGTCGTGACCAAGCCGCAGGGGATTGCCGAGCAGGGGGATCAGCACAGTCTGCTCTATGCTGTCGATCTGGCCGACCACGCCCGCCACTTTGTCCTGAATGTCGATGGCCTTGCCGTTGTAGCGGTAGCCGTCTACCGCAAACAGCACCCGCGGCCGGGTCTGGCCGAAGCGCTCCACCACGCTGGCCTCGCCAAAGTCGGGGCTGGTGGAGGTCCAGATAGCGCCCAGGCTGGTGGTTGCCAGCATGGCCACCACGGTTTCCGGGATATTGGGCAGGTAGGCCGCCACCACGTCGCCACTGCCTATGCCCTGGCTGCGCAGCCACTGGGCCAGCCTGGCCACCTGATCCGCCAGTTCACGCCAGCTCAGGGTGCGGCTTGGGCTGCCTTCGATGCGGGAGATAATGGCCGGACTCTCATCCTGGCGGCGCAGCAGGTTTTCGGCGAAGTTGAGTCGGCTATCGGGGAACCAGCGGGTGCGCTGCATATCCTGGCGGTTCTCTGCCACTATGTCGCCGAGCTCGCCCTTGACGCCACAGTGCTGCCACACCAGAGGCCAGAAGCGAGTGGTCTTTTCCACCGACCACTGATAGAGCTGGGCATAGCTGTGCAGTTGCAGGCCGTGGAAGCGGTTGACCTCGCCCATAAACTGCTGGAGATTGGATTGTTGAATCCTGTCCTGATCCGGTTGCCACAGGCAAAGATTGTGCATGAGTAGTCCCTGACTGCATGTATCTACCGGCAGTGTATTGAATTGTTTTTTATTTGTTAATGGTTGGTTTTTGTTTCATAACAAAAGCTTTGTAACGTATGCGTTACCTCACGAAGCGATAGCTTGACGGTTCGAGCCTTGATTCGCTTGATGTTATGCTGAAATCACATTTCTCCCGGAGCAGGACGCCATGAGCAGCTACAGCCAACTTTTTGCCCAGCACCTAGATACCTTGCAGCATCGCACCCGCGACATACTGCAACAGCAGGGGCTCAGCGGCCTGGCCATCCACTCCGGCCAGACTCACCGCATCTTCCTCCATGACCAGGATTACCCCTTCAAGGTGAATCCGCACTTCAAGGCCTGGTTGCCGGTACTGGACAATCCCCACTGCTGGTTGCTGGTGGATGGTGTGAGCAAGCCGGTGTTGCTGTTCTACCGGCCGGTGGATTTCTGGCACAAGGTGGCAGAGCTGCCCAATGCCTTCTGGGTCGACTTCTTCGACATCCGCTTCCTGACGAGGCCGGAGCAGATCGCCGATCACCTGCCTGCCAGCAAGCAGGAGTGGGCTTATCTGGGCGGCCATCTGGAAGTGGCCGAGCTGCTGGGGCTGGGTCAGCCCAACCCGGAAGCCGTGCTCAACTATCTGCACTATCACCGCGCCTACAAGACCCCCTACGAGCTGGAGTGCCTGCGCGAAGCGAATCGCATCGGTGTGCGTGGCCACATTGCGGCCAAGGACTCCTTCATGGCGGGGGCGAGCGAGTTCGAGATCAACCTGGCTTATATGAAAGCCGTTGGCCAAGGGGCCAATGACGCGCCTTACGGCAATATCGTTGCCATCAACCGCAATGCAGCCATCCTCCACTACACCCACTTGTCTGCCTTGCGGGTGTCGGATGCGGAACGTTACTCCTTCCTTATCGATGCAGGGGTGGACTTTCACGGTTATGCCTCCGACATTACCCGTACCTGGGCCTGGCGCAGGGGCGAGTTTGCCGATCTGATTGCGACGCTGGACTCACAACAGCAGGAGATTATCGAGGAGATCAAGCCGGGGCGGCGTTACAGCGAGCTGCATCTGCAGATGCACCACAAGCTGGCGCGACTGCTGCAGTCCGTGGAGCTGGTGGACATGTCAGTGGATGAGATGATCCACACCGGCGTGACCAATGTCTTCTTCCCCCACGGCCTGGGTCACTTCCTTGGCCTGCAAGTCCACGACGCGGGCGGTTTCATGCAGGATGAGCGCGGTACGCACCTGTCTGCCCCCGAACAGTTCCCCTACCTGCGTTGCACCCGGGTGATGGAGGTGGGCCAGGTGTTCACCATAGAGCCGGGTCTCTACTTCATCGACAGTCTGCTGGAGCCACTGCGTCAGAGTGAGCAGGGCAAACGGGTCAACTGGAACAAGGTGGAAGCGCTGCGTCCGTTCGGCGGCATCCGCATTGAGGACAACATAGTGCTGCATGCCAACGGGGTGGAGAATATGACGAGACAAGCGGGTCTCTGATGGCGGCTGGCTATTCCATCCCTGCCGCGCCGCTGGAGCTGAGTGAAGAGATCAAGAAGAGCCGCTTCATCACGTTTATTGCCCATACACCGACGGTCGAGGCGGCCAAGGTCTGGGTAAACGAGATAAAGCAGTTGCACCCCGGGGCCCGGCATCACTGCTGGGCTTTTGTTGCCGGGGCGCCGCAAGATAGTCAGGTTTACGGCTTCAGCGATGATGGTGAGCCTTCGGGGACTGCTGGCAAGCCTATGTTGGCCCAGCTGATGGGATCCGGACTGGGTGAGATAGCCGCCGTTGTGGTGCGCTACTACGGTGGCGTGCTAATGGGTACCGGCGGTCTGGTCAAGGCCTATGGTGGTGGCGTCGGCGCAGCCCTCAAGCGACTCGAGACTCAGATCAGGCATCAGCAAACCCCTTCTCTCATCCAGTGTGATTACACCGACATGGGCGCGGTAGAGGCGCTGCTCAGCAGCCATCACGGTCAGGTACTGGATGCCGATTATGGTGCTCGCGTCACTTTGCAGGTCGCGTGGGAATCCTCTGTTTGGGCCCAGGTTGATCGGGAATTGACCGACCGAACCCATGGACGGGTATCCCTTCGCTCCTTAGATGGCTAGAATCCATCGCTCTTTTAGCCTGAAGAGGGAGCCGGAATGCACATTCTGAGCATTATTCGCATCGTTGGCCTGCTGGTTGCGCTGTTCAGCTCGACCATGTTGTTGCCCGCCATGGTTGCGTTTGGTTATCGGGATGGTGGTGGTGCCGAGTTCGTCAGCTCCTTTTTTATCGCGCTTCTGCTTGGCGTGCTGCTCTGGTTCCCCAACCGCCATCACAAGAAGGAACTCAGATCGAAAGAGGGTTTCCTCATCGTCGTCTTGTTCTGGACTGTGCTGGGCAGTGTGGGCGCAGTCCCCTTCATTATCGGCGACGTCCCCGGTATGTCGGTCTCGGAGGCCTTTTTCGAATCTTTCTCCGGCCTGACCACCACGGGAGCAACCGTGCTGACCGGGCTGGATAACCTGCCCAAGGCCTTCCTGTTCTATCGTCAGTTGCTGCAGTGGCTGGGGGGGATGGGGATCATAGTGCTGGCGGTCGCCATCTTGCCGCTGCTCGGCATCGGTGGCATGCAGCTTTACCGTGCCGAGATCCCGGGGCCGGTCAAGGATACCAAGGTGACGCCACGCATTGCCGAGACTGCCAAGGCGCTCTGGTTCATCTATCTCTTGCTGACCATGCTCTGCGCTCTTGCTTACTGGCTGGCGGGGATGTCGCTGTTCGACGCCATCTGCCACTCTTTCTCCAGCCTCTCCATCGGCGGTTTCTCCACCCACGAGGCCAGCATAGGTTTTTTCAATAGTCCGGCGATAAACCTCATCACAGTGTGCTTCCTGCTGATCGGCAGCATCAACTTCGGTCTGCATTTCATGGTGTTTACCCATACGCCGGTGCGTCTGCTGAGCTATCTGCGCGATCCTGAAGTAAAAGTGTTCCTCGGTATCCAGCTGTTCCTGTTTTTGTTCTGCGCGGCCGTGCTGCTGCATCACAACCACTATGAACATTGGCAGGAGACCCTCAACCACGCCCTGTTTCAATCGGTATCGCTCGGCACTACCACGGGTTACAGCACCACCAGTTATGCGGATTGGCCCTCTATCCTGCCCATGATGCTGATGTTCTCTTCCTTTATTGGTTGCTGCGCCGGCAGTACTGGAGGGGGCATCAAGGTGATGCGCTTCATGATCCTGTTCATGCAGGGGGTGCGGGAGTTGAAGCGGCTGGTGCATCCGCGCGCCGTCTATACCCTCAAGCTGGGCCGCAAGGCTGTGTCGGACCGCATCGTCGAGGCAGTATGGGGTTTCTTCGCCACTTACATTATTCTGTTTGTGCTGTTCATGTTGGCACTGATCGCCACCGGGATGAATGAGGTGACCGCTTTCTCTGCTGTGGCGGCGACGTTGACCAACGTGGGACCGGGTCTGGGGGATGTGGCCTCCAACTTTGCCGGTACCAGCGCCGCAGCAAAATGGATACTGATCCTGGCCATGTTGTTTGGTCGATTGGAAATTTTCACGCTTCTGGTACTGTTTACCCCCGCATTCTGGCGTAGTTGAGGTTGTTATGGACAAGATTCTGGTGCTTTATTCCTCTCGGGACGGCCAAACCCGCAAAATCATAGATGTCATGCTGGAGGAGATGCCGGGATGCGAGGTGGTGATGCATGATCTGCATACCCTGCCCATGTGCAACCTCAGCAAGTACAAGAAGGTGCTGATCGGCGCATCTATTCGTTATGGTAATTTTCATCCCAGCTTGCTCAGCTTTATCCACGCTCATCAGGAGCAGCTGGAGGTGGCCAACGCTGCCTTCTTCTGCGTCAATCTGACCGCGCGCAAGCCGGAGAAACAAACGCCGCAGACCAATGCCTATATGAAGAAGTTCCTGCGCCTCTCTCCCTGGAAACCCAAGACCCTGGGAGTGTTTGCCGGTGCGCTTCAGTATTCCCGTTATAACTGGTGGCAGACCCGTATCATTCAGCTGATCATGAAGATGACAGGTGGTAGCACGGATACCAGCAAGGATCTCGAATTTACCGATTGGGAAAAGGTGCGCAGTTTCGCCCGGGAATTCTGGTCAAAAAGATAGCAACCTGATGTGAATACAGGGTTTATTGCCCGAAGGAGCCCCGTTGATGCGGGGCTTTTGTTTAATAAAACAACGGTTGAACCGCAAAACCGCAGAAAGTGCCATTTTTTGCGGTTTTGCTCTTGTCATCCCGGCGCGGCTCCCTATAATGCGCCCCTACCAGTACGGCGGAACACGCCGAACTGATGAGCCAGCTTCCTTGCGAAGCCGGCGCCGAAAGAAAAGCGAAAACAACCGCTTGACTTTCGAAGTGAGGAGCGTAATATGCGCCTCCTCAACGCGACAAGCGTGACGCTCTTTAACAATTTGAATCAAGCAATCTGTGTGGGCACTCACAGCATCGAACATCAAACAATTTTGTTGATTTTCAATGTCTGGTGAAGTGACCAA
>NZ_LSGW01000104.1 GCF_001643305.1 Aeromonas salmonicida subsp. salmonicida
TGCTGGAAAAGCTGCGCCACCACTACCGACGAGCCAAAACCATCACGCTGATCCTCGATAACTACATCATTCACAAAAGCAAACAGACCGAGCGATGGTTGAAGAAGAACCCCAAGTTCTGCCTGGTATTCCAGCCAGTTTACAGTCCTTGGGTTAATCACATCGAACGGCTGTGGCACAAGTTACATGAAACCATCACGCGCAATCATCAATGCAGAGGGATGGCCAACCTGCTGGCTCGAGTGAAATACTTCATGGATACCGTGTCTCCTTTCCCCGGGAATGGCTATGGCACAGCGAAGGTGTAGCACTATTAGGATCAGTTATTTAGATCAACACTCTCCGACGAAGGGACATGGCTCTCAATATCGATACAACCCCAAGGCTTCGCCAGAGTCAGATCAATCAACCCCGTCAACCTTTTTCGATCGGTTTTATCACTTCCATTAACTGGCCATGAATTACACATTTGTAAGAAATCTGGATACATATAGTCAGTGAGCTGTTCCTGGATCCAAGTCATAAACTGCGCTTCTGATATATCCCCTTGATATAGCAATACTATCTTTTTCTCTTCACCTTCATTATCCACTGCTAGCACTGCAGCGACATGTTGCACCATGGGATGCATCGTACAACTGGATCCAATATCTCCTAACTCAATTCTAAACCCACGACGTTTTATTTGGTTGTCGGTTCGTCCAATGAATTTAAATTGACTGTCTGTATTAAGTTTTACTCGATCACCGGTAAGGTAAATACGTTTCCCCATAGAATGATATGGAAACCTGGACGCGGTTAATTCAGTGGCACCACAATAACCATCTGACAAGCAGCAACCAGCCAATGCGAGTTCACCCTCGACTCCCGGTGGAAGGATACGCAGATCACTATCGAGAACATATGCTTCACAGTTTTGAAGAAGATTGCCAATCGATTCAACAGCCTCCTCACCAGCCACAGGCTTAGCCATCACCCACACGGTTGCTTCCGTTGGACCATACATATTAAATACCAAACCACATCGATTACTTAATGAAAGGGCTACATCTTGAGGCAATGGCTCCCCTCCAACCAAGGCCGTAATTTTATTTGGCGGTGTCCATCCGGCTTGTAATAATAGCTTCCAGGTTGTAGGAGTCCCTTGAACATGTGTTACGTTATACTTGGCTATCAGTGCTGCCAGAAGATGCCCTTGACGCTTAGTTATTTCATTAGCAATAACACAACTTCCACCGACATAAAGTGGACCGAGCAATTCAAGTACAGATATATCAAACGTAGGTGCCGTGGCTGCAATAACAGTAGATTCCCTGTTTAATGAAACCGTATTACAACAACCTTCAAGGAAGTTTTCTCTCGCTGCTGAGTTAATCAGTACCCCCTTGGGTTCACCAGTCGAACCGGATGTAAACAATACATAAGCGATATAATTTTCTTTCTCAATGCCAATCTTTTTTAAACTGACCTGTTCAGGATTGATTGAACACAGATCTGAAGGCGTATATACATTTATTGATAACTCCGGAGCTAAGTCTAACTTACGATCAGACACCAGCATATTTGCATTAACTTTTTTCAGCAATGCATACAACCTGACCGAGGGAATGTTTTCTTGTATCGGTACATACGTTGCCCCAAGATAGTTAGCCGCCAGCAGGTTGACTATGAACTCGATACCTCTTGGCAATGCCAGAACGATGCTATCTCCATATTTAACTCCCAGCTGATTAAACACACCTACCCGTTCTAATACCAAGCACCACAATTCATTATATGTGTGGCAATCACCGTCTTCAGTAATGATAGCCATTTTGGATGGGTTGGTTATTGAGTAATGATAAATGTTGCTAATCAAGGAAGAGGATTTTGGTTTATAGTTATCATTGATCGTACGATAAAGTGATTTTTCATCATCTGTTAAAAGACAAACTTCTTTCAATGGTAGGTCTGGAGCGAACAACATTTTTTTATAATGCTGATCAATCTATCAACCCATAAGACGCCATCCTTAAACGTAAAATAGCCAGGATTAAACTGACAATCTAATATCGGCGATTCTGCATGATGATAATGACGAAGATAAATACATATTGGTGTCATTTCCGCATGGTGGCACAGCGCTGATATCTGATTATCAACGACATTATTTTTTAAATCAAAATCCAAGGGCTCATATGAAAACATTATATCATAAACTGGGCGATGAGCATCCCGGCTAGCCATGATTCTCTTTATTTCACTTATCGGGAATCGTAAGTGTCTATAGTCTCGTTTAATGCAACTCGATAGGTTCTTTATCGACTCAGACATCGACAAAGTTACATCAAGATCTATGACCAAGGGAGAGACCCCTGTCGTCAACCCACAAAATGTGGTGACGCCATGAGATCTCCTATGTGTCGGTAATCCCATTGTCACGGACTTGTTCCCATATGCATGACAACAGAGTTCAATAGCCAACAACACAACATAGTGTGGCGAACAGCACAGGGTCTTGGCAAATTTCTCTATACCATGCCAGACATTGTCAGACATCAATTCTTCTATTCTATAGGTCATATCCCCGTCGGCTTCAGCTAGCGGGATTATAGACTTTCTGCCATCAGTCAAACGCTGCTGCCAATATAACCTGTCTTTCTCCCAACGATGACTCCCCATGTATTCCAAGTCATTGGATATTTCATCTAGGAAATGCTCATCAAGACTAGGGATATGATAGCCATCACTTGACAAGCCATGACAATAATGACGAATGAAATCCGTGTAGAAACGTTGAAATCCGGCGCCATCGAATGCCAAATGATGAAAAGAAAAATAAAGATGACATTCGGAGTCGTTCACCGGTGAGAAGATACATCGTAATAATGGCGGCGTTGTCAAATCGAATGGTTCTCTCAACCACTCTATCCATTCATCTTTATCTGGCCAACCAGGCCTTATATCAAAAATAGGTTGTAATAATTCAGCTCTATTCTTATATGGATGACTATCATCCACGTTAAATCCAAAGCATAGTGTTTTATATGACCTTACGGTATTCACATAGGCCTTGACTAATAAGTCAACATCAACATCACCTGTCAATACACTTCTAAAACCCAAATTATAAATAGGGCTTCCTTTATTCAAAAACTGATGTGTGAATATGTCTGACTCCATAAGAGTCAATGATATATTTTCCTTTATATCATCGCTCACGGCATCAAGCGCTTTTTCTCCAATCATCATGAGGCCCTCATTGAATCCAGCTAATACATATACCCCCACTTTATTCTCAAGGCAAATTATGATTTTTACTAATGTGACTGGAGTTCAACATTGGCATGAGGAGCGGATCGCCCCCCGATTGGAGCCTTTTCATTTTTGGGCTGGGATGAAGCTCATTAGCAAAAACATATTAAAAACAATAAATTAAACTTTTCCGTGCTAGATGCTGACTCCTTTCCATCCCCATCAAAAAAGAGACTCAAAAGGGATCGCCATCACAAAACATACAAAACGCTCCGTGCGACACCCTTTTTGTGTATAAAAAACACCCTCACAGCGCTACCCTTGCTTCGCCAAGAAAATTAACAACCAAAAAGGACGGTAACAATGCGTGTAAGACGTTCTCTGGTCAGCATGGCGCTCGCCATGGCCCTGACAGCTCCGGCCGCCATGGCCATGACCCAATCCCAGTTGGACGGGATGGGTCAGGGAGTCGACCTCAAGTATCAAGTCATCGATAACACCCTGACAGATGGCAACAGCTTCAGGGCGAGTATCACCCTGCGAAATAACACCGCCCAGCCTCTGCCGGCAACGGGCTGGAGCCTCTGGTTCAGCCATATTCGTGACGTGAGCAAGCTCTACACCGACCAATTCAAGGTCACCCATGTCAACGGCGACATCTTCAAACTGGAGCCAACGGCTCAATTCCGGGGGGTGCCCGCCGGCCAGTCGTTCGAGATCGCCTTCGATGGTGGAAACTGGCAGGTTGCCAAGAGTGACGTGATGCCCAACTGGTACTTCGCCGCACAAGATGCCAAGGGCAACCCCATCACAGCGCTGCTTGCCAGCACCAGTAATACCCATAACGGCGTGGTCCCGACGGAGCCCTCGGCCGAGCTGCCGTTTGTGGGTGATTTCAGCACGCCCAAACAGTGGAAACGCTATAACGGCCCGAGCAATATCGACCGCTGGAATCCGTTCACAGCCGCCGAGCGCTATGCCCGTAACGCCGATCTGTCCGTACAGGCTCATCCGGTCGGCGTCGTGCCAACCCCCGCCGAGCTGCAGCTGGCCACCGGCAATGTCACCCTAGGTGCGGACTGGGTTGTCGTGTTTGATAACGGCTATGAGGAGCAGGCTCGCTGGTTGGCGGCCAACCTTGGTCTGCCAGCGCAGAGTTGGTCACCCAACACCAGCAAGGTGATTCGCATGGGTTGGGGACAGGTGCAGATAGACGGGCAGGCCAAGTGGGAAGAGGCCTATCGCCTCAAGGTTGACAGCAAGAGCCAAACCATCCAGATCACGGCCGCAGATGCAGCCGGCGCCCTCTATGCCGCACAGTCGCTGCTGCAACTGGAGCAACAGCGCGTCGTGCCTGCGTTGACCATCGCCGACGCCCCGCGCTTTGCCTATCGTGGCCTCTCTCTCGACGCTTCGCGTAACTTCCGTAGCAAACAGGCCGTGCTCGCCTTGCCGGAGCTGACCGACGTTGGTGCTCGTCGTTGCCACGATCCGGCCGAGCGCACCTGTATTCTGCCCTTCCTGGGTGCCGGTCCGAACGGCACCGCACAGTCTGACGGTTTCTACAGTGCCGACGATTACCGCGAGATCCTGAGTCACGCCAAGGCGCTCAATATCGAGGTTATCCCCGAGATCGACATGCCTGGCCACGCTCACGCCGCCATCAAGGCGATGGATGCGCGCAGTGCCCGTTTGAACGAAGCCGGTCAGCCACAGCAAGCCGCCGAGTATCGTCTCTCCGATCCGGATGACCGTACCGACTACACCTCGGTACAGATGTTCAAGGACAACGCCATGAACGTCTGTATGGAGTCTACCTACCGCTTCATCGACACCGTCGTGGGTGAGTTGGTGGCCCTGTATCAGGGTATCCAGCCGCTCAAGACCTTCCACTTCGGTGGGGATGAAGTCGCTGGCGCCTGGAAGCAGTCGCCGGCCTGCCAGGCGTTCTTTGCCAACAACAGCCAAGGGATCAAGGATCCGTCCCAGCTCAGTCAGTATTTTGTCGAGCGAGTCTCAGGTATTACCTCTGCCCACGGCCTCAATATGGGAGGCTGGGAAGATGGCTTGATGCATGACAACAAGGTCTATCCGCGCAGCAACCTAGCCAACGCACTGGTAAGCGGCAATGCCTGGCAGAATATCTGGGAATGGGGTGTGGCCGATCGCGCCTATAAGCTGGCTAACGCCGGTTATGGTGTCATCTACAACCAGGCTAGTCACCTCTACTTCGACCATCCGAACGAGCCGGATCCGGCCGAGCGTGGCTACTATTGGGCCCCGCGCTTTACCGATACCCGAAAGACCTTCGGTTTCATGCCGGACGATCTGTTTGCCAACGCCGATTACACCCGTGCCGGCAAGCCGATCACCAAGGCTGAGGTGGTCGATGGCGCCACCACCAAGACTCTGGAGCAACCGGCCAACGTGCTGGGGATGCAGGGTTCGCTCTGGGCCGAAACCGTGCGCACCGACAACCAGTTCGAAGAGATGCTCTTCCCACGGGTCTTTGCCCTCGCCGAGCGGGCCTGGCATAAAGCAGGCTGGGAGGCCAACAGCCCGTTCCCAGGTCTGACCATCCAGTACTCCATTGATGGCGGCAGCTGGCAAGCCTATGACGCAGCGAATGCGCCGAGCGTCTCAGGAAAGGTAGTTGTGCGTACTGCCTCCGGCCTGCGTGCAGGTCGAAACGTGGTTATTAACAACTAAATGAAATTTTGAACTATCAGTTGTGCAACGATAGATAATCCATCTGTCGCATATTTATAACTCTGAGTTAAAAAGCAAACTGATTTACTGATATGAAAAAATCCGAAACCTATTTATTTGGTTTCGGATTTTTTATGTGTAAGAAGAAGACTCTAGGTCTATCCCTAGTTATTCAAATGACAACAACACATCTTTAACTTGCCATATAACATGTTTTTTAAGTGAACGTCTCACCCCGCCCGGCAGGGCTTGAACAAGTCCAACGCACCGTCATAGACGCTGGTCTGCACATCCATGATCCCCAGCATTGAGTGGAACAGGTTGTCATGGGAGAAGCGCTTGCTGCTCGCCTCCTGTTGCAGACACCCCATGTTCAGCTGGCGATCCGCCTGCAACTGCGGAGAAAACCAGGTCAGCAGCGGCACCCGGGTCTGATCATCCGGCGCAAACTGGTAGGGAGTGCCGTGCAGATAGAGCCCCATGGCACCGAGGGATTCGCCATGGTCGGAGAGATAGACCAACCCCACGTTGTAATCCGTTTGCAGTGACTTGAGCTTCTCTATCAGTTGCGCCACCACCTTGTCGGTATAGCGAATGGTGTTGTCATAGGTATTGACCAGCTCTTCGTTGCTGCAATTCTCGATGTCACTGCGCGGGCAGTCCGGCACGAAGAAACGCTCGGACGCGGGATAACGGCGATAGTAGGTCGGACCATGGCTGCCCATCAGATGAAAAGCCACCAGCTTGTTGCCCTGCTTGCCCTTCATGTCGGCAATCTGTCGATCCAGCCCTTCCAGCATCACCTCGTCGTAGCATGAACCCTGCTGGCAATACTGCGGGAAGGCCTTGGCCTCGATATCTATTGTGGGCACGTTCTTGCACCCCCCCTTGCAGCCGCCATCGTTCTCCTTCCAGAGCACAGAGACACCTGCGTGTTGCAGCACATCCAGCATGCCGTCCCGGGACTGGGCCAGGGTGTCGTCATACCCACGCCGGGTGAGATTGGAGAACATGCAGGGCACGGAGACAGCCGTGGCCGTACCGCAGGAGCGCACGTCCTTGAAGGAGATGACTCCCGCTTCCTGCTCGGTGAAACTGTTGGTCTGCTTGCGATAGCCGTTGAGGGAGTAATTCTGGCTACGCGCCGTCTCCCCCACCACCAGGAACATCAGGGTCGGCTTGTTCCCCTGCCCCACCACCCTGGCGTCCGTCCCCAGCGGCTGATAAGGAATGGGGGTGGCAAACAGTATATCTCTGGCATAGCGATAGAAGCCGTGTACATAGTTGGCTGGCACTATCTCCTTGCCAAGAGACTTGTTGTTGCGCCCGACCGAGGCGTAATCCTGATAATAGAGCGCAGCCACCCCCACCAGAAACAGCAGTGACAGGGAGATTGAGCCAAATCGCAGGCCAAGGCCTCTATACCAGGGGCTGGGATATTCAATTTTCACCCACAACAAGGCCAGCGCCGGCAGCACACCGGTCAGCAGAAACCAGAGCGCGACCGAGCCATTAAGGTAGGCGCTCACCTCCCCCGTATTGGTCGCAACCATGTTCTGTACCATGTCCCTGTCGAAGATGACGCCATATTTGAGCATGGCGTAGCTGACCACAGAGCCCAGCAGGATCAGCAGCACGAAGAAGGGCTTGAGCAGATAGCGGAAGGTAAAGGGCAGAAATACCGCATTGAGTGCAGCCAGCAACACCAGGGGGATAGAGAGGACAAAGCCCGCCTTGACGTGATCCAGCTGAGTGAGAATGCGGTAAAAGTGCAGGAAGATGGGCCAGTTGAACACCAGTGCAAACAGCAGCACCAGCAACAGATTCACCTTCATCACGCCCAGGGTGATGCGCATAACGATACTCCGACAAATCAGGCAGGACTGGGGGCCCGGCATGGGCACTCCCGTTGTTGGCATCTCGCTTACCGCGCGACGCTGTTTGAAGGCGATAGCGATAATGGGCAGGAGGCCCGGATACTGCAGGCAGCTTAAAAAGCCAAACTTAAGGGAGACTTAAGGGGAGCGAGTCCCTTGGCGGGAAGAGAACAAGAGACAAAAACGGCAGCCTGAAGGCTGCCGTTTTTAATATGTGCTCAGCATACGATCAGAGGGTCGTAGCCACTTCGTCGGAGGAAGATGGCACCGTTGTTATGCCACCTCCTCGCGTGTGCACCCTGACGATAAGAGGGTCGCGGCGACGTCGTCGGAGGAAGATGGCACCGTTGTGATGCCATCTCCTCGCGTGTGCACTCTGGCGATCAGAGGGTAGCGGCGACTTCGTCAGAGATGGAGCCGTTGTGGTACACCTCCTGCACGTCGTCCAGATCTTCCAGCATGTCGATGAGACGCATCAGCTTGGGTGCGGTTTCCGCATCCAGCTCGGCTTCGGTGGAAGGGATCATGGTCACTTCGGCGTTCTGGGCCTTGAAGCCGGCGGCTTCCAGCGCATCCAGCACGGTACCGAAGTCGTTCGGGGTGGTGTACACCTCGATGGAGCCATCCTCCTCGGTCACAACGTCATCGGCGCCCGCTTCCAGGGCCGCATCCATCAGGGCATCTTCGTCGACACCGACGAAGGTCAGCAGCCCTTTCTTGCTGAACAGGTAGGCGACCGAGCCATCGGTCCCCAGGTTGCCGCCGCTCTTGCTGAAGGCATGACGTACTTCGGCAACGGTACGGTTGCGGTTGTCGGTCAGGCACTCCACCATGACGGCAGAACCGGCCGGGCCGTAACCTTCGTAGACGATGGTCTCGAGCTGCTCGCCGTCGCCACCACCGGCCCCACGCGCGATGGCGCGGTTGATGGTTTCGCGGGTCATGTTGCTGGTCAGGGCTGCCGTCACCGCCGCACGCAGGCGCGGATTGTTGGCAGGATCCGGATCGCCGATACGAGCCGAGGTAGTGATTTCACGGATCAGCTTGGTGAAGATCTTGCCGCGCTTGGCATCCTGAGCTGCCTTGCGGTGTTTGATGTTGGCCCATTTACTGTGACCTGCCATAGAGACTCTCCGTTATATTTTTTAGATTTCAATAACACAAAGTGACCGGGTAGGCCGCGCTGGGCGCGGCCGGGACTGTGCCGGATGCCGGCTTATTCATCACCCTTGACGGTCGTCGCAATCGCCAGTTCGCTCATCTGCGCCTGGTTGGCAAAGCTGGGGGCGTCTGTCATCAGACAGGCGGCCGCCGTGGTTTTCGGGAAGGCAATAACATCCCGGATGTTGTCGGTACCGGTCAGCAGCATGCTCAGACGATCCAGGCCGAAGGCCAGACCGGCGTGCGGCGGGGTACCGTACTTCAGCGCATCCAGCAGGAAGCCGAACTTGAGGCGCTGCTCGGCAGGTGTGATACCCAGGATGTCGAATACGGTGGCCTGCATCTCGCTGTTGTGGATACGGACAGAGCCGCCACCCACTTCGTAGCCGTTGATGACCATGTCGTAGGCGTTGGCATAAGCGCTGAGCGGGTTGGCTTTCAGCTCGCTCGGGCCCAGGTTGCTCGGCGCGGTGAAGGGGTGGTGCATGGCTGCCAGACCGCCTTCGCTGTCTTCCTCGAACATGGGGAAGTCGATGACCCACAGCGGCTTCCAGCTGTTTTCCATTAGACCCAGATCGCGGCCCACTTTCAGACGCAGGGCACCGATGGCATCGGCCACCACTTTCTTGCTGTCGGCACCGAAGAAGATGATGTCGCCGTCGGCCGCACCGGTACGGGCCAGGATTTCGCGCACTATCTCATCGGAGAGGAACTTGGCCACCGGGGACTGCACGCCTTCAATACCGTTAGCCGCTTCGTTGACCTTCATCCAGGCCAGGCCCTTGGCACCGTAGATGCCGACAAACTTGGTGTACTCGTCGATCTGCTTGCGGGACAGCTCGGCGCCGCCCGGCACTTTCAGGGCAGCCACACGGCCTTTCGGGTCGTTGGCGGGGCCGGCGAACACGGCGAACTCGACGGCGGTCAGCAGATCTGCCACATCGACCAGCTCCATCGGCAGACGCAGGTCCGGCTTGTCGGAGCCGAAGCGGCGCATGGCCTCGTCAAAGGTCATAACAGGGAAGTCGCCCAGATCCACGGCCAGCACGTGTTGCCACAGGTTGCGGATCATCTCTTCCATCAGCTCGCGCACTTGCGGCGCGGTCATGAAGGAGGTCTCCACGTCTATCTGGGTGAATTCCGGCTGGCGGTCGGCACGCAGGTCTTCGTCACGGAAGCACTTGACGATCTGGTAGTAGCGATCGAAGCCGGACATCATCAGCAACTGCTTGAACAGCTGCGGGGACTGCGGCAGGGCGTAGAACTTGCCCTTGTGCACCCGGCTCGGCACCAGATAGTCACGGGCACCTTCCGGGGTGGCCTTGGTCAGCATGGGGGTTTCGATGTCGAGGAAGCCGTGCTCGTCCATGAAGCGACGTACGAAGGCGCTGGCCTTGGCACGGGTCTTCAGGTACTTGGCCATCTCGGGGCGACGCAGATCCAGATAACGGAACTTGAGGCGCTGCTCTTCACTGTTGACCTGATTGAAGTCCAGCGGCAACGGCTCGGCGCGGTTGATGATGGTGAGCTCATGGGCGAACACTTCGATGGCACCTGTGGCCATGTCGCTGTTGCGCTGGGAGTCAGGACGGGTACGTACCACACCTGAAACCTGAATGCAGAACTCGCCGCGCAGTTCGGAGGCCAGGGCGAAGGCGTCCGGCTTGTCCGGATCGAAGAACACCTGCACGATCCCTTCCCGGTCACGCATGTCGATAAAGATCAGACCGCCGAGGTCGCGACGACGATGGACCCAACCGCACAATGTAATGGTCTGCCCGGCATGGGCCTCATTGACCTGTCCGCAATAGATAGAGCGCATGGACTTCTTCCTTCGAAATTGTAGAGAGACGGTTAACCTGAGCCGCCGGGCACGACTGGCAGCACAGTCCGTCTCACAACTGGCCAGAGTCTTGTTCTTGCCCGGTTTGAAATCTGTCTCGTACCGTCCGACCCCCTGGATCGGACACCTGCCACCGATATCGGCTCGACCAGAGGCGGCTGGCAAGCGGCCGGGCAGTCGGTCAGAGGGCATCGGAAAGCATCGTTGTTTGGCCAATTCATGGCCGCTACCGTCGCCACAATATGCGCACAGCGGGGCGAGTCACAACAAATTGGCAAACAAAAGGGCTGGCATTATAGAGGAAAACCCCCATTTGGGTAAAATGGCCAGCAGCCTCCTTTGCCCTGTTTTTTGCGTCTCAAGGCAAAAAATGGGCATAAACCGAGATAAACCCGCAGACAGGATCCGCCATGAGCCTCTTTTTGGGCCTGCCACAATGGTCGCACCCGGCCTGGCCCGGTCAATTATTGGGTGTGCCGAACATCTCGCCCACTACGCCCGGGTGTTCAACACAGTCGAAGGCAACACCACCTTTTACGCCTCGCCCACCCCTGACACAGTGCAGCGCTGGGCCGATGCGGTGCCTGCACACTTTCGTTTCAGCTTCAAGTTTCCGAAAGAAATCAGTCACCAGAGCAATCTGGTGAGCGTAGACAAGCAGGTGACCGACTTCATTCGCCTGCTCACCCCGCTGCACGACAAGCTGGGGCTGCTCAAGCTGCAGCTGCCCGCGCGCTTCGGCCCGAGCGGCCTTCCCCGCCTCGCCGAATTCTTCAATCGGCTGCCGACAGCGTTTCGCTATGCCCTCGAAGTACGTCATCCCGATTTCTTCGCCAAAGGGGAAGCAGAGCGCAGCCTCAACCGCATGCTGATGGAAAAAGGCATCAACCGCATCATGCTCGACAGCCGGCCACTGTTTTCTGTGCCGGCAACCACGGCAGCCATGATAGATGCACAGGGCAAGAAGCCCAGACTGCCGGTGCACCTACTGGCCACCGCCAGCGCCCCCGTGGTGCGGCTCATCGGTCTGCCGGAACCGGCCGCCAATCACCCCTTCCTGCCAAGCTGGTTGCCCCACTGGCGTCAGTGGCTGGCGGAGGGACAGGATCTCTACCTCTTTATACATACCGCCGACAATGCCCAGTCACCCGAACTGGCCCGTCAGATAACACACCTGTTGGGACAGGAGATGGCCCCCTGGCCGGGGGAAAACGATCGCGCGCGCCAGGGCGTGCTGCGCTTTTAGCCAGCCACTGCACCAGCCATTCATCAGGCGCAAAAAAAGCCACTTTTTTGTGGCCGGACAGGGCTCGGCGTCAAGACAAATGCCCATCAATCCTCTACACTAGCGCCCCAAGAAAGGGTCCGGAACATGGCCCATACGAACTGGGACGGCCCGAAGGAACTCAAGGCCAGTCACCCCGTTCGTAAACAGGTGATATATCTACTCTGATGGGTATCACCCAACGACTCAATTGAACAATACAGCCGGATTACACCCCGGTTGTCAGGTTGCGCAAGCATGCATACCAAAGACCAAATTTTTGCTGCCCCTATCGCCCGATTGGGGGACTTTTGCTTTGACGAACAGGTCGTCGACGTCTTCCCCGATATGATCCAGCGGTCTGTACCGGGCTACAGCAACATCATCTCCGCCATCGGCATGATGGCTGCCCGTTATGCCCAGCCACAGAGCCGTCTGTACGATCTTGGCTGCTCCCTCGGCGCAGCCACCCAGGCCATGCGTCGCCACCTGACTCAACCGGGTTGCCACATCACGGCGGTGGATCTCTCTCACCCCATGATAGAACGCGCCCGTGCCCACCTTTCGGGTTTCAAATCCGAGGTGCCGGTGGCGCTGGTCGAGGCGGACATCTGCGACATAGCGATCGAAAACGCCTCTGTGGTGGTGCTCAACTTCACCCTGCAGTTCGTAGACCCCGAAAAGCGGATGGCCCTTATCCAGCGCATCTTTGATGGTCTGCGTCCGGGCGGCATCCTGATCCTGAGCGAGAAGTTCCGCTTCGAGGATGAACCGGTCAACGATCTGCTCATCGAGCTGCACCTGGACTTCAAACGCGCCAATGGCTACAGCGAGCTGGAGATCAGCCAGAAACGCAACGCCCTAGAGAACGTGATGCGTACCGACAGCCTGGAGACCCACAGATCCCGCCTGCAAAGCGCCGGCTTCGTTCATCAGGATCTCTGGTTCCAATGTTTCAACTTCGGTTCCATGATTGCCATCAAATCCAGCGACGCCAACTAAGCCATGATCGACTTTGCCAATTTTTATCAACTGATCGCCAAGAACCGGCTGAGCCACTGGTTGCATACCCTGCCCGCTCAGCTGCATGCCTGGCAGCACGACAACCTGCATGGGGACCTGCCGCGCTGGAATCGCGCCCTCAACAAGCTGCCCACCACAGCGCCCGGCCATATCGAGCTGCAACGGGGCGTCGAGATAGGCAATAGCCAGAGCTTGAGTGAAGGGGAGCGCAAAAAAGTCGAGAGTCTGCTGCGCCAATTCATGCCCTGGCGCAAGGGGCCCTTCACGGTCCACGGCATCCACATCGATACCGAGTGGCGCTCCGACTGGAAGTGGGATCGTGTATTGCCCCACATCAGCCCGCTGGCTGGCCGCTATGTGCTGGATGTGGGCTGCGGCAGCGGCTATCACCTCTGGCGTATGGTCGGCGAAGGAGCCAAACTGGCCGTCGGCATAGACCCGAGCCCGCTGTTCTTGTGCCAGTTCGAGGCCATTCGTCACTTCACCGGCGGCGATCAGCGCGCTCACCTGTTGCCGCTGGGCATTCAGGAGCTGCCTGACCTGCGCGCCTTTGACACCGTCTTCTCCATGGGGGTGCTCTATCACCGCAAGTCCCCCATAGAGCACATAGAACAGTTGCGTAACCAGCTGAAAGACGATGGCGAGCTGGTGCTGGAGACCCTGGTTGTCGACGGCGGCGTCAATGAGGTGCTGGTGCCCACCGACCGTTACGGCAAGATGCGCAACGTCTGGTTCATCCCCTCAAGCGCAGCCCTCAAACTCTGGGTGGAGCGCTGCGGATTTACCGATGTGCGGATCGTAGACGAGAATATGACCAGCACCGACGAACAGCGTCGTACCGACTGGATGATTAATGAATCCCTGAGCGATTATCTGGATCCTGCGGATCCCGCGCTCACGGTAGAAGGACACCCGGCGCCGAAACGTGCCGTACTGATTGCCAGAAAGGCCAAAGACTAGCCGATGGCGCCAGCGGAAGTTACACTGACCCAATTCCAGGAAGCACAGTTAAATGAATGACATGAAAAGCAAATTAAAAGGAATGACCCTGCTCTCCCTGCTCAGTCTCGGCGGGTGTGTCAGTGTGGATAAAGCGCCCCCGGTACCAACCTTGACGCTGGCCGAGCTTCGCACCGAGATCAATCTGAGCGAGCAACGCCTGCAAACATCCATGGAACAGCAACAGAAGCAGTATGTGCAGCAACAGCATCTGCTGGTTCAGCTCAACACTGATGTCAACAACATGAAAGAGTCTGTGAAAAAAGTCGATAGCAAGCTCGAAGCCTTGCCACCCGAGCCGCCCAAACCCATGGCGATCCCGACCGAGAAATGCCAGGCACCAAGCCAGGGCCATACCGTCGACGGCAAACTGCTGGTGGGTGAAGCCGAGTGGATCTGGGTTGACGCCGCCAATGACGCCTTCCAGGCGCGGGTCGATACCGGTGCCACCACCTCCTCCATCAGCGCCCAGGACATCACCATCTTCGAGCGCAATGGCAAAAACTGGGTGCGCTTCTTCCTGAGCCACCAGGAGATGGACGACAAGATCCAGATCGAAGCGCCGCTGGTACGCCACGTGCGGGTGCGTCAGGCGTCTGCCGACGATCTCGACCGTCGTCCCGTGGTACGTCTGGCGGTGCGGATCGGCGACATGACCGAGAAGGCCGAATTTACCCTGAAAGATCGCAGCGACATGACCTTCCCCGTGTTGCTGGGTCGCGAATTTTTGAAAGACATCGCCGTGGTTGATGTGGCCCGCGAATATATCCAACCAAAACCCAAGCTCAAGGATGTGAAATAATCCATGGTTTCCCGTAAGCCGTTCTATTTGCTGGTCGCCCTGCTGTTCATTGTCGGCCTGGGGATGACGTTTTATCACCACATAGCGTTGGATGTACCGCTGACGCCGGGTGAAAAACGCCAGATCTGGTCCATCGAGGCCAAGCTCGAATTTGAAGCCACTGGTGAGCCGGTGATCGCCTCCCTGGCCATTCCTGGCACCCAGCCCGGTTTCACCCTGATGAACGAGAACGCCGCGAGCCCGGGCTACGGCCTGTCATTTGTCGAGAAGGACGGGGATGCCCGCGCCGAGTGGTCTATCCGTTCCGCCTCCGGCCGCCAGGAGCTCTACTACCGCGTCGACATGATGGCTGACGAGCATGCCAAACCGGCTGCCCTGGCAAAGCCTCCCGTCATCGAGAAGCAGATCGAGAGCGAGCCTTACGCCACCGCCATGAAGCAGATCTCCGAACGGGCCCAGGAGCGCTCCGCCGACGGTTACACCCTGACCCGCGAGATCATCAAGGAAATAGAGAAGCAGGAGCAGAACGCCGAGCTGCTGAAATCTCACAAGAGCCGGGCCAGCCTGATTGCAGAGCTGCTGAGCAACGCTGACGTCCCGGCGCGCGTGGTCCATGCACTGAGTCTGGAAGACGGCCGTCGTCGCCAGGAGCTGGTGGATTACCTGCAGGTATTCAACAGCCCGACCGACTACAAGCTGTTCAACCCGCAAACCGGTGAGCAGGGTCGCCCTGCCAATCTGCTGCTGTGGGAATACAACTCGGGCGCCCTGCTGGATGTCACCGGCGGCCACAACTCCCGGGTAACCTTCTCGATGATCGAGCAGGAACAACCTGTCAACGTGGCGCTGGCGCAGAAGTTCGAAAAGTCCGAGATGCAGAACTTCTCCATCCACAGTCTGCCGCTGGAAGAGCAGGCGCTGTTCAAAGGCTTGCTGCTGATCCCCATCGGCGTGCTGATGGTGGTGTTCCTGCGGGTTATCGTCGGTATCAAGACCTCGGGCACCTTCATGCCTGTGCTGATCGCGGTCGCCTTCATCCAGACCTCGCTGGTTACCGGCCTGGTCGGCTTCCTGCTGATCGTCGGCACGGGTCTGGTCATCCGCTCTTATCTGTCGCGGCTCAACCTGCTGCTGGTGGCCCGAATATCGGCGATCATCATAATGGTGATCTCGATGATCGGTATCTTCTCCGCCTTCGCTTTCAAGCTGGGACTGACCGACGGCATGAAGATCACCTTCTTCCCGATGATCATCCTCTCCTGGACCATAGAGCGGATGTCCATTCTGTGGGAAGAAGAGGGTCCGAAAGAGGTGGTGCGTCAGGGCGGTGGTTCCCTGCTGGTGGCGGTCATCGCCTACCTGGCCATGGATAACGAGCTGATCCGTCATCTGACCTTCAACTTCCTCGGCCTGCAGCTGGTGCTGATGGCGACCGTGCTGCTGCTGGGTAACTACACCGGCTACAAGCTGAGCGAGCTCAAGCGTTTCAAGCCGCTGGTGAACGAGATCAAGTCTGGCGCCACCCCGGGTAAGGACAAGTAACAGATGTGGTTCTGGGAAAAATACACCAGCCCGTGGAGCCTGTCTCAGGCAGGCATCCTCGGCATGAACAAGCGTAACCACTCCTACATCAGCCGCTACAACCCGCGTCGCCTCTACCCGCTGGTGGATGACAAGCTGCAGACCAAACGCATCGCGCTGGATGCAGGTGTGACAGTGCCCGAGCTTATCGGCACCATCCGCGAGCAGCATGACGTTGGCCGCATTACCGAACTGGTAAAAGATTGGCCTGGCTTTTGTATCAAGCCGGCCCGTGGCTCCGGCGGCAAGGGGATCCTGGTGATCCTCCGTCAGGAAGATGGTCTCTTCTTCAAACCGAATGGCAGCGCGTCTACCGGTCAGGATCTGGAGCGCCATGTCTCCAACATTCTGGCGGGGCTCTATTCCCTCGGTGGCAAGCCTGACGTGGCACTGGTAGAAGGCCTCATCAACTTTGATGATGTGTTCGACGGTTACTCGTTCGAAGGGGTGCCCGATGCACGGGTGATCATCTTCAAGGGCTTCCCTGTGATGGCCATGATGCGCCTCTCCACCGCCGCCTCCGACGGCAAGGCAAACCTGCACCAGGGCGCCGTGGGTGTGGGCCTGTGCCTGCGCACCGGCCGTGCGCTGCGGGCGGTACAGTTTGGCAATCCGCTGCGCTACCACCCGGATACCGGCCTCGATCTGTACGATCTCAAGGTGCCTCACTGGGATACCTTGCTGACGCTGGCGGCCTCCTGCTACGAGATGTCGGGTCTGGGTTACATCGGCACCGACATGGTGCTGGACAAGTTCCGCGGCCCCATGCTGCTGGAGCTCAACGCCCGTCCCGGCCTTGCCATCCAGATCGCCAATGGTCGCGGCCTGGTGCCCAATCTCAAAACCATCGAGAAGCTGGGTCAGGTCAAGATGAACGTGGAGCAGAGGGTCAGCTTCGCCAAGGATCACTTCGGTATCTTTGACGAGTAGCCCCTACCACCCGGATAGCAAAAGCGCGCCTTGAGGCGCGCTTTTTTATGGCTGGCATTCAGCCTTTTACATGATTTGGCTGGCTGCAGGCAGAAAAAAACCGATGCCTTGGCATCGGTTTTTCGGTATCCGGTACGCAGACCCGATTACAGGGAGGCAGCGTTCTCGGACAGGTACTTGGCAACGCCATCAGCAGAAGCGGTCATGCCTTTTTTACCCTTCTCCCACTGGGCCGGGCACACTTCGCCATGCTCTTCGTGGAATTGCAGGGCATCGACCATGCGCAACATCTCGTCGATGTTGCGGCCAAGGGGCAGATCGTTGACCACCTGATGACGCACCATGCCGTGGCTGTCGATCAGGAAGGAGCCACGGAAGGCAACACCGGCTTCCGGGTGCTCAACGTCATAGGCTTTGCAGATTTCGTGCTTCACGTCGGCGATCAGCGGGTATTTCACCTGACCGATACCGCCATCTTCCACCTTGGTGTTACGCCAGGCGTTGTGGGAGAACTGGGAATCGATGGAAACACCGATCACTTCCACACCGCGCTTCTGGAACTCTTCATAGCGGTGATCGAAGGCAATCAGCTCGGACGGACAAACGAAGGTGAAATCGAGGGGATAGAAGAACAGGACGGCTGCTTTGCCTTTGATGTGGGACGCCAGGTTGAAGGAGTCAACAATCTGGCCATTGCCCAGAACGGCAGCAGCGGTGAAATCAGGTGCGGGACGGCCTACCAATACCATATTCAATTCCTCATTATGTGAAGTGAACAATCCTGTCAGGATTGGGCTACCTAAATAGCTGTTCCGAA
>NZ_LSGW01000105.1 GCF_001643305.1 Aeromonas salmonicida subsp. salmonicida
TGAATCGCCCCTGGTTTTCTAGACACTCTGTTGCTGACAAATAAACTGCCTTTCAAACTCTACCGGCGACAGCCCATCATTGGAACCATGGCGCCTGATTGGGTTGTAAAACATTTCGATATAATCAAATACGTCGCTGCGGGCTTCGTCTCTTGTCGAGTAAATCCTGCGCTTGATCCGCTCCCGTTTGAGCAATTGAAAGAAGCTCTCGGCGACAGCATTGTCGTGGCAGTTACCACGTCGGCTCATACTGCAACTCAGGTTGTGGGCCTTCAGAAAGTCCTGCCATTCACCACCGGTAAACTGGCTGCCCTGATCCGAATGCACCAGTACCGGCTGCGTTGGCTTACGTCGCCAAACCGCCATCAATAACGCATCAACCGCCAAGCCTGCCGTCATGCGTGGCTTCATCGCCCAGCCGATGATCTGGCGAGAAAACAGATCGAGCACCACCGCCAGGTACAACCACCCTTCTTGAGTTCGGATGTAGGTAATGTCAGTCACCCAGGAGATGTTGGGGGCTGGCACCTTAAATTGACGTGCCAGCGTGTTTGGGGCAGCCTGTGGGCTCTTGCCTCCATAATGCCCCTTACGGCGTTGATAGCCAGTTTGCGAACGCAGCCCCTCCCGCCTCATTAATTTGGCCACACGGTGCTTGCCGCAGGCTTCCCCCAAGTCACATAGATCGCGATGGATCTTGCGATAACCGTAGACAGCACCACTTTCCAGCCAGGATTGCTTGACCAATCCGGTCAGCCGTTCATCCGCTTGCTGGCGTAACGATGCGGGCTGTTTCAGCCACGCGTAGAAGCCACTTCGGTGAACCCCCAGGGTCTGGCACAGGGTAACGACACTGTACCGGTCGAGTCGGGAGGTTATGAACGCGTACCTTTCCTTGACTCGCTGGCAAAGTACGCGGCGGCCTCCTTTAAAATGTTGCGCTCCTCAGTGACTTGGCGCAGTTCGGCTTTCAGACGGCGGATCTCGGCTTGTAAGGCTGACTCTTCGTGCTGCTGATCAGCGGGCTTACCGTACTGCTTGAGCCATGCATACAGGCTGTGGCTGGATACCCCGAGGGCTCGTGCTACGTCAGCCACCGGCCGGCCACGCTCGGTAATTTGTTTAACCGCTTCGATTTTGAATGTTTCTGGATAACGCTGACGGGTCATAACACCTCCAATAGTTGCCTCATTTTAAGGCTGTGAGGTGTCTAGGGAACTGGGGGCGATTCA
>NZ_LSGW01000106.1 GCF_001643305.1 Aeromonas salmonicida subsp. salmonicida
GCGGCCAGTGCTTTTAGTTTGTCTTGTTCCATTTGCTTACCCACGAAGGTATCCTTTTGAAAAAATTACTTATTCGTGGGCGGTTACTCAATTGGATTTACAGGCTCATTAAAATCCCTTCCAAGGTCCTGTTTTGTATAGATTTTCGCTGCTTTGTCCTGCGAGCGTTTTTTGACAGAAAATCGACGACCCATTCCAGCTTCTCCCTTATTTCACTGAGGGCCCGGTGCGCTACCGCTTCCAATATCGGCAGCCACCACGTCATGCCGCTCTTTGCGGCCTTCAGTGTGGATAATCCCTCTTTCACCAGGGTCTGAGCCACTCGTCGCTTCAACACCAGTGACAGCAAACTGTCCCACACCAGCCCCTCGGTGATCGCTTTTTGACCCGTCACAAAACCCTTGAGGTTGTTGTACGATTTCCGCTCCTTGAACAGCAACTCGACCTGCCAGCGGCAGCGATACAGACGCATCACCCGCTCTGCTGGCCATGTCTCTCGTGCCAAGTTAGTCATCCAGACGCAGAATCGCGTCTCCTCGGCGAACCAGCGCCGGATCAGCCGATACTCGTACTTGCCTGATTTTACATCCATATCAAGTACTTCTGCCCGGCAGTGCCGCCGTCCCTCTTCTTTAAGCGACATGCCTGTCAGCTTTTCCACGGCACGCCCATCATCTCGCCAGGCGCGGAGGATCTTCGGGTTCAACCCTTTTCTGCCCCGCACCAGATAGAAGCAGCCGGCCTTGTTCACCTCGGCAAAATAGGCGCGGTCAATGTAACCCGCATCCGCCAGCAGCAGGCTGCCGGTCAGCTTTTTGGCATCCGGGAGAAACTGGCGCTCTGATGCGGTGTCGGCTGAGAGCTGCATACAGAGCGGTTTTTGCTCCAGCAGTGACATGGTCATGTGGCACTCAATGGCGGCGGGACTGATGGTCTTGAATCGCCCGGGAAAGACCGTGGCAAGACGCTTGTGGACCGCAAAAGAGGTGCCATCCTGAAGCAGCACCTGCTTGAAAGCGCCCTGGGCAACGTCAGTCACCTGCTGGCCGATGCGCAGGGCAATCGCTCGCTCAACCAGGGCCTTCATAAATTGGGCAAACGCGGGTTTACGCAACTGGTTGTGAAAGGGTTTGTAGGAGACCTGGTGAGTATGTGCGAGCTGCAAGCCATTGAAATGCTGGTGCAAGCAGGCAATCGCACCGACCTTGCCGCCCCCGAAAGCGCGTAGCAGGGAGGTGACCAGCATCCAGGGGGTAATGGCGCGTAGACGCAGGCAAAACTTGCAGAGGCGGGCAATGCACTCGGTCTCGGCGGGAGTGAGTAGTTGATTGATATAGTGGTTGGCATCGATAATAGTCATGGCTTCGGGCGTGGCAGTTTTGTTTGGCGATAAAATCAGATCACAAACGAAGCCTTTTTCATATATATATTTCAATTGGTTGCTGCTAAAGATCCTGTATATGAGTGGGGCTAGGAAATTTTCCTAGTTTTCCTCTGTTTCGCCGCCAAGCGTGAAGAGGATCACAGAGTTCCGTGGAAACTGGCGGCGAAGTGAGCGGTCAGACTCGCAGAATGGGGGCTGGGTGGCTCTCATCTGCAGTCGGTGAGTCTCCCTCTGACTGATGGCACAACCAGCGTTGGGCATGGTTATGCAGCAGGGTCAGCGCCTGATAGAGGCTGCTGCCATCCATGCTGCTGGCGGGGTGTTGGCTCCAGAGGATCAGGTACAGGTCCGGCGAGAGTGCCATCCGGGGTGAGAAGGGGTCGGCGCTGAAGAGATTCTGTTGCAGCAGGGTGATGGCCTGCTCGGCGTCTTTGAGCGGCGCGAGGCGCATAAAGAGGGAGAGCTGGCTATTGCCAAGCGGGGCCAGATGAATGGTATGAGAGCCATCCAGTGTGAGACTGGCGATACCTTCTGTGGTGGTCAGTGTGAGCCCGAGGTGTTGGCCCAAGGCCGCCACTGCGGCATCGAATTGTTCGGTCATCTCTGTTTGCCTGTGAAATCTGGGGAAGAGGCGAGCAAACTAACGAAAAACCCCCATCAAATTTGTCACTTATCACCGTCCATTTTGTCGCTATTGGCCATTTTGCACCTTGCCTAAAAATATCCGGCTGGCAGTGCAAGGATGAAGAAAAGCCGCTTTCTATACTCGCGACTCACTCATGCCATCCGAGGTAAAGATGAACCTGACTATTCAAACCCTTCACCAACAGGTATCCCGACTGGCCGAACAGCAGAACGGCGAGCTGATAGGCAAATTGAGAGGCAATGTTGCCGCCAATCGCGAGGGGAGTTTTCAGGGCCTGACGGTGACCAATGGTGCTCGAGACACCGAAAAGGCATTTGCTCAGGAGGTTCTCCGCCACGTGCAGGATATTGCCCTCAATCAGGACGATGTCGCTGCGCTGCACAAAAGCGCTATCCGCTTCAATCACAATAACTTCGAACTGCGCAGCATCGGCAATAGCCAGAGTCAGTTGGTGGGATTGCGCAGCGATCAGCTGACCCTCAAGGACGCCAAGACCTTGCTGGATGCCGCCATGCGTCAGCAGGGAGCACAGCATCACGCAGCCAGCGCGCCAGCCGGTCAGGATGCGCCGCCATTGCCGCCACGTCGTGCTCCGGCCCTTCCTCCGCACAATGCCGGCCCGGCACTGGCCCAGCAGCATGAACGACTCAGGAGTGCCGCGCCCAGAATGGTGACCCCTGCGGCGGTTGAGCCCTATGGGGCCCAGACGAAGCGGGAACTGAGCAGCAGGCTGGCCGGTTTGCAGCAACAGTTGCAACCCTCGGTGCAACCAGATCGTTATCTGCAAAGCCCTGATGGTAGCAAGCTCAACCGCTTCAGAGATATTCAGGCCAACAAGGCGACCGCAGTACGCGCAGATCTCAATGCCAACTATGTACAGGCTGGCGCCCATAGATCCATCGCCTGCCAGTACCCGCTTGAGAGTCAGTTGGAGAGCCATCTGCAGATGCTGTTCGACAACCGGACACCGGTTCTGGCAGTCCTGGCTTCCGCCCACGAGATCGCCAACCCCCAGTTCAATATGCCCAACTATTTCCGCCAAAACGGGCAGTATGGGGCTATGTCGGTCACATCCACGCATAAAGAGAGCATCGACCTTGGTGATGGTATTCAGGCCGATGTCTATCAGATGGCGCTGACCATGCCGGGTTCGGGCAAGAAGGGGATCGCAGTACCTGTCGTCCATGTCAGCAACTGGCCGGATAAAACGGCTGTGAGTGCCGAGGTGACCGAGCAGCTCTCTGCCCTGCTGGAGCAAAAGGCGCAAGAGAAGCGTGCCATCTATGAAAAGGCGGGCAGTTCGGCGGTAGGTGATGCCAACAAGCTGCTGCCAGTGGTTCACTGCCGTGCCGGGGTGGGTCGTACCGCACAGGTGATTGGTTCCATGGCGATGCACGATCCGCGCAATGCCGCCCTGAGCATGGAGGAGGTGGTTAGCGACATGCGTACCAGCCGCAACGGAGTCATGGTGCAAAAACAGGAGCAGCTGGACGTGCTGATGACGCTGGCCGATCGCCAGCAACGTCCTCTGCTGCGGGCATAACCGTCGATATGCCCCTGGCGGGTTGATTCGATAAACGCAAAGAGGCCACCCCGTGGGGTTAATGCCAGTCAGTTAAGCCTGACTGGCATTGTTTTTATTAGCTTTTTTAACTCCATACTTCTGTGGCCTGGGCTTCACGCAGCGAGGATAACTTCGCTCCCTTCGGGCCGGCAATACAAACTGTCCCGCCTGTTTCTCCAGCTCCGCAACGCGTCCCGGGATATTCCCCGGTGACACATACGGCATGCAGCTCAGTTCATGGATGAGGTACACCGAGGCCATGTGAAAACTCAGCTGACTCGCCGTGTATCCCTTCAGGCTCGCCGCCATCTTCACCATCTGGCTGCGTAACAGGTTGTACGCCAGCAACACACCCCATAGCTCTTGCCGTATTCCCGCCGCCTTCTTGCTGCGCAGGGTCAGCCGGTGCTGTTGCAGGCAGTGCTTCATCTCCCGATAGCCCAACTCGATTTCCCAGCGATGGCCATACAGTTCGACGATATCGGCGCCAGGGAAACGCATCGGGTCGACCATTGAGGTCAGCACCTGCCGCTCTTTGCCGTTGATAGTGCGGGTCAGCAAGCGGGCTTCTAAATAACTGATCCTA
>NZ_LSGW01000107.1 GCF_001643305.1 Aeromonas salmonicida subsp. salmonicida
GCGCCGCATTCACAAAATCATCCATGCCACCCGTGATAAAGGACATGCTCGTCGCTTGATGGCCATCTTGCTGTTACATGAAGGACGTACGGTCACCGATGTTCATCACCTTACCGGCGCTGCGCGCTCGACCATCGGTCGTTGGCTTCGGTGGTATCGAGATGAAGGCATAGATGCGCTAGAAGCCTTACCGGCTGGCCGTGCCCCAGTTTTACCTATCGCCAAGATGGTCACCTTACTGGTGCTGCTCATGCAGTTTTCTCCGCAAGATTTTGGTTATCAGCGCAGCCGTTGGTGTACCGAACTATTGGCTATCAAAATCAATCGGTTAACAGGGCTCAATGTGGCCGCCTCCACACTTCGTCGATGGTTACCTCGTATGGGGATTGTCTGGCGCAGGCCCGTGCCGACCTTGCGGATAAAAGACCCGGCCTATCAGGAGAAAATGGCGAATATCGACGCCGCGCTGGCCCGTTGTAATGCAGATAATCCGGTGTTTTATGAGGATGAAGTCGATATAGACCTCAATCCCAAATTAGGGGCCGACTGGATGTTCAGAGCGCAACAAAAGCGGGTTGTCACTCCGGGGCAGAATGCCAAGCATTACCTGGCAGGCGTTCTTCATGCAGGCAACGGAAGAGTGCTTTACGTCAGCGGGATAAAGAAAAACTCATCGCTGTTTATCGCCATGCTGGAAAAGCTGCGCCACCACTACCGACGAGCCAAAACCATCACGCTGATCCTCGATAACTACATCATTCACAAAAGCAAACAGACCGAGCGATGGTTGAAGAAGAACCCCAAGTTCTGCCTGGTATTCCAGCCAGTTTACAGTCCTTGGGTTAATCACATCGAACGGCTGTGGCACAAGTTACATGAAACCATCACGCGCAATCATCAATGCAGAGGGATGGCCAACCTGCTGGCTCGAGTGAAATACTTCATGGATACCGTGTCTCCTTTCCCCGGGAATGGCTATGGCACAGCGAAGGTGTAGCACTATTAGGATCAGTTATTT
>NZ_LSGW01000108.1 GCF_001643305.1 Aeromonas salmonicida subsp. salmonicida
AAAACCAGGGGCGATTCAGTATTTGATTATATCGAAATGTTTTACAACCCAATCAGGCGCCATGGTTCCAATGATGGGCTGTCGCCGGTAGAGTTTGAAAGGCAGTTTATTTGTCAGCAACAGAGTGTCTAGAAAACCAGGGGCGATTCAGACAGACTTGCAGCCGACCATCATTGTCATGTTGACCATCTGATATGAAATCAACGCCAAAGGGCTGAATTATCGCATATAGACGAGCCCCGACTCGGTAGCATTTACAGCTCTCTGGGCTGTGGCCAATGACCCCCTGATGCGGTTCAACAGGCGCTGACGATCCCAACGTCTTGGCTGCTCAAGCCTATATGGCAGGGTTTGAAGATGATCAAGAGCGGCCTCAATGTCAGGTTCACTGATCACCAGTTCTGGAGGTTTACGTTTTCTGAGCATGGCATGCTCCACCAGGATCAGGTTGCGCGGTTGAAACCTGAGTAGCCGTCGATATCGAGCCCACTATACGGGGCTCCTTTGATGGTCTGGTTGTGAACTCAACGCTCATAAAAACTTCTCAGCCAGCGCTTGTTTGCCCTTTGGATCGGATGACTGGAGGAGATCCTGCCCAGGGTAATAAAAACCGTTGACCACCAACTCCGAGGCCCCGATCATGACGTTGACCGACAGCTCACTGCCATCATTCCAGGTATCCCCCACTGACGCTTTACAGCGCTCACCATTGAGTTCAAACGTAAATTTCTCGCCACCCTTTTCATACTGCTTCAGTGCCGCACGCAGCAGCGTTTCCCCAATGAGCTCCCGCTTTTTCTTGGAGAGCATATCCAGCGACCACTCCTTAACAGGGCCATACATGCCGCTGTTATTTAACGCCTCCAAGATCTTTCGCATATGCCCACCGGTGTACTGATTGACCAGCAATGATGAGCGTGAACCATGAGGCTCACCCAACAGGTAACCTCTCATGCTCCACCATGTTTCTGCGACTTGCGCATGCTGTGCGTTCCTAACCAACTCCTGCACACACCAGGCGAGCGCATCCCTGCTGCGAATGGTTCCATCAGCCTCCAGCATGACCTCCATGGCTTCAACAACCACTGGGTAAGCATGATCGCTATACAGCTTCGTATCTGTCCGATATGCACTTAACCCTGTCAGCGTGTTGACATAATCTACCAATGCATTCGCCTTCTCCTCGCTGTAGGGGCAGGTCACAAACCCCCTGACAAACTTGATAGTGTGGTCAATCCCTGTGTATAGACGACCCAAATCTCCATGATCCTCCCCCTGGCCTCTGGGGATGGTCAGGATCGGGTGCCATGATGGATAGCTTGTGATGGAAGTGCCCAGCATCTTGATCAGAGACTCAACCTCTTCTCGCCCTTTTTCAGGTGCGCTCAAATTTTGAGTCAGGTACTTCATCGCATTCATGTTGGCCTCTGCAGAGGCAGTGGGATATCTAAACTCCATAACAAAACCACTCCACGTAAAGTATGTTATTCACGAAAACTGTTGATCTCACGAAAACCAATGTCAATGCGTTTTATGCCTTGGGTCTGCAGCCTCGCTCTTTATGACCAGATTTGAGCTTGGCTTTGGCCGTTGGCCTAGACTCCCCAATCCCCCCAGGCCGCCCCCTCACCCCAACATCTTGTGTCTGTGCAGCGGCGACCGGCTACTATATATAGTGGATCCCGCAAGGATCTCCCCCGCCCGCCGCCCGTCCAGGCCTGCGCCGCCGCTTTGACTTTTCACCCATAACGGCAAAACTCCCAAGACCACCCCGCGCCAGCACGGATTTATTGGCCCTGACAGCCGCCCCCGGGATCTGGCATCCTGCCGATCACCGACTCACCCCACGACAAGGATCCCGATGCAGATCACCCCGCTGGCTCATCACACAGGCCATGGCCACCCCCTCGGCAACGCTCTCCAGGGCACCCCGCTGGTGCGCCCCGCTGGCAACCCCGAGCAGTGGCGGGTGGCCACGGCACTCAGAAACTTGGCCATCGCTCACACGGACGCACCCCGTTATCTCCTCGCCCACGAAGTCGGCGCGGTGCTGGCCATGCTGCCGGATCTGCAGCGCCGCGTGCTGATCGCCACCCTGTGGAATACCGGTGCCCGTATCAATGAAGCCCTGGCGCTGACCCCTGGCGACTTCGAGCTCGATGGGGGGAGGCCGTTCGTGGTGCTACGTACCCTCAAACAGCGCAGCCGGGGCAAGGGACGGCCCCGCGCTGGCGATGCGGTCAAGCGGCTGGTGCCGCTGCTCGATCCGGTGTTCGCCCAGCTGGCCCGCGAGTACCTGGCCACCGTCAAGCTGGCGCGGGGTGCCCGGATCTGGCCGGTCACCGATCAGACGGTGAGGAACTGGCTGAAAGAGGCCGACACGGCGCTGCGGGGGCGGGGGGTTCACCTGGTGGTGCCGCTGACACCCCATGTGTTCAGGCACGCTTTTGCGATGCATCTCCTGCTCCAGGGAAATCTGCACATCAAGCGGCTGCAGGCCTATCTGGGGCATCGATCGCTCAAATCGACCGAGGTCTATACCCAGGTGCTGGCGCTGGATGCGGCGGCCAGCGAGATAGGGTTGAGCTTTTCGGTCGCCAATGAGGGCAATCCGCTGTTACTGGGACGTTGAGTTGACGCCGGTCGGCGCAGGCGACAGGATAGGGGACACAAACAGCCCTCGTGCCAGCGGCGCGGGCGCGTTTATCAAAATCTATTTATGAACAATCATTTTTGACATTTGATGGAGTCCTTGCCATGTTGACCACCGCCGTGCGCTTTATCCAGCATCAGCTGGGCCACCCCGCCCGCCTCCATGCCCTACTGGCCACCGCTCCCGCCCTGGGCTATCCCCTCAAGCTCCCCCTCTCAGTCAGTACCGCCAGCATCATTCGCTGGCACGAGTGGCGACCGGCAGGCTGGGACGCCAAGCCCGGCCAGCTGCATGGCTGGGGGCGGGTACACGACCAATACCAGGGTCACGCTATCCAGGTCGATGCCCTGGCCACCCTCTGCGAACAGGCACAGTTTGATGACTGGGCCTGTGACATTCGTCAAGTGCAGATGCTCTCCGCCTCCAAGAGCCCCCTCGAGGACTTTGCCGATCTGGATGCCTTTGCCGTGGCCACCTCGATGACCCGAGCCCCGACAACATCGCCCGCAACCTGGCACATGGCGAGGTCAGGATCATGCAGCCTGGGCGCGGCGACTATTTTCTCTTCCACGGCTGGGATGGCCGGATCTGCCTCATCAACAGCGGCGGCAGCCATCATTTTGTGACCGCCCGCTACCTGGCCGGTGTCGCCCGCCAGCCGATCGAGCTCAAGGGGATGCTCAAGGGCTACCTGCTCAACCCTGTCGCCGTCACCGCCCTTACCGAGGAGTACGAGCTGTTTGCCATCACCAGGGATCCGCTGCTCTGGGATGAGCTGTTTGAGTCGATGCGGGCACTGCAGGCCACCTGGTTTGCCGGTGACTTGCCTCGTCCCCACAACGAGGGAAAGGTGCTGCTGCTGCCCAGGGCCGACCGCCGCTCGATGACCGTGGCCAGCGCCCTGCGCCAGGCCGGGGTGCCCGATCTGGGGAGTTACCTGCAGCTGCAACTCCATCGGCAAGCGGGTTATCCGGTCGGGCCAATCATGGCGGGTTGCCACGGCTAACCCCGCACCGTGGGCAACTGTCCCGCCCACAGGGACAAGCCCTGCTGGACGGCCTGCGGTACGGCAGTTGTCCACCGCGCCAACACTAGCGCTCTCAACTGTTCTGACGGTAACACAACGCATATAACAGCCCCCGCACAATAAATTAGCGTTACAACCATAAATTGTATTTCATATGTAATACATCACTCCGTGATATCACCAACAATAATGTATTACATGTGTGATACATCGATGCGTATCTGTTTTTGAAAATGTATTTCAAATGTAATACACCGACCCCTTGCAACCGCCATCCAAATGTATTACATTTGAAATACATCCAACTATGTAGCAAGGTGACTGAAACATGACAACGACAATTGGAGTGATAAACCAAAAAGGAGGCGTGGGTAAAACCACCACAGTCATCAATCTCTCATCACGGTTTGCAGAGCTTGGCAAGCGCGTGCTGGTGTTTGATTTGGATCCACAAAGCAATTTGAGCACTGTGCTATCCGGTGGAAAATACGATTTCGATCTGACGGTCACGGACTTGTTCGACAAGCCCAAACGGATTGATATCAATGCCACCATTATTCCATGCATGGCCAACGGTGAGATCATTCCCAATCTTTACCTGGTACCGGCTGACATCAGCCTGTCACGGATCATCGAGCAGAGCCTGACCCAAATACACCGCGAACGGATCTTGATGCGTCACCTGGAGAAGCTGCAGGGCCAATTTGACATCATCCTCCTGGATTGCCCGCCCAACCTGAGCTTAACCAGTACCAATGCCATGATGGCCGCCGATATGTTTTTGATCCCCGTCGATGGTGGTTCCTTTAGCCTCAACGGTCTTGCCGACCTTCTGGATGCTTTGGAAGAGGTAAAGGAGACTGAGCATGTTCCTTATTTCGCCTTTAGAAATGAACGAGCCAAACAAAACAAATTGATCAACGACTTTCTGGATGAACAGTTGGCAGCCCTGAACGATCGGGTTGGCAAGGAGGGGCCTGGAGGCGTCCTTGAATCCTGTGTCAGACGGGAGGAATCCATCGGTCAAGCCAGTGTCACAAGTGTGCCACTCCGTTTTTATCGTCCAGGCGCACTTGCAGTTATGGATTATAAAAACCTTGCCACAGAAGTGTTGCAGAAGATTAATGAATTACAAAGGTAATACAAATGTCAAAACTGGAAGGTAGTTCGGCCCTTACTCGGCGCAAAGAAAAATCACGGTTAGACAAGATAACCACTGTCGGCAGCAGACGCAATGTCACCACCGGCACCTCGCCGACCCCCATTCGATTGACACCCGATGAACGGGCTGAGTTGAATTTGTGGGTTGAAGAGTTACAGCAACAAACACAAAAAAAGCTGACAGCCGCCAAATTGATGCGTGGATTGATCCATATGAGAAAAAGCATCAATACAGGAAAACTGATCGAAGCGATCAAGGACATCACGTGATGATGACCATCAGTCATCACCCATCGAAATGCAAAATTAATTAATCAATAGTTGATTTTGATTGGTGTAGGCAGACCTTCAATCTTGGCTTGGGGAGCCATACATGCAAGAGCAAAAAGCCAAATGGACTTTCGAGCAGGGCGGCTTTCCCAAAGCGCTGATAGCCTGCGCCCCAATGGGGACGGGCTACCATCTTCACCTCATCAGATTTGGCCGCCATACCGATTTTCCGCTAACGAATGAAAGGGACTTCCCCTGGTTATGCGTCCAACCAATTGGCATGCGACCATGGGTCACATTTCATTCGAGGGATCCACGATGACTATCACGACAATCGGAATTGATCTTGCTAAAAACGTGTTCGCTGTTCATGGCGTTGACCACGCAGGGAAAACGGTTCTGGTGAAACCGAGGGTGTCGCGTGCTGCACTCCCTGAACTTATCGCCAGTCTGCCGCCATGTGTCATCGGCATGGAGGCCTGCTCTGGCGCCCATTACTGGGCAAGACTGTTCCGGACGTATGGTCACGAGCCCCGTCTGATGGCCCCCAAATTCGTCTCCCCATATCGCATGGCCGGCAAATCAGGGAAAAATGATGCAGCAGATGCGCAAGCTATCTGCGAAGCGGTCCTTCGTCCCCAGATGCGTTTCGTGCCAGTCAAAGATGAAGAGCAGCAAGCAATGCTGTGTCTGCATCGAACCCGACAGGGATTCATGGAAGAAAAAACAGCCATTTATAACCGTATTCGGGGACTGATATCTGAGTTTGGCGTCATCGGGCCGCAAAGCACACAGGCACTACGTCATATGGTGCACGAGCACAAGACCGCTTTGCCAGAGCAGGCTCAATTGTGTGTGGGCGATCTGCTGGAACATATCGATCGGTTTGAGGCAAAAATTACCGAATACGACCGTCTTCTGACTCAGACTACGCGCCGAGATCCCCGAAGCCAGCAACTGATGAAACTAAAAGGCATTGGTCCTAGGGGTTCGGGGAGCAATGGAACAGGGAAGTCACTTAAGCCCACATCAATGAAACTTCGAGGCGTTGGGAGCGCAGCAATGCTTGTACTTTCGCCCACTGCCACACGGGCACAATTCGTTTCTCCCAACCTTGCGGCCCAGCCTGCGTATAGGCTCTTTCACGGTCAATTGCCGATGTGATGAGAAGTAACGATAGATGTGTGTCATCCCCGCAATCATCATCATCAACAACTCATTGCGTTTATCTGGTGTTATTTCTGGCGAACGCATGGTTGGATCTGGATCATGTTCATGGGTCAAGAACATGATTGGTAGCATCGCTCCGCCGAATTCTTCACTATCGATCAGCTCTTGCCAACTATAAGGTCTTAATCGAGTGCCTCGCATGAAACCATGTGCCCAGTCGTTGCCACGCACGAGTCCATCCGCATCTTCAAGTAGCACTGGCAGGTATACATCGTCCTTTTCCAGAGTCAAAAACAACGCCGATGCAATGGTGTTCCAGTGTCGCATGACCAAACCAAGGATCTCGGAGGCTTGGTCATGGTTGTCAAAAAAATGCGCTTCCCCGAAAACATGTGGCAAGTATTCGCTGGGCAGGACTGTATCAGCGCGGCAAAGAACCCATCAAGCATTTCGATGTTCATTGCTGACGCCCCTGCGCCTTCGAGGAAACTGCTCAGCAGGTCAAGCTCAGCGTCATCCAGTGGTTGGTTCATTATTTGTTGCATAGTGATCTCGCATGTTTTCTTCAAAAGGCCGATTCATTTTGGTTGGTCAGCGGCCGCAATTCACCGCGCGCAACTGCATCTGGTACCGAGAACGAATAGCGTCCGAGCATGTTGATATGCTCATGCCCGAATGCAGACAGTCTGGCTTCGTCCTCGGGCCTGACGGGGTACCCTTCGTTGCGCAACTGCGCGAGCACCGCGTCCATATATAGGGTGTTCCACAACACGATCATGTTCACAACCAGGCCGAGAGCACTTAGCTGATCTTCCTGACCTTCGCGGTAGCGTTGAAACAGCTCTCCTCGTTTGCCGTGAAAAACTTCGCGCGCCAAGCTGTGCCGGCCTTCGCCAAGATTGAGCTGCAATAGCGTGGTGCGACGAAGGGCTTCGTCATCGATAAAGTTCAGCACGTGGATAGTTTTCTCGATGCGGCCTATCTCGGCGATGGCTTGCGCCAGACTGGTTGGACGCTCATCGACTTGCAAGGTTCGCATGATCCCCATCGCTGGTACCAGGCCCAACTTAAGCGAGCCGATCAAGCGCAACACATCGTCCCAATGCGGCGTGATACGGTCGAGATTCACGCGTTGCTTCGCCAATATATTGAGGTCACCATAATCGGCGTGAGGGTCTATGCGCCAGAATCGCGAGCCGCCAACATCGGCCAGCCGAGGGCAAAAGCGGTGGCCTGAAAGACGAAACAGACCGAACATCAAGTCGCTGTACGCGCCGGTATCGGTCATGATCTGTGTCGGTTGCAACTCGGTCTGCTGTTCCAGCACAACCGCCAGCAAGATCAGGCTGTCGCGCAGCGTGCCAGGCACGGTAATCGCATTCAGTCCAGTACGCTGATCGGACAACAAATTGTACCAAGTCACGCCCCGCCCGCGATTAAAGTATTTCGGGTTTGGCGCAGCATGGACCGTGCGCACCGGTACCACGAAGCGCATACCGTCGGCCGACGCCACGTCGCCGCCACCCCAGGTACGAGCCAGTGCGATGCGATTTTGTGCTGCCACCAGAACGGAGTTGCAGGCAACGAGCGTGTCGTCACGCACATAGTTCTGATCAACCCACATCAACCGCTCCCGTTTAAGTGCTGGTTTGTCCTGCCGTATCAGCGGCTCTGGCCCAGTGTTGCAGGCTTCAGCCATCAGAACCGCACACAAGCTCGTTGTCAGGTCAGTTGCGCGGGCCGTGCGCTCGGTCAGGTGTGTAAACGCCCCCATGCAACCGGTTCGAGCTGCGACTTCCAGCAAAATTTCTGGCAACTCGACGCGCGGTATGCGCGCCTTGATCTCGTTACGTAGAGCGATCAACGAAGGAGGCTCTTCCAACGCTTCCAAGGGGCTGAGCACCAACTCGGTCTTCTCCCCGACCTTTTCGAAACGTATCGCGTCATTTTCAGGTAAGCGCGCGGCGACGCGTAGGTAGGTTTCGTCCAGTTCGCGAGTCAAAGTATTCAACGTGGCGTCAGGCTGAGCACTCAAACCTAGTGAGCGACAGACGATGGGCCGTGTAGCCTCCCATTCTGCACCTGTGAGCAGGCCGGCACGTGGGTCTGCATAGCGCCAGCTCGGGCTTACAAATACATCCCTCCGGCGGAGTGCACTACGCAGTTGGTCGAGAGCGCAGAAAGCATAGGCTGTGACATCGATGCGTCCATCATCCTGTACGACATGACGTTGCCACGCCTTGTTAACGATGTCGATTGGCGGATCGAGTTCTGCCTTTTCATTGAGCCATTTTAATGCTTGTACCAATGGCTGAACGGCCGGGTTGGCGTCGAAACGGATGACCCGCAACAACCTTGGCAGAAACCGAGTGACGGTACCTTTCCTTGCTTCCAATTCGGTGTAGAACACATCATTGGGCGGGCGCACTAAGCTGCGAACGTCATCAAGCGCCTGGGCCAGCTCATCACGTCCGATGGTGTCGTAAACGCGCTCGCGGAGCTCATTGTCCGATAAGGCGTGATCGAGCAGCATCCGGCATGCCTCGGCCAATGTCGAGGCGGCACGATCCAGATCCTTAATCGTACGCTGCCTGACCTTACGATCTGCTTTCTCAGCTTTGGTAAATAGCTCTCGCAGCAGCAGGTCGAGTACATCAAGGGCATCATCTTGTGCGCTGGCTTCCAAGCAATGCACGAAGGCCACCAACGTAGCGATGCGTCGAGCCTCTGGTAGTCTGGCCATGGCGGACACTTTAACGGTGCTGGCAAAGCGAGCCAGCGCCGCAATGCGGCTTGGAGGAACATGGGTGACAGGCAGTCTGATCCCCAAGCTGCGCACAGTCTCAATACGCTGTAAAGCCTGCACGAGCGCTGGCGCGCTAACGCGTACTGGCCCTTTGCGCAACCGATCCAGCTTGGACTGGCGTCCACCGTCGACGGGCTTGAGTAAATCATCGAGCCGCTGGCGCTGTGCTGCCGTTACGCCCCGGACGAGCAGGCGCCATAGGCGCGACTCCATGCGCGAGCGTATCTCAGCGATGAATCGTTCCAGCACTGTGACGCCTGGCAGCAGTATCTTATGGTCAACCAGCCAACCGTTAGCGTAATCAAACAACGTGCTGAGCCGGTCTGTCCCCGTCCAACACAGCGCGCACAACCAGCGCCCGAGTCGGAACTGCACGCCGCTGCCAGCAAACTCGCAATAGCCATAACGTGAGCGAATTTCTGCGGTGTGCCGCCAGCGTTGCCTGGTCGCTCGATAGGCGATGACGCTATCGGAAGGATCTACGATGCCAGGTTGTGACGAAAGCGTCTGCAGCACCACGTTGGGGACGGCAGTGGGGTCTTCCAGGAAGGTACCAAGAAAGCGTGCTGCAGTCAGTTGCAGCGCGTAGCCGAGACGGCTGCTGTCGCGCCGCTTGGTGCCGATCCACTCCCGATCGTCGTCATCGAGATGGAAGTAGCGAGCCAGTTCTTCGCTGGAGAGGATATCTGGATAGCGGCCGTAGTGTTCCCGTTGTGTAACTGACAGGAAGCTGACCGGCATAACATCAAAGCGCCTCGGCGCAGAAGGTGGCAGGCGTGACGATACGCGTACGGCCAAGGTTGCCGAGTTGCAACAGTCCCGCTCGGTGGTCGCCGGTCACAAGGTAATCGGAAGCACCTGCCATCGCCATCGCCATCGCCATCGCCATCGCCAGCAAGAATGTATCATTTGGATCGTTGACTTCGATACCCTCCGTTAGAGGT
>NZ_LSGW01000110.1 GCF_001643305.1 Aeromonas salmonicida subsp. salmonicida
GAACTGGGGGCGATTCAGGTCGCATCATGGATGCCGATTTCGCTCAGGAAAGCACCAATATGACCAAGAACCAGATGTTGATGCAGGCTGGCATGTCCGTTCTGTCCAACTCCAACCAGATGACCGGTATGGTAACTGGTCTGCTGCGTTAATGGATTGCATGGCCGCTCCCGTGGGGCGGCCTTTGTCTGATAAGGGTTTGTCGGTTGGAAAGAGTCGAAACGGTTTTTCCCAACAAGCATGCCAGTTGAGTGAAATGAAGAGGGATTAAGATGCAAATAGATCCGGCCAGCACAGCAATGCAACTGGTAGCTATCGAACGCAAGAACATGGATGCACTGCTGAAGAAGCAGATGGATGGCATCAAAGGTCAGCAGAGTGCGCTCAGCACGCTCAATACCAAGCTGTCGACTTTCCAGACCATGCTCAAAGATCTCAATAAGGCATCCAATTTACAGGCGCAGAAGGCGACCATGTCCCAGGACGGGGTCATGACGGTGACGAGTAACGGCAAGGCCAGCTCGGGGCAGTACAATTTCTTTGTGGAGCAGCTTGCCCAGTCCCATCAGATCGGTCTCAGCCTGGATAGTGAAACGGCCCCCCTACCTGCAGATGGTGTCTTCTCGCTCACCGTCAAGGGGAAGACCATCGACATCGATCTGGCCACATTGCCGGCAGGCTCAACCGTCAAGGATCTGGTCTCCCACATCAACGATGCCAAGGACAATCCCGGCGTCAAGGCGACCCTGGTCCGAACCGACGGCAAAGTCAACATGGTGCTTACCAGCAAGGATAGCGGGTTGGAGAATGCCATCGTGGTCAATTACCGCGGGGATGCGAGCAATTCACTGGGAGCAGCGATAAGCGGCAAGACAGACATCACCAAAGCTCAAGATGCCAAGTTGCGGATGGGGGGGGACAATCCGTTGACCATCACCTCTGCCAGCAACAAGATTGAAAATGTGGTTGATGGTCTGACGCTGCAGCTGACCAAGGCTCAGAAGAACGGTGATGCTCCCTTGCTGGTAAACATAGAGCAGGACAAGGAGGCCGTGACCGGCTCGCTCAAGAAGTTTGTCGACAGCTACAACGAACTGATCGATGAGCTGGCCAAGATGACCTCCAGCGATCCCAAGGCTCCTGGTGCGCTTTCTTCCGACAGCGGGGTACGCAGCCTCAAGAGCGTACTTTCTAACAGTGTGCGTGACCTGCCCAATGGCCTGAGTCTCAGCAGTCTCGGGATCAAGACCGACAAGGCAGGCAAGCTCTCTTTCAGTGAAACGGATTTCAACAAGGCGTTGGAGAAGGACCCCGAGTTACTTGGCAAGGCGCTGATGGGGGATGATGGTCTGCTCAAACGGATGAGTGACTCACTGGATCCTTATACCAAACGCGATGGTGCTTTGAAGGGGCGCAAGAGCGGATTGGAGGCCAGTGAAAAGCGTGTAAATGAGCGAATGGAAGCACTGGATCGTCGTATGGATTCCGCGTATAAGCGCTATCTCAACCAGTTCACCACCATGAACCAGATGCTGCAGACAATGGGCTCACTCTAAGCCAGAGTCAGCCCCACCATCCGCTGCGTCTTATCCCGAACAAGCGAGTTGTACATGTTTGAACACCAAGATGGTTACGATGCCTATCAGTTTGCTGCTACTCAGGCCAAGGCAGCCAGTGCCGATCCACATCAGCTGGTGCTGATGCTGATTGATGGTCTGCTTGATGAGATGGCCAGGGCGGAAGGCCATATTCTTGCCAAGCAATTTGAGCGTAAAGGGCAGACTATCAACAAATGCCTGCAAATCCTGGGGGGACTTGATAGCGCTCTGGACATGGAGAAGGGCGGGGAGCTTGCAGCCAACCTGCATCGCCTTTACGACTACTGTGGTCAGCGTTTGTTTGAGATCAGTGTATCCAACGATGTCGCCGGGTTTGCCGAGGTTCGTTGTATTCTGCTGGAATTGAAGGAAGGTTGGGAAGCGATGGCGCAGCATCCTCGCTAATGCGGAAGTTATCCTTCCCCTGTTTCAACTCGATACCACAGCCATTATCTGAAATTCCTCAATTCCATATCTGGCCTGCTCCTTGCTAGTCGGTAAGGTCATCTTAATTAGGGGCCATTATCATGTCGATGACCGGGTCTAAGCCGCTCAGCACAGAACTAGAGACTCGCCAGCGTCAGCTGTTGGGGCTGGGTCGCCTGATATTGCAACAGGCGCGTGCTGGTCAATGGGACGCTGTGCGTCTGACCGATAGCCGGCTGGCTCAATTCATTCAACACATGCTCAAGCAACCGGACTTGTGGTCATCATTAGAACCAGCCCGGGCACAGGTACGCAACTGGCAACAGGAGGCCCTGTTGTTATGTCAGCAAGAAACGGCACTGCGTGAGCAGGAATGGCACGATCTGTCTCGGAAACGCGAGGGCTTACAGGCTTATGGTGAGGTACAAGAATGGGCATGATCCAGTTTGCCGGTGTCGACAGCGTAGCTAACCTCGAATCGACCGGGTTCAACCGCCTTGCCCGTCAGCCTGATGAGCAGGGCGAAATGTACCAACCCCTGGATCTCCTGTTTACAGAAGAACTCACTACGCTGCCAGCAGAGGTTGCTGACGACGCTGATGTTGGCACTGATGTGGTTGATACGGTACCAGAAGATGCGACTGAACAATTGGAATCCTTCACCAACATGCCACCCATGTTCATCCTGAATGATGAAGCCGCGAGTCTATCATCTGCACGACTTGCTCAGCCTGATGTGGAGATGAATAGCGGGAAGGAGGGAGGAGCCGTTCAAGATCGTGCCCCCTCCATATCGGTGGCATTGCGTTCGTTGTCGGTCTATGGGCGGTCGGAGACGGAACGGCCACATATTGTTGAACAGACCACGTTGGGCAAGGATAAACCTGCGTTCTCCGTGACCGATTTTTCACGAATGATGGTGGGGCAGCAAGCAGCCCAGACTGGCGACTTGCCATTACGCGACAAGCTGATAGCAAGTTTGCAACCCTTGCTGGGTGGCAAGGTTCCATTCGAGCTTGATTCTGGTGTGCCTGAGCTCAAGGGGGGGATGGGAAACCTCTTGTCATCGCCTCTTTCCAGGCCGTCAGAGTATCAATGGGCCCCCGCCAAGTTGGCCGATAATCCTGCGCATTGGGGCCAGCAACTGGTCGACGTATTGAAGGACAAGGTTGAGCTCCAGGTCAATCAACAGATCAAGCAAGCACATATCCGTCTTGACCCGCCTGAGCTGGGGCGGCTTGAACTGACAGTTCGGGTCGATGGGGACCGTCTCAACGTTCAACTCAATGTAACCAATCCCGCTGTGCGAGATGCGTTGATCCAGTCAATGGAGCGACTGCGAATGAGTTTGGCCCCCCATCATGTTGGTGGTGTCGAGGTCAATGTTGGTCAGGGAGGTGAGCAGGGGCAGCAGGAAAAATGGCAGCAACAGCAAATTATGGCCGGCAGGCGGCAGTGGCAAGAGGATATCGAGCCAACTGACAGCACTATGCGGGATTGGTTGAATACCCTGGTCTGATTTTTATTATCCGGCAATAGCAAGAGTGATTTCATATATGCGGCGTGTCATGAAGTGGTTGATGGTGGTCGTGATGGCCCTGTGTCTATTAGCCGTGCTGGCCTATGGCATTTATCTGAAGCGTGATTTGGTCGCCGTGTGGCTGGGGCTGGCCGAACCCAAGCCAGAGTTGAGTGCGACTCCATTGTTCAAACCGATGGAGCGCTTTGTCATCAGTTTGGAAGGGGGCGCAGAGTCCCATTATCTCGTGCTGGAATTGGCTCTGGTTACTCATAATCCGGCACAACTTAATACCCTCAATGAGCTGACTCCGCTCATCCGCAATGCGATGGTGCAGTATTTCAGTCATCGCACACACGATGATGTGAAAAAAGAGTTGCAGAACATCACGGCATTGCAAAGCTCTCTGCTCGGCAAACTGGTTACGACACTACAGGGCTATGGGTACAAAACCTATCTGGATGAAGTGTTGATCACCAAGGTATTGGTGCAATAACAACGACATGATGGATGCCGATTGGGATACACCGCCTGAGTTTACCCATTCGCCCCCTCGCACGGGTGAGCAGGGCAATATTGACTCGTTATTTGCCGTTAGTGAAACGGGCTGCCAGCCACCTGCGCAGCCAGGTTTCTGCCTGCTTCGATCAGGAGGATATGGAGCAGGTTGGCATGATGGGGTTGCTGGAGGCCTGGCGTCGTTATGATAGTGAACCGGACCCCCAATTTGAAAGCTACGCCTTCAAGCGTATCCGTGGAGCCATGCTTGATGAGCTTCGGCGTCTGGATTGGCGGCCCCGTCAACTACGCCAGCAGGTGCACAGCCACAATCAAGCCCAGCGAGAACTGTATAACCGTTTGGGACGAGCTCCGACTGAGCAGGAACTGGCTGTATCTCTGAATTGTACCGTGGAGGAAGTGCGACAACTGGCATATGCCAGTCAAGCCGAAGCGTTACAGAGTCTGGAAGAGTGGCTGGAGAATGGAGGCAAGGCGCCGGCCACTGAGTCTGATGATGTCGATATGGCCATGACCATCAGCAAGGTTCTCACCTCATTGGACAAGCGGGAGCAACTGCTGCTCTCACTCTATTACCAGCAAGAGTTGAATATGAAAGAGATCGCGCTGGTGTTGGGCCTGACTGAATCACGTGTCTGCCAATTGCACAAACAGTGCGTCCTTCAGCTCAAGCAGCGTTTGGTCGACTCCATATATTAATGCTTCACCACTTGTGGTGGAGCTCCTTGAATTCTGCGGGAGCGTTCATGCAAAAACAGATAGGTCTTGGCGTCATTTTCATTTGTGTACTGGGTGGTTTCATGATGGCAGGCGGCAAACCGATCGCCTTGTGGCAGCCAGCCGAGCTGATCATCATCATAGGTGCTGCGGTCGGCTCCATGTTTCTTGGTAACTCGAAAGAGGTGATGCATGAGATGTGGCGCCAGATGAAGCAGTGCTTCAAATCCAACAAGGATGAAAAAGAGATCTACCGCGAGCTGCTGACCCTGATGCACCAATTGCTGGAGGAGACTCGCAATAAGGGCATGAAGGCACTCGATGAGCACATCGAAAACCCGCAACAAAGCTCAGTATTTTTGATGTACCCCCAGATATCGGAAGATCCTCAACTGCTCGGTTTCATCATTGATAACTTGCGTTTACTGGGAATGGGCAAGATTACGCCCCATGAGCTGGATACCATGCTGGAACAGGAGATCATGGCCATCGAAGAGGACATGCTCAAACCGGCACATGCCCTGCACAAGACCGGTGAGGCTTGCCCGGGTTTCGGTATTCTGGCTGCGGTGATGGGGATCATCATTACCATGCAGCAGTTGGATGGCCCCTTGAGCAATATCGGTGTGCATGTAGCTGCCGCGTTAGTGGGAACCTTCATTGGCATCTTCCTTTGTTACTGCTTGCTGGAGCCCATCAGCAATGCCATGGAAGAGATGGTCAAGCGTCGGATCGGACTGCTGATGTGTATCAAATCTATTTTGATTGCCCAGCTTCGTGGCAAAACCCCGCTTATCTCGGTCGACTCGGGTCGCAAGATGCTGGAGCCTGACGTTAAACCCAGCTTCCTTGAATTGGAAGAATGGGTGACGAACAGGGCCATGTAATGCGTAACCACGAACAGATCATCATCAAACGCCAGCAACGGCGCAGCAGTGCCCCTAAAGGTGGTGGAGCCTGGAAAGTGGCTTTTGCCGACTTCACTTTGGCGATGATGGCATTTTTTATGGTGTTATGGATCCTGGCGGTTTCCAGCCAGGAGGAGCGTGAAGCGGTGGCCAGTCGTTTACGTGACTACAGCATCATGGACAGTGAAGCGAACCCGTTCGATATCAGCAATAGTCCCTACCCGGTGGATCTGGGAGGAAACCCATCCGTACTAGAAGAGCTCAGTCCCAAGTTTGTAGAAGAAGGGCAGCGGATGCCGAAGCATATGGAGCGAAATCGCAGCATCTTTTCTGACGGAGTCAGCGGAGGTTACGAGAACCTGCTGGTGGGGAAAATTGAAGGTGAGGCGCAGATGAAGCAACTGGCCGGGTTCATTGGCTCGTTGGCGGATCAGATGCAAGCCAAAAACAACCTTGAGCTGCAATTGGTACCACAAGGTTTGAGGATTCTCATTCGTGATGATGATGAGCGCGAGATGTACAGTCGTGGGAGCGCACGGATCAGCCCCTTTTTCCGGCATATGCTGATGGCGTTGGCGCCCATATTTCAGCGAGTTGAGAACCGCGTCATGATCTCGGGCCACACCGATAGTACCCCTTTTGCGGGTGACAACTATAGCAACTGGGAGCTTTCGTCCGATCGCGCCATGATGGCAAGGCGGGTCTTGCTTGCCGGAGGCATGCCCCCCGAGCGGGTGGGGCAGGTTGTGGCCATGTCAGATACCATGCTTGAAAATACAGCTGATCCACGAGGCAGCGAAAACCGCCGCATCGAACTGTTGGTAATGACAAGTCAGGCGGAAAAAAATCTGGAACAGTTATTCAGCGCGCAAACTCAAGCCGCGGTGAAACAAGCCAAGGACGACACTTCTCATGGAAAACCTTGAAATGGATCTGTCTGGATCAGATGCGCTGAGCGATCCTCGGCGTAAGGTCCCCCGCTGGTATTTACATGATGGCAGTACTCCGCTGGAGTCACAAAGCTGCGGTATTGCTGCACGTCTTATGGTGTCTGGTCTTCTGTTCGATAAGAGCATCGGTAGGGCCGTGATCAAGGATATAGGGCCAGGGGGCGTTGGTTTTCTGGCTCCTGCGCGTTTTATCTTGCCCGAAATTGTCAGTCTGTCGCTCTCCCCGCGTATTGTACTTGATTGCCAGATAACTCATCGGCGCTCAATTGGCCAATATCTGAGCTTTTATGGTGCCCGTTGGTCAGATCCAGAATCAGTAGACTTGTCGCCAGTGCTTAGCCATTGGCGACATTGCTTCATGGTGTCAGGAGGGGTCGCTTCGTCTCCAGTCCCAGTGGATCCGGCAGCGACTCCAGTCTAATCGCCCCACGGCTCATATCCAGCCCCCTTGCTGCCTTCAGCAGCAAGGGATCATGCAAGCTTTCCAACGAAATAGCTTTTTGAAGGAGAGTTGACCCATTATTTGTGGGTGGGAGAGTAACCTTTCCACGGCTATAGACTATGGGACAGTTGGTTACTCCGGGGGGGCTGGGTAGCTGCCAGGCTGGATTCCAGCGGCTTACCTCATTCATGGCCACGCCTTTTGCCATTGCCCAATCGAGTAATGAACACCCATTCGGGTGGCGTATTACCTGCAAATTGTCCCCTTCCTGCCAAGATGGTAAAAAGAATTGGTATTGTTCTGCACGATCCAGCAGTTGAGATAGCGCGATGAACCGAGCTACATATAGCCGTGTTTCTGTTGGAAGCGATAGCTCCCACACATTGCGAGTTCCAGCATCGAGTATAGCTTTCAGTACTCGTCCCTCGCCCGCGTTATAAGCCGCCAGAGCCAGCAGCCAATCTTGACCAAAAAATTGATAGAGCCAACTGAGATAGGTTAGTGCCGCATCTGTTGCGAGTGGTAGCGAGTAGCGTCCATCGAAACCTGCAATCATGGGAATGGAGAAGCGAGCAGCGGTAGCAGGCATCAACTGCCAAGGCCCAGCAGCTCCTGCAGCAGATACCACATCCAGTCGATAACTGCTCTCAATTAAAGGAAGGAAAGCGAGCATGGTAGGTAGCTTGCGCTCACGAACCTGTTGCTCGACCCATCGGATCATAGGTTGTGACTGAGTAATCCGTTTTTGCAGATGGTCGCGTTGCCGCAGTAAAAACTGAGTCTGTTGAGTAACTAGTTCGACCCCTCTTCCTTGTATAGGGGTAGGAAAACCAGCCTGCCAATGATAGTTATGATAGGAATAACAATAGGGTGAAGTCAGTAACAGTGTGCCGACTAGCCAATAGAGTGCCCGAGTCATGATTTCAGGGTGATGCAAGGAGAGCTGAACAATAAAAACATGATATATCTCAACTGTTTTTAACAGTTTCTGTCGACTGTTCATGTGGTATCCAGGACGTGATAAGCATGATAACACGAGTAAAAAAGACCCCAAAATCGGGCAAGGCGATCCAGAAGTTTTTACTTTATTTGATTCTCGCCAATTTTGTGTTGATGGGACTCTATGTCATGCATGCTGGGGAGCTGACCTTTGGTGCGAATCTCCTGCTGACATTTTTGCTGATCATCTACAATCTGCTGCTTTGCCAGCTGGTTTGCTTGCGTGCGCGGCGAGCAGGCGATGACTACATTATTTACCCTGTGGTAGGCGTCAGCATCATTTTGTGCGCTGTGGTACTGTATCGCTTCATCATTTCTCCCTGATTATGGTGGTTTATACACCATGCCATAATTAATCGATTTTATTTCTGAACAAATAACCTGTGGAAAATCAACTCATTTAATCCTTAGTGACCAAACGCTGCGTCAATATGTTCCCCATGCCCGATATCCTCGCTTGAAAAGCCCTCAGCACGTCCTTAAACTTCGAGGTGGGGAAAAGTGGATCAAAGTGGTTTTTATCGGGCGATTTGCCCCCTTAACTCATTTTCAGGGACTGCAATTTGTTGCGTGGTGCACATGCCATCAGCCTGGACAGTAAAGGGCGACTGGCGATTCCGACCAAGTACCGTGATTGGCTGCGCGACGAAAGCGACGGCCAGCTGGTCTGCACCATAGATATTGCCCATCCTTGTCTGCTGCTTTACCCCCTGAACGAATGGGAAGAGATCGAGCGCAAGCTCAAGATGCTCTCCAGCATGAATCCCGTAGAACGCCGCTTGCAGCCGTTGTTGCTCGGCCATGCGACCGAATGCGAGCTGGACGGCAATGGCCGTCTGCTGCTGAGCCAGCCACTGCGCAGCCACGCAGGGCTGGACAAGAAGATCATGTTGGTGGGCCAGCTCAACAAGTTTGAGCTGTGGGATGAAGCCCGCTGGCATCAACAGGTCAATGATGACATTCAGGGTCTGCCTGAGGATGACTGGGCAAGCTCGCCACGACTACAGGATTTTTCTTTATAAATGACCCAAGCCGCTGAACATATCACAGTGCTGTTGCACGAAGCCGTTGAAGGGCTGGCCATCAAGCCGGACGGCATCTACGTGGATGGTACTTTTGGCCGGGGTGGTCACTCTCGTCTCATTCTCCAGCACCTTGGCCCCAATGGCCGGCTGATCGCCATCGATCGGGATCCCCAGGCCATTGCCGAGGCGGCCAAGATCCAGGATCCCCGTTTTGAAATCGTGCATGGTCCCTTCTCCGGTATCGTCTCCTATCTGGATGAGCGCGGTTTGCTGGGCAAAGTGGATGGCTTCCTGCTGGATCTCGGTGTCTCTTCACCCCAGCTGGATGATGCCGAACGTGGTTTCAGTTTCATGAAAGACGGCCCGCTCGACATGCGCATGGATCCCACCTCCGGCCAGAGTGCCGCGCAGTGGCTGGCCCGTGCCGATGTGGATGATATCGCCTGGGTCTTGAAGACCTTCGGTGAGGAGCGCTTTGCCAAGAAGATAGCCCGCGCCATCGTCCACGATCGGGTCACCGAGCCCTACGTACGGACCCGCCAGCTGGCTGAGATGATTGCCCGGGTCAATCCGAGCAAGGAGAAGGGCAAACACGCCGCCACACGCAGCTTCCAGGCGATCCGTATCTATATCAACAGCGAACTGGACGAGATAGAGACAGCGCTGAACGGTGCACTACAGGCATTGGCACCAGAAGGGCGCCTCTCCGTCATCAGCTTCCACTCGCTGGAAGACCGGCTGGTGAAACACTTCATCCGCAAGCACGAGAAAGGCCCCGAAGTGCCGCGTGGTATCCCCTTGACCGAAGCTCAACTGGCCGGTGGTCGCAAATTGAAGTCGGTCGGCAAGGCGCTCAAGCCTTCCGAGCATGAAGTCACCGAAAACAGCCGATCCCGCAGCTCTGTGCTGCGGGTCGCCCAGCGTCTGGCGGAGTAAGCCATGAGCGAGGTGCGTGTTCATCTGGCCAAAGAGATCCTCGCTGATCTCTGGCGGCACAAGTTGCCGGTTGTACTGGCCTTTGCCGTGCTGATCACCGCCTTTGGCGTGATCCTGGTGACCAACATGACTCGCGGTCTGACAGCCAAGCAGAACGATCTGATGGCCGAGGAGGATCGACTCAACATCGAATGGCGCCACCTGCTGCTGGAACAGGGCACCCTGGCTGAGCATTCCCGAGTGGCGAGTCTGGCCATGGACAAGTTGCAGATGGCTCGCCCGCTGGTGACCACCGAGAAGGTAATTACACAACCATGAAACGCAAGGCATCTGCCAAGACTCCACCCAAAGCCAAAGCGCCGTCACTCTATCCGTGGCGCTTTCGCACGCTGGTGTTCTTTATCGGCATTGCGTTTGCCGGCCTGATCCTGCGGCTGGCCTGGATCCAGGTAATTGACCCGGATCGACTGCGCCAGGAAGGGGATATGCGTTCCCTGCGAACCACCTCCACCCAGGCTGTGCGTGGCATGATCACGGATCGCAACGGCGAACAGTTGGCGGTGTCAGTACCGGTAGAAGCGGTCTGGGCCGACCCCAAAACCGTGCACGAATCTGGCGCCATCCATAATGAGCGCGCCTGGCTCGCGCTCTCTGCCGTGCTCAAGCTCGACATCAATACCCTCAAACACCGCATCTCCAACCCGAGCAAGCGCTTCGTCTATCTGCAGCGGCAGGTGACACCGGCGGTGGCGGAATACATCAAGGGCCTCAAGCTGGGCGGCATTTATCTGCGTCCCGAGGCGCGTCGCTTCTATCCGACCGGCGAGATCAGCGCCCATCTGGTGGGGGTAACCAACATAGATGGCAGTGGCATCGAGGGGATTGAGCGCAGCTACAACGAGTGGTTGACGGCGACGCCGGGCGAGATGCGGGTGCGCAAAGACCGCCAGGGCAGGGTCATAGAGCGACTCGGGCTGGTCAAAGAGGGCAAGAACGCCAACGATCTGCAGCTGAGCATCGATCAGCGGGTACAGGCGCTCGCCTATCGTGCCCTCAAGCATGCCACCGACGAGAACAAGGCGACGTCTGGCTCCATGGTGATGCTGGATATCAAGACCGGCGAGGTGCTCGCCATGGTCAACACCCCCTCCTACAACCCGAACAACCGCGGTCAGTACCAGAGTTTCCGGGTGCGCAATCGGGTAGTGACAGATACCTATGAGCCGGGTTCGACCATCAAGCCCCTGATTCTGTTGAGCGCCCTGCAGGCGGGGGTCACCAGCTGGAAGGACATTATCCCGGGTGGGCCCCTGTTTATCGGGGCCAAGCAGATCCGCGACGTGAGTATCCACAAAGCGACCAACTTGTATGACATATTGCGCTACTCCTCCAACATCGGCATGTCGCGCATCGCGCTGCGGATGCCAGCACAGGAGATGATCAATACCCTCAGCATGGTCGGCTTCGGCATGGATACCGGCAGCGGTCTGATGGGCGAAAGCAGCGGCATGCTGCCCCAGCGCCGCCGCTGGTCCGATATCGAGCGGGCAACCCTCTCGTTTGGCTATGGCCTGCGGGTCACCCCGCTGCAACTGGCTTCTGCCTATGCCACCTTGGCCAACAAGGGCAAGCGGGTGCCGCTTTCCATCGTCAAGGTAACCACGCCGCCCAAGGGTGAGCAGGTCATCGACCACAACAATGCCACCGCCATGCTGCAGGCGCTGGAGTATGTGGTCAGCAATGCCATCCCGAAAGCACAGATCCCAGGCTATCGGGTTGGTGGCAAGAGTGGTACCGCCAAAGTCGCTGTCGCCGGCGGTTACGGCAAGGACTACATGGCCTGGTTTGCCGGTTTCGCCCCGGCCAGCAATCCCCGTTTCGTCATGGTGGTGGTGATCAACGAGCCAAAGGGCAGCGCTTACTATGGCGGTGCCGTGGCGACGCCACCGTTTGCCGAGGCCATGGGTGGGGTGCTGCAACTTTTCAATATTCGTCCCGATGCGATACCGCCTTCGGTACCGCCCAAGCTTGCCCGTACGGAGGCCACCCATGCTGCGCCACGTACTTGATCTGCTGCATTCCTTGTTTGTTCCTGTTGTTCTCGGGGCTTTTTCCATGTCGCTTTACCGTTTGAGCACCCGCCTTCTCGTCTGTACGGAGGCTTCCCATGTTGCACCGCGCACTTGATTCACTGCTGCGCCCCTTCGGCATCAATGCTCCGGCACTCAGCCTCACCGATATCCAGCTGGACAGTCGGCGGGTCGGGCCAGGCTGTCTCTTTATCGCTATCCGCGGGCATCAGATGGATGGCAGACGGTTTATCGAACAGGCGGTGGCTCAGGGAGCGACCGCCATTGTGTTTGAGGAGGACGGGGAATTTGTCGCGCCACCTCTGACCATTCCCTGCATCGGGATCCGTGATCTGCCTGCCAGGCTCTCCGAGCTGGCTGGCTATTTTTACGAGCAACCAGCCAACAAGCTGGATCTGGTAGGCATCACTGGTACCAACGGCAAGAGCACCACTGCGTTGCTGGTTGCCAACTGGCGTACCCTGCTGGGTGGCAAGGCCGGGGTGATGGGCACTATAGGTAATGGCCTGTTCGGTGAGCTGGTTGAAGCAGAAAACACCACCGGCAGTGCCGTGCAGGTGCAGGCCAATCTTGCGAGCCTGCAACAGCAGGGCGCGGCTCTGGTAGCGATGGAGGTGTCCAGCCATGGTCTGGTACAGCATCGCGTTGCGGCGCTGCCGTTTGCTGCCGCCGTTTTCACCAACCTGAGCCGGGATCATCTGGACTACCACGGCACAATGGAAGCCTATGGCGCCGCCAAGGAAGAGCTGCTCAAACTGGTCGATGAACCCTGCGCCGTCATTAATGCCGATGACCAGTTGGGGCGCCAGTGGCTGGCGGCCTATCCTGGCGCGGTGGCATTCAGCGTAAACGGCCCGATTGCAGACCATCCGGGTCGACAGCTGACGGCGCAGGATCCCCACTTCCACCAACAAGGTTTTCGCACACAGATTAACTCCAGTTGGGGGAATGGTGTATTATCCGCCCCCTTGCTCGGGCGCTTCAACGTCAGCAATGTGCTGGCCGCCATGGGCGCCATGCTGGTGCTCGGTTATGACTTCAACGTGCTGCTGGCAACTGCGCCTCAATTGCAGCCGGTGACCGGTCGCATGGAGTGCTTCGGTGGCGGCAATGCACCGCTCGCCGTGGTCGATTATGCCCATACCCCGGACGCGTTGGAGAAGGCGTTGCAGGCCCTGCGTGTACACTGCGAAGGTCAGCTCTGGTGTCTGGTAGGGTGCGGTGGCGACCGGGATCGCGGCAAGCGCCCCATGATGGCCGCCATGGCAGAGCAGCATGCGGATCGCGTGATTCTCACCGACGACAACCCCCGTACCGAGGAGCCGGCCCAGATCATGGCGGACATGGTGGCGGGCCTTCGCGATCCTGCTGCCGTGCAGGTCGAGCACGACAGGGTCAAGGCGATTGCACTGGCCCTCGGTCAGGCGAGCAAACAGGACATCATCCTGGTGGCCGGTAAGGGCCACGAGGATTATCAGATCATTGGAACCGACAAGCGGCACTACAGCGACCGGGAAACCGTCGTCGCCGCCTTGCACACATTATTGGAGTCATTCACATGATGACCCTCAGGCTTGCCGACCTGGCGCAGGTGCTCGATGCCCGTCTGATTGGTGAAGACGGCGAGATCACGACTGTCAGTACCGATACCCGCACCTTGGGGAAGGGCGCCTTGTTTGTTGCGCTGCGCGGTGAGCGTTTCGATGCCCACGATTTTTGCGATCAGGCCGTTGCCGCAGGGGCGTCTGCCCTGCTGGTGGAGCGCGAGCTGTCATTGGCCATTCCACAGCTTGTCGTGACCGACAGTCTCAAGGGGCTGGGGCATATCGGCAAGTTGGTGCGCGAGCGCATCAATCCGAAAGTGCTGGCCATTACCGGTAGCTGTGGCAAGACAACGGTGAAAGAGATGACGACCGCCATCTTGCGGCACGAAGGCGAAGTGCTGGCCACCGCCGGCAACTTCAACAATGAAGTGGGCGTGCCGCTGACCCTGTTGCGGCTCGAACCGCAGCACCAGTTTGCGGTGATGGAGCTGGGTGCCAACCACCCGGGCGAGATCGCCTGGACCACGTCGCTGGCCAGACCCGATGCCGCCCTCATCAATAACGTGGCTGCTGCCCATCTGGAGGGCTTCGGCTCCCTTGAGGGTGTCTTCCACGCGAAAAGCGAGATTTTTGAAGGTCTGAGCGAGCAGGGAACCGCCATCGTCAACGCCGATAGCGCCTTCTGGCCCAAGTGGCAGGCAGCCGGGATCCACTGTGCCTTCTCCATCGAGGATCAGAACCAGCCTTTCCATGCCCGTGGCATAGCGCTCAACGGGCAGGGCTGCGCCGAATTTGTGATGGTGACGCCGAACGGGGAATTGAGCCTGACTCTGGCCATTCCAGGTCGCCACAACGTGGCCAATGCCCTGGCTGCTGCCGCAGGCTGTCTGGCGCTCGGAGCTTCGCTTGCCTCCGTCAAGGCGGGGCTGGAGCAGATGGCGCCGGTCAAGGGACGCTTTTGCGTACAGCGCTGGGGTGGTCTCACTCTGGTGGATGACACCTATAACGCCAGTGTGGAATCCGTGCTGGCGGGCATCGATGCCCTGACTGCCATGGGCGGCTACAAGGTGCTGGTATTCGGTGACATGAAGGAGTTGGGTGAGGAGTCTGCCGAGCAACACGCCAGGGTCGGACGCCATGCCAGTGAGTGCGGTCTGGACGCCGTGCTGACAGTAGGGGAACAGAGTCGCCACACCGCAGATGCCGCGGCTGGCCGACATTTCGATAACAAGGCGTCGTTGTTTGAAGTGCTTGCGCAAATGATAAATACACATCAAGAAATTTCGATTCTGGTCAAAGGTGCCCGCGGCTCCCGCATGGAAGATATCGTCAAGATGGTTGTTGACCGTCAGGAGTCAGCCACATGCTAGTCTGGCTGGCGGAACTGCTCACCCCGCACTTCACCTTCTTCAACGTCTTCTCCTACCTGACGTTTCGCGCCATTTTGTCGATCATCACGGGTCTGGTGGTGGCGCTCTGGATGGGGCCTCACCTCATCCGTCGTCTGCAGATCCTGAAATTCGGCCAGGTGATCCGCAACGACGGCCCCGAATCTCATCTGAGCAAACGGGGCACCCCGACCATGGGGGGGCTGATGATCATCGCAGCCATCTTCATCTCTGTGCTGCTCTGGAGCCGTCTCGACAACCCCTATGTCTGGCTGGTGCTGTTCGTGCTCGGTGCCTACGGTGCCATCGGCTTTGCCGATGACTACCTCAAGGTGGTGCGCAAGAATACCGACGGCCTGATCGCCCGCTGGAAGTACTTCTGGCAATCCGCCGTTGCGCTGCTGGTGGCTGTGTTCCTCTATACCACGGCCACCCACGACGGCCAGACCCAGCTGGTGGTGCCATTCCTCAAGGATGTGATGCCGCAGCTGGGGTTGATGTTCATAGTACTGACCTACTTCGTCATCGTCGGCACCTCCAATGCGGTTAACCTGACCGACGGTCTGGATGGTCTGGCCATCATGCCGACCGTGATGGTGGCAGGGGGCTTTGCCTTGATCGCCTGGGCGACCGGCAACGTCAACTTCGCCAACTACCTGCATATTCCCTACGTGCCCTATACCTCCGAGCTGGTGATCGTCTGCACCGCCATCGTCGGTGCGGGCCTGGGCTTTCTCTGGTTCAATACCTATCCGGCCCAGGTCTTCATGGGGGACGTCGGTTCCCTGGCCCTCGGCGGCGCGCTTGGCACCATAGCCGTGCTGGTGCGCCAGGAGTTTCTGCTGGTGATCATGGGGGGGGTCTTCGTGATGGAGACCGTCTCTGTGATCCTGCAGGTGGGATCCTACAAGCTGCGCGGCGTGCGCATCTTCCGCATGGCGCCAATCCATCACCATTATGAGAAGAAAGGCTGGCCGGAGCCGCGCGTTATCGTGCGTTTCTGGATCATCACTCTCATGCTGGTGCTGCTTGGCCTCGCCACCCTGAAGGTGAGGTAAGCCATGGTCATCATCATCGGACTCGGTAAAACCGGACTCTCCTGTGTCGATTACTTCCTCGGCCGTGGCGTCATGCCTCTGGTGATGGATACCCGCGCCAATCCACCTGGCAAGGATCAACTGCCCGCCGAGGTAGAACTGATCCATGGGCTGGATGGCGATCTGCTCAAGCAGGCGCACATGATAGTGGCGAGCCCGGGCATTGCCCTGGCCACTCCTGAACTGAAAGCTGCGGCCGAGTTCGGGGTGAGTATCGTTGGCGATATCGAGCTGTTCGTGCGCGAAACCCAGGTGCCGGTGATCGCCATCACGGGTTCCAACGGCAAGAGCACCGTCACCACCCTGGTCGGCGAGATGATTGCCGAGGCCGGCCTCAAGGTTGGCGTCGGTGGCAACATAGGCACGCCAGCGCTGGAACTGCTCAAGCAGCCGATGGACCTCTGCGTGCTGGAGCTTTCCAGCTTCCAGCTGGAGACCACCCACAGCCTGCGTGCGGCCGCCTCCGTGGTGCTGAACCTGTCTGAAGACCATATGGATCGTTATCAGGGAATGGCCGATTACCGCGCCGCCAAGATGGAGATCCACCAGCATTCCAAACACATTCTGGTCAACCGGGACGATGCGCAGACCCAGCCCGACGTGGGTCAGGTATGGCAGAGCTTCGGTCTCGACTGCAACGGCTATGGCCGCTGCCTGCTGGATGGCCGCCACTGGTTGACCCTGCACGGTGAGCCGCTGCTCCCCGTGGACGAAATGAAGATCGTCGGTGCCCACAATCAGGCGAATGCTCTGGCCGCCATGGCCCTGTGCGATGCGGTGGGCATTCCCCGCGAGCCGCAACTCGCCGTGCTGCGCCGTTTTGAGGGCCTGCCCCACCGTGCCCGCTTCGTGCGGGAGGTGAACGGAGTGCGCTGGATCAACGATTCCAAGGCCACCAATGTGGGTGCCACTCTGGCTGCCGTGGCGGGTGTGCGGGAAGCGGTCAAGGGACGCCTGTTGCTGCTGGCCGGTGGTCAGGGCAAGGGACAGGATTTTGGTCCGGTACAGGCACTGCTTGGCCACCAGATCGATCACATGTATTGCTTCGGTCAGGATGCCGACATACTGCTCGCCCTCGGTGAGCAGACCGAGCGGGTATCCGACCTCGACGCCGCCGTGGCCAAGGCCGCGGCCGATGCCAGACCGGGTGACTGGGTGTTGCTGGCGCCGGCCTGCGCCAGTCTGGATCAATTCAAGTCGTTCGAAGCCCGTGGCGATCACTTCACCAAAATGGTGCTGGCACTATGAGCGCCCTTCGCTCCGTCGCAGGATTGCTGCAACGCTGGTTGTTACCGGCGCGCCCTGCAGGTCTCTACGATCGGCAGCTGGTGGTGCTGGCGCTGGCGTTGATGGCGGTGGGGCTGGTGATAGTGGCCTCTGCCTCGATCCCGGAGGGGATCGCCATCAACAACGATCCCTTCATGTTCGTGAAGCGTCACGGCCTGTTTCTGGTGATGGCTCTTGGCATCTCCTGGTTTGTGCTGCAGGTGCCCATGGCACGCTGGCAGCATTACAACGGCCCCATGCTGGTACTCGCCATCCTGATGCTGGTGCTGGTGTTGCTGGTGGGGCGCAGCGTCAACGGTTCTATCCGCTGGCTGCCCCTTGGCCCCTTCAACCTGCAACCGGCGGAGTTTGGCAAGCTGGCGCTGTTTGTCTATCTGGCGGGCTACCTGGTGCGCCGGCAGAGCGAGGTGCGCGAGCGCTTCATCGGTTTCATGAAGCCGATGGCCGTGCTGTTCGTGGTGGCTATCCTGCTGCTGGCCCAGCCTGATCTGGGTTCTGTGGTCGTGATGTTTGTCACCTCTCTGGGGATGTTGTTTCTGGCGGGGGCGCGCCTAGGGCAATTCATCGGCCTTATCCTGGTGGGGGTGAGCGCCGTAGTGACTCTGGTTATCGCCGAGCCGTACCGGATGCGGCGGGTGACCTCCTTCCTCGACCCCTGGGCCGATCCGTTCGGCAGCGGTTATCAGCTGACCCAGTCGTTGATGGCGTTTGGTCGTGGCAGCTGGTTTGGTGAGGGGCTTGGCAACTCCATCCAGAAGATGGAGTACCTGCCGGAAGCCCACACCGACTTCGTGTTTGCGATCCTGGGTGAAGAGCTGGGCTATGCCGGCGTGCTGGGCGCGCTGTTTCTCATTTTTGCGCTCTCGTTCAAAGCGCTCAAGCTGGGCCACCAGGCGCTGGTTGCCGAGCGCTTGTATGAAGGCTATCTGGCCATTGGCATCGGCATCTGGTTCAGCTTCCAGACCTTCGTCAACGTCGGCGCCGCCAGCGGCATGATGCCCACCAAGGGGCTGACCCTGCCGCTGGTCAGTTATGGCGGTTCCAGTCTCATCATCATGATGGTGGCGGTGAGCATGCTGGTTCGTATCGATTTCGAGTTGCGTCAGGCCAGTGCCCAGGCGCGCGTGCGGGAGGTTTCGTGAGCAAGACACTGCTGGTGATGGCAGGCGGTACCGGGGGCCATGTGTTCCCTGGCCTGGCCGTGGCCGATCGCCTCAAGGCCCAGGGCTGGACCATCCACTGGCTCGGCACCGCCGACCGTATGGAGGCCGAGCTGGTGCCCGCCCACGGTTATCCCATCTCCTTCATCGACATTCAGGGAGTGCGTGGCAACGGCATCAAGCGTCTGCTGGCTGCACCCTATCGCATCGTCAAGTCGGTGCTGCAGGCTCGCCGCGTGCTCAAGACCATACGGCCCGACGTTGTGCTCGGCATGGGCGGCTTTGCCTCAGGCCCTGGCGGCGTGGCGGCCTGGCTGTCCGGTATTCCTCTGCTGCTGCACGAACAGAATGCGGCGGCCGGCCTGACCAACAAACTGCTGGCGCGCCTCGCCAAACGGGTGCTGATGGCATTCCCGGGGGCATTTGCGCCGAGTCGTCGCACCGCTGTGGTGGGCAACCCGGTTCGACCCGAAGTGGTCGCCTTGCCGGATCCGCAGCGAAGCAGCAGCACAGAGCCGCTGCATCTGCTGATCGTCGGTGGCAGCCTGGGAGCCCGGGTGCTCAACGAACAGGTGCCAGCAGCGGTTGCGGCTGCCGGCGTGCCGATTGAAGTGCGTCACCAGTGTGGCAAGGGCAATCGTGAATCTGTCGCACAGGCGTATGCCAAACAGGGCGTTGAGGCCGAGGTGAGCGAGTTTATCAAGGACATGGCCGATGCCTATGCCTGGGCCGATCTGGTGGTGTGTCGCGCGGGGGCCCTGACCGTCTCCGAAGTGGCCGCTGCCGGCGTCGCCGCCATTTTTGTGCCACTGCCCCATGCGGTGGATGATCACCAGACGCGCAACGCCCTGACCCTGGTCGATGGTGGCGCTGCTGAATTCCTGCCCCAATCCGAGCTGACCACTGCCTCTCTGGCTGCGCGTCTCTCCTGGCTCGCCGGGCGTAGGGAAACCCTATTGAACATGGCACAGGCCGCCCGTCATGTTGCCATTACCGATGCCGCCGAGCGGGTTGCCGATGAATGCAAGCGACTTGCAGCCGGGCAGAATGAGAGAGAACTATGACCAAGGTTGAACTGGCAAAACTGCGTACCATGATCCCTGAAATGCGTCGGGTGCGTCGCATCCACTTTATCGGCATAGGTGGCGCCGGTATGGGCGGGATCGCCGAGGTGCTTGCCAACGAAGGGTATCAGGTGACCGGTTCTGATCTGGCCCGAAATGCGGTGACTGAGCGACTGGCGTCGCTGGGTGCCCATATCTTCGTTGGGCACAGTGCCGAACACGTGAGCGAGGCGAGCGTGGTGGTGGTTTCTACCGCCATCAAGCAGGATAACCCCGAGTTGCTGGCTGCCCGCGAGTTGCGCATACCCGTGGTGCGCCGCGCCGAGATGCTGGCCGAGCTGATGCGTTTTCGTCATGGTATCGCCATAGCGGGGACTCATGGCAAGACCACCACCACCAGTCTGGTGGCGAGCATCTATGCCGAAGCGGACAGGGATCCGACCTTCGTCATCGGCGGTCTGCTCAACAGCGCCGGTACCAATGCGCGTCTGGGCAGCAGCCGTTACCTGATTGCAGAAGCGGACGAGAGCGATGCCTCCTTCCTGCATCTGCAGCCCATGGTTTCCATCGTGACCAACATCGAAGCGGATCACATGGAAACCTACGGTGGCGACTTTTCCAAGCTGAAGGCCACCTTCATCGACTTTTTGCACAACCTGCCGTTTTACGGTCTGGCCGTGGTGTGTGTGGATGACCCCGTGATCCGTGGCATGTTGCCCGAGATCGCTCGCCCGACCATCACCTACGGTCTGAGCGACGACGCCGATGTGCAGGTACTGGACTTCGTGCAGACCAGCAATCGCAGCTGTTTCCGGGTGCGTCGCAAGGATGCAGGCGAGCTGGCAGTGACCCTGAACCTGCCTGGCATCCACAATGCGCTCAATGCTGCCGCAGCGATTGCTGTCGCTACCGAAGACGGGATCGGCGATGATGCCATCATATGTGCGCTGGCCAAGTTTGAAGGGGTAGGACGCCGCTTCCAGCAATATGGTGAATTCGAGACAGGTCGTGGCAAGGCCATGCTGGTGGATGACTACGGTCACCATCCGAGCGAAGTCAAGGTGACCATCAATGCCGCACGCACCGGTTGGCCGGACAAGCGCCTGGTCATGGTGTTCCAGCCACACCGCTACACCCGTACCCGCGATCTCTATGAAGACTTCTCGGACGTGCTCTCCAAGGTGGATGTGCTGGTGATGCTGGAAGTCTATGCCGCCGGCGAAGAGCCAATCCCTGGGGCAGATGGTCGAGCCTTGTGCCGCTCCATCCGTTCCCGTGGCAGCCTGGAACCCATCTTTGCCGCTACTCCGGACGATGTCCCTGCGATCCTGGCGGACCTGATTGGCGAGGGGGATCTGGTGCTGACCCAAGGGGCCGGGAACGTAGGTGCCTTGTCCCGTCGTCTTGGTGAGATGAAATTGAGCATCGACAGCATGAAATCCGGCGCCTGAGGGCCCAATGAGTATTTTGACCGCCAAGCCGGCGCCTATATAATGGCGAGCCGGTCTGCAAAGGGCCAAAGTGGCGCGTTAAACGGGGAAAGATCGGGTGGAGGCAAGTGCACAAGGGCGCACCAAGGGTGGCTTCATTGCAGGGGTGGCATTTTTCATCCTGGTCATGTGGGGTCTCTACCAGACTGCGCTGGATGTTAAAGGTTGGCTGACGGATGCCAACCGGTTGCCCATGAGCGAGCTCTTGCTGCAGGGGCAACACCAGTATTTGCAAACCGACGAGTTGCGTAGCGCCGTGCTGGATGGTGTCGAGCTGCGTAACTTCTTCGAGTTGGACGTTAACGAATTACAGGCGCGGTTGAACGCCTTGCCTTGGGTGGCCCAGGTCTCTGTACGCAAGAAGTGGCCAAACAAGATCAAGGTCTATCTCACCGAACAGGCGGTAGCGGCACGCTGGAATGGCAACCGCTTCGTCAACACCAAGGGTGAGGTGTTCAGTGCGCCGGACAGGGTGAAGACCCCCCTGATGCAGCTATCCGGGCCTGAAGACCAGGCCGCCAAGGTGCTGGAAGCCAGCCGTCAGTACGAGGCGCAGCTGGCGGCCAGAGGATACAAGTTGCTGGGGGTGAATCTGACTCCCCGCCATGCCTGGGAATTGACCCTGGATGGCAACATTCAGCTGTTTTTGGGGCGCGCGGATATTGCGCTCCGACTGCAGCGGTTTATCGATGCTTTTCCGGTCATCGAACCCCGTGAGCGGGTTGCTTATGTGGATCTTCGATATGACACAGGAATGGCAGTTGGCTGGAAGAAGAACGAAGAGAAAGTGAATGACCAAAACCGCAGATAGAAATCTGATTGTCGGACTGGATATCGGCACAACCAAGGTGGCGGTTCTGGTCGGCGAAGTGCTGCCAGACGGTGAGCTCAATGTCATCGGCATGGGCAGTCACGCCTCGCGTGGCATGGATAAGGGCGGGGTCAACGATCTCGATTCCGTGGTCAAGTCCCTGCGTCGTGCGGTGGAAGAGGCAGAGATGATGGCCGACTGCCAGATCAGCTCTGTGTATCTGGGGCTGTCCGGCAAGCATATCGATTGCCGCAACGAAACCGGCATGGTGCCCATCTCCGATGAGGAGGTGACCCAGGAGGACGTGGACAACGTCATCCACACCGCCAAGTCGGTACGGTTGTCCGATGAGCTGCGGGTGCTGCATGTGCTGCCCCAGGAGTTTGCCATCGACTACCAGGAAGGGATCAAGAACCCGGTTGGTCTGTCCGGTGTGCGGATGGCGGCCAAGGTGCACCTGATCACCTGCCACAACGACATGGCCCGCAACATTGAAAAATGTGTGGAGAAGGTCGGTTTGCGAGTGGATCAGCTGATCTTCTCCGCGCTGGCTTCCAGCTATGCCGTGCTGACCGAAGACGAGAAAGAGCTGGGTGTCTGCGTGGTGGACATAGGTGGCGGTACCATGGACATGTCGCTGTTTACCGGCGGTGCCCTGCGCCACACCAAGGTGATCCCGTACGCCGGCAGCACAGTGACCAGCGATATCGCCTACGCCTTCGGCACACCGCCGCTTGACGCAGAGGCGATCAAGGTGCGCTATGGCTGTGCCCTCGGCCGTCTGGTCAGCAAGGAAGACAATATTGAAGTACCCAGTGTCGGCGGTCGTCCGGCGCGTAGCCTGCAACGGCAGACACTGGCTGAAGTGATTGAACCCCGTTACACCGAGTTGCTCTCCATGGTGAATGATGAGCTGGTGCGGGTACAAAGCGAGTTGAAAGCGCAGGGGGTCAAGCATCAGCTGGCAGCCGGAGTGGTCTTGACCGGCGGCGCTGCCCAGATCGAAGGCATTGTGGAGTGCGCAGAGCAGATCTTCCAAAGCCAGGTCCGGGTGGGAGAGCCCATGAATATACGGGGATTGAGTGATTATGTGCAGGCACCTGTGTACTCGACCGCGGTCGGGTTGCTGCAGTACGGCCGCACCCATCAATCTTCAGGCAGTAGCAAGGAATATGCCGCCAAGGCAAGCGTAGGTGGGCTGGTCAAACGGGTCAGCAACTGGTTGCGTGGCGAGTTCTAAAAGATTTTGCTGAGTCAGGCAAATAAAGCGGAGAGACAACATGTTTGAATTTATGGATAGCCACACTGACGAAGCCGTCATTAAAGTGATTGGTGTGGGTGGCGGCGGCGGTAACGCAGTCGAGCACATGGTTCGTCAAAACATCGAAGGTGTCGAATTCATTACCGTCAACACCGACGCCCAGGCTCTGCGTAACTCCAGCGCCAACACAACTCTGCAGATCGGTGGTGGCATCACCAAGGGTCTGGGTGCCGGAGCCAATCCGGAAGTGGGTCGTGATGCGGCCATGGAAGACAGGGAAGCGCTGCGTGAGCTGCTGACCGGTTCCGACATGGTGTTCATCGCCGCCGGCATGGGTGGTGGTACCGGTACCGGTGCTGCACCGATCGTGGCCGAAGTGGCCCGCGAGATGGGTATACTGACAGTTGCTGTCGTAACCAAGCCGTTCTCCTTCGAAGGGAAAAAACGGATGGGCTTCGCCGCCCACGGCATCGAAGAGCTATCCAAGAACGTCGACTCCCTGATCACCATCCCCAACGACAAGTTGCTGAAGGTACTGGGTCGTGGCATCTCCCTGCTGGACGCCTTCAAGGCAGCCAACGATGTGCTGCTGGGTGCGGTACAGGGGATCGCCGAGCTGATCACCCGTCCGGGCCTGATTAACGTCGACTTCGCGGACGTGCGTACCGTGATGCGTGAAATGGGTACCGCCATGATGGGTACCGGTTCCGCCTCCGGTGATGATCGTGCCGAAGAAGCGGCCGAGAAAGCCATCTCCAGCCCGCTGCTGGAAGACGTGGATCTGGCCGGTGCCCGTGGCATCCTGGTCAACATCACCGCCGGCATGGACATGACCATTGAAGAGTTCGAAACCGTGGGTAACGCGGTCAAGGCCTTCGCTTCCGAGAACGCCACTGTTGTGGTGGGTACCGTAATCGACCCGGAAATGCACGACGAACTGCGTGTGACCGTGGTGGCTACCGGTATCGGTGCCGAGCGCAAGCCCGACATCACGCTCGTAAAAAATAATATGGTACAAGAGCGTCCGGCCCGTCAGCCCCTGATCAGCGAAGCCCTGCAGTCTCGCGTGATGGAAGAGGCCCCGGCCAAGGTGGTCAACGCCGAGCCGCAAGCTCGTCGTGAACCGGATTATCTCGATATTCCTGCGTTCCTGCGCAAGCAAGCTGACTAAGCCTCTAATGGCACTAGTTTGTTTGTTGCTTAAGGAATGTGCTAAGATGGCCTGCCAACGACCATCTGGTCCGGAATATGAGCTGTTAAGCGGATACGCCCATGATTAGACAAAGAACCTTGAAAACGAGTGTCCAGGCCACTGGTGTTGGCCTGCATTCGGGCCGGAAAGTCACAATGACGTTCCGTCCGGCGCCTGTTAACACAGGGATCGTTTACTTGCGTACCGATCTTGATCCTGTGGTAGCGCTGCCAGCCAATGCCGATCAGGTGCGCGATACCGTGCTTTGTACCGCTTTGGTCAATGAAGCCGGTGTCCGTGTCTCTACCATTGAGCACCTCTCTGCCGCGCTGGCCGGGATGGGGATCGACAACCTCTATGTGGAGGTTGACGCACCCGAGATCCCGGTGATGGACGGCAGTGCGCACCCCTTTATATACCTGCTGCAAGAAGTCGGTATCCGTGAGCAAAATGCTGCCAAGCAGTTTGTGCGGATCAAGCAGAGCATCCGGGTTGAAGACGGCGACAAGTGGGCGGAATTCCACCCCTATCGCAACGGCTTCAAAATGGATCTCGAGATCGATTTCCAGCATCCGGTATTTGAAGGACGCAATCAGCGTTGCGTGCTGGACTTCTCCGGTGCTTCTTTCGTGAAAGAGATCAGTCGTGCCCGTACTTTTGGCTTCATGCGTGACATCGAGTACCTGCGTTCCCAGAACCTGGCATTGGGCGGAAGCCTGGAAAATGCCGTTGTGCTGGATGACTACCGGGTACTGAACGAAGATGGCTTGCGTTGTGAAGATGAATTCGTCAAACACAAAATGTTGGATGCTATCGGTGACCTTTATATGTGTAACCGCAGCATCATCGGCGAATTCCGTGCCTACAAGACCGGCCATGCTCTGAACAACAAGCTGCTGCGTGCCTTGCTGGCCAAGCAGGAGGCCTGGGAACTGGTCACCTTCGAGGGTGAGGGTGCCAAAGCGCCTATCGCTTACTACGATAACGGTCTGGTTCTGGCCTGATAGCTGTGCAACAGGACGTCGGTCATCTCTCCGCACCGACGTCCTGTCATTCATTTTTCCATCCTGATACCGATACCGATACCGATTATCTCCCGGTTTTATTTCCCGTGCAGGCTCCTGGCCTCACCTGACCGAGCAGACAGATTTCTATGAGCATTACCCTGATCCTCAACGGCAAGCAGCGGCGCAAGTTGCATTTGCCCAAACAACGTCTGGCCTGGGTCGGCGGAATCCTCTTCTCTGTATTGGCCCTGGGTGGCGGCTGGCTCTGGCAGAGCTGGCACCAGAAAATGGATGCGCTCGAAGTGGCGCTGGCCATGGCCGAACAACAGACATCCACTCAAGGGGCAGATGAAGCCCGCGAACAGCTTGCCATGCTGGCCGCCCAGGTGGGCACCATACAGGGGCAGCTGGGTCGTATCAATGCGCTCGGTGAACGCTTGACCGAGCAGGCAGACCTCGATCCCGAGGAGTTCAATTTCAAGGAACTGCCCCCTATGGGCGGTCCTTCCTATGATGTGGATCTGGAAGTCAACCTGAATGAATTGCAGGATTCCATGAAGCATCTCAGCCAGCAGCTCAGCAGTCGTGAAGAGCAGCTGTCGGTACTTGAATCTTTCATCATGAATCACCATATAGCCGATGCCGGTTTTATTTCAGGCTCGCCTGTCAAACAGGAGCGGGTCTGGATCTCGTCAGGCTTTGGTGGTCGGGTCGACCCGTTCAACGGTCGCGCCAAGATGCATAAAGGGGTCGATTTCCGTGGCAAGCCCGGTACCCCTATTTTGGCGACGGGCCCGGGCATCATCAGCTGGGCAGGCCGCCATCCGGAATTTGGCAACATGGTGGAAGTGAACCATGGCAATGGTTTGGTGACCCGCTATGCCCACAACTCCAAGTTGCTGGTTGAAGTGGGCACGCTAGTCGATCAGGGTCAGAAGATTGCCTTGATGGGACGCACCGGTCGCGCGACCGGGGTCCATTTGCATTACGAAGTATTGAAAGACGGTCGTCAGGTCAACCCCGCACGCTTTCTCAACGCCAGACGGGGTTAGGTTTTTTTCTCCAGGTTCCAGTGACGGAACACTTATATAACCAGAAATAGTTGGTACCCATGATTAGCACACTGCTTACCAAGATTATCGGCAGCCGGAACGACAGAACGCTCAAGGCTTTGCGCAAAATTGTAAAACAGATCAATGCGATGGAGCCTCAGTTCGAGGCTTTGTCCGATAGCGAGTTGCAGGCCAAGACAGCTGAATATCGTCAGCGTCTGGAGCAGGGTGAGACGCTGGATCAGTTGCTGCCGGAAGCGTTCGCGACCGTGCGTGAGGCCTCCAAGCGGGTGTTTGGCATGCGTCACTTCGACGTCCAGCTGATCGGCAGCATGGTGCTTGACTCCAACCGCATCGCTGAAATGAAAACCGGTGAGGGCAAGACGCTGACTGCTACCTTGCCGGCCTATCTGAATGCTCTGAGCGGTCGTGGTGTACACGTGGTGACGGTGAACGACTATCTGGCCAAGCGTGATGCCGAGGCTAACCGCCCCCTGTTCACCTTCCTCGGCATGACGGTCGATTGCAACGTGCCCGGCATGGATGCGTCCCAGAAGCGTGACGCTTATGCTGCAGATATTACCTACGGTACCAACAACGAATTCGGTTTTGATTACCTGCGTGACAACATGGCGTTCTCGCCAGAGCAGCGTGTCCAGCGTCCGCTCAACTACGCGCTGGTGGATGAAGTCGACTCCGTGCTCATCGATGAAGCCCGTACCCCGCTGATTATCTCAGGCCCGGCCGAAGACAGCTCCGCCCTCTACATCCAGGTCAACAAGCTGATCCCGCAACTGATCAAGCAGGACAAGGAAGATACCGAAGAGTACACAGGCGAAGGTCACTACACGGTAGACGAGAAGAACCGTCAGGCCCTGCTGACCGAAAATGGTCAGATTTTCGTGGAAGAGCTGCTCAAGCGAGAGGACTTGCTGGCAGAAGAGGACTCTCTGTTCTCCGCGACCAACATCAGCCTGCTGCACCACGTCAACGCCGGTCTGCGTGCCCACACCCTGTTTGAGCGCAACGTCGACTACATAGTGCAAAAAGACGAGATCGTCATCGTTGACGAACACACCGGCCGTACCATGCCGGGTCGTCGCTGGTCTGATGGCCTGCACCAGGCCGTCGAGGCGAAGGAAGGGGTCAAGATCCAGAACGAGAACCAGACTCTGGCCTCTATCACCTTCCAGAACTACTTCCGTCTCTATGACAAGCTGGCGGGCATGACGGGCACGGCGGATACCGAAGCCTTTGAATTCCAGCAGATTTACGGCCTGGATACAGTGGTTATCCCGACCAACAAGCCGATGGTGCGTAAAGACATGGGCGATCTGGTCTATCTGACTGCCCAGGAGAAATACGCCGCCATCGTCGAAGACATTCGCGGTTGTGTCTCCCGTGGTCAGCCGGTGCTGGTGGGTACTGTCTCCATCGAAAACTCCGAGCTGCTCTCCGGCATCCTGACCAAGGAGAATATTCCGCACAAGGTACTGAACGCCAAGTTCCACGCCATGGAAGCGGAAATCGTAGCTCAGGCAGGTCAGCTTGGCGCCGTTACTATCGCCACCAACATGGCCGGTCGTGGTACCGACATAGTGCTGGGTGGCAACTGGCAGGCCGAGATTGCCCAGTTGGATAACCCGACTGACGAGCAAATCGCCGAGCTGAAAGCGGCCTGGCAGGTGCGTCACGATGAAGTGCTGGCCGCAGGTGGTCTGCACATTATCGGTACCGAGCGTCACGAATCCCGTCGTATCGACAACCAGCTGCGCGGCCGTTCCGGTCGTCAGGGTGACCCGGGCTCCTCCCGTTTCTATCTCTCCATGGAAGATACCCTGATGCGGATCTTCGCCTCCGATCGCGTGACTGGCATGATGAAGAAGCTGGGCATGGAAGAGGGCGAGGCCATCGAGCACCCTTGGGTAACCAAGGCCATCGAAAATGCCCAGCGCAAGGTGGAAGGTCGCAACTTCGATATCCGCAAGAGCTTGCTCGAATTCGATGACGTGGCCAACGACCAGCGCAAGGTGGTCTATGAGCAGCGCAACGAGCTGCTGGATACCAACGACATCTCCGAGACCATCCACGTCATCCGTGACGATGTCTATGGCGCCGTGATCGACGAATACATTCCGCCCCAGTCTCTGGAAGAGATGTGGGATGTGCCGGGTCTGGAAGCGCGTCTGAAAGCCGATTTCGGGCTGGATCTGCCGTTGCAGCAGTGGCTGGCGGAAGATGACAAGCTGTATGAAGAGAAGCTGCGCGAGCGCATTCTGGACGAAGCCACCAAACTCTATGCCCACAAGCAGGAACTGGTCGGTGTCGAGGTGCTGCGCAACTTCGAGAAGGCGGTGATGCTGCAAACCCTGGATGGCCTGTGGAAGGAGCATCTGGCGGCCATGGATCACCTGCGTCAGGGCATCCATCTGCGCGGCTACGCCCAGAAGAACCCCAAGCAGGAGTACAAGCGCGAGTCTTTCGATCTGTTCACCCAGATGCTGGAAACCCTCAAGCGCGACGTGGTCAGCATACTGAGCCGTGTTCAGGTGCAGGAGCGTGACGTGGAAGCCCTGGAAGAGCAGCAGCGCCAGCAGTCCGAAGCCGCTCCCCGCACTTACACCCATGCCACCGCAGAGAGCCAGTTGGCCGATGAAGAGGCCGCAGGCGAAGAGGGTCACACCACCTTCGTACGGGATGAGCAGAAGATCGGTCGCAACGATCCCTGCCCCTGTGGCTCCGGCAAAAAATACAAGCATTGCCACGGTCAGTTGACCTGATCGCACAGTGACGCTTCATGCACCGCCTCCGGGCGGTGCATTTGTTTCAGGGCGGCAAAAGGAGAGGGAAGACCATGAGCAAAATGCCGACAGGATGGGATGCCAGTGCCCATGAGCGCTGGCGTGGAGGACAGAGACAGGCTGCGATCCAGCAACTGCTGATAAAGCTGAACAGTACTGCGGCAAAGCCAGTGGCATTGCAGCTGCAATTTGCCTATTACCTCTTCTTGTGTGATGACCCGGCCTCTGCCACACAGGTGCTGGAGATGGCACATCAGGCGGCTCCTGATAACGACGAGGTGCTGCGCAATCTCTGCGTCTGTCTGTCACGTTCGGGTCAGCATGAACGTGCGGTGGAGAGGCTGCAAACCCTGTTGGTACGCACTCCTGAGGATTTCCATGCCCTGGATGGGTTGTGCACCTCGCAAGCCAAACGTGGGCGCTATGTCGAGGCGGCTGCCGCTGGAACCAGGGCGCTGATCCTGAAGGATAGGGCGGTCCGCCAGCAGCCACAGGGCTGGTCGTTACCCGATGGAGAGCCTGATGCCTGGCTGGCAGGACGCGCCGGCAAGCAGAATGTCATCGCCTTCTCTCTGTGGGGCAGCGCGCCCCGCTATTTGCGCGGAGCTGTCGACAATATGCTGGCTGCGTCCTACCTCTATCCGGGGTGGCGCGTTCGTTTCTATGTGGATGAGAGCGTGCCGTCGACGCTGCTTGCCACTCTGGGGGAATTGGGTGCCGAGGTGTGCATGCAAGCGTCTGGTCAATCCCTGCGCCAGCGCCTGTGCTGGCGCTTTCAGGTGGCCAACGACCCGCAAGTAGGCCGCTTTCTGGTGCGGGATGTGGATTCAGTACCGGGCGTGCGAGAGCGGGTTGCCGTTGATGGCTGGCTTGCATCGGGCCGCTGGTTTCATATCATGCGGGACTGGTGGAGCCATACCGACCTGGTCTTGGCGGGTATGTGGGGTGGGGTGGCCGGCGTGTTGCCGCCGCTGGATACCTATCAACCGGAGGCGATGGAAACGCCGAACATAGACCAATGGTTTCTGCGTGACACCCTCTGGAGCTATCTGGCCCAGAGCTGTCTGGTTCATGACCGTTGCTTCACCCCGCCAGGGGCCATCCCCTGGCCCCTTCCCGCACCTGACGGGACTGAACATGTGGGGCAGGATATATTTACGGCGCAAGGGGCGCTGCAAGCTCGTCGGCTGGCCCCCTGGATAGCCACATTGCCGTGTTTACGTTGAGGACAATGATGGAACAGAAAAAACGGATCTGGGTGGCGGTTGGCGTCATCGAGAATGAGCAGGGCGATATCTTCATCGCCAAGCGCTCTTCAGACCGCCATCAGGGCGATCGCTGGGAGTTCCCGGGTGGCAAGGTAGAGGCGGGGGAAGACCTGCTCACCGCGCTGGACAGGGAGTTGTGGGAAGAGATTGGTATCCGGGTGCTGGATTGCGCTCCCTTCATGGAGCTGCATCATGACTACCCCGAGAAGCAGGTATTGCTGGATATCTGGAAGGTAACCCGTTTTAGCGGTGAGCCGTTTGGCAAGGAGGGGCAGGAGTGCCTGTGGGTGCCGCTGGCATCACTGCATGAATACCAGTTCCCGGATGCCAACGGTCCTATCGTGGGGCGGCTGCAAGCCTCTCTGGCGGTCTGATTGACCCTGGCTAAGTCATTGCTACGGATTTGACAGCAATTAAAAAGGGCCTTGTCGGCCCTTTTTTGTGTGCGGCTCACTGCCACTGCTCACCTTCATCCGGGTAAGGCAGCAGGTCCGGATTGATTGGGCCCGGGATTCGTTTTTCTTCATCCGCCCATTCGCCAAGATCGATCAGCTGGCAGCGCTTGCTGCAGAAGGGGCGGAACGGGCTCTGCGGCCCCCATTCCAATTCGGTTTTACACGTCGGGCACTTTACTTTGGTGACCATGGTTACTCCTTAGCAGCAGGCGAGCTGGAAGGGAACGTCGCCAATCTGTTGCTCTGTAGTGGGCAGGAAGCGCAGCGCGAAACGGTTCTTGTGGCCGCTCAGCGTCGGATAGCACTGCTGGGCATCGGGCAGGCGGATGCGGATCAGTTCCGCATTCTCGGCAGTATCCTGGAAGAAACCATTGGTAGCGATCTCGTCGCTGAAGTTGCCGGATTCACGCCATAGCCGCAGCAATAGGGTAATGGCATTCATCAGCAGATTGATGTCGCTGAGCCAAAGTTGCATCTGCTGGTTGCGAACCATCGTCGGCGTACCTAGCCAGTGATGCAGTTGCGGTACATCGAAGGCGCACAGACCGCCCGGAATGGAGAAGCGCTGACGGATGGAGCCGAGCAGTCTATCCTCTTTCAGCCGAGCGCCGGGGCGTGAGGCACTGAGCAGGTTGCGAGAGAGCTGGGTGCTCTCTTGCTGCATCTGTTTGATCTGTTCCAGATCGACATCCGGCAGACTGGCCCAGTGGCTCAGACGCTGGCCGAGACGCTCCAGATCCTTGATGAGATCGGCTCGCAGGTCTCCGCGCTCCAGCAATTCTTGCAGATCGAACAACCCCTTGAAGAAGGCGATGTGTGCCCAGGACTGGTCACTGTCCAGATTGTCGCGGATCTGGGAAAAGAGAGACTCCAGACGAAGATAGGTCCGGCTTTTTTCATTGAGGGGAAAATCGTAAATCATGCCTAATCCTGGCCAGCCATAAACCGGCCTAGTGTACTCACACTTGACTGGCTTGTTGAGAGGCAAATGCCATATATGTCTCGTGCAGCGCTAAAATCCGGCGCTTTATGGTCTCGGCTGCGTCATTTTGGTTGTCCAGCACGTCATCGGCTGCCGCGAGCCGCTCGGCACGGCTTGCCTGTGCAGCCAGAATGGCCTCTGCTTGCGCCCGGCTAACGCCATCCCGGCGACAGGTCCGCTCAATCTGGGTTGCCTCATCCACATCGATCACTAGCACCCGGTTGGCGAGCTGGGTAAGTCTGTTCTCGATCAGCAGCGGCACCACCAGCAGGCAATAGGGCGAGCGTGCGTTGGCGCACTGGCGCAGCATCTCCTGGCGGATCAGCGGATGGAGCAGGCCGTTGAGCCATGCCTTGGCGTCAGGATCGCTGAATACCCGCTCCCGCAGGCGGCGCCGATCGAGCTGCCCCTGCGGATCCAGCATCTCGGGGCCAAACTGGGCTGCGATGGCGGCCAGGGCCGGTGTGCCGGGCTCCACGACTTCGCGAGCGATGACGTCCGCATCCACTATGTCTATGCCAAGCTCGGCAAACTGGTTGGCAATGGTGGTTTTGCCGCTGCCAATACCGCCTGTGATTGCAACGATATACATGGGTCAGTGCACCCTTTTTTCAGAGGATAGTGGAGAGATACCAGCGGGTGATGCTATCGCCCCAGAGCAGTGCGATCCAGCCTGCGATGGCGAGATAGGGGCCAAAGGGGATGGGTTTGCTCTGGTGATGGTTGCGCAGCAAAATGAGGCCAATGCCGAAGATGGCGCCGACCAGAGAAGAGAGCAGCAGTACTATGGGCAGCGCCTGCCAGCCAAGCCAGGCTCCCAGCGCTGCCAGCAGTTTGAAGTCCCCATAGCCCATGCCCTCCTTGCCGGTAAGCAGCTTGAAGGCCCAGTAGAGGCTCCACAGCACCAGATAGCCTGCCATGGCGCCGATGACAGCATCGCCGAGAGGCACGTATCCGCCCAGCAGGTTGAACAGCAGCCCGCCCCACAGTAGCGGCAAGGTGAGCTGGTCCGGCAGCAGCATCTTGTCCAGATCGATAAAGGTGAGCGCCACCAGCACCCAGGTCAGCAGGAGGGCAGCCAGCGTACCCCAGCCAGGGGTGAGCGTCATGGCAACCACCACAGAGAGCAGCGCGGTCAGCAGCTCCACCAGCGGATAGCGAGCCGAAATGGCGGCCTGGCAGCCCCGGCAGCGACCTTTGAGCCAGAGCCAGCTCAGCAGGGGAATGTTTTCCAAGGCCGTTATGGGGTGATTGCAGCGAGGGCAGCAGGAGCGCGGCACCATCAGATTGTAGCGCTCGTCATCTTCTGGCTGCGGCGTGTCTGAACTGAAATAGCTGCGATATTCGGCCTGCCACTCCCGTTCCAGCATGATGGGCAGGCGGTGGATCACCACGTTGAGAAAGCTGCCGATCATCAGGGAGAAGAGAAAAACCAGCGAGAAGTAGAGCCATGGCAAGCCGTGTGCCAGCTCGAGAAGAAGTGTCATAACCAACCGTCTGTCATGAAATTGGGAAAAGGGCATGCCGTTGTGAGTGCACACCCTCGCGGATCAGCCTACCACGTCACCCAGCTTGAAGATGGGCAGGTACATGGCGACGACCATGCCGCCGACCAGTACACCCAGCACCACCATGATGAGAGGCTCCAGCAGGCTGGTGAGGCCGTCGACCAAGTCATCGACCTCTTGCTCGAAGATGGTCGCGACCTTGGAGAGCATATCATCGATGGCGCCTGACTCCTCACCGATCATCACCATCTGGATCACCTGTCGGGGAAGAGATCCACGGTGCGCATGGCCACGTTGATCTGCATGCCGGCTACCACCTCGTTGCGAATGGCCATGACGGCGGTACGATAGACATAGTTGCCTGAGGCGCCGGCGGCCGAGATCAGTGCATCCACCAGGGGTATGCCCGCCGAGAAGGTGGTGGAAAGGGTGCGGGCGAAGCGGGCCATAGCCGCCTTGTGCAGTATCATGCCCACCACGGGAATGGTGAGGATGAACTTGTCTGTGTTGTCTTTGACCTTCTGGGACGCGCGCCACGCTCGTACATAAAGGAAAATGCCAAGCCCTATCCCGCCAAAAATCACATACCACCAATTCTGCATGAAGCGGGAGATGCCGATGACAAACTGGGTGAAGATGGGCAGCTCGGCACCAAAGCTCTTGAAGATGTCCTCGAACTGCGGGATGACGAACAGCAGCAGTATGGAGGTGACGACGATGGCGACCAGGATGACCATGGCCGGATAGAACATTGCCTTCTTGATCTTGGACTTGAGCGCTTCCGACTTTTCTCTGTAGGTGGCGATGCGATCGTAGATGGTTTCCAGCGCGCCGGATTGCTCGCCCGCTTCCACCAGATCGCAATAGAGCGCATCAAAGTGGCGAGGGTGGCGGCGCAGGGCATCTGACATCGGGGTGCCTGTCTCCACATCCGCAGCTATCTGGCCCATCAGCTCGCGCATCGCGGCTTTTTCATGGCTGCGGGCTATGATCTGCAGGCTCTGCACCAGAGGTACCCCGGCGGAGAGCATTGTGGTGATCTGACGGGAAACGATGGCGATATCCATCGGTTTGATCCTGGCGCCACCCTTGGAAAAAAGCCCCTGGCTCTTTTTGCTCACTCTGGTGACATTGACCCCCTGCTTGCGCAGTTCGGCCTTGACCGTATTGATGCTGTCGGCCTGTAGCTCGCCGGATACCTTCTGACCCTTGCGATTTACCCCGCTCCAGCGGAAGGCAAAGACTTTCTTGGGGGCATTCTGTTTTTGCGTTAGCGTTGCCATCACTGCATCCTGCAATTGGGCGCTGGCATCCGACTCTCTTGTTGTCTGGATGCCCTGGCCTGATGGGAATCGTCAAGGACGCCGGTTCGGCATCACCTGGATCAGTCAGTCTGATTGGAAATGGTCTGTCAGTTGGTGGTCACCCGGTTGATCTCTGCCAGGCTGGTCACCCCCAGGCGGGCCTTCTCCAAGCCCGAGACACGCAGGGTTCGCATCCCCTCTTTTTGAGCAATCGCTGCAATTTGCAGGGAGTTGGCTCCTTGCATAATCAATTTTGCAATGTTTTCAGACATTAGCATGATTTCGTAGATACCGACCCGACCCTTGTAGCCCCCCGAGCACTCTTTGCAGCCTACTGGCTTGAACAGGCGCAAGCCGGCGGCCAACTGCTGCTGGGTGAAGCCCAGCTCCAGCAATTCAGCTTCGGGCACCACTTCCGGTGCCTTGCAGTGATCGCAGAGCTTGCGAGCGAGGCGCTGGGCCATGATGAGGGTCACCGAAGAGGCGATATTGAAGGCCGGGACCCCCATGTTCATCATCCGGGTCAGGGTTTCGGCTGCCGAGTTGGTGTGCAGGGTGGAGAGCACCAGGTGGCCGGTCTGGGCGGCTTTGATGGCAATCTCGGCGGTTTCCAGATCCCGGATTTCCCCCACCATCACAACGTCGGGATCCTGGCGAAGAAAGGATCGCAGGGCGCTGGCGAAGGTCAACCCCGCCTTGGGATTGACTTGTACCTGGTTGACGCCTGGCAGGTTGATCTCCACCGGATCTTCGGCGGTTGAGATGTTCACCTCTGTGATGTTGAGAATATTGAGGCCGGTATAGAGAGAGACCGTCTTGCCAGAGCCGGTCGGGCCCGTCACCAGTATCATGCCCTGGGGCTTGGAGAGGGCACGCAGATACTGTGCCTTCTGCCGGTCGTCGAAGCCGAGCTGTTCGATATTGAGCCGCGCTGCGGAAGAGTCCAGCAGACGGATAACGATCTTCTCGCCCCACATGGTGGGCAGTGTGTTGACCCGCATATCCATGGATTTGTTGCGCGACAGCTTTAACTTGATGCGACCATCCTGGGGCAGCCGTCGCTCTGCGATATCGAGTCGCGCCATCACCTTGAGGCGGGCCGAAAAGCGGTTGGCCAGATTGACCGGCGGCGTCGCTATTTCGTGCAGTATGCCGTCTATACGAAAGCGGATACGGTACTTGGTCTCATAGGGTTCGAAGTGCAGATCCGAGGCGCCGCGCTTGATGGCATCCATCATGATTTTATTGATGTATTTGACGATGGGGGCATCGTCATCGGCGGTATTGACGCTCTCATCGAGGCGGGAGTTTTCGTCCGAGACTTCCAGCTCGGAGATCTCCGACTCGTCGATCTCCTCCATGCCGAGGGCATCCTGCTCGCTTTCCATCAGCTTGCCGATGGCGGCGGTGAGCTTGTTCTCTTCCACCAGCAGGGCTTCGGTATGGAGCCCGAAGCTGAAGCCAAAATCCTCCAGTGCCGACACGTTGGTCGGGTCTGACATGGCGATATAGAGGGTGTGGCCCTGGGTGTAGATGGGCAGCACATGGTGTTTTTCAATCAGCTTCTGATTGAGGTACTTCTGCGGGATCTCGGCCAGGTCGAAGGCGGCAAGATCCAGCAGAGGTACCCCATATTCCAGCTCGCAAAAATCCGCCAGCGCCTTGCTGTCGAGGATCTCGTTTTCAATCAGAAATGTCACGAAGGGTTTGCGCTGGGCCTTGGCTTGGCTCAGGTAACGCTGTGAGTCGGACTCACTGAGCAGGGATGAGGCGGCCAGGCTTAACGCCAGGCCGCTATTGGGGCTAGAGGTCATGCGTTAGCAGATGCCTGCGCCTACACATGTGCCAACAGTGCCAGAGGGATTTGGGGCCCAATTGATTTTTCCTGAAGTCAGAGTCGGGACCAGTATATATGTGTATGCTGTGCCACCGAATGATGCAGCAACTCCTTCTGCAGTGATCGCATTTGTTGTGGAATCTACTTTTACTGACTGTACGTTACCGTTGGCACCGGAAACTTCAGCAGGAACACCGTTAGTTCCTGCATCACATCCACCAAGGGAGCCAGTGGTTTGAGCGCATATTTCAATTGCTGTTTTGAAAGGTCCTGTAGCGGAAATAACTTCTGTAAATCTAGCCTTCTGCGTATAGGTCTGATATGCAGGAAGTGCAATCGCCGCCAGAATGGCCACGATCGCGACCACGATCATCAGTTCAATAAGGGTAAAGCCTGATTGCTTCTTCATGTCAAATGTCCTTTTGTCCTTGGTTCCTGAGACGTGCTGGTGGAAAACTATCCACACGTCAGTATCTTATCCGAGCTGTTCGACTTGGCAACAGAGCGCATCGCCTTTGTTAACTAGTTTCCTGTCATTTGCGAAGAACTTGATATAAATCATGGATGAAGAGCCTCTACTGACTCTTTTTGACTGGCGGGATGGGGTCCATCATCACACTCCTTTGCTGAGGGATCCTGCATAAAGAAAAGGCGCCCGTGGCGCCTTTTGCAAGTCCTTCATCTTCTTATATGTCAGCCGAGCCATGATGAGATCGCGAGTCTTTCTCAGCTAGCCTTTTCAGCTAAACAAAGCGCATGGAGAGATCCAGTGCCCTCACATGCTTGGTCAGTGCCCCTACCGAGATAAAGTCGACGCCGGTGGCGGCATATTCTGCCAGCGTGTCCAGCGTCACATTGCCGGAGACCTCCAGCTTGGCACGGCCCTGATTGAGGGTCACGGCTTCGCGCATCATGGGTACATCGAAGTTGTCCAGCATCACTATATCCGCGCCGGCAAGCAGTGCCTGTGCCAGCTCGGCCAGGGATTCGACCTCCACCTCGACCGGTTTGCCCGGATTGAGGCGGTGGGCTTCGGTGATGGCTTCGCTTATGCCGCCGCAGGCAAGGATATGGTTCTCTTTGATGAGATAGGCATCATAGAGACCGATTCTGTGGTTCTTGCCACCGCCACAAGTGACTGCGTATTTCTGGGCGGTGCGTAGGCCAGGCAGGGTCTTGCGGGTATCGAGCAGACGACAGCGGGTGCCCGCCAGTTCGGCCACATAGCGGGCGGTGAGGGTGGCAACACCCGAGAGGGTCTGCACGAAGTTCAGTGCGTTGCGCTCGCCGGTCAGCAAGACGCGGGCCGGGCCGTGCAGGCGAAACAGCTCCTGATTAGGGGAGAGCGGTTCGCCATCTTGCACCAGCCACTCCACCTTTACCTCGCCGCCGAGCTGGGCGAACACTTCATCCACCCAGGGTTGGCCACAGAAGACGCCCGCCTCCCGGGTGATGACCCGGGCGCTGGCAATGCGATCCGCCGGGATCAGCTGGGCCGTGATATCGGCGCTGGCATCCGGTTGATCGAGCTTGGTGAGGGCCTGACCTAGGTCTTCGAGTAGCGCGGCGCGCACGGCGCGGCTGATATCCTGTTGAAACATGCCTTTATTCCTGCAAGGGTCTGAGAAGCAACTGCCTGTCTTTTTGGCGCAATTCCAGCCGGCCGAGGGCATTCATGCCCACCAGGATCTCGTCCCCGCCGGCCGCTGGATTGATAAAGATGGGCAAATCGTACAAGGTCAGCGGACCCATCGCCAGGGTTTCGATCTGACCGGTCTGAACCTGGATGGTGCCGGCTGCCGTGTTGACACGGCTATGGCCGCTGGGGGTCAGTCCGATGCGCTCGGCCACATGCAGCGGGACTGTGACCCGGGTTGCGCCCGTGTCCAGCAGCAGTTGCACCGGTTGGCCGTTGATGGCACCCTCCAGACGATAATGGCCGCTGGCATCGGCTTTGAGCAGCAGCTCGCCGCTGGCGGTCACGGTCGGTTGCGAGCTGTGGTGGAAATAGAGGGTCAGCAGCCCCATCAGAGAGAGCCAGGCCAGCAACCAGAAGCGGCGTGCCATAGGGTGCATATCCTTTCCTGCGTTGGGCAACAGAGGGCTCAGCCTATCACAGTTGCCTGACTGGATTCAGGCGATTGCGGCGACCGTGAGAGGCGGATCATCTTGCTGCCCAGTCGCTCCTTGTCAAGTGCGCCATTCCATTGCAGAACGAGTAGATGATGACCCAGCCTAAAGCATTTTTTTCCATTGATTCAGACGGTTGGTGTGAGCAGGCGCGCAAGGTGCCGTCACCGCACCACAACGAGCGGGCCAGTGTGGACGATATCTCCCTGCTGGTGGTACACGGCATCAGCCTGCCGCCAGGGGAGTTCGGCGGTCCCTGGATTGACGATCTCTTTCTGGGCCGGCTCGATCCGACCGCGCATCCCTATTTCGCCAGCATTCATCAGCTGCGGGTCTCGGCCCACTGCCTGATCCGGCGGGACGGTGAGCTGGTGCAATACGTACCGTTTGGCGCCCGCGCCTGGCATTCCGGGATATCGAGCTGGGAGGGGAGAGAGGCCTGCAACGATTTTTCCATCGGCATCGAGCTGGAGGGGACCGACGAGCAGCCCTACAGCGATGCGCAATATGAGGTACTGTCAGGGCTCAGTCGAACCATATCTCGCCATTATCCTGCCATTACTGCGCAACGAATTGTCGGCCATTGTGATATCGCCCCCGGTCGCAAGACGGATCCGGGTGACAGTTTCGAATGGCAGCGCTATCGGCAAATGCTCAACTTTAAGTAAATATTCTAAAGATAAGTTAGTGTTTTTAAAATCAATGGCTTGCCTTTATGGCAGGCCATTTTTTCCTGCTGTTAATCAAATGTTGCCTGTGAGCCAGCTCAAAAATATTGGTCAGACCAATTTCTATGAGCTAAATCATAAATCCCTCTTTTTACCCCTTAAGTGGCAAGGCTGAACCTTGATTCAGATCATCTTTTGGGTGGACTTTTTCCAAGCCCTCTGCTAATTTTCGCCCCATTCATGAAATTGGTAATACCAATTTAACAAAGCAGCCTCATGCCCTATCTCAAGATTACTCAACCCAAGCTGGCCGACGCCATTGTCGCCGAGTTGGAACAGATGATTCTGGAAGGCAGTTTGCAACCGGGCCAGAAGTTGCCGCCCGAGCGGGAACTCGCCATCCAGTTTCAGGTATCGCGCCCCTCCCTGCGCGAAGCCATCCAGCGCCTGGAAGCCAGAGGACTCTTGTATCGCCGTCAGGGCGGTGGCACTTACGTACAAAATGCCTTGAGCAAGGGGATCGCCGATCCCCTGTTCGAGCTGCTCAGCACCCACCCGGAAGCCCAGTATGACCTGCTGGAGTTTCGTCACGCGCTGGAAGGCATCTGTGCCTACTATGCTGCGTTGCGGGGAACCGATGCCGACTTCGAGCGGATACGCAATGCGCAGTCCGCCATCGAGGAAGCCGGCCAGCAAGGTTCGCTGGTCACCGAATCCGCCGCTGTTACCCAGTTTTATCTGGCGGTAGCCGAGGCGTCCCACAACGTGGTGCTGCTGCACCTGTTGCGGGCCATGGGCCCCATGCTTGAGCAGAACATTTTACGCAATAACGAAATTTTGAATCGCCGTCCGGGAGTGGTAGCCAAGATACGTCGCCATCGTGCGCATCTGATCGAGGCTATCCTGTCGGGGGCTCCGGAGCGGGCCAGGGCTGCTTGTCATGAGCACCTGGCCTTTATCGAGGACACCTTGTTGGATATGCAGAGGGAAGACAGCCGGATCCAGCGATCCATGCGTCGGATCCGTCAGCAGGAAAACTAATCCCACAAGGCTTTATTGTCGAATGCTTGCGCCCTTCGCCGTGCAATGCCGTGCAATCACAACAAAATAGGAACCAGCCATGTCTGATATCCTGAAGAACGATGTGGACCCGATAGAAACGCTGGAGTGGCTTGCCTCTCTGGAATCCCTGCTGCGTGAAGAGGGTCCACAACGCGCTCAGTTCATTCTTGAACAACTGGCCGAGAAAGCCCGCGTGAGCGGTGTGGACGTGGCTGCCAAGGCGAATCGCGACTACATCAACACCATCCCGTCCAGTGACGAACCGGCTTACCCGGGCGATCTGGAGATGGAACGTCGCATCCGCGCCATCATCCGCTGGAACGCCATGATGATAGTGCTGCGCGCCTCCAAGAAAGACCTGGACCTCGGTGGTCACATGTCTTCCTTCGCTTCCTCTGCGACCATCTACGAAGTTTGCTACAACCACTTCTTCCGCGCTCGCAGCGAGAAGGACGGTGGCGATCTGGTTTACTTCCAGGGTCACATCTCCCCGGGCATCTACGCCCGTGCGTTCGCTGAAGGTCGTCTTACCGAAGATCAGCTGGACAACTTCCGTCAGGAAGTGGACGGCAAGGGTATCCCTTCCTATCCGCACCCGAAACTGATGCCGGACTTCTGGCAGTTCCCGACCGTTTCCATGGGTCTGGGCCCCATCGCCGCCATCTATCAGGCTCGCTTCCTGAAGTACCTGACCGACCGTGGCATCAAGGATTGCTCCGAGCAGACCGTTTACGCCTTCCTGGGTGACGGCGAGATGGACGAGCCGGAAGCCAAGGGTGCCCTGACCGTTGCCGTGCGTGAAAAGCTCGACAACCTGGTCTTCGTGGTCAACTGCAACCTGCAGCGTCTGGACGGTCCGGTCGTAGGTAACGGCAAGGTCATCAACGAGCTGGAAGGTCTGTTTGCAGGCGCCGGCTGGGATGTCACCAAGGTTATCTGGGGTCGCAAGTGGGATGAGCTGCTGAAGAAAGACACGTCCGGCAAGCTGATCCAGCTGATGAACGAAACCGTGGACGGCGACTATCAGACCATGAAGTCCCGCGATGGCGGCTACGTGCGTGAGCACTTCTTCAACCGTTACCCGGAAACCGCCGCGCTGGTCAAAGACATGACCGACGAGGAGATCTTTGCCCTGAACCGCGGTGGTCACGATCCCCGCAAACTGTTTGCCGCTTTCTCCAAAGCTGCAGCGACCAAGGGCAAGCCGACTGTCATCCTGGCCAAGACCATCAAGGGTTACGGCATGGGCGAAGCGGCCGAAGGCAAGAACATTGCCCACCAGGTCAAGAAGATGGATCTGGGCTCTGTGCGTCACCTGCGCGATCGTTTCAGCCTGCCGGTCACCGACGAGCAGCTGGAAAACCTGCCGTACCTGAAGATCGAAGAGGGTACCGAAGAGCACAAATACCTGCACGCCCGCCGTGCCGCGCTCAAAGGCTATGTACCGACCCGTCTGCGTGAGACTACCACCAAGCTGGACATCCCGGCGCTGGAGACCTTTGGTCCCCTGCTGGGCGAGCAGGCTCGCGAGATCTCCACCACAATGGCGTTCGTGCGTTCCCTGAATGTGCTGCTGAAAGACAAGTCCATCGGCAAGCGCATAGTACCGATCCTGGCTGACGAAGCCCGTACCTTTGGTATGGAAGGTCTGTTCCGCCAGATCGGCATCTACAGCCCGCACGGTCAGCAGTACACCCCGCAAGACCGCGACATCGTCTCCTACTACAAGGAAGACAAGCAGGGTCAGGTTCTGCAAGACGGTATCAACGAGCTGGGCGCAATGTCCTCCTGGCTGGCTGCTGCGACCTCTTACAGCACCAACGACTGCCCGATGATCCCGTTCTACATCTACTACTCCATGTTCGGCTTCCAGCGCGTCGGCGACATGGCGTGGGCAGCCGGTGACCAGCAAGCCCGTGGCTTCCTGCTGGGCGCGACCTCGGGTCGTACCACCCTTAACGGTGAAGGTCTGCAGCACGAAGATGGTCACAGCCATATCCTGGCGAACACCATCCCGAACTGCATCTCCTATGACCCGTCCTACGCCTATGAAGTAGCGGTTATCGTCCAGGACGGCCTGCGTCGCATGTACGGTGAGAAGCCGGAGAACGTCTTCTACTACATCACTACCCTGAACGAAAACTATGCCATGCCGGCCATGCCGGAAGGTGCAGAAGAGGGTATTCGCAAGGGTATCTACAAGCTGGAAACTGTTGCCGGCACCAAGGGCAAGGTACAGCTGCTGGGTTGTGGTTCCATCCTGGGTCATGTGCGCACCGCCGCCCAGATCCTGGCCAGCGAATACGGCGTGGGTTCCGACGTATTCAGCGTCACCTCCTTCAACGAACTGGCCCGTGACGGTCAGGACGTGGATCGCTGGAACATGCTGCACCCGACCGCCGAGGCTCGCGTACCCTACATCGCGACCGTACTGGGTTCCGAAGCCACCATAGCTGCGACCGACTACATGAAGTCCTTCGCTGATCAGGTGCGTGCCTTCGTACCGACCGAGCACTACCGTGTGCTGGGTACCGACGGTTACGGCCGTTCCGACAGCCGTGCCAACCTGCGTCGTCACTTCGAAGTGAACGAATTCTACGTGGTGGTTGCTGCCCTGACCGAACTGGCCAAGCGCGGCGAGATCGACAAGCAGGTTGTGGCTGACGCCATCGCCAAGTACGGCATCGATGCCGACAAGGTCAACCCGCTGTACGCGTAAGAGGATCGAGTGCAGTGCCGGGACACATTGCCCGGCACTGCCTTGCAAAGGTTAACGCGACAGACGCGTAAGAGGATAAAGCACTATGTCCAAACAGATTATGGTTCCGGATATCGGCGCCGATGAAGTTGAAGTCACCGAGATCATGGTGGCCGTGGGTGACAAGGTCGAACTCGACCAGTCCCTGATTGCTGTGGAAGGTGACAAAGCCTCCATGGAAGTACCGGCACCGGCTGCCGGTATCGTCAAAGAGATCCTGATCAAGGTGGGTGACAAGGTTGCCACCGGTTCCCAGATCATGATCTTCGAAGCGGAAGGCGCTGCTGCGCCGGCGCCTGCTCAGGTTGCCGCCCCGGTTGCTGCTGCCGCTCCCGCCGCCCCTGTTGCCGCCGCGCGCAAAGATGTGCACGTACCGGACATTGGTGACGACGAAGTGGACGTGACCGAGATCATGGTTGCCGTGGGCGACATGGTTGAAGCCGACCAGTCCATCATTGCCGTGGAAGGTGACAAGGCCTCCATGGAAGTGCCGGCGCCGTTCGCGGGCCGCGTGGTCGAGATCAAGGTTGCCGCCGGCGCCAAGGTTGCCACCGGTTCCCTGGTGATGGTATTTGAAGTGGCGGGCGCTGCTCCTGCCGCCTTTGCTGCGCCGGTTGAGACTGCTGCTTCCGTGGCTGCTGCCCCTGTTGCCGCCGCTGCCAAAGAGGTCAATGTACCTGACATCGGCGGTGACGAAGTCGAAGTGACCGAGATCATGGTCGCCGTGGGTGACAAGGTCGAAGCCGACCAGTCCCTGATCGCTGTGGAAGGTGACAAGGCCTCCATGGAAGTGCCTGCACCGTTCGCCGGTATCGTCAAAGAGATCAAGGTGAAGGCGGGTGACAAGGTCTCCACCGGTTCCCTGATCATGGTATTCGAAGTGGCTGGTGCTGCTCCAGCCGCTGCCGCTCCGGTTGCTCAGGCCGCCGCCCCGGTCGCTGCTGCCCCTGTTGCCGCTGCTCCGGCTCCGGTTGCCCAGGCTGCTGCTGCTTCCGACTTCGTTGCCAATGACGCCTACGTACATGCCGCCCCGGCTGTACGTCGTCTGGCCCGTGAGTTCGGTATCAACCTGGCCAAGGTGAAAGCCTCCGGTCGCAAGGGTCGCATCGTCAAAGAAGACGTGCAGGCCTATGTGAAGGATGCGGTCAAGCGTGCCGAGTCTGCCCCGGCAGCCGGTACCGGCACTGGCAACGGCATGAGTGTCCTGCCATGGCCCAAGGTTGACTTCAGCAAGTTCGGCCCGGTCGAAGAGCTGGAACTGACCCGGATCCAGAAGATCTCCGGTCCTGCCCTGCATCGCAACTGGGCCATGATCCCGCACGTCACCCAGTTCGACGAAGCCGATACCACGGATCTGGAAGCGTTCCGCAAAGAGCAGAACGCGATGCTCGAGAAGCAGAAGTCGGACGTGAAGATCACCCCGCTGGTGTTCATCCTGAAAGCGGCTGCCAAGGCCCTGGAAGCACACCCACGCTTCTGCAGCGCCCTGTCCGAAGACGGCAGCAAGCTGATCATGAAGAAGTACATCCACATCGGTGTGGCAGTAGACACTCCGGGGGGCCTGGTGGTTCCTGTGGTGCGTGACGTCAACAAGAAGGGCATCTACGAGCTGTCTCGCGATCTGGCCGAGATCTCCAAGAAGGCTCGTGCCGGCAAGCTGACCGCTGCCGACATGCAGGGCGGTTGCTTCACCATCTCCAGCCTGGGTGGCATCGGCGGCACCAGCTTTACCCCGATCGTCAACGCGCCGGAAGTGGCCATCCTCGGTGTTTCCAAGTCCGAGATGAAGCCGAAGTGGAATGGCAAGGAGTTTGTGCCTCGCCTGATGCTGCCGCTGGCCCTGAGCTATGACCACAGGGTCATAGACGGTGCTGACGGAGCCCGCTTCGTCACCACCTTGAGTGGCGTGTTGTCCGACATTCGTCGATTGGTCCTGTAAGTGAGAGGGCGGGCCCAGAGCCTGCCCTTTTTACTTCTCATTTCATTAACAGGATTGTAAACTTGCCCCGTTTTTTCACGGTTGCAGCCGCCTTGTTTGGCATTGAGTTGGCATAAGACTGCGCCGTCCGGGGATATATAAGAACGACAAAGAGGTCATGATGAGTAAAGAAATCAAAACTCAGGTCGTAGTACTGGGTGCTGGCCCTGCCGGTTATTCCGCTGCTTTCCGTGCCGCCGATCTGGGTCTGGATACCATTATCGTCGAGCGTTACTCCACCCTGGGTGGCGTCTGCCTGAACGTGGGTTGTATCCCGTCCAAGGCACTGCTGCACGTCGCCAAAGTCATTGAAGAAGCCAAGGCGCTGTCCGAACACGGCATCATCTTCGGTGCCCCGCAGACCGACATCGACAAGGTTCGCCTGTGGAAAGAGAAGGTCATCAACCAGCTGACCGGCGGTCTGGCTGGCATGGCCAAGATGCGTAAAGTTCAGGTGGTCAACGGTTTCGGCAAGTTTACCGGTCCGAACACCCTCGAAGTGGACGGTGCCGACGGCAAGACGACTGTGACCTTCGACAACGCCATCATAGCGGCCGGTTCCCGTCCGGTGAAACTGCCCTTCATCCCCCATGATGACCCGCGCGTATGGGATTCAACCGATGCGCTGGAACTGACTTCCGTACCAGGCAAGCTGCTGGTGATCGGTGGTGGCATCATAGGTCTGGAGATGGGTACCGTTTACTCTTCCCTGGGTTCCGAGATCGACGTGGTGGAATTTGCCGACCAGCTGGTACCGGCTGCCGACAAAGACATCGTCAAGATCTACACCAAGCGCGTTGCCAAGAAATTCAACATCATGCTGGAGACCAAGGTCACCGCAGTTGAAGCCCGTGCAGATGGCCTGTACGTCTCCTACGAAGGCAAGCACGCTCCCGCTGAGCCGGTACGTTACGACAACGTGCTGGTTGCCGTAGGCCGTGTGCCGAATGGCAAGCTGATGGATGCCGAGAAGGCCGGCGTTGCCGTGACCGAGCGCGGTTTCATCGAGGTGGACAAGCAGCTGCGTACCAACGTCGCTCACATCCACTCCATCGGTGACATCGTCGGTCAACCTATGCTGGCTCACAAAGGTGTTCACGAAGGTCACGTCGCGGCCGAAGTGATCGCCGGCAAGAAGCACTACTTCGACCCGAAAGTGATCCCGTCCATCGCCTATACCGAGCCAGAGATGGCCTGGGTTGGCCTGACCGAGAAGGAAGCCAAGCAACAGGGGCTGAACTTCGAAGTCGCCACCTTCCCGTGGGCTGCGTCCGGTCGCGCCATTGCCTCTGATTGCTCCGACGGCATGACCAAGCTGATCTTCGACAAGGAGAGCGGCCGCGTCATCGGGGGTGCCATCGTGGGTACCAACGGTGGTGAACTGCTGGGTGAAATCGGTCTGGCCATCGAAATGGGTGCCGACGCCGAAGACATCGCCCTGACCATCCATGCTCACCCGACTCTGCACGAGTCAGTGGGTCTGGCTGCAGAAGTGTTCGAAGGTTCCATCACCGACCTGCCGAACGCCAAGGCCAAAAAGAAGAAGTAATTTTCTTCTCGCAGCCCACATGAAAAAAGCCGCTCTCAGGAGCGGTTTTTTTGTTTTTGATGAATAAAGAGATTTGTTCGGGGCCGATTGCTATGCTGAGGGCTGTTACTTCACGCGATGGATCCTGCGATGCAAACACCGGCCACACCTGACAACGAACGCCTGCGCCTCGATGCGCTGCGCCGCATGGCCATTCTGGATACCTCTGCCGAAGAAAGATTCGAACGGATCACCCGCATGGCCCGCAACATGTTCGATGTGCCCATCTCGCTGGTGTCGCTGGTGGATGAGGATCGGCAGTGGTTCAAATCCTGCTGTGGTTTGCCTGTGCCGGAGACGCCGCGGGACATCTCCTTCTGTGGTCATGCCATTCTCGGCGATGACCTCTTCGTGGTGGAGGATGCGACCCGGGATCTGCGCTTCGCCGACAATCCGCTGGTATCCGGGGATCCCCACATACGTTTCTATGCGGGCAGCCCGTTGCAGATTGGGGAGGGGTACAAGTTGGGGACCCTGTGCATCATAGATCGCAAGCCGCGCCTGCTGGATGAGCGTCAGCGGGACTTGCTGACGGACCTGGCCGGCATGGTGGAGCGCGAACTGGCGGCGATCCAGCTGGCCACCATGGATGAGCTGACCGGTATCACCAACCGGCGCGGTTTCATGCTGCTGGCACACAAATGCCTGCAACTCGCCCATCGTCAGGGGAGAGCGGCGACCCTGCTGTTTCTCGACCTCAACCGGTTCAAGGAGATCAACGATCGGCTGGGGCACGACGTCGGTGACGATGCCCTGCGACAGATGGCGAGCCTCATGTGTGGCGTATTTCGTGATGCAGACATCTTTGCCCGACTGGGCGGGGACGAGTTTGCGGTATTGCTGCCGGGTACTGGGCCGGCAGAGGTGCCACGGGTGTTGGCACGGCTCGATGAGGCCCTGGCCGGGTTCAATCGGGAGAGCGGCAAACCCTATCGGCTGAGCTGCTCGGTCGGGGTGGGGCACTATGATGCGCTCTCGCCACCGGCGCTGGACCAGCTGCTGCAACAGGCGGACAAGCAGATGTACGATTGTAAAAAAGGGCGCTAGCAGCGCCCTTTTTTGGCCTGACCTGGGGGGCAGAAGGTTCCATTGCCCCCATTGCTGCCATCACTGACCCGGATCCGGGTATCGTCCACGCTGACATCGGCACCGTGCACCCGCACTGGCCCGCTGCTGCAGGCGCAGAGCAGACTCCCCAGCAACATAGTCACCACCAGTTTGCTCATGATACCTCCTGTTATTTCCCTGATTATGGGGCATTTCCAGGCAGGGGCGGAGGCGAGTTTGCGGGGGTGCGTCATGGCTTGCCGCTGATATGACGAGGAGCGCCGCGGCGCTCCTCGTGTGAGGGGAAGAAGGGGTTACAGCCGGAAATTGCCCACCAGCTTGTCGAGCTCGCCGGAGAGTTGTTGCAGGCTGCGGCTGGCGTCGGTCAATTGGTGGGCTATGTCGGCAGTTTCCATAGTGAGCTGGTTGATGTCCTCCACGTTGCGATTGAGCTCGCCGACCACGCTCGACTGCTCCTCGGTGGCGGTGGCCACCTGCACTGTGCGGTCACGCTGGGCGGTGCAGTTTTGCTGGGTCAGCTGCGCCTTGCTGGCCACTTCGTCGGCGGTGGCGGCGAGCTGGTGGGAGTTTCTGGCGACCTGCTCGATGGCGCTGTGGATCTTGCTGACGAAGTGGTTGAAGCTCTCCGTGATCTCCGCCAGCTCGTCGTTGCCAGTGAGCTTGGCGCGGGAGTCCAGCGCCAGATGCTCGGCGGCATAGCCGATGTACTGTTGCAGGAAGCCGACCCGACGCTTGAGGTTGATCAGGATGAGCACCGAGACCAGCAGCGAGATGAGGATGGCGCCGCTGATGATGGTGATCATCTGCATTCGTCCACTGGCATAGCTCTGCTCACCGCGCTGATGACGCTGCTGTGCTTGCTGGATCAGGCCATCGAGCAGGGTGTTGGCATCCTTGCGCATGGTGCCATAGGTGACCGTATAGCGATCCCGATAGATGCCTCTCGCCGCTTCCATGTCCCCTTTTTCCAGTGCCTGCAGCATGGGGTTCAGCTCGTTGCGCTCCATTCCTTCAAACTGGCTCAGCAATTTTTGCGCATCTGCTCTGGCCGCCGGATCCGTCTGGGCGGTTACCGCCTGCTGCATGGCCTGACGCATCTCGGGAATGTCCTCGTCACGGGCATCCTTGACCCGGCTGAGTACGCCCCGTTCATCCTTGAGGGAGGTATCTTGCAGCAGCATCATGTCGATCCCCACCCGCATGCGGGGGATGCGTGATACCACTTCCGCCATGGCGCGCATGGGGGTGGCCGTGTTCTGGTAGAGCTCGGTGGATTGCTGCTGGATGGAGCCCATGCTTCTCAGGCTGGCGCCACCCACGAGCAAGAGGGCAAGACAGGGCACTGTGACAGCCAGGATCAGCTGCAATTTGAGCGTCAGTTTACCTTCTAGCAAGGGAGTGCTCCTTCATGGCGGGCCATGATGTGGTCGATGAGGGTTGTTGCCAGTATAGATATGAATTGGCCGCCTCCCGGGCAAAGGCACGGGGAATGGGCCGCAAGCCGCATAAAAAAGGAGCGCCATGGCGCTCCTTTTTAGGTGTGACTCCCGACGCCGCTTACAGGCGGAAGTTGCCGACCAGCTTGTCCAGCTCGCCTGAGAGTTGTTGCAGGCTGCGGCTCGACTCGGTCAGTTGGTGGGCTATGTCGGCCGTCTCCATGGTGAGCTGGTTGATGTCTTCCACGTTGCGATTGATCTCGCCCACCACGCTGGATTGCTCCTCGGTAGCGGTGGCGACCTGGATGTTCATGTCACTGATCTGGGTGATGTGGGCCGTGATATGGCCAAGGGCGGCATTGGCTTCGTCAGCCTGGGCCACCACTTCCAGACTCTGGTTGCGACCCTGGGCCATGGCACTGACCGCGCGGGCGCTTTGCTCCTGCAGCCGGTTGATCATGCCCTGGATCTCGGCGGTGGAGGCGGCGGAGCGGCTCGCCAGATTGCGTACCTCGTCGGCTACCACGGCAAAGCCCCGGCCCTGTTCACCGGCCCGTGCCGCCTCGATGGCGGCGTTCAGTGCCAGCAGATTGGTCTGCTCCGAGATGCTGCGGATGGTGTCGAGTATGCTGCCGATGGAGTCGGTCTGGTTGGCCAGGGATTCAATAACACCGGCGACCTGCTCAATTTCGCTGGAGAGACCGACGATGCCGTGGCGGGCCTGGGCGACGACGACAGCACCCGCATCCGCCTGCTCGTTGGCCTGTCTGGCGACGTCTGCCGCCAGGGAGGCGTTGCCGGCGTCGCCCCCATCTCGTGAATGGCTGTCGCCACCTGGACGGTACGGTCGCGCTGGGCGGTACAGTTGTGCTGGGTCAGCTGCGCCTTGCTGGCCACCTCGTTGGCGGTAGCGGCGAGTTGGCGGGAGTTGCTGGCGACCTGCTCGATGGAGCCGTGGATCTTGGCCACGAAGTTGTTGAAGCCGGTGGCAACCTGGGTCAGCTCATCGTGGCCTTCTACTTTAAGGCGCTGGGTGAGATCGCCATCGCCACTGCCCAGTTCACGGAACAGACGGGCCAGCTCGTTGAGCGGGCGGCTGACGGAACCGGCCAGCAGCATGCCGAGCAAGCCCATGCCGGCGGCGATGGCCAGGCTCACCAGCACAATGTGCAGTCGTGCCTTGTCCAGCTCGGCATAGATCTCGGCTTCCGGCACCTGGGCCACCAGATACCAGTCGAGCATGGGGATGTAGCTGGTGGCCAGTATCACGGCCTGGCCATCGACCTCGGCCTGGGTGGCGGCGAACGCTTGCTTGGTCAGAAGGTTGGCTGTGGTGCCGCTGGCCAGTCGGGTCAGGTTGTCCCGATCGATGCGGGCGGCATCCGGGTGCAGCTTCACCTTGCCGCTGCCATCTGTCATGAACACGAAGCCGCTGTCACCGATCCGGAAGTTGGCGAGCATGCTGACCATGCTGTCGAGGGACTTGGCGAGCCCCGCCAGACCGCGGCCGTTGAGCTGCTGGAAGTTGACGAACAGCTTCACCTCGCCATTGGTCTCGCGAAAGATGCTGAGCATCAGGTCTTGCGGGCTCTTGGTATAGCCGTAGAACCAGGCGTCCTGCTCAGGGGTCAGGTTGCGCAGGAAGCCATCCTGGTTGTAGTAGGCCGCGCTCTGCCGATCGGCGAAGGAGGCGGTCACCAAATCATACTGGGCCGTCATGTCCTTGAGCTGATCGATGAGGATGGACTCCTGCTCCTTGGGCATGCCGCGGGCGACCCAGTCCAGCACGAAGCGGTCGTTGGCCAGCTGTCTGGCGGCATTGGCGACCGAAGTCAGATCCTTCTCGATCTCCTTGCCGATACGCTGGGTCAGGTTGGGCAGCTCCTGCTCGAACATGCGGGTTTCGATCAGTTGTTGCGCCGAGCGCTGGCTGAAGTAACCCACCAGCAGGCAGGAGAGCACCACGGCCAGGGTGACGGTGGCCAGAATTTTCTGTTTGAGTGTCAGGCGTGCAAGCATGGGAGTGACTCAGAAGTGTGGAGACGGGATTGAGCACATATTAACGGCAGTGTGGTGATGCCCTTGAGGGGCTAACCGGTTTTATTGATGGATTGCGTTTGCGCTCACAGGGGCGCGCTGGTGCAACTCCGGTTTATCAACAAACAGCGCCGCCATCGCGGCCCTATATTGCTGTCGTGGCTGTTGCGGTTAGATTTTCGCACTTTATAGTAAGCGTCACTGCTTACTTGGCTCGCACTGGATTCAATGGAAAATCATATGCGCATCTTTCGTCGGGGATGGACCCACCTGTTTCTGATTTTGCTGGCAGGCTTGCCACTCATGGCGGCGGCCCAGTCCGAACGGCCCAGGATTGCCCTGGTGCTGAGCGGTGGCGGTGCCAAGGGGTCGGCTCATATCGGCATCCTCAAGGTGCTGGAGGAGAAGCGCATTCCGGTGGATATCATAGTGGGTACCAGCATGGGCTCCTACGTGGCGGGCATGTACGCCATGGGGCTCAGCGCAGAGGAGGTGGAGCGCACCACCCTGGCCATCGACTGGAACAAGGGATATCAGGACAAGGTCGGTCGGGACGAGCTATCCCTGCGCAAGAAGCAGCAGAGCGAGAAGTATCAGCTGCGCACCGATATCGGTGTCAACGGTGACGCTGTCCAGTTTCCGGATGGATTCTTCCAGGGCCAGTCCATGGCCAGCCTGCTGCGCCACGCCACGTCCAACCTGCCGGCCCAGAAGAGCTTCGACGACCTGCCCATCCCCTATCGCGCCGTGGCAACCGACATGGAGACTGTGACGCCCTTCGTACTGGAGGGGGGCAGCCTTGCCAAGGCGATGCAGGCATCCATGTCCATTCCCGGCGCCCTCAAGCCAGTGGAGTGGGAGGGACATATCCTGGCCGACGGCGGTACTGTCAACAACATGCCGGTGGACGTGGCCAAGGGGATGGGAGCCGACGTTGTGATAGCCGTGGATATAGGTGCCAGGTTGCGCACCCGGGAATCCCTCAAGTCCGGCCTCGCCATGATAGATCAGCTCACCACCTACATGACCCAGGTCGGCACCGACAAGCAGAGGGCGCTGCTGGGGCCGCAAGATATTCTGCTGACCCCTGAATTTGGCAACATGGGCATCGCCGACTTTTCCCTGATGCCGGAGGGGATCAAGCAAGGGGAGGCGGTTGCCAACCGCGCCGCTACCCAGCTCGATGCGCTCTCCCTCTCGCCCAGGGAGTACGCCGTCTATCGCAACCAGAAGCTGAGCCGCCGTGCCGAGCGCAGCGGTCAGCCCGCCTACTACATCGACAAGGTGGAGATCCTCAACAAGTCACGCCTTTCCGACGAGACGGTGCGCGCCATGTTGAAGGTGAAACCCGACAAGATACAGACCAACGAAAGCCTGGAGGCGGGCATTCGCCGCCTCTACGCTCTGGAGTCGTTTGACCGCATCACCTATGAGGTGGAAGAGCGCGACGGAGAGAACGTGCTGGTTGTGGATGCCAGCGAGAAAAACTGGGGGCCGGGCTACCTCAACTTCCAGTTTGGCTTCTCCGACGACTTCGAGAGCAGCTCCAACTACAACGTCGGCATGTCCTACACACTCACCAACTTGAATGAGTGGGGCGCCGAGTGGCTGACTGAGGCCTCCCTGGGCACCGCCAAGCACCTCAAGACCGACTTCTATTCGCCGCTGGAGCCTTCCCAGACCTTCTACGGCGAGGCGAGCTTTGCGTATGACAAGACCCTGCGAAGCCTTTTCAACCCGGATCCGGAAGATCAGTCTTTTAACTATCTCGATACTGAGTACTCCTTCTTCAGTACCGATCTGGCTCTGGGCTGGAATCTGCAGCCCTGGAGTCGCCTCTCGCTGGGGGTGGACGGCAAGATGGGCAGTATCGATGTCAGGAACTTGAATGGGGTGAATTCGGATGCCATCTCCTGGGGGCCTTATGTCCGTTTCGAGCACGATACCCTCGACAGCCGCTACTTCCCCTATGAAGGGGTTTTCTGGGACATCAAGGGGGGCTATTCCCATGTCCGGCTGGATTATCACAATGATAATGAAGAAAACGAGCGAAATGAGGGGGTCAATTATCACCTCTCTATGATCAAGCCCTGGTCCTGGGACAGACACAGCCTGAACCTGATACTGGAAGGGGGTGGCTCCACCTCCCAGGAAGAGGTGCCACTGTTGGTGCAGGATCTGGGCGGGCTGTTCCGCCTGTCCGGCTTCCAGCACTACCAGCTCAGCGGTCGCTACAGTCTGTTTGGCGGGCTGCGCTACATCTATCGGGTGGTTGACAACGACTTTGGTGCGCTGCGGGCGCCGCTCTATCTTGGGGGCTCCCTCGAACAAGGAGGGGTGTGGGACAAGGGGGAAGACATCAGTATAGAGAGTTCCTTCACCGGAGGATCCGTCTACGTGGGGATAGAGAGCTTCCTCGGCCCCATCTTCCTCGGTTATGGCATAGCGGAGGGGGGCAACAACATGTTCTATCTGCAATTGGGCACCACATTCGAATAACGGCCAAATGATGCCTTTTTGTTAACTTATTTCTTGCCAGGCTTTTATGTGGCGACAAAATGTGAGCAAGTTTAATTGGTTAGCTTGGATTGTTGAATATCTGTACAGGGTTTGGATTTTAATTACTCGTTAAAACTTATATAGTGAGGGGCACCCTACGGGTGTCCCGCAAGGACGATCGCCGCGAGCCTGGGCGAACCCCAAAAAAAGACCAAAGAGGAATTAGTCGTGCTTGAAACATACCGTAAACACGTCGCAGAACGTGCCGCCGAGGGCGTGGTTGCCAAACCTCTGGATGCAGAGCAGGTCGCCGCCCTGGTTGAACTGATCAAGAACCCGCCCGCTGGCGAAGAAGACTTTCTGAAAGAGCTGTTATCCTCCCGAATTCCACCAGGTGTTGATGAAGCGGCTTATGTCAAAGCCGGATTCCTCACCGCCATCGCCAAGGGCGAAGCCCACTCTCCCATCCTGACCGCCGCACAAGCCGTTGAGCTGCTGGGCACCATGCAGGGTGGTTACAACATTCAGCCGCTGATCGACCTGCTGGACCATGCCACCCTGGCCCCTCTTGCTGCCAAGGGTCTGTCTCACACCCTGTTGATGTTTGACTCCTTCCACGACGTGGAAGAGAAGGCCAAGGCGGGCAATGCTCACGCCAAGCAGGTGATGCAATCCTGGGCCGATGCCGAGTGGTTCCTCTCTCGTCCCGAGCTGGCCGAGAAGATCACTGTGACCGTGTTCAAGGTGACCGGTGAAACCAACACCGATGACTTGTCCCCTGCGCCGGACGCCTGGTCCCGTCCCGATATTCCGCTCCATGCCCTGGCCATGCTGAAAAATGCCCGCCCCGGCATCACTCCGGACAATGACGGCACCGTCGGCCCCATCAAGACCATAGATGCCCTGAAAGAGAAGGGTTTCCCGCTGGCGTATGTTGGCGACGTGGTCGGTACCGGCTCTTCCCGTAAATCTGCCACCAACTCTGTGCTCTGGTTCATGGGTGACGACATTCCGTTCGTGCCGAACAAGCGCGCCGGCGGTGTCTGCCTCGGCGGCAAGATTGCACCCATCTTCTTCAACACCATGGAAGATGCGGGCGCCCTGCCCATCGAAGTGGATGTCTCCAAGCTGGAGATGGGCGATGTCATCGACATCTACCCCTTTGGCGGCAAGATCTGCAAGCACGGCACCGATCAGGTGCTGGCCCAGTTTGAACTGAAAACCGACGTGCTGATCGACGAAGTGCGCGCCGGTGGCCGTATTCCGCTGATCATAGGTCGCGGCCTGACCGACAAGGCTCGCGAGGCGCTGGGTCTGCCGTTCTCCACCGTATTCCGTCGTCCTGTGCCTGTGGCCGATACCGGCAAGGGTTACACCCTGGCCCAGAAAATGGTGGGCAAGGCGTGTGGCGTGCAGGGCATTCGTCCGGGCACCTACTGCGAGCCCAGAATGACCACGGTCGGCTCCCAGGACACCACGGGCCCCATGACCCGCGATGAGCTTAAGGATCTGGCTTGCCTCGGCTTCTCCGCCGATCTGACCATGCAGTCCTTCTGCCACACAGCCGCCTATCCCAAGCCCATCGACGTGCAGACTCACCACACTCTGCCGGACTTCATCATGAATCGCGGTGGTGTGAGCTTGCGTCCGGGTGATGGCGTCATCCACTCCTGGCTGAACCGCATGTTGCTGCCGGATACCGTAGGTACCGGTGGTGACTCCCACACCCGTTTCCCCATCGGCATCTCCTTCCCGGCGGGCTCCGGTCTGGTGGCCTTTGCCGCCGCGACCGGCGTGATGCCGCTGGACATGCCGGAATCCGTGCTGGTGCGCTTCAAGGGCGAGTTGCAACCGGGCATCACCTTGCGTGACCTGGTTCATGCCATCCCTTATGCCGCCATCCAGAAAGGGCTGCTGACCGTCGAGAAAGCGGGCAAGAAGAACATCTTCTCCGGCCGTATCCTCGAGATCGAAGGTTTGCCGACCCTGAAGGTGGAGCAGGCGTTCGAGCTGGCTGACGCCAGTGCCGAGCGTTCCGCGGCCGGTTGCACCATCAAGCTGGATCAGGCGCCGATCACCGAGTACCTCAAGTCCAACATCGTCATGCTGAAATGGATGTTGTCCGAAGGCTACGGCGACCCGCGCACCATCACCCGCCGTATCCGGGGGATGGAGGAGTGGCTGGCCAAGCCTGTCCTGCTGGAAGCGGACAAGGATGCCGAGTATGCCGAAATCATCGAGATCGATCTGGCCACCATCAAGGAGCCCATCCTGTGTGCGCCGAACGATCCGGACGATGCCCGTTTGCTGAGCGACGTGGCTGGCAGCAAGATCGACGAAGTCTTCATCGGTTCCTGCATGACCAACATCGGCCACTTCCGTGCCGCCGGTAAATTGCTCGAGAAGTATCAGGGCGAACTGCCGACCCGCATGTGGATTGCACCGCCCACCAAGATGGACAAGGATCAGCTGACCGAAGAGGGCTACTACGGCATTTTCGGTCGCGTCGGTGCTCGCATCGAGATCCCGGGTTGTTCCCTGTGCATGGGCAACCAGGCGCGCGTGGCGGAAGGGGCTTCTGTGGTCTCTACCTCCACCCGCAACTTCCCGAACCGTCTGGGCAAGGGTGCCAACGTCTACCTGGCCTCTGCCGAGCTGGCTGCCGTTGCCGCCATCCTTGGCAAGATCCCGACCGTTGCCGAGTATCTGCAGTACGCCAAGACCCTGGATGCCACTGCGGCCGATACCTATCGCTACCTCAACTTCAACGAGATCGCCTCCTACACCAAGAAGGCCGATGCGGTGATCCTGCAACAAGCGGTATAAGATTCCGGCATTCGCCGTCATCTGATGCAAAAGAGCCCCGGCAGTGTCGGGGCTCTTTTTATTGGGTAACAGGGCTGCATACGATGCATACAGACACAAATATTTATTCAGGATAAGTGGTTCGGATGGCAAGCTGAGGTAAGCTGCATCCCTCCTTTTGTCCTGCATTGCCAGAGAGCAGAGAGGGAGATCCCCGCGGCAGTCACTGCGGGAAAACAGGGGGAAAGCCCGGTCAGCGCAAACTGGTGGGGCTTGTCGTCATAACCACATTGCCGTTTGCCTGATGCTCACCTGATCCGGGCTGGCGGGCCGTTTCTTTGGATGAATCGGTTATGCATTTTTTTTATATCGATCTCTCCCGCCGCTGGCTTCGGCTCTGCTGCGCCCTCATGGTGTTCATCCTGCCGCTGCTGGTGGGAGGATGGGCAACGCACAAAAGCTATATGGAGGAGCTGGAGTCCGGTTCCGCGGCCGCCGCCCACAAGGCGATGACGCTCATGGAAAACATGCTTGATCACGCCGAGCGAGCCAATCGTCAGGTGCTGCCGCTGGTGGGTGCGCCTTGTGACGAGATCAATTTCCAGCTGCGTGAGCAGGTCGCACTGGTGCCTTTTGTTCGCTCGGTCAACCTGGTCAAGGAGGGGATGCTGTACTGCACCTCCCTGTTTGGCTCTGTGCGTGAGGTCGATGATGCCAGCCCCTATATAGCGCGCAAGTTGCTGCTGATGCGTGGCAATCAGGTGCGGGCCAATCATCCCTTGCTGATAGTGCGCAGTGAGCAGGGAAGAAATGCAGCCTTGAGCGCTATCGATGGGGAATACCTGAGCGTCATGCTGACCCTGAGCCATCACGCCGGCAATCTCTTTATGCGGGTGGGCAGCACCTGGTTTGATGAAGCAGGCCACTATCTGGACAAGGCCCCCGACCTGCATGCTCTGGCCAGAACCGAGCTGACTTCACCACATTACCCCTTCTCCATTCATGCCGGTTACGTGACCCTGGCTTACTGGCATTCGCTGTGGGATCACAAATCTCTGATCCTCTCTCTGCTGTGCGGTCTCTCGTTAGCCTTTGCACTGCTGGTATGGTGGCTGCTGGGCCGCCCGGGTTCCCCGGTCGGCGAGTTGCGCAGAGCGCTGCGGGCCAAGGAGTTTGAACCCTATCTGCAACCTCTGGTTACCACGAGTGACACCAGGTTGATGGGGGTGGAAGTGCTGATGCGCTGGCAGCATCCCAATTCAGGTCTTATCCGTCCCGACCTCTTTATTCCCCAGGCGGAGGAGTCCGGGCTGATAGTGCCCATGACGACCCTGATCATGAAGAAGGTGGCCCAGGTGTTGAGCCGGGAGCAGGCACGCCTGCCCGATGGCTTTCACATCAGTTTCAATATCAGCGCGGCCCACTGTCGCGACCTGGCTTTGCTGCAGGAGTGTCGCACTTTTCTGGCGCAGTTTGCCCCCGGCAAGATAGTGCTGGTGCTGGTGCTGGAGCTGACCGAACGTGAGCTGCTGGTAGTGGATCCGAATACCCTCTCCCTGTTCCGGCAACTGGATCAGATGGGGGTCAAGCTGGCCATCGATGACTTCGGAACGGGTCACTCCAGCCTCTTCTATCTACAGCAGTTCCACGTGGATTATCTGAAGATTGACCAATCCTTTATCGGGCGTATCGGTACAGAATCACTCTCCGAGCACATAGTGGCGAATGTCATCGACCTGGGCGCCAGACTGGGCTTGTTACTGATAGCGGAAGGGGTCGAGAGCGAATTGCAGGCCGCCTATCTGAGAGCCAAGGGAGTCGACTACATGCAAGGCTACCTGTTTGGTCGCCCCATGCCGCTCCAGCACTTCTGTGACGATTTGCCACAGGGAGATGCCTTGGCCGGCAGCTTGCCCGAGCTGGCGGATCCTCATCTGGGCTGAGCGGCTCATGCGGTTGTAATCCCTATTCTTTAGAACAACAGAGTATCGGATTCATGTTGCCCAAGCAGGGAATGGGCGCTTTGAGTGACGATACCAGAAGGGCGGAACAGGTTTTTTCCCCACGAGCAGACTCGCGCAGCGGTATTGCTCAAAAAAGACCCTCCTTTGAATCAAAGGGGGGTCTTTGGCTCAGCAATCGGCTCCCGGACCAGTGCAGAGACTACTTATGGCTATTGGGAGGCTGATCCACGTGGTCAGGCGGAGAAACCACCGTCTATGGTCAGGCTGGCGCCGGTTATGTATCCCGCTTCGGGCCCTGCCAGATAGGCAACGAAGCTGGCGATCTCCTCATCCTTGCCGTAACGGGCCAGCGCCATCATCCCCTTGAGCTGCGCCGCCGATTCCCCGTCAGCCGGGTTCATGTCGGTATCGACCGGGCCTGGCTGCACGTTGTTCACCGTGATGCCCTTCGGGCCCAAATCCCGTGCCATGCCTTTGGTCAAGCCGACCAGGGCCGATTTGCTCATGGCGTAGACGGAACCCCCCACCATGGGGATGCGGTCTGCGTTGGTGCTGCCGATGTTGATGATGCGCCCCCCCTTGCCCATGTGGTGCGCCGCCTCCTGGCAGGCCACGAACACGCTGCGGATGTTGACGGCCAGGGTGCGATCGAGATCGTCCAGGGTCAGCTCTTCAATATCGCCCCATACCAGCACCCCGGCGTTGTTGACCAGGATGTCCAGTCGACCAAAGGTAGTGACGGTTTGGCGGATGGCGTGCTGTACGGCGATGGCATCTGCACTGTCGGCACGGATGGCCAGCGCCTTGCCACCTGCAGCCGTGATGGTCGCGACAATCTCTTCTGCCTTGCTGGCCGAGGAGACATAAGTGAAGGCAACGGCGGCACCATCGCGGGCGAGGCGTTTTACAATAGCGGCACCAATGCCGCGTGAACCACCTTGTACGAAGGCAACTTGTCCACTGAGGGATTTAACGGTCAACATCTGGTCTCTCCTGTCTGGTCATGAACTCATGTCTGAGCGAGTTGGGAACTCAAGGGCATCCAATCCATCACCTGCAAGATGCGGCGTTGAATGAGCCTGTAAACAGTGTGATTGATTCCTTGAAATTGATTAAGTGGCTATTATTCCAATCTCTATTTCCTTCAGGGACTGAATCCGTGGCACTACAAGACCCCTTTCTGAGTGTCAGGCACTTTGTCGCCGTGGCGCAGTCGGGCAGCTTTACCGTGGCGGCATTGACGCTGGGGCTGACCGGCTCGGCGTTGAGCAAGAGCATAGTGCGGCTGGAGGCGCGACTGGGGGTCAAGCTGTTGCACAGAACGACCCGTCGGGTGAGCCTGACCCTGGAGGGAGAGGCATATCTGGCCAGTTGTCTCCAGGCGATCAGAGTTTTGGAGGAGACAGAGAGCAGTTTTGCATCGGAAAAGCAGAGTCCGTCGGGTCGCGTTCGTATCGATCTTCCTTCTGCGTTTGGCCGCCGGCATGTGCTGCCGATCCTGCTGGATCTGGCAGGCAGCCATCCGCAGCTGGATCTGTCGGTGACCTTCAACGAGCGCAAGGTCGATCTCATTGAGGCCAACATCGATCTGGTGGTGCGCATAGGTGCGCTGGAGGATCAGGCCGATCTGGTTGCTCGTCGCCTGGGGGAGCAGAAACTCGTCATTTGTGGGGCACCTTCCTATCTGGCACTGCATAGGGTTCCCTTGACCCCGAAGGATCTGTCACAGCACGACTGTATCATCGACTGGCGATCTGGGCATCGCCATAGCTGGCTGCTAAGGAATGGGGCGGGTCGGACGGAGGCTTACGACATCCCGGTACGCTACGAGATGGGGGATGGTGAGGCCGTACTGGCTGCGGCGCTGGCTGGCCTTGGCCTGGTTCAGGTGCCGACCTGGCTGGTCAACGAACAGCTGGACTCGGGAGCGCTGGTCTGTGTGCTTCATGACCAGTCCGGTGGCGAGATGCCGATCAATGTCATCTGGGCCAGGAGCCAGCACATGCAGCTCAAGCTGCGCGTTGTGGTCGATGCCTTGCTGCTGGCGGCGCAAAAGAGTGGCAGTGGTTTCCGGGCTCGCTGAGTCAGTTTCGTCACGGTCCGGCAGTCACATGCGAGCCAGGGAGGCATCTTGTGCCCGCGAGGTGTCGTGACCTATTTGCTCAGGGATTGCAGCCAGTTCGCCAGCTTCTCATGGGGGCTGCCGGGAATGGGTGGCGCGGGGGCGAGCAGGTGATAGCCGGTGCCATCCGGGATGAATCCGAGCGGGGCGGCCAGCAGGCCGGCGGCGATATCGTCGCACACCAGCCGGTAGGGGCCGATGGCGACGCCAAGGCCCGCCACGGCGGCCTGCAGGCTGAAGTAAAAGTGTTCGAAGGTCTGGGTCGGCGCCTCATCGCTTGTACTCTGTCTGGCCTGTTCCTGCCAGCTTTGCCAGGCGGCGGGACGGGTCTTGGTGTGCAGGCGGGGGGCAGAGGGGCGCAGAGCCGGCAGCTCTCCTCCTTGCTCGAAAAACTGCGCCACCTTGCCCGGCTGGCAGACGGGCCCTGTCTGCTCCTCGAACAGCAGCTGGCTGTAAAGGTCATCAGGCCAGTGAAAGTCATTGCGCCGAATGGCGAGATCTATGCCGCTGCCGAAGCTGAGGGCGCCGCCGCCCGCCATCAAATGCACGTCCAGCTCGGGATGCAGGGCCTGGAAGGCGGGCCAGCGCGGGATCAGCCAGCGCATCAGCAGGGTGGGTTCGCAGGAGATGACCAGCGACTGGGGCTTGCTCTGCTGGCGTAGCGCCTGCGCCGTCTCCCGGATCCTGCCCAGCCCTTCCTTTACGGCCTCATGGAGCCTGCTGCCCGCCTCGGTCAGAAAGACCCGGCGCTGGCGGCGCTCGAACAGCCCGATCCCCAGATCCTCCTCCAGCAGGCGCACCGCCCGGCTGATGGCGCCATGGGTGAGATGCAGCTCATCGGCGGCGCGGCTGAAGTTTTCGGTGCGGGCAGCCACTTCGAAACAGCGCAGTGCCGTCAGGGAGGGGAGGGAGAGGTCTTTCTGTGAGTTATTATCACCATTCATGTCAGAAGTTATCGTTCGTTATTAGTGTGGATGCCAAATAAAATAGCCGATATCTCTCAGCATCAGGATTCTTTTTCATGACCGAACTGTTAGCCGTAGTAGCCATTACCTTCTTTGCCGTCATCAGCCCTGGGCCCGATTTTGCCATGGTGTCGCGCAACAGCCTGTTGCTCTCCCGTCGCACCGGCGTGCTGACGGCGCTCGGCATAGCGGCCGGGGTCTGCGTCCATGTGACCTACACCCTGCTGGGGGTCGGCCTGCTGATCCAGCAGTCGCTCTGGTTGTTCAACCTCATCAAGCTGGCGGGGGCCGCCTACCTCATCTTCCTCGGCATCAAGATGTTGCGCGCCAGGCCTGTGACTCATGAGGAGATGGCCAGCCAGCCAACCCTCTCCAGCCTGGGGGCACTGCGCACCGGGTTTCTGACAAATGTGCTCAACCCCAAGACCACCATCTTCATCGTCAGCCTGTTCATGCAGGTGGTGCGGCCGGAAACGCCCCTTGGCGTCCAGCTCGGCTATGGCGCCTTCATAGTGCTGGCCCACGGGGTCTGGTTCAGTGCGGTGGCACTCTTCTTCTCCACCGCGTCGGTACGGGCCCGTCTCTTGGCGGTGCGCCACTGGATCGACCGGGTGTTTGGCGGCTTGCTGGTGGGGTTTGGCATGCTGCTGGCACTGACCCAGCAATCGCGCTGAGGGTGTGGGGGAGTCATCCCCCTTATCCACCCCCGACTGTAGGGGCTTGTTTTTCATGCCTTGTGGTCCACTTTTCGGTAGAATTGCCGCTCATTTAGAAGTCAGATGAGGCGCGGTATGACGGTCAAGTTCCAGGCATTTCACAGCATCAAGGCGATCAACAATCGGGAGGTGCTGTTCAACTGGTCCAAGACCAACCCCCTCGGCGCCCTAGATCAGGTGTGGCGCCCGAAGAACCGCGACGAGCTGCAGGCGCTGCTGCGTGAATACCCTGAGCGCAAGCTGCGACTGATCGGCTCAGGCCTCTCCTTCGAGCCCATTCACAGCGTCTATGCCGAGGGCAGTCAGGCGCTGCTGGTGGACTTGTACCACCTTCGCGGCCAGCTGGCGAAAACCGCCGATACCGTCACCTATCAGGCGGGCACGCCACTCGATACCATCTACGCCGATCTCATCGCCATGGAGCGGATGCTGCCCGCATCCCCCGGTGTTATCGGCATCCAGACCCTGGGCGGCGCCCTCAGCACCGGCACTCACGGTCAGGGGCTGCACCAGTCTGCCCTGTGCGATGCAGTGGAGGCGATGACTGTGATGCTGGCCAGTGGCGACATCATCCGGGTCGGTCGCACAGACCCGCGCTTCGGCGCCTTCGTGATGGGGATGGGGATGCTCGGCATCCTGCTCGACGTGCGCCTTCGCACCGTACCCAACCGCATCATGCGCTGCACCAAGTTCACCACCGACTACCCCTTTCTGCTCGAGCACAACGAGCGGCTCAACCGCGAGCACGGCTTTGTGAAGAGCTGGTGGTTTGCCTGGACCGGCGAGAGCCACATCTGGCTGGTGGATCCCGCTTCCGAGGAAGAGGTGGCCCGTTACCGCGCCGCCGGCAGCGAGCCGCTGCTGCTGGAGGGCGACATCGATGCCCGCATGAATGCCACCATAGATGCCACCCTGCAGAAAATGGCGAAAGACACCAAGGATGAGGCGTTGGCGGGGGAGCACTTCGAGACGGTGCGCCGCTTCAAGGATGCCTCCGATCTGGTTGGCAACGTCTACCAGATCCTCTGCAAGGGGATCCCGGCACCCCAGATCAACTGCGAGGTGGCGGTGCCGCTGCACCGCATGAACGAGGCGCTGGAGACCCTGCAAGCGTGGCAGCAGGCCAACCCGGGCGTATTGCACTACCCCTTTATCCTGCGTTGTACCGGTCCCTCCGAGGCCTGGCTCAGCGCCGCCTACGATAAATCGGTCTGCTGGGTCGGTTTCCTGGTCTATCTGGCGGCAGATGGCACCTTTGTCAACGGCTCCATGGAGCAGATGCGCGAACTGCAGCAACTGCTGGTGCCCCTCGGTGGCATCCCCCATTTTGGCAAGCATCTGGCGATGGATCTCTACGACTTCCCGGCCCTGCTGCCGCGCTGGAACGACTTCCTGGCCCTCAAGGGCGAGCTCGATCCCCATGGCCGCTTCGAGAACCGCTGGCTCAGCGATCTGTTTGCCAACCGGTAAGGATTGAAAATGACCCATATGCAAGATACCCGAGTGCTCATCACCCTGCCGACCCAAGGGGAGTCATCGATATGACAGATATGCAAGACACCCGGATCCCAGTGACCCTGCTGACCGGCTTTCTCGGCAGCGGCAAGACTACCCTGCTCAACCACTGGGTCAAGCAGCCGGAACTCGGCGAGTGCGCCGTGCTGATCAACGAATTCGGCTCTGTCGGGCTGGATCACCATCTGGTGCAGCAGGTGGACGAGCAGGTAGTGTTGCTCGATTCCGGCTGCATCTGTTGCTCGGTGCAGGGCTCCCTGGTGGAAGCGCTGCAAGGGCTCTTCATGCGCGCCATCCAGCGCAAGATCAAGCCGTTCAAAAGGCTCATCATAGAAACAACCGGTCTGGCCGATCCGGCGCCCGTGCTCTTTACCCTGCGCGAAGAGGGTTTTATCGCCCAGCGCTACCGCTTCGATGGCACAGTCACAGTCGTGGATGCTGGTCATATCGAACAGCAGCTGGCGGCTCAGTATGAAGCGGTGAAACAAGTGGCGCTGGCGGATCTGCTGGTGGTGAGCAAGGGGGATCTGGTGGATGGCGATCAGCTGGAGCGCGTCGAGGCCCAGCTGGCCGCCCTCAACCCGGCGGCCCCCATCGAGCGGGTCACCAACGGCGAGCTGTCGCCTGCGGTGCTGGAGAAGCTCGGCGCCTACAACGAAGAGGCCGGGCGCGATGTGCGCCAGCTGCTGGCCTGGCTGCGCACCGAATCCCCCAAGCAGGGGCTGGCCTCGCCGATGCAGCCGAAGATGAAGCCGTTAGCCGCCAAGGTGGGCACGGCCGCGCCGACTCACTTCGAGCACGGCAACATTGAGAGTTTCTCTTTGCGTATCGGCGAGCCGCTCAAGCCCTCTCGCCTGCTGGCCGCCATCGATGCGGTGCAGGCCCAATATGGCGATGCCCTGCTGCGCCTCAAGGGGATATTGCAGCTGGAGGGAGAGAGCCAGCCTGTGGTGATCCACGGCGTCCATGGCCAGCTCTATCCGCTGCAGGCTTTGGGAGATTGGCCGGAGGGCAAGGCCCAGTCCCGGCTGGTGTTTATCGTGAAAAGTCAGGACAAAGCGGGAATAGAGCGGCTGTTCCTTGATACGCTCAAGGCCCCCGAGCCCAGTCTGGAAGAGCAGCTCAGAGCCATGCTCGGCCAGCCGGATGCCTGACAGGCTGATATGACCCGCTTTTGTGCGGGTCTTTTTTTATCTGAAGAGGAGGTGGCTGCTCATGCCTGATAGCACACACATGGTTACGCCTGCCCAACGCAAGTGGCTGCCGCCGCTGGCGGCGGTCGGCTTCTTCATGCAAACCCTGGATGGCACCATCCTCAATACGGCCCTGCCCAGCATGGCCGAAACCCTGGGGGAGAGCCCGCTGCAGATGCAGTCGGTGATCATCGCCTACATGCTGACGGTGGCACTGCTCATTCCCGCCTCCGGCTGGTTGGCGGATAGGTTCGGCACTCGCCGTATTTATCTGGCGGCTATCCTGCTGTTTACCCTGGGGTCTCTGGCCTGCGCCGCCGCCAATACGCTGCCCATGCTGGTGGCCGCACGGGTGTTGCAGGGCATAGGCGGCGCCCTGCTGATGCCGGTGGGGCGCCTCGCCGTGCTGCGGGTCTACAGCAAACACGAGCTGCTGCGGGTGATGTCGTTCGTCACCATCCCAGGGCTGGTGGGGCCGCTGATAGGCCCCGCGCTGGGGGGCTGGCTGGTGGAAGTGGCGAGCTGGCACTGGGTGTTTCTCATCAACCTGCCGGTGGGGATACTCGGCTTTATCGCCAGCTGGCACTTCATGCCCGACCTGCGTCAAGGCACGGCAAAGTTCGACTGGCAGGGCTTCGTGCTGTTCAGCGCCGGCATGGTGCTGGTGTCGGTGGGCTTGCAGGGGCTGGGCGAGCACAGCATCTCCACCGGCTGGGCACTGTTTGCCCTGCTGTTCGGGCTGGCCGCCATGGCGAGCTACTGGCTCTATGCCGCCAATGCCGAGCAACCGCTGTTCAGTCTGGCGCTGTTCAAGACATCCACCTTCGCCATCGGTGTCTGGGGCAACCTGTTTGCCCGCCTCGGCAGCGGCGCCATGCCCTTCCTCACGCCGCTCTTTCTGCAACTGGGGCTTGGCTTCTCACCGAGCAAGGCGGGGATGACCATGATCCCCACTGTGCTCGGCGCCATGCTGACCAAGACGCTGGTGAACAAGCTGATTCCGCGCATCGGTTATCGCCGCATCCTGATCGGCAACACACTGGCGCTGGGAGTCATGATCGCCAGCTTTGCCCTCATCGATAACCTGCTTCCCTATGGGGTGCTGCTGGGCTGGCTGATGGTGTTTGGCGCCATCAACTCATTGCAGTTTTCCGCCATGAATACCCTGACCCTGCAGGATTTGAGTCCGGAGCACGCCAGCAGCGGCAATGGACTGCTGTCGGTGGTGATGCAGCTCTCCATGAGCTTGGGGGTCGCCATCGCCGCCAGCCTGCTGGGGCTCTTCTCCGCCGGTTCGTCAGCCTTGGGTGGGCAGTGGCTGGCCGGTTTCCACCTCACCTATCTGTGCATCGGTCTCATGTCCATGCTGGCGGCGCTCATCTTCGCCCAGCTGGCGCGGGACAAGGGGTGAGCGGGCTGTGCCGTCGGCAGTCAGGCTGATGGCGCAGGCAGGTAGCTGACCAGACAGGGCAGTTGCTCAAGCACTTGGGCCAGATGGGCTGTCTCCAGCAGAAAGGTCTGCTCCGGGTGGCCCGGTGTCCAGGTGAAGGCGTGATGCTCCATCAGTTGAGGGTCTACCAGCAGCGGGATATCGGCGCGGGGCAGGAAGGGGCAGACGGCTCCCGGCAGGCAGCCAATCTCTGCCTGCATCTCCTCGGCGGTGCAGATAGACGGCTTGGCACCGAGCGCGGCCTTGACCGCCTTGTTGTCGAGTCGTCCCCCTTGATGGGTCAGCAGCAGGGCGAAGCGGCCATCCTTGAACTTGAGAAACAGCGTCTTGCTGAACACCGCCTGCCAGCCAAAGCGGGCCCTGACTCTTTCGTCGGTGGCGTAGTCGAGGATGGGTTCGTGCTGATAGCGCTGGTGAGGCAATGGGGCCAGTAGCTGGCAGTTGAAGTCGTGAATGGTATCGAGCGGCATGGGGGTCTCCTGTGGCGAGCCCCATCCTGCCAGCCATGGCGGGTCGTGCCCAATCACACTTTCTTATGGCGGATAAGCCGCCTTGCAAGATGCAACAAGGGCACCCTAGGGTGCCCTTGTTGCATCAGTGATGCTGCAGCTCGCGCGCTTCCCAGTGAAAGGGAATGGGGTTGAGTCGCTGGGATGCCTTGTCATAACCTTGCCACAGTTCGTCCAGCGTGCGGCCATCGACCGGGTGGTGCAGGCTCGGTGCCAGCTCGGCCAGCGGCCAGAGGACGAAGGCATTGGTGAGGATCTCGCCACGGGGTAGCGCGACCGGTACATCGCAGACCAGATCGCCATAGAGCAGCAGATCCAGATCCAGGGTGCGCGGAGCAAACTTCTTGGCATCCGGCTCGCGGCCGTGGGCAAACTCCATGGCACGCAGCCGTTGGCACAGGGTGGCCAGCGGCATATCTGTGTCGGCGCCGACTACCAGGTTGTAGAAGGGTCGACCGGCAAAGCCAACCGCCTCGCTCTCGAATACCCGGGAGACGGTGAGCTCGCCAAATTCGGCATGCAGGGCATCGAGACCGGCGCGGATATGGTGCTCCCGCTCGATATTGGAACCCAGGCTGATGTAGATACGGGTCATGCAGTGCTCCCTGTTATCTGGTTGGAGCCCGGGCTGATATAGATGGTGGTCATCAGCAGGCGCTCGCAGCCGGAGTGCGATGGCGCAGTATCTCTACCCCGACGCCAGCCGCATTGGGGACAGCACTCGGTTTGGTCAGGGTGACCTTGACCCATTGCACCCGCTCGTCGGCCAGTACCAGCATGGCGACCTGCTCGGCCATGGTTTCGACCAACTCCACCACCTTGCTGGCGGCGTGATCACAGATCTTGCGAGAGAGGGTGGCGTAATCCAGTGCCAGATTGATATCGTCGGTTGCAGCGGCGGGACGGTTGTCAAACCCCATTTCGAGGTCGAAACAGAGCTTCTGGCGAATGCCCTTCTCCCACTCATATACACCGATGGTGGTCAAAACTTCGAGTCCGCGAATAAACACCTTGTCCATGACAGTACTTCTTCTTTACTCTTGATGGGCTGTGATGACAGCGCAGGGATGCAGGCTCGGCAAGCAGTTTGCCGCGCGGTCGGTTTGGGCGACACGCCTTTGGGCAACCCCAAGCCAGAGAATGTGGCCCGCATCATACCCCATTCATATCGTGGTAAAAACGACCAAGATGACGGCCCTGACGATTTTGATGATTATTCTGGCCTACCTGGGCGGCTCGCTGTCCAGTGCCGTGCTGGTTTCCCGCATAACGGGTCTGCCGGATCCACGGGATCATGGCTCCCATAATCCGGGGGCGACCAATGTGTTGCGTCTCGGCGGTCGAGTAGCTGCACTGGTGGTCTTGCTGCTCGATGTGCTCAAGGGCACGGCGCCTGTCTATCTTGCCTGGTATCTGCAAATCAAGCCCGTCTACCTCGGCTTTATCGGGGTTGCTGCCTGCCTCGGCCACATGTACCCCATCTTCTTCCACTTTCGGGGCGGCAAGGGGGTGGCGACGGCACTCGGCACCATGATGCCCATCGGTTTCACCATGGGCGGGGCCGTCATCGGCACCTGGCTGGTCGTGCTGCTGGTGAGCGGCTACTCCTCGTTGGCCTCCATCATTACCGTGTTGCTTAGCCCACTCTTTACCTATCTGATCAAGCCGGAATACACACTGCCGGTTTCCCTGCTCTCCTGCCTCATCCTTATCCGCCATCACGAGAACATAGCCCGTCTGTTGAAGGGGGAAGAACCCAGAGTCTGGGGCCGCCAGGCACAGCGTCGACAGGAAGAAGTAGGGGAAATGGATGATGTTGCGCAAAAAAGAGACGAACGAGACAAAAAGTGAAATTTCCCATTGACCACCTGCCTTAAAATCCGTTTAATAGCGCCCACGCCCAGATAGCTCAGTCGGTAGAGCAGGGGATTGAAAATCCCCGTGTCGGCGGTTCGATTCCGTCTCTGGGCACCAAATTTGGTGCCATGAAGTAAAAAATTAGTTCATGCACAGTGGTTTAAGTGTGCCGGCTTAGCTCAGTAGGCAGAGCAACTGACTTGTAATCAGTAGGTCACCAGTTCGATTCCGGTAGCCGGCACCATTTATATATTGCCCAGATAGCTCAGTCGGTAGAGCAGGGGATTGAAAATCCCCGTGTCGGCGGTTCGATTCCGTCTCTGGGCACCAAGTACAATTCCTCCTTAGTTCAGTCGGTAGAACGGCGGACTGTTAATCCGTATGTCGCTGGTTCAAGTCCAGCAGGAGGAGCCAACACAAAAGCCCAGCAGCAATGCTGGGCTTTTTCTTTGCCTGTTTTTCACGGCTGACCAGATTCGCATGAGAGGTTCGGTTGTTGTTTGTCGATGGAGATGATGGCCTGCCGGTGATCGTTGAGTCTATTAAGCCCCCTCCCTGCTGTTGTTTCACCTGTGGATCAGTACTACGTCACCTTGCCGGCGTGATGCCCTGCATCTTCAGCCAGAATGCCTCCTGACAGGGATTGTGGAACAGCTTGCGTGGCGGCGTGATGGGTATGTGGCTGGTGACAACTCGATAGCTTATCCAGCATTCGGCGCACAGCTGTTCTGAGGGGACCTGGTCCTGCTCTCGCTGATGACAGATGACGACCCCATTGGCGAACCAATAGGTGGTTTGCTGGTGTTGGATCAGGGTGCCACTCTCGTCATTCTCGCTATAGTGCTCACTCTGCTGATGAGTGATGGTTGCTTGCCCAGGTTGCCGATGGATGGCCTTGATATAGGTAATAAGCTGATTCATTGCTTTTCTTGCTTGTGACAGGAGTGGTGGCGTGGGAACGCCGGTTGCAGATGCCGCGAGCTTAGCGCTCGGCGCCGCTGGCGGCAATCCCGACCGGGCAGTTGGGTGGCCGGCATGAAGGAGGAAAGTGATGGGGATCCCCCAAGACAAGGCCGAGCTGCTGCTCGTCATCGACACGAATTTTGGCAAGTTGCTCAAGGCGTTGCAGGCCGTCCCCGAGAACCGGGTACAGGAGCTGGCCATGGAAGGGCACAGCAAGGGCACCAGTATGAGCGTGGCCAATCTGGTGGCCTACCTCATCGGCTGGAATGAGCTGGTGATCAAGTGGATAGAGCGGGATGCGGCGGGCTTGCCGGTAGATTTTCCCGAGACGGGTTTTAAGTGGAACGAGCTGGGCAGGCTGGCCCAAAAGTTCTATCGGGATTATGAGGGGCTGGCCTATCCGGCACTGCTGGCCCGGCTGATGGCGGCCAGGGCTCGCATCGTCGAGCTGATCGTGACGCGCAGTGACGATGAGCTGTATGGTCGCCCCTGGTATGAGCAGTGGACCCTGGGGCGGATGATCCAGTTCAATACCGCTTCTCCCTACCACAATGCCAACGGGCGATTGCGCAAGTGGTTGAAGGGGAACTGCATTCGGGTATGAATGTTCCCGGTGTTGCAGATGGCGATGCTGCCCATCTCTGTATTTTCACTGCTCATTCCTGTACGCATAACAAGTTCCGGTCCATATCTGGTCCGCTTGGTAAAGCTATGCTTGTGGTGAATGGTGTCACTCGGATGAGTAGATAACAGCGTTCGCCGTCAGGCCATTTCTCCGGTCGCCAGCTCCGGTCTTTACTGCTGAGAGTATCGGTTATGGTAAGACCGGAGGGAGACCGGAGAGGCGCAATCAGAAGGAATAGCAGGCAAGAGTGAGCGTGGACTGTGACCCTGATGTCAAAAGTTACCCCAGCAGAGTTGACTGGATATGTTCAGCGTGGGTCTGGGGGATATCCGGTCTAAGCGGATTTTCAAACATATATTAAAACCATGTTCATCCAGAACATCAGGCCCTGAGCTAACCGCTCAGGGCTTTTTTCATATCCACGATTTAAAGGAATGAGCATGTTTATCCACCAAATTTTGCGCAAACAAGTAGCCGCGATCAGCATCAAGCCAATGAGAGACGGCAGCATCGACTTCACGGTTAAGGGCAGCACCAGGGGGGCAGTCAAAGGCGCACTCACCGGAGCTGGTGTCGGTGCCAAAGGCGGTATCACTGGAGCCGTCGCAGGCACCATCATCGGTGGCGCTATCGGCTATATCACTGGGCCAGCGGATTGAGGGAGGTTAGCCATGGACGAGTTCATTCAAGAAGGAAAATACGCTTCCCACGAAACGCTAAAGGGGTATGCCTACAGCTGGCAAACGCTGAGCTTGCTGATGCAGGAGGTCATCACGAATGGAATGTATGTTCCTGAGTTCCTGCCAGATGAAAACCAGCCTGTGCTGCTGGTCGTGGTCAAAGAGGCAACCGTGCTTAAGGCCAAGTCCCTGCACAGTGAAGCACCTGAAGTATTGATCTCGATAGCATCCCATACGAGAGAGTCAGTCCGGGATGACGACAACGGTTACTACGCCGACTACTGGCGGTTAGCTGCGGGAACCATCCAGCTGATCGACTGCGCAGAAGATGCCGTGTTCTGGCTGCCACTCCCAGCAGTGGAAACATGGGAGCCATATCACTTCTCCGGTTACGGCACTCCGTTCGATGCCCTGTCAGCTCCACTCCCTGTATTCCAGCATCTGGCCTTCGTTCTAAAACCTGAACAGGCACAGCCCGACTTGGGCACCACCATCTACCTGAAATCCACTATCTGAGTTACCTGAGGATCCCAATATGAATAGCAAGACCAACAAACAAGCCGCCAGCCAGCAGACCAATACTCAGCCCGAGAACAAGGCCAGCGATAAACCCATTCTATCTGCCAAGGTTATCTTGACCAGTGGTGTCGCCATGTTGCTCTCGCCAGGCTCAACTACCACTGTGGGCTATGAGATCGGTCATGAGCCTGAGCAAACTGAGCTGTTGATCCGTCTGACCGGCAGTAGTGGCGGTGGCCTTTGTTCCAAGGAGTGGTTCGGCTTGGCGCAAGTCGTCGATCTGCTGAATGAGCAACAGTCGGACAAGGCATTTACTTCCGGCCTGTTCAAGGTTATCTGGCACTTCAAAGGCAGCAGCAATAATGCGGGGTTCCTGGCTGCCGTACTGCGCCATCTGGAATTGACCAAGGCAGCGCCGGAAGTGCGGTTCGGTCATCTGATCACGGGCAAGCATACCGAGTGGTTTGAGAGTCTCAAGGCCAAGCTGCCAAAGGTCAGCACCACCAACTAACCCACGTCGACAGCCCGCTCTATTCCATCACGCGAATCCCCACCTTTCACTTCAAGAGAACCAAACATGAAACCTACCCTCGTTATCACGGGCTTGCCTGTGAGGATAAGTCACGACCTGCAAACGCTACTTGAGCAAGCCATCAGCTCGGCGCTGGAGGATTTCCCAGACGAGATCCCGGATGGCACAACACCCGCAACCCTGACCCTCAACTATCGAGATCCAGACTACAGCGCAACAACTGGAGGCTATCACCCTGTCGAGATCCGTCTTGAACGCTGGGATGACGGCTGGCATCTGCGCTACGTTACTGACTTTGCCTATGTGGGCCAAGGCTGGTGCACTGAGTTGGCCAAAGAGTTGGATTTTGATTTCAGCGTGGGCGAATACACCCATTCGTTGATGGGTGAAATGTCACTGGCAGAGGTGAATGAATGGTTTGACGTCTGGCAACAGAGCTTTTGCTGCTATGCCCAGATGGACGTATTCACCCTGACGGTGACGCCAGACTGACGCCCAAGACCGGATATCGACCGGAAAGCCGTTGGCCGCGAGTGGGTAAACCATCAGCGACCAACATCACCACCAACCGATAAACCAGTACCACCAGACCGGCACAGGGATCCGACCTCCCTGTGCTGTTTTTTCTTGGGGCAATGCCAGTCCCCTTCAATCCCAGTTAACAGGAGTTCCACTATGTCAGATCTCCCATCTCGTTTTCGCTTCACCCAGAAAGCGATCGAAGCACTACCGCCCAACCCCGCAAATGCAAAATCTACGGAGGCCGAATACAGCGACACTCAGATCTCGGGGCTCAAATGCTTGGTGGGGAAAGGGGAGGGCAACAAGAAGTTCCTGATGCGGTATCTGTGGCATGGCCGCAAGCGGGCTATTGCCATAGGTCGCTTTCCAGACGTAGACCTGAACACGGCCAGAGAGATTGCCACGGAGTATAAACGGCTGCTGTCACAAGGCATCGACCCCAAGCAACTGAAGGAAGATAAACGGCAAGAGCTCACGTTGTATGAGCTGTTCCAGCTGCATTACCTGCCTTATGCCAAACACCATAAACGCTCTTGGCAGAACGACGAGCAGCGGTTCCGGGATCACCTGCAACCGCCGATGGGCTCTCGGCTGTTGTCGGAAATCAATTTGGAGCAAGGGCAAGCATTGCAAACCAGCTTGATGAGCCAGTGCAAGCCAGCGACCAACAACCGGATCACCACCTTGCTCAAGGCCATCCTGACGTGGAGTGTGCGGATGGGGTATCTGGAGCAACATCCATTGGTCTATCTGAAGACGCTCCCCGAGAACAACCAGCGAACCCGATTCCTCGATAAGGCTGAGATCCGGCGTTTGTTCATGGCAGCGGATGCTGATGAGAACCGCTATGCAGGGCAGTACGTGAAATTGCTGTTGCTGACGGGCCTGCGCAAAGATGAGTTGAGGTTGGCCAAATGGGAGCATATCGACAAGGTGCATCAGACGCTGTTTATCCCGCACACCAAGAACGGCAAGAGCCGGATCCTGCATATGAATCACATGGCAATGCAGGTTTTGCAGGATACGCCGGTGATAGCGGGAAACGCCTACCTGTTCCCAGGGCAGAAGCCGGGGCAGCCGTTGAACAACGTCACCAAGCCATTTAACCGGATGCTGAAACGAGCACAAATCGAAGGGCAAGTATGTATTCATACCTGCCGCCATTCGGTAGCTGCGTTGATTGTCTCCAGCGGTGGCACCTTGTATGACGTGCAGGCGCAGCTGGGTCATTCCAGCAGCCAATCCAGCCAACGGTATGCCCACCTACATGCCAGCAGATTGCGCCATACCAGCGCACAAGTGGCGAACTGTGTGGAGCAAGCGTTGATCTCTCCAGGTGTTGTCAAAGTGGAGCCGCTTGCGTTGCAACGGGCAGGATAAGCAAGCGAATGCAGGGAGTAGCCCAGTGGCATCGTTGCCTAACTCGCCAGCCCTTTACCTCGGGGCTGGCGAGTTTTCCGGCGTGACGGATGTGGCTGTCTCTGGAGAGGCCGAGGTTCTCTGCGTGGCTGAGGAGAGTGGTATGCCGGGGTATACGGGCTGTGCCCGTGGGGCATCAACACATGGCAAGGTAGTTATGGGGATGAAAAGACAAACAAAAATCTAACACTGACTGCCCGGAGGGAGTCCGGCTGTACCAACCCGACAAGGCAGCTGAACGAGGCCCAGCTAGGCAGGCAAGAGGAGATAGCCAAGCCCGTTCCTGAAGCAAAGAAGCAGGAGCCACAGACATGGGCAACGCCATCGAGCCCAAACACCATGGCCCAGATCAGCAATGCCACACAGTCCTTCTCACAGGGGAGGGAGGGGGCAATAGTTACTCTACCCCAACGTGGATAGGACACCACCCCAGCACTTCATGCGGGGCATGGCCTCCGACAACCGGAGCCTGCGCGAGTCCCCCATTTTTGCGCATTACGGGGCGAGTTTTGGCATCGAATGGTGATCGGTCTCGGTGCTTCCTCAGATAGTGAGAGAGGCCGGAGAACCACCGTTATTTGCAGTCGTCACTGAACCTTGCGCACGCAGAGCAACCCGTTTATCAATCTAAAGCAGGACCCCGCTCGCATTATCGGCGTTGCTGCCCCCGTCCAAGTGGGCCGGGGAAAATGCAAAAGCTCGGCCACCAATGCCAACTCTGCTTACCCGTGCCCCCCTCTGTCGTGAAAATCCAAGTCGACACGCCCTGTCGGGCACCTCCGTGACACTTGGATACCTTTGACAACGATGCTCCCCTGGATGGCAGAACACGACACCCTAAATAGCTGTTCCG
>NZ_LSGW01000111.1 GCF_001643305.1 Aeromonas salmonicida subsp. salmonicida
GAGACCGAAGGGGCAAAGTGTTCAGGTTGAGCCGGAATGAGCGTTCACATTGGTCCGGAAATGGTGTTCACGTTGAACCGGAATCGGTGTTCATGATCGGCCGGAATATGCACGGTGATCGCCTGAACGGTCACCTGTAATGGAGTGGGCAGTTACACAGAATTATTTACAGGCTCGAAAAACAGGAAACTCTTCTACAGCCTCATGAATGATCGCAATCTCCTACGCATAGAATCGCCCAGCTTCGTAGAGAAAGTCGAGCCGGAACCATCTAGCTAAATCTTCGAGGGTATCCGGTATCAGAACGTGTCCCAGATTGGCTTTACTCAGCTCATGATCAGTCAGGTCCTCTTTCAACAGATGCAGGAAGGTAAGATAGAGACAACCCGCATCCATCAATAACGACCTTTGCAATTCTTGCTGAATAACGTTCAATAGACGGCAATACGCACTCTGCCGAGCTGACAGAATGATAAACAGTGCCCTTATAGGGGGTTCTATGCCATGTCCGCTTTTCTTCGTTATAACTTAGAGGAGAGCTGAACCCTCTTACGATCAGATACCACTGAGTTAATGGTGTGGTCACACAATGCTGTTTGTTGTACCAATCCATAAACTCTCCCGAAGGAAGAGAACGCATTTTTATTAGCACTTCTGCCACTTCCGGTTCAAAGCAGCCGGTCACATCATCCATAATCTGCTTTGCTTTAGCTGCCAACTCCGGTTGTTGCTCAACCCAACGTGTAATCGCGGTCTCATACAATGAATCAGCTTCCATTGCTTGTTCCAGCGTGGTTCTTTCTTTAGCCACTGCGGCATCCTCTTATGAATCTATAGATTGCTGATTTTGACATGACTCTTCGCGTAATTTTACCCCGTCGATAAATTCTGCAAAAAATCTGTAAGGGCATCTTGAGTAATCAAGCCGCGCTGATTTCCCCCATCCCCCCTTAGTTATCCAGCCAGCCTGTTGCCTCACCGTCCTCTTCCTGTCACCATCTGAGCGTCTGCCTGCTCCTCTCCTTCGACTACCCCAAGCCATCGCATTGCTAACACATAGGCGATCCCCTGCGTCTTCCTGTGGCCTCCTGCTGTGTGTCTCTGTCCTCCCATCAGTCCCATTGAGGTATGCCTTACTGGCCGTTGAACACCACAGTAAGCAATCACAAGACAACACAAGGACGAATCAATGAATACCACAGTTGATAAAGTGAAGAACGTTGTGACTCGAAACATCTATGTTTCGCTGAGTGCGAGTGCGAGTGCGGACCAGATTAACTTCAACGAGATCTTCTCCATCACGGATCCCAACATTGCCCCCCAGGCGTTTGCGATGGCGCAGGTTTTCCAGCAGGCGCTGGTGCCCACTGATGACAAGAAGTCACTCCGCTTTGATGTGCAAACAGCCATAAACCTCATCAAAAAGCATCCTGAAATGGCGGTGATCAACTTCACCGATCAAGTGGTCGAACAATCCAACTCCGCCGTCCAGTTGATGGTAGACAAGGTGCTGGAGATATTGAGCAAGGTGTTGGGGGTCGTGCTTGGTGCAGCGCCGAAGCAAAAACTGACCGAGTCCATCGCGAGTGCGTTCACCGGCCTGGATGAACAAAAGAATGATGCCTGGATTTTCTGGGAGCACACGACAGCCCACAAGACTACCTATCAATACAACATCCTGTTCGGGGTCCAGTCCAAAGAAACCGGCCTGTTCCTCTATGGCCTGCCGATGGGGATGGAGATCACCGTCGATATCGAAAAGGAAAAAGTCCTTTTCATCACGCTGAAGGACAAAGAGTCCTACCGTGTGCATCTGCAATCGCTCTCTGTTGTTGAGATGATCAAGGCGCACTGCAACCTGAAGCTGGCAGCGAAAGCTGGCGGGAAGGATCCGCATCAGGAAGCGCAAGAGTTCTTCGCTCTGCAGAAGAAAAAAGAGCCGGTCCGCATCTAATTACCGACATGCCTCAACCAAAACGCCCTTCTGTGAAGGGCGTTTTTTTATCTGGTGTCATGTGGTGATGTTCTTCTTCCATGTCAAACACAGCCAATACAGCGTGACGCAGGTTGTGTCGAGGGAACCTTCATTACATAACAACAGCCGAGTCATGCTCGGCATAAAGGGGATGTCGGAGCGTAAAGCCAGCGCTCTCCTTGGGGTGTGTCGCGCTAGCCTGGGTTATCTCATGTGTTTCTGGCTCACTTGCCAAGACGCAAGGTATCTGCGCCCATGCCTATTGCAGCCGTTATGAAGGACTAAAAAAGCCCTCCCAGGCGCCAGACAACCTTATGCACGTCTGGCCCAGTCGTCAGCCGCTGTGAGTGACGCGCTCAAGGGGCTTGGGTATTGGCACTGACTTGGTTGACGAGTGCATATAGGGGAGCAGGCGTTCGGTTTCTTTCTTCACCACCGAGTAGCATTCACAGCTTAATCGCTCGAGTTTGGGACGATCCAGCACCGTGATTTGGCCCCGACGATATTCGATGACTCCCAGTTTTTGCAGTTTCCCTGCCGCCTCAGTGACGCCTTCACGGCGAACACCCAGCATATTGGCAATCAATTCCTGAGTCATCGTCAACTGGTTGCTGGGCAATCTGTCCAGCGATAGCAACAGCCAGCGGCACAGTTGCTGATCAATGGAGTGATGCCGATTGCAAACTGCCGTTTGTGCCATCTGAGTCAACAAGGACTGAGTGTAACGCAGCATCAGATGCAACAAATCGCCGTGGACATTGAACTCGGTCTTCAACAGCTGTCCTTTCATGCGGTAGGCGTAACCAGCACTTTGCACAATGGCACGATTAGTGGTGCTTTCTCCGCCCATAAACAGTGCGACACCGATCAATCCTTCATTACCGACGACGGCAATTTCAGCAGATGCACCGCTTTTCATCACGTACAAGAGTGAAACGATGCAGTCGAGAGGAAAATAAACATGGTGAAGCGTATCACCTGATTCATAAAGCACCATGCCTAAAGGAAAGTTCATCAACTCAAGATGGGGATGCAATCTGCTATATGTGTCAGCTGATAGCGCAGCCAGCAGGTGATTCTGCTGGGGATGATAATTATCAGTCATACATATTCCAAATGTTAAACAAAACTTTCACCAGCCTATCATATTCACAGATTGTTTACCTTCCGTATGTGCGCTATCGCACATAGAGAAATATATATACGTGATGAGGACTAAACAAGGGCATTTTATGTGCTCTACCGTACAGACTAGCCTGATTGGCAGGATTATGATTTTGAGTGACAAGGAATATATTTACAGTCAATTTTCATAGCGTAGTGACAGGGAGGTGGCGGGCTGAAAAGAGCCTCCCTGAATAGTGTTTATCCATTCACTCCTGCGTTGACCCGTGTCTTATGTAACACCGCCAGGTAATGTGTTAATTCATGGCCGGTGTCCTTTCACCAAGTATCATGCTGTCAGGTCGGATCGTGATTATTTCATCCGCCCTTTGTCATATTGAACGGGAGAGTAATGATGAGTGAACAAAAGCAAGTCATGTCAGGCGAAAGTGTTTCTGAATCGGTTGATGATACCAGCAAGAAGTTACATGACGCTGTCGACAGTGCATCCAAGACAGTTCATCCTGCGTTGGATAATTTGAGCGAACGCTCCCATCAAACGGTAGATAAATTAGCTGACGTTGCTATGAATGTTGCCGAATCCATTGAACAGAAAAGTGATAATCTGCGAGAAATGAAAATAAAACTGTTCGACCAGTGCCGTACACAAATTAATGACAAGCCGCTCATGGCGCTCGGCATTGCCATTTCTGCCGGATTTTTAGTGGGTTGGTTACTGAAGAAGCGTTAATGAACACGGAGCGAACCACAGAGAGTGCGCCCATTCCTGATGCAGAATTGACACCGACGGAGTCGGTGTCAATTACCAGCCTAGCGACCTCGGTTTTTGGACTGCTTGGTGAACAACTGCAAGAGCGATTGCAGTTATTCAGGCTGGAAGTACAACAGGCAATCAGCAGCCTGATTGGCATGCTTGTCTGTGGTCTGGTCGGGGCTTTTTTATTAGTCAGCTTATGGTTGATGTTGGCTGCGGCCTCACTATGTTGGTTACTCGAGCAGGGAATGGCTACGAGTAGCGCCTTATTCATCATCAGTGTGGGCAATGGACTCGCCATTGGCGGGGTCATGATACGGTATCGTCGTTATCAGCAGAATATATGTATCGATGCGGTGGCGACCAGCAATGCACCCGTGCCATCAGACGAGTCCTCAACCATGCCTGGAGCGCCTTTATGAAGCTGCCTGTAGCGTGTCACACCCGCCCCCTTGTTCAGGGCTCGCGCCGGGAGAAGATTGCCATCTTGCGGCAGCGACTGCAGTCCCGTCAGTTGACGATAGTCGGGCTGTCCCATCTCATGAAACAGACACTGCAAACGAGGCTCACTCATCCTCTTGTGCTTTGTTCTGCTGCCTGCACGGGTTTTATGCTTGGTTATGAGGGACCGCAAAGGCGAGGCGCGCCAGTCACAACCGGCAGAGTGACGTCAAGTTTGGCGTCGGGAATAGATATGTTTTTGCTGGTGTCACGACTGTTTGGTCAGCCAGAACAGAAAAACAAAGACATGTCACATCGTCAATAACACATGGCAGAATGGCCACATGTTATATTCATGCTCATGAATATATGCTTGCTTAAACATGGTTATTATAATTCATGAGCAATCACAACCCATTATTTAGGAGAGTATATGCTATATACCCTTGCTATAGTGATGCTTCTGCTTTGGGCTGTTGGTCTGGTAACAGCCACCACCCTTGGTGGTTTCATTCATGTGCTGCTTGTTATCGCGGTAGTTGTTGTTTTACTTCGTATTATTCAAGGTCGTCGAGTGCTATGACATAATCTGACGTGTACGCTGGTGAATATACTAACGTTAACCAATTTTAGATGTCACATTATGAATATGGTGGTCAGTTAACTGAGCCGTTATGTTCGTTAGCGCACAGACGACAAGATGATATAGCCGTAAATTATAATTTAGCATGCCAATCAATAAGGTGCTGGCTGCTTGGCTCGACAAGCGTGAGTGTGTGGTTATCGTTATTCACAGTAACGCTATACAGAGTTCTGGCACTCACAGACACCATGTTCTAATGAAGCATACATTTCAGTTTTTAATTTGAAATGTTTAACACTATTTGGAGTAAACATTAAATGAAAACTACAAATCGCTTTTCAATTCTGTTGGCTATCGCCGTTCTGGTCACTGCGGTAGGTTGTGCATCAACTAAAAATAAAGCAGGCACAGGTGAATACTTGGATGACTCAGTGATTACCACCAAGGTTGTCACGGCTATCTTCAATGATCCGGACCTGAAATCAGCCGAGATCAATGTAGAGACCTTTAAAGGTGTCGTACAGTTGAGTGGCTTTGTTAAAGACAGCGCCAATATCAATAAAGCAGTTGTTGTCGCCAAAGGTGTCAACGGTGTCACCTCTGTCAAAAATGATCTGCGCTTGAAATAAGGCTGTGACAGTCACTATCCAAGTTGCCTAATCCAATGACTTGGCCCCAAAATATGCCCCGGGGCAGATCTTGTTATGTGATCTTCCACTGGTCGAAAAGGGCACGCTGATCACCATGTAAATATGTCTTGGTCAGTTTGATAGCGAGGCCGAACGTTGAATTTATGCTCCTGCTCCGGGAGCATTCTTATATCTATTCATGCTGCATTTTTCCGTGATTTTTCCTGCCATCCGGTGGTGATGAAGGGTGTCAGGTGGTGGCCGATTGCTTCAACGACGTAGGGTGGGTCGATCTGGTGCGCGAAGGCTTTGACTGCGTAGTACGGGTGGGCGCGCTGGGATCCTCGAGTCTGCTAGCCCGGCTCCAGTGAATGAATTTGGCGCTAATTGAATCGTGATGTCTCTTTTAGAGACGCATTTGGATTTGATGTCAAGTTTGATATTTGATGATTTGCTCATTATGAGATCTGGCCACGGTCGCTTGGCTAGTCGGGTTCCGTTTCACCTGTCATATTTAAGGCGGTGGCCCAGTGCCGTGATCGGAGCAAGTTTATGCGGGTGGAACGTCAGCGTCTTATTCGTTCATTGTTTGATGAATACATAGAAATGTATTCGGCACGTGATGTTCGTCTTGTTACCCGGTTTAGTGACAATTTCAGTGGCTATGCAGGCAGTAGTGACCAGCTTGTCACCGATCGGGAAGAGTGGATACGCATCACTCGCAAAGATTTCGCACAAATCCCCGAGCGGATCCATATCGAAATGCTGGATCTGTCATTGCAAGATTTGGCAGAGGATGTGGTCGTCGCGACCGGTTTTTTCCACATTCACCTGCCCATACCTGACCATATCTTGTCGCGGGAGACGGCCAGGCTGGTGTTGATCTTCCGCCACGAAGAGGGCGAGTGGAAAATCGCCCATAGCGGGATCTCGCTTCCTTACGGGTTGGCGCAGGATACCGAAGTCTATCCCGTGGCGCGCTTGTGCGAGCGCAACCTCGAACTTGAACGCATCATTGAGATCCGCACTCATGAGTTGGCCGAAGCCAACCGGCAGTTGGAAATCCTGAGTAACACAGATGCCCTGACCAGCATAGGCAATCGACGCCTGTTCGATCACATTCTGCTGCAGGAGTGGAACCGCGGGTTGCGCAGCGGCATGCCACTGGCCTTGATCATGCTCGACATCGATCACTTCAAGCAGTTCAACGATCACTATGGTCATCTTGCCGGGGACAGTTGTCTGCGGGCGCTGGCCCAGGCGTTGTCACAGTCCGGGCGCAGGGCAGGGGAGCTGGTGGCCCGCTACGGCGGTGAGGAGTTCGTCATCCTGTTGCCCAACATGAACATGCAGGCGGCGTTTGCCACGGCGCAGCATCTTCACCGTCTCATCCTGACGCTGGCCTTGCCACGGGCTGACTCGCCGCTGGGGATAGTGACCGTCAGTTTCGGGGTGGCCAGTTTGCAGCCTTCCACCACCCAATCAGCCATTGAACTGGTGCAACAGGCGGATGCCGCCCTCTATCACGCCAAATTGGCTGGCCGCAATTGCATCGCACTGAGCGAGTAACAAGGGGATACGTTCTCACTCCACGCCATTATCTGGGGGCACTCTCGATGGAGGCCTGCCGCTTGAAAAGCCCGGGTTTGCTGGTTTTTCGATTTTCCGAAAATACGATCAGCATGCGCTGCAGGGCGATAAAGCAAAACAGCAGCAGGCCTATGATGATCTTGGTCCACCAGGAGCTGAGGGTGCCGTCGAAGTTGATATAGGTCTGGATCAATCCCTGGATCAAGACGCCAAACAGCGAGCCAAAGACGGTGCCTACGCCACCACTGAGCAAGGTGCCGCCAATCACCACAGCGGCGATGGCATCGAGCTCGACCCCGACAGCGGCGAGCGGATAGCCAGCGGAGGTATAGAGCGCAAATACGATGCCCGCCAGGGTCGCCAGTGTGGTGGAAAGCAGATAGATGCGGATAGTGGTCTGGCGCACCGAGATCCCCATCAAGGCTGCCGAGGTGGCATTGCCGCCGATGGCATAGACGTTGTTGCCAAAGCGGGTTCGATTGGCGAGCAGCATGCCAAGTAACACCACCGCCAGCATGATCAGGGCCAGCAGGCTCAAGCGCCCACCGCCCGCCATCTTCCATGACAGACTCGACAGGTAGGTAAAGGTCGGATGATCGATGGGCAGGGATTGTTCCGAGATGAGGAAGCTTGCCCCCCGCAGAAAGAACATGCCCGCCAGCGTGATGATAAAGGCCGGGATCTTCAGGGTATCGATCAGCCAGCCCATGAGGGCACCAAAACTGGCTCCCAGCATCATGACCAGGGGGATGGCCAGATAGGGGCTTACCCCCAGATCGCCAATCAACTTGGCGAGCAAGACCCCGGTAAATGCGATCACGGCGCCCACCGACAGATCGATGCCGCCAGAGAGGATCACGAAGGTCATGCCCACGGCCACTATGCCAAGAAAGGCATTGTCGGTCAGTATGTTGCAAATGATGCGGGTAGATAAAAAAGCGGGAAAGGAGGCAAGGCACACCAGATACCCGACCAGAAACACCATGATGGTCACCATCAAGGGAAGATTGCGTTTAAACATGGCGGGCTCCCCGGGAAAACAGGTGATTGAATGCAGGGGATTGCATGACGAGCACCGCCAGCACCACCATGGCCTTGACGATTTGATTCCACTGGGGCTGATAGCCGGAGAGCAGAATGCCGGTGTTCACCCCTTGAATGATCAGTATGCCGACCAGGGAGAGTGCGAGGTTGAAGCGTCCTCCCATCAGCGAGGTTCCCCGCCAAGATGGCATCCATTTCCAGCCAGAGGCCGGCATTGTTGGCATCCGCTCCCCTGATGTCGGCCGCCACTATCATGCCGGCGACGGCAGCCAGCATGCCACTCAGCAGATAGGTGGCGATCACCACCATGGGAGTATTGAGGCCGGCATTGTTGGCCGCCTTGATGTTGATCCCCACGGCTTCGATGAAGAGCCCGAGCGCGGTGCGCTTGGTCAACAACCAGATGAGCAGCGCCGCCCCCAGGGTGATGATGACAGGGGTAGGAAGATAAAAGAGTGACCCGCTGCCGAGCCAGGCCAGGGCCTCGTTGTTGAAGGTGATGATCTGCCCCTGCGTGATGAGCTGGGCGATACCGCGACCCGCCACCATCAGGATCAGGGTTGCCACTATGGGCTGGATCTTGAAGACGGCGACCAGCACCCCATTCCACAAGCCGCATAAGAGCCCGACCCCGAGCACGGAGCACAGAATGACGGGAATGCTGTGGTCGCCGGTGGCCATGCTTGCCATGGTTGCGCCGCTGATTGCCATCACGGCACCCACCGACAGGTCGATGCCGCCAGTGGCAATCACCAGTGTCATGCCAAGGGAGAGCAGGGCCACAGGGGCGCAGCGGTTGAGAATGTCGATCAGGCTGCCAAACAGGCGGCCATCCTGAATATGGATGGCGAAAAAATTGTCGGCGACCAGGGCGTTGATGAGCAGCACGCAGAGCAGGGCCCCGCATTGCGCCGTGCCTGTGGGCAAATACCGGCTGGCCCGCGCTCGCCGGATGGGGATGGGTAGTATGGATGACGTCATATCAGGCCTCACATGGCAATGGCATTCATGATGGCAGGGACAGACAGCGCATCGGTCGCCAGCTCTGCCACCTGTTTTCTGTCTCGCAATACGATCACCCGATCGGCATAACTCACCAGCTCCTCCAGCTCCGATGAGATGACCAGCAGCGCCAGGCCATTGGCACAGAGTGATTCGATCAGGCGGATGATCTCGGCATGGGCCCCCACATCTATGCCCCGGGTGGGTTCGTCCAGGATCAGAAACTGCGGTTTGGTCAGCAGCCAGCGGGCCAGCAGCACCTTCTGCTGGTTGCCCCCTGACAAGAACTGGATCGGCTGCTCCGGACCCGGGGTCTTGATCGCCAGCTGCTCAATGAAGCGCGCCGTGATCTCGTCCTGCTCCTTGCGTGACAGGGGATGCAGCCAGCCCCGCTGGGCTTGCAGGGCCAGCACCATGTTCTCTCGCACCGAGGCCGAGGCGATGATGCCGGCGTTCTTGCGATCCTCCGGGCAAAAGCCAAAGCCGCTGGCGGCGGCCTGGCGAGCAGAGCGGATCGAGGTGACCTTGCCGCGTACCCGGCATTCGCCACTGTCACTGGGCTGAATGCCAAACATCAGCTCGGCGGTTTCGGTACGACCCGACCCCAGCAAGCCAGCCAGACCGACTATCTCCCCCGGCATGACGTCCAGGCTGAAGGGGGCTATCACCCCTTTCTTGCCATAGTGTTTGAATGACACTGCGGGGTGGTTGCTGCGCAGGGTTTTGCCCGCACGCTGGAGCGCATTCTCGGCCAGCTCGCGTCCCAGCATCATCTTGACCAAGTCCAGCTGCGGCAGTGTGGCGGTTTCACGGGTGCCGACCAGCTCGCCATTGCGCAGCACAGTGATGCGATCGCTGATGTCGTAGACCTGGTCGAGAAAATGGGTGATGAAAATCAGGCTGACGCCCTTGTCTCTCAAGCTGCGCATGATGGAAAACAGCATCTGCACTTCGCTGGTATCCAGGCTCGCCGTCGGTTCATCCAGGATCAGGATCTTCGCTGACAACGAGATGGCCCTTGCGATGGCGACAATCTGCTGCATGGCGACCGAGTAGTGTCCCAGTGGTAGCGAGACGTCCATTTCGAAACCGTGGCTGGCCATGATGGCGCTGGCTTGCCGTGACATGCTGGCCCGATCGATGAGGCCAAACCGACGGGGTTCATGGCCGATGAACAGATTGTCGGTCACCGACATATTGGGGAGCAGGTTGACCTCCTGATAGACGGTGCCAATCCCCAAGCGCTGGGCGTGGGCCGTGTCCGTGGGGGCTATCAGGGCGCCATCCAGCTCGATGCGACCCGCATCACCTTGATAAACCCCGGTGAGGGTTTTTACCAGGGTGGATTTGCCCGCCCCATTCTCGCCGAGCAACGCCATTATCTCTCCCCGACGCAGTGAGAAATCCACCTGGTGCAGCGCGCGAACCCCGGGAAATGTCTTGCAGATCCCGGTGGCGTTTAATACGAGTTCATGATGGTTATCTGGCATGAAAATAGGCACTCCGGTATAGCCGGCCATATAAGAGGTTGTACTTATATGGCCGGCTATTAAAAGGACTGGCTCACGACGGGCGTGACTTAGTAACCCATGCTCTTTTTCATGTCGAGCTGGGCCTGTGCACTGTCAGGCTGGAACAGAATCGACGCTGTCTTGATGTGTTTGGGGGGCAGGCTGCCATCTTTTTTATAAGCCAGTAGCGCGTCAAAGGCGGGGCCTGCCATATTAGGTGTCAATTCCACCGAGGCATTGGCTTCACCGGCGATCATCGCCTTGAATATATCCGGCACGCCATCAATTGAAATGATTTTGATGTCTTTACCCGGTTTCAGTCCGGCCTCTTTAATCGCCTGAATGGCACCAATGGCCATGTCGTCGTTATGGGCATAGACGGCGCAAATATTCTTGCCATTATTCTCGGCCTTGATAAAGCTCTCCATGACCTCTTTGCCCTTGCTGCGAGTAAAGTCGCCTGATTGGGTCCGGATGATCTTGATGGTGGGTACTTTGGCCACGGTATCGAGGAAGCCTTTTTTGCGATCCAGCGCCACGCTGGCGCCAACAGTGCCTTGTAACTCAACGACATTGCAGGCTTTTCCATCGAGTTGTCTGACCAGCCAGTCTGCAGCCACAGCCCCTTCATGCACGCTGTCTGCGGCGACGCCCGTCATGAAGAGCGAGTCATCTTTCACGGTAATATTGCGATCCAGCAGGAAGACGGGAATATCCGCCTCTTTGGCTTCTTGCAGCACGGGTTCCCAACCAGTCTGGACGACGGGGGCAATAAAGATGGCATCCACACCCTGGGCGATGAATGAGCGAATGGCCTTGATCTGGTTCTCCTGTTTTTGCTGGGCATCTGCAATTTTCAGTGTGATGTCACGTTTCTCTGCTTCTGTCTTGGCCACCGAGGTTTCGGCTGCCCGCCAGCCAGACTCGGAACCAATTTGAGAGAACCCCACCGTCATGTCGGCAGAATAAACAGTACCCGAGAGCAAGACTGCACTGATAATTCCCGCCAGCTTCATCTTTTTATACATATGACACTCCTTTGTGATGCGTTTTTAAATAAACAGGGTCGAGCCAAATTGTTTATTGTGCCAACCAAGAGTAGAGGCTTCTTTTTTTAGCGGCGGGAGCTGGTTCACAGAAAATTTTTGGCAGCATAATTCTTCATACAAACAGCAGGTAAGTTCATATATTCAGCAGGGGAGCTGTTGATTTATTTGCCTATTTATTTCGATCCCTGACCATTGTGTCCAGAGCCGGCGGATGAGGGGCCGTCAACAGCCGTGCTGTCAGTACCGCAGGCGCAGGACTAAATAGCTGTTCCGAA
>NZ_LSGW01000112.1 GCF_001643305.1 Aeromonas salmonicida subsp. salmonicida
GCCATGTGAGAGTAGGACACTGCCAGGCACCCAACACGAAGAACCCCTCTCATCGTGCGGGGTTTTTTATTCCCTGAAATTCAAGGGCTTGGCTGTAATGGCTAGGTGATGCTTTCCTTCTGCCCCCTTACTCGTTCATTTTCCCGCGTTCTGTTCCGGATGGCTGCGCTATCCAGCGTTATATATCCCCGTTCATGTCGCTTGCTGGGGCTAACGAAAGCCAGGATGTGGACTCTGCTCAATACCATCTCAGCCCGGGTTCCAATTCACACTAATGTGCACCAGGCTTTTCTGCTATTCCCTTCGTTGATAATCACTATTGCTGCTACGGGGGATGACAAAAGGCATGGGATCCATAGACTGTCTCTTTCACGAGCAAGGAGCTGTGTATGTTGGGGATCCACGATCTGGCGTTGTTTATCGTATCTGGTTTGCTGTTGAACATGATGCCCGGGCCTGATTCTCTGCTCATCATGCTGCGCAGCGGCTCTCAGGGCTGGCGGGCGGGTTCCGTGGCTGCGCTGGGGATTGGGACGGGCACCATGGTGCATGTGCTGGCGGCTGCACTAGGATTGTCGGCTTTGCTGAGCACCTCGGCTGAGCTGTTCACCGTCATCAAGTTGATGGGGGCGCTCTATCTGGTCTACCTGGGGTTTTCCATGTTCTGGCAAGGGGCCAAGACGCCTTCTGCTACCAACGCGGCTGTGGCCTTGCCTGTACTCTCCTATGGCCGGATCTTTCGGCAGGGGTTGCTGACCAATGTGCTCAATCCCAAGGTCGCGCTCTTCTTCCTCGCCTTTGTGCCCCAGTTTATCGCCTCGGATGCGCCACAGAAGGCGCTGGCCTTCATTCTGCTGGGCTGCATCTTCAACCTCAACGGCATGATCTGGTGCCACCTGCTGGCCTTCTCGACTGCCTATGCGAGCCGCAGGGTGAGCTTGCCTGCCCGGTTGGGGCGCTGGCTCAACCGTCTGATGGGGGGCTTGTTCGTAGGGCTGGGCATCAAGCTTGCCAGCGAGTAAATGGCAGCCATAGAAAAAGGCGTATCCCATTGCTGGAATACGCCTTCATCTGCACTGCAGCAGATCTGACCGAGATCAGTTCATGCCGTAGCGCTTGAGTTTCTTGCGCAGGGTGCCACGGTTGATGCCCATCATCACAGCGGCGCGGGTTTGGTTACCGCGGGTATATTGCATGATCACGTCCAGCATGGGAGCTTCGACTTCGGAGAGGACCATATCGTACAGATCAATCACTTCCTGACCGTTCAACTGGGCCAGGTAGTTACGCAGGGCCTGTTGCACAGAGTCACGCAGGGGGCGCTGGGTCGGCTCGGCAGCGTGATTGTGAGTAGTTGTTACCAATGCATCAGAAGTCAGGGTTTGTTCGAACATATTCGGTCGGCTCTTTAGTTATGCGTTAACCTAATCCATCGAAATACGCTTCGAGTGCCTCTAGTTGTGCGTCTGCACAATCCAGGGCATTGAAGTGCTTACGGAATTCTCGGCCCGTCTCTTCTTCATCCAGATACCAGCCCACGTGTTTACGAGCAATGCGCGCTCCCAGATATGCACCATAAAACTGATGCAGGTTGGTTACATGCTCGTTCATCAGGGTGCGAACCTCTTCCCTTTCGGGAGGCGGCAGCTTGGTGCCCGTCTCAAGAAAATGACGGATTTCCCGGAAAATCCAGGGTCGTCCTTGCGCTGCACGGCCGATCATCACGGCATCAACGCCGGTATAGTCGAGGACATACCGGGCCTTCTCCGGGCTGTCTATGTCGCCATTGGCGACAACAGGAATCGATACGGCCTGCTTAATCGCCTTAATCGTGTCGTACTCAGCGTGACCCCGGTAGAGGCAGGCACGGGTACGACCATGCACGGCGAGGGCCGCGATACCGCAATCTTCGGCGATTCGGGCGATCTCCTCGCCATTGCGGTTATCCGGATCCCATCCTGTGCGGATCTTCAAGGTAACAGGCACATCCACTGCATCCACTACGGCCCGGCAGATAGTTCTGACCAGATCGGGATGGCGCAGCAGGGCGGAACCTGCCAACTTCTTGTTCACTTTTTTTGCTGGACAACCCATGTTGATGTCGACGATCTGAGCGCCCTGCTCCACGTTGTAGCGGGCGGCAAACGCCATCATCTCTGGGTCGGCTCCGGCAATCTGGACCGATCGCAAGCCACCTTCTGCAGAGTGATCCATTCTCATCCTGGTTTTCTGGGTATCCCAGACATCCGGGTTGGCCAGCAGCATCTCGGAAACGGCCATGCCGGCACCCAATCGCAAACAAAGTTCACGAAATGGTCGGTCTGTTACACCGGCCATGGGCGCCACAATCAAGGGTGTTTCAAGCGTGTGGGGACCTATCTGCATTCCACGGTTACCATCGGCTTAGGGCGGCGTATATTACGCATTTTTTAGTCAGGAGAAAAGGTTAGTATTTGAGCGTCAGCCATTTTTTTCTGAAAAAAACGTCGCGCCAAGGCTTGCAAATTCAGGAGTGCTTGAAAATCAGGCATATTGTCGGGGTGGATCTGCGGGGTCAAATGAGTGGGTGGCTCGACGATTTGGCTGTCCCCCTCTCGTACTGGTTTGCGCTATTATACCGGCCTTGAATCGAGCAAAGGCTCCAAACAATTTCATTACAAACAGATTGGGGATGTATGACGTCAAGGTTCATCAAATCTCTCTGCCCATGCCTGCTTGGGGCCATGCTGGGCTCAGCCCAGGCACAGACGGTCAGTTTCAGCGAAGCCTGGAGTCGGGTTATCCAGCAGGATGACGGACTGGCGGCAGAACAGGCCGGTGTGGATAGAGCCAAGCAACTGCGCGAGGCTGCCAAGGCCATGTATCTGCCCAAGGTGGATGTGGGGGCCAGCTATACCCACCTCGATCAGCCGATGGAGCTCGACATGATGGATCTCAATCCTATCGCCAGCCATCCGGAATTTGGCAAGGTGCTGGCTCCTGTCATGCAGGCGCTCAATCTATCCGCCAGTGATTTCGTGACTCCCCTGACCAAGCAGAATGTGGTGACCAGTTCGGTCAAGATGCTGTGGCCACTGTTTACCGGTGGTCGCATCGATGCGGCGCAGGATATCCGTCAGGCTCAGGTGAGCGAAGCGCAGCAGCTGCTGGTGCTCAAGCAGCAATCCACCTTCGAGAGCCTCTCCCAGACCTATTTCGGCGTAGTGCTGGCCGCGCAGGTGGTGCAGACCAAGCAGGAGATAGAGCAGGGGCTGGCCCATCATCTGGATCATGCCAGGAAGCTCGAAGCCCAGGGCCAGATCGCCAAGGTCGAGCGCCTCTCTGCCCAATCCGCCTATGACAGGGCGCGCATCGATACCCAGAAATCCCGCCGCAGCCTGGAAATAGCCCAGCTGGCGCTGGGCCACATGCTCAAGCTCAAGCAGGCCGAGCCCAACACTCAGCTCTTCATCAATGAGGGCATGCCGCAACTGGATGCCTTCGTACAGGAGACCCTGGCGGTCCACCCCGGCCTCAGGCTGCTGGCTGCCAAGAAAGAGCAGGCGCAGGGTCTGATCAAGCTTGAGAAGGGCAAATATGCCCCCGAGTTGTTCCTGTTCGGTAACTACAACCTCTATGAAGATGACTCGCTGGCCTCTAAAACCACGCCTGACTGGCTGGTTGGCGTCGGGGTCAGTATGCCGCTGGTAAGTCGGGATGGTCGCTCTGAAACGGTGCAGGCAGCCAAGAGCGCCGAGCTGCAGGTCAATCTGCTGCAGGCCAAGACCCGTCAGGATCTGGAGTTGCTGGTCGAGAAGACCTGGCGCGAGGCGGCGCAGGGGCTGGAAGAGTATCAGGCACTCTCCTCTTCCCAGGCATTGGCCGAGGAGAACGTACTGCTGCGGGACAAGGCATTCGGTCAGGGGCTGTCCACGTCGCTGGATGTGGTCGATGCCCGTAACCAGCTGGCGGGGGTCAAGACCCAACGCGCCGCCGCTGCCTATCAATATGTGATTTCGCTGGCTCGCCTGTTGGCACTCTCCGGTCAGATGAACAGTTTCAATCAATATCAGCATGGTCAGGCAATAAAGGTGAATTCATGAGTCATTCCCCCATCAAGAAGAAGATGAGCCAGGGCAAGCCGCTGTTGTTGCCACTGGCATTGGTGTTGCTCGCTCTTTGGCTGGGCTGGCGCTTCTGGCTTGCCTATCAACCTGAACCGGTTCGCTTGCAGGGCCAGATAGAGGCGCAGCAGTATTCGGTTTCTTCCAAGGTGGCGGGCCGGATCGACGAGGTGCTGGTGAAGAAGGGTGACGTGCTGGCCAAGGATCAGCTGGTATTCACTTTGGCCAGCCCCGAGATTGAGGCCAAGCTGAGTCAGGCCAAGGCGGGTCAGGCTGCGGCCGGGGCCATGGCCGAAGAAGCCGAGAAAGGGGCGCGTGCCCAGCAAATCGCTGCAGCCAAGGATCAGTGGCAAAAAGCCAAGGCGGCCGCTCAGCTGCGTGGCAAGACTTACGAGCGTATCGCCAGTCTGCACCGTGATGGGGTCATGCCGCTGCAAAAGCGCGATGAGGCCTGGACTGCCTGGCAGGCGGCCAAGTACAGCGAAGGCATGGCCTGGCAGCAATATCAAATGACCCTGGAAGGGGCACGGGAAGAGACCAAGGTGGCGGCCCGTGAGCAGGCCAATATGGCGGCAGGCTCGGTGGCGGAAGTGGAGGCTTATCTGGCCGATACCCGCATCGCCAGCCCCCACGCAGGTGAAGTGTCCCAGGTGTTGTTGCGCAGTGGCGAGCTGGCGCCGCAGGGATTCCCCGTGGTGACGCTGCTAGACATGGGGGATGCCTGGGCCCAGTTCCATGTGCGTGAAGACTTGCTGCCCCGCTTTGCGTTGGGTACCGAGTTTGACGCCACCATTCCTGGTCTGGGTGAGCAGACGGTCCGCTTCAAGGTCACTCATGTGGCCGTGATGGGTGATTTTGCCACCTGGCGTGCCACCGATACCCGTCAGGGCTTCGACATGAAGAGCTTCCAGGTGGAGGCGCGCCCCTTGCAGCCGGTTGACGGTCTGCGGGTTGGCATGAGTGTGCTGGTCGAACTCTGATGAGACATGAATGGCGGCGATTGTGGCAGGACCCCTTCGGTCGTGCCCTGATGAGCTGGGTTCCCCTCTTGCTGATGGGTATCCTCTGCTGGATCTTCTCGGCCGGGTTGGCGCGGGATCTCAAGGTAGGTCTGGTGGATCTGGATCGGAGTGTCCTCTCCCGTCAGCTGGCATTTTCGCTTGATGGTTCCGCCGGCCTGCGCCTCACGGGTCAGTTTGATTCCATCGATGAGGGGGCTCGCGCCCTGCGAGGGGGGGAGATCTACGCCCTGGTGGTGATCCCTCATCATCTGGAGCGGGATGCCCGCCAGGGGACCCAACCCCAGGTGACAGTGTTCAACAATGGCCAGTTCATCCTGATTGCCAAGCTGGTCAACTCGGCGCTGGCCCAGGTGGTCGGCACTCTCAATGGTCAGGTGGGCGTGCTCGCAGCCATGGCCGATGGCAAGGTACTGTCCGGTGCCGTGGGGCAATCCGTGCCTATCAGCAGCCAGGTGACGGCGCTTTACAACATCAACTCCAGCTATGCCCAGTTTCTGCTGAGCGCCCTGCTGCCTGCGGTATGGCAGATACTGGTGGTGCTCTACGGGATCAATGCCCTGGCTCGCACCGATCGATTGGGACTGGACTGGACTACTCAAGGGGTCTGGTTCGGCCTCTGGCCCATTTTGTTGCCTCATGTATTGATTGGGTGGGCTTGGGGCCTGGTGTGGAGCCTGCTGCTGTTCAAGGCGTTTGGTTATCCCATGCAAGGCAGCTGGCTGGTGCTGACACTGGGTCTTGGGCTCGCCTCGGCCGCCTGCGTCAGCATGGGAGCCTTCTTTTACGGGATGATCCGGGATCCGGCCCGCGCCTTGTCGCTGGCGGGCGCCTATACAGCGCCGGGATTTGCCTTTATGGGGGTAACTTTCCCGGTCAGTGCCATGGGCGATTTTGCCCAGTTCTGGCGAAATCTCTTGCCCATCTCCCACTATGTGGAGCTGCAGATAGGGCAGACCAACTACGGACAGCCGCTCGGTCCCGCCTTGCCCCAGTTCGGCGCCCTGCTGCTGTTTTTACTGCCGTTGCTGCTGGTTGCTCGTCGTTACAAGCAACAGGCCGATCTTGCGCGTCAGACAGCCGACAAGGAGCCGGAACAATGCTAGGTTTCTGGGATCTGCTGCGGCTGGAACTGCGCACCCTGTTGGCCGACAGGGCCATCATGCTGACCCTGTTTGGCGGGGTACTCTTCTACTCCTTCCTCTATCCGCAACCTTACCTGCACCAGTTGCCGCGGGAAGAGGCGGTGGTGGTGGTCAACGAAGATGGCAGTCAGCTCTCTCGCCAGCTGGAGTTCATGGCCGATGCCACCCCCCAGGTGAAACTGGTGGCGCGGGCGGCCAGTCTGGATGAGGCGCGTCATCTGCTGCTGACGGGCAAGGGCCGCGGTATCCTGCACATCCCTCGCCATTTTTATCGGGATCTGATGCAGGGCAAGAGCGTCACTCTGGGCTACGCCGGTGATGCCTCCTACTTTCTGGTTTACGGCACCATCGCCGAGGGCCTCGCCCAGGCCGGTGGCTCGCTCGCTGCGCAGGTGAAGGTCGCCCGGCTGCTGAGCCATGGGGAGGCCTTGCCCCAGGCCGCCATGGGCTGGAATGCCGTGGCACTCAACGTGCTGCCCGTGTTCAATCCCACCATGGGTTATGTGAACTATGTGGTGCCGGCTGTGTTCGTGCTGATCTTGCACCAGGTGTTGCTGATGGGGACGGGGATCTTGGGGGCGACCCAGAATCAACGCAGTGGGCGCGGTGAGCATGGTTATTGGCAGCGTGCCCCTGTGCTGGCCCTGTTGCTGGCCAGAACCCTGGTGGTGGGCGGGCTCTTCGTGCTGCCCGTGTCCTACTTTTTCGGCTTCTGCTTCGATCACTACAACATAGTGCGTACCGCAGAGCCGGCCGCGCTGTGGTTGTTCACTCTGCCGTTCCTGCTGGCGACTACCTGGCTGGGGGTGCTGCTGGGCGCCCTGTTTACGCGGCGGGATTTGCCAACCCAGGTGGTGCTGCTCTCCTCCATGCCGCTGGTTTTCCTGGCGGGTTTCATCTGGCCGCTGGAGTTGATCCCGACCCCGCTCAACTGGCTGGCCCAGTGGGTGCCGAGTACCCCGGCCATCGAGGGCTTCTTGCGTCTCAACCAGATGGGCGCCGATTTTGACCAGGTTTCCCGCTACTGGTGGCAGTTGTGGGGACTGGCATTGCTCAACGGCGGTCTCGCTTGCCGGGTGCTGGCATGGCGCCAGCGGTCCGTGCCTGCCGTCAATTGAACCCTGCCCGATATGGAAACGGTCAGCTGAGGCTGACCGTTTTTTTAATTGGCTGGCAGGATTAACCGCGTTGCAGTGTGGGGTCACTGATGGCGTAGATATTCCCTTGCGCCGTCCCATCGACAAGCAGGCGCAATCCCTGTGCGGCCACATCCTGGCGTCGTACCAGGCCGTGCATCTCTTTCCCCTGACTCAGTTCCGCCTGTCCGGTGGCGTCACCGTCCTGCAAGCCCGCCGGGCGCAATATGGTCCAGCTCAGTGCGCTACTTTGCAGCCAGCTCTCGGCCAGACTCTTCAAGCGCACCTCATGACCGAAGGCAGCCCGCGCCCGCTCTGGCAGGTATTGCCAGCTGTCACCGCAACCGAGCGAGGTGACCAGCAGCAGGCGTGTCAGCCCGGCTTGTTCCATCTCGTCGATCACATGGCGATTACCCAAATAGTCGACGGGTTCCGGTTGGCGGAAACTGCCGAGGGGCGAGACCACTCCGGCTTCGTGGCCAGCCAGCCTGCAAGCTTGTGCCACTGCCTCTAGGTCGAGGGCGTCACCCTCAACGACCTCGACCCCCAATGTACGCAGCTCTGCGGCCATCTCTGGGTTACGGACCAGGGCCACGACTCTGTGACCCTGGCTCAAAGCACAATGAGTGAAGGCGCGGCCCAGCCCGCGGCTGGCTCCGAAGATAAGTGTGGTTGGCATGGTTCTGCTCCCTTTGGCGAAAGGGTTAGCCTAGAGGGTTGGCATTGCTCTGTAAATGAGAGTTGTTTTTATTTGGTGGCGGGTAAGCAGGGAGGCACTGCGAGCCCGGCCAGCTGGCACGGGCTCGCGTGGAGATCAGCCGTTGTAGTGGCCTATGTTGGGGCGACGACTGGGGCCGCTCAGTTGGATATCCACCGGGTTGAACGCCTTGATTGCCTCGAAGCTGAAATCACCAATGGCCTGATGCAGGCTCTGGGGGCTGTGGTTGGTGATGATGATGACGCTTTTGGAGAGGTTGCGCCGGCGACGTAGCAGGTGGCCGAGGAAGCTGGACTGACTCTCCGCCATCTTGGCACGATTGGCGGACACCTCGTCGATGATCAGCAGGTCGACCTCTTCCAGAGCGCGGCGGTACTGATTGCGCTCCTCCTGATCCTGGATCACGTTGAAGAAGAGGCGATCCACTATGGAGGCCCACTGCTGAAAGATCACCGATTTCTGGTGCAGGGCGATCAGTTCATGGGCCACGGCGCCTGCCAGGGTCGATTTGCCGGTGCCATAGTCGCCATAGATGAGCATGCAGCCGCCACCGCTCTTCTCCCAGTGCTCGAAACCGCTGATGAAGTAGCGGGCCGTCTCCATGGGGTACTGCAGCGCCGGATCGGTGGCATCCATCTTCTCGAATACCCAGTCCGGGTTGAGATCCGCTTGGGCGATGAGCTTCTGGATCCGCTCCTGGCGAGCCGCCTTCTGCAGTTCGCGTACCTCGGCGTTGGCCTTGGCGTCGTACTCCTTGCGCAGAGTCTCGTAGTCGTACTGGCTGCCACCGGTCTGGGCCTGCAGACGGCGAATGCGCTCAAGCAGGCCGCCCACGTGCTGGCTCAGCTCGGTATCGTGCACCCGGTGGTCCTGTTTGGCCTTGGCGATTCTTTTGCGCTTGGCTTCGATCTCTTCCAGCTCCTGGCGCAGGGGATCTTGCGGGTCAGTCATGGAATGCTCCTTCTGCTGGGTCAGGGATGGGTTTGCAAGGGGTTGATTTTGCCTGCAGGCAGGGGCCGCTATCAATCATTATCCGGCTCCTGCTGTGGCGCCTGTTCCAGTTTCTGACCATGGGCCAGCCGTTTGGCCTCTTCGATCATCTGTTGTGCCCGCTTGCTCGGTCCTGCCTCCGCCGGGGCTGACGTGACCTGCTGGTAGCCTTTCGCTTCCATGGGTTGGCGACGGACGTAGCGGCGGGTCTTGAGGGCACGAATGAACTTGAGCATCCATTGATGCTGGGAGTCGAACACCTCGGGGCGGCCCAGCCAGTAGGCGATGAACTCCCCCAGATCCTCTTCGTTGTAGCTGGCATCGATCACCCCGCACAGGCGGGCGAGGGCGGGCAGCTCTTCATCCGGTCGCCATTGCAGGTGCATCTGGAAGGGGCGCTCCGGCAGCGGGCTGCGGACCTTCTGGGTCAGCAGCGGTAGCTGGAACGGACACTGATGGTAGTGCTCACTGTCAGCCTGCGCCTCGACCTGCAGCAGGCCGGCTTCCATCAGCTCGTCGAACAGTTCGGTCAGTTGGCGGGCGTTGACTTGAAAACAGAAGCCGCTGGGATCGCTTGGATCAACCACTGCCAATGAGCGCCCAAGCTCGGGATAGTTGAGACGGGCCAGCTTATTTTCCAGCACCAGTCTGCGCAGCTGCAAGGTATAGAGGCTGCGAGCCGGATGGGACAATCTGGGATGGGCGAGGGCGCTGTATTCGGCTGGTGTCATGATGTTCTTCAGGGGCTGGCGTGGGAGGCATTATCCCCCATGGCGGGGTCTCATACAATTCGCGCCGAGCGCAGAAGTGGTCAGGTCGGGATTTGTCAGCATTCCCCACTGACGTTACGGCGGGAATAAGAGTGGGGCGAATGGGCTTCAGGTGAGTTTTTTGTGCGAAAACCGTCAAGCCGGAAAATCCGGGCCTGCGCTCATCGATTGGAATTACCCACCTTTTATCAGATAGTTGGTCATCGAACCTGTAGGAAAATGCCGTTGTTCAAGCATCATGTTGGTCAGGCCAGCCAGTTATGGTCTAGGCTTGAGGCTAAAATAACTGATTGACTAATAAGAGCTTTATCAAGATGTCAAAAGCCGGATTACGGATCTTGGTGGTGGAGGATGAAGCCGTTTTTCGCCACTCTCTGGTAACTTATCTCGAGCATGACGGGGCGTGCGTATTTCAGGCCGAAGACGGGATTGAAGGCCTCTCTGCCGCCGCGATTTATCACCCCGATGTGGTGCTGTGCGATCTGAACATGCCCAACATGGATGGGCATGAGGTCATCGCCTGTCTCTCTGCCCGCTATCCCCATATTCCCGTCATCGTCATCTCGGCCCAGAGCAAGATGGAGGCGGTCGAGCGTGCACTGCGCGCCGGTGCCCGTGATTATCTCATCAAGCCGGTGTCTGACTATGGCCTAGTGCGCCACAGCATAGAGCAGTGTTTGACGGCCAACTATGGTCATGGGCAGCAGCTGGAACTGATGGATCACATCGACTTCTTTCGTGATCACGACAAAGCCGCCACTCGCTTGCTGGCTTGGTTGAGGCCGCCATCACTGCAGGAGTGGGGTCCCTGGCAAGTCACCTTCAAGGGGATGGGCAACCTGTTTATCCCGGATACCTTCAAGGTGGATGACAAGCTGCTGGTACTGGTGATGGAGCTGCCGATCCTCGGGGTGGATGCGGCTTTCTGCGGCGCCCTGGTGCGTTCCCTGATGAATGCCCCCTATCGCCAATTCCAGCACAAGGAGAGCCTGCTGCTGACCCAGCCACACCGGTTGCTCGACTACCTCAATCTGCAACTTATCGAGTCCGGTCTACGTCACTCCTTTGCCATGGCGGCTCTGCTGTTTGATCAGGAGGACGGGCTGGTATTTGCCAATGCCGGGTTGACCTCACCACACTGGCTGATGCGAGCTGGCGGTTTGCCGCTCGGTCTGATGCGCAGCAGCCACTACCCATTGCACAAGCGCAGCTGGCACGAACCCTTTGACCTGCAGTTTCACAACGATAGCGGCAGTGCTCTCCATATGCAGGTACGCCATCACTGATGGCTGGTTTGTCTTTTACAATCCTGACCGGTTAGACGGTGGCGGACTGAAGTTTCTTGTCGTGCTCTTCTGGCTCTTTGGCCGGACCTTCGGCGCCGTGCATCCAGTAGACCAGGCGGTTGGCCATGGTCAACAGGATCAGGGCACTGATCACGGCCGCGATGGCAATGCCGCCGAAGATGGCGATGGGACCGGATTCACCGACGAAGGAGCCAACGAAGCCGGAGATATAGTTGGCCAGGGCAACGAAGCCGAACCAGGCTCCCATCATCAGGGAGGCCAGGCGCAGCGGAGCCAGCTTGGTCACCATGGAGAGACCGATAGGGGAGAGGCAGAGCTCACCCAGGGTGTGGAACAGGTAGGCACCGACCAGCCAGAACATGGAGGTCTTGACGCTCTGATCGCCACCCTGCTCCAGCACGGCACCGATCATGAACAGGAAGCCCACGGCCAGGAACAGCAGACCCATGGCGAACTTCACCGGTGAGTTCGGCTCTTTGTTGCCGAGCTTGATCCAGATGGCTGCGACTATGGGGGCCAGCGTGATGATGAAGAAGGGGTTCAAGGACTGGAACCAGGCGGTCGGCACTTCGAAGCTGCCGATCATGCGGTTGGTATATTCCTGTGCGTACAGGTTCATCAGACCACCGGCCTGCTCGAAGCCTGCCCAGAAGATGATGGTGAACAGACCCAGCACCAGGATCACCTTGATGCGATCCACTTCCTGCTTGGTCAGCGGCGCCTTCTGCTCTTTGGAACGTTGCTGGGCTGCGCGCTGGGCGGCCGGTACACGACCTATGTCCCCGAGGAAGCGTTGCGCCATGGTGGCCTGCACTACCAGAGAGAGCAGCATGCCGATACCGGCGCTGACGAAGGCAGCTTGCCAGCCATAGGCAGTGGCGGCGGCGCCACAAATAACGCCTGCCAGCAGGGAACCCAGGTTGATGCCCATGTAGAAGATGGTAAAGGCGCCGTCACGACGGTGGTCACCTTCCTTGTAAAGGTCACCCACCATGGTGGAGATGTTCGGCTTGAACAGACCGTTACCCAGGATCAGCAAGCCGAGACCCGCGTAAAAGACGCTGTTGACCATATCCGGGAACATGGCATGCGGCAGGGCTAGAGTGAACTGACCCGCTGCCATGAAGATGGCACCGATCAGGATGGCGCGGCGTTGGCCGAGGAAAGTATCTGCCAGCCAGCCACCTATGATGGGGGTGATATAAACCAGACCGGTATAGATGCCGTAGAGCTTGAGGGCATCGGCCTGAGTCCAGCCCATACCGCCGTTGGCAGTCATGTCTGTCAGATAGAGAACGAGTACGGCCCGCATGCCGTAATAGGAGAATCTCTCCCACAGTTCGGTACTAAAGAGCAAAAAAAGCCCTTTAGGGTGACCTAAAAAGGTCCCTTTGGACGGATTATTCATTGGAACTTCCACCTGTGTCTTATATTTTTTTAGGAGTTTTATGCAAGGGCTAGGAACAAGCCTTAATCCTTATAGAACAAGCGTGATTAAATTACAATATTATGATTTAGCGATATTTTATCTATCAATGGTTGAATAATTGTTTATAAAATGAAAAAGGACATCGAACGATGCCCAGTTATTTATTCTGTAGATAGGTTAAATATTCAGCGTTTACAACTGTTTGACAAACTGCTTCAGCCAGGCGGTGAATTCACCGTTCAGTTCCGGATGGCGTACCGCGTATTCCACATTGGCTTTCATGAAACCCATCTTGCTGCCGCAGTCGTGGCTGCGTCCTTTCATGAAGTAGGCGTTGACCTGCTCATGTTCCATCAGCATGGCGATGGCGTCGGTCAGTTGGATCTCGTCACCTGCACCGACAGGGGTGCGCTCCAGCAGTGGCCAGATGTTGGCTGACAGCACGTAGCGGCCGACCACGGCCAAATTGGAAGGGGCCTCGTCACGGGGCGGCTTCTCGACGATGGCCTGCATTGGCAGGGACATGCCCTCGGTCAGGGCTTCGCCCTTGATATCGGCGATACCGTACTTGTCCACTTCGCTGTCGGGAACCGCTTCCACCATGATCTGGCTGATCTGATCCCCTTCGAACATGTGTACCATTTCTGCCAGGTTATCGCGCTTGAGGTTGCTGGCCATGTCATCGATCAGCACGTCCGGCAGCAGCACGGCGAAGGGGTTGTCGCCGATCAGCGGGCGGGCACACAAGATGGCATGGCCCAGACCTTTGGCCTCGCCCTGGCGCACATGCATGATGGTGACATCTTTGGGGCAGATGTGTTGCACCTCCTCCAGCAGCTGCCGCTTGACCCGCTTCTCCAGGGTGGCTTCTAGTTCGAAGCTCTTGTCGAAGTGGTTCTCGATGGAGTTCTTGCTCGAGTGGGTCACCAGGATGATCTCCTTGATGCCGGCAGCGATGGCTTCACGCACCACATACTGGATCAGCGGTTTGTCGACCACGGGCAGCATCTCTTTGGGGATGGCCTTGGTGGCAGGCAGCATACGGGTGCCCAAACCGGCGACAGGAAGAACGGCCTTGCGTACAACGAGCTGTGTCTTTTTCATGGAGAGAGTCCAGAGATACAAAGTGGCCCCATGATACCCGAAGAAAAATAGGGCAGCCACAGGCTGCCCTCATGATGGAAGAAGTCCAAACCGGCTATTTGACGATGATCATGTCCCGATTTGCTTCCAGAGTGGCCGGCCCTATGCCGCTGACATCCGCCAGTTGTTCAACCGTGGTGAACTTGCCCTGTTTCTGACGAAAATCGACGATGGCCTGCGCCTTCTTCTCTCCGATCCCCTTGAGGGCAGTTAACTCATTGATACTGGCCGTATTCAGGTTCACCTTGCCACTCTCCTTGGCGGTGGTGACCGTGGTCGCTGGCTTGGCAGCCGGCTTGTCGGCGGCCAGCAAAGGCTGGCTGAGCAGGGGCAGGCAGCTCAGCAGCAGGGTGGCGGTCAGGATTTTGTAGTTCATTGCTTCATGTCCTTATGTTGCGTCTAATGACTATTCAGAATTAGCCGAGTTACGCCACTTTTTGTCTGTCAGAAGTGACAGGGTAATAACTCAGCTAAATCAGCTATAAGCCATACCAATCCAAAATAGGTACACTGTGCTAACCATTTGACTAGGATATATTTTCTATGTTTTTCCCTGCAATTTCCGAGCTGGAGCCCATCGCCCGCGCTGCCGGTGACATCATCATGGCCATCTACAGCCAGCCCTTTACGGTGGAGTACAAGGGGGACGAAAGCCCGCTGACCGCCGCCGACAAGGGTGCTCATGAGGTGATAGTGCAGGCGTTGACAGGGCTCACCCCCGATATTCCTGTGCTTTCGGAGGAGTCCGCCCCAGAGGTGATGGGGTTGCGCCATGGCTGGTCCCGTTACTGGCTGGTGGACCCGTTGGACGGCACCAAGGAGTTTGTCTCCCGCAACGGCGAGTTCACCGTCAATATCGCGCTGATTGAGGATGGCAAGCCGCTGTGGGGTCTGGTCTATGCCCCCGTGCTGGACCGGCTCTGGTATGGCGGCAAGGGGATGGGTACCTGGCGTGTGGCCGATGGCAAGCGTGAAGCCATCCAGACCTTGCCTCATCAGGAAGGGGCGCCATGGCGGGTGGTGGGCAGCCGTAATCACCTGTCCCAGGCCACCCTAGATTACCTGGCGCGCTTTGGTGACATAGAGCGGGGCGAGATTGAGCTGGTTTCTATGGGCAGCTCTCTCAAGTTCTGCATCATTGCCGAAGGGGGCGCCGAGCTCTATCCACGCCTCGCACCTACTTGCGAGTGGGATACGGCAGCGGCGCAGGCCGTGCTGGAAGGGGCAGGGGGCAGCGTGACCCAGCTCGATGGGTCACCCCTTGCCTACAACAAGCCCGATATTCTCAACCCCTGGTTTGTTGCGCGGGCCTGAGCGACCTTTAAGCAAGGGCAGCACAGATGTGAAAAGGCCGGACACTGTCCGGCCTTTTGCATTTTCGCCCACCACCTGAGCTCAAAACACCTTTTTGTAGGGCTTGATGGTGACCTTGGCGTAGACACCGGCTGCCACATAGGGATCGTCATCTGCCCAGGCCTTGGCATCGGCCTGGCTGGCAAATTCAGCGATGACGGTACTGCCGGAGAAACCCGCATCGGCCGGATCGTCGGCATCTATGGTCGGATTGGGGCCTGCAGTCAGCAGTCGTCCCTCATCCTGCAGCGCCTGCAGGCGGGCCAGGTGGGCAGGACGGACCTGTTTGCGCAGGGGCAGGCTGTTGGGAACATCCTCGGAGTAGATGAGATACCACATGAGACAATCCTTCTTCTTGATGGCGATTATTTTTTCAGTTCGCCTTTCTGCTCGGCCGGCAGGTGGCGGTAAAGGTAGACACCGCTCAGCAGCGTAAACACCAGCGTCATGCCGAGCAAACCGAACACTTTGAAATTGACCCACATCTCTTGCGGCAGGTTGAAGGCCACATAGAGGTTGAGCAGGCCGCAGACGGTAAAGAAGCCAACCCAGGCAAGATTGACTCTATCCCAGATGGCATCGGGGGCTTGCAGCTCCTTGGCCAGCATCTGCTTGATGAGGTTCTTGCCAAAGCCGTAGCGGCTGATGAGCAGGCCCAGTGCGAACAAGATGTTGATGACGGTGACTTTCCACTTGATGAAGGCGTCGTCATGGAAGAAGACGGTGAGGCCGCCGAAGAAGCCGACCAAGAGGAAGGTAAAGAGCTGCATCTTCTCGACTTTGCGGTAACGCACCCAGCTATATATGAGTTGCAGACCGGTCACGACGACCAGGGCGCCGGTAGCCGTGTAGATGTCGTAGAACTTGTAGACCGCGAAGAAAACGATAAGTGGAATAAATTCAATAAATTGCTTCATGTCTGGCTCATAGCCCTCAAAAATAGACCTCAAAATTTTGTTCAGTCTACCTGCAAGGTAGACAACGGCAAATGAATAAGACCGCTCATTTGGCGTCCAGTTCCCGGCCGCTTGCCTGGCCGAATAACTGCCGGGCAATGTCGGCGCCGAGGCGTTGTTGGTCTGCCAGCAGCTCGCGAATATGGGGCTCCTCAATCAGCGGATTGAGCAGCACGGCGCGCAGCAGGGTGAGCGGCTGGGCACCATAGCGCCCTACCGCTCGCTGGGTGCGGGAGACAAAGCTGTGCCCCTCGGCCCGCTGGGCTTTTTGCAGGGCGACGTTGAACTGGTTGATCTGGTCGTTGGCCGCCTCGTCGAGCGCTTTGCCCTGCAGATGGGGCGGAATGCAGCGGTAGGAGAGCAGGTTCATCACCGGGGCCGACATCAGCTCGAAGGCGGGATCCTTGTTGATGAGATCCGCCATCAATCTGGCTCTGTCGTAGTTGGCCTCGATAAGCCGGGCGTAACCCTGTTGGCCAAACAGCTGGAAGGCCGCGTCCAGATAGAGGGCATTGGCGGGACGGGTGCCTTCTAGGGTAAAGCGGCCCTGATCAAAGGAGCTGGCACGGATGGCGTAGGGCGCTTCTCGCTTGACTGTCATCATGAGATCCGGCTGGCGGCAGAGCAGCATGCCGGTACCGAGCGGTACCAGCAGTTGCTTGTGACCATCCAAGGTCACTGTATCGGCTAGTTCAATACCTGCAAGCAGCCCCTGATAGCGGGGCGAAAACAGGGTCGGGCCGCCCCAAGCGGCATCCACGTGGAAGTGGATCTGCTCGCGGGCCGCAATGGCCGCCAGCTCGGGCAGGGGATCGATGGAGCCAAAATCGGTACTGCCTGCTACCCCGACCAGTGCCAGCACTTTTAACTTCTGCTCCTTGCACTGGATGAGTGCCTGCTCCAGTTCGGCCATGTCGAGCCGGTTCTGGTCGTCGGTCGCGAGCCGCCAGACGCTGTGCGCGCCCAGTCCCAGCAGATCCATCCCCTTGTCGAAGGAGTAGTGCATCAGCCGGGATCCCAGGATCACGGCGCCGCGATAGCCCTGCTCATAGAGGGCGAACAGGTTGTCACCGCAGGCGCGGTTGCGGGCCAGCCAGAGGGCGGTGACGTTGGCGATGGTGCCGCCGCTGGTCATGACGCCGAGGGCGGCATCCTTGGCATGCATCTGCTCGCTATAAAAAGCATCATCGGCGCGATAGATGAGACGGTGCAACTTGGCCAGCACCTCCCGCTCCAGAAAGCTGAGCAGGCGGGAGGACTCCATTTTCATCGGATTCTGGTTGAGCATCACCAGCAGGCGTGACAACTCGGCGGTGAAGGCGGGCAGTGGCGCCGTCATGTGCCCCATGTAGCGCGGGGAGGTCAGATGGGACGCCCCTGGCACCAGGGTTGCCAGTCGCGCCAGATAGTTATCCATCGAGATGCCGACAGTGGGCATCCGGGATTGATCAAGCTGGTGGGTGAAGTGGTCGTGCTGGTAGGGGGCCTGACTGTCATCCGAGTGATGGAAGGTCTCCAGCAGGGCCGTCATGGCCTGACCGAAGGCCGGATCCGGTAGTGCAAACAGTTCAGTCAACTTCATCAGGTTCTCCAGACCAGGTTGCCAGGGTGTCACCGGGAGGTGAGCAGCCGTGGCAGCGACAGCGACGTGGGCATCGGCCGCAGAGCATACACCAAAGGTAAACGGGTGACAGCCATGAGCGCATCATGGGGATGGGCCCAATCAGATGAGGTTCCATTTAAGCTAACACTTGTACTCTGAAATGACGGCGGCTAGAGTGAGCCCAGTTTGGGCAGGAGTATGTTATGAGCAGTGTGACGGATTATTCTCCCCGCGAGGAGTTGGCCAATTACCTCAGCCACGGCTTGGGGCTGGTGTTCGGGATCCTGGGCTTGATCCTGCTGTTGAACAAGGGTTGGGGGCAGGGCACCCAGGCGCTTATCAGCTATAGCCTCTATGGCGGCAGCCTGGTGTTGCTCTATCTTGCCTCGACCCTCTATCACAGCATGGCGGAGGGAAGTGCCAGACGTTGGTGCAAGGTGTTTGATCACTGCGCCATTTATCTGTTGATCGCTGGCACTTATACCCCTTTCCTGCTGGTGGCGCTCGATACCCCGCTGGCGCAGGGGCTGATGGTGGTGATCTGGGGACTTGCACTGGCGGGGGTGGTGTTCAAGCTGTTCTTCATACACCGATTCGAAAAATTGTCGCTGTTTACCTATCTGATGCTGGGCTGGTTGTCGCTGGTGGTCATCTATCAGCTTTACCTCCATCTGGAGGGCGAGGGCTTGTTGCTGCTCGGGCTCGGTGGTCTCATCTACAGCCTGGGGGTCATCTTCTACGTGGCCAAGCGCATTCCTTACAACCACGCCATCTGGCATCTGTTCGTGCTGGGTGGCAGTGTTTGTCACTTTATGGCCATTTATGGTTACATCGCTTGACTAGCCCTTAATTGGTATTTTTGCCGCTAAGAAGGATAAAATCGTGCGGTATCACACAGTTGGCGTCAGCGTTTGCTGACAAGCTAGGGATAGTTCAATTCAGAAAGGATGCACACGATGAGTGATATCGCGCTTTCCATCAGCATGTTGTCGCTGGTGGCGGTGCTGGGGCTCTGGCTGGGAAACTGGCGGGTCTATGGCGTTGGCTTGGGAATAGGAGGTGTGCTGTTCGGTGGCATCATAGTGGGCCACTTCGCGGGAGTGTCGGATCTGGCGCTCGATGAGCAAACCCTGCACTTCATTCAGGAGTTCGGTCTCATCCTGTTTGTCTACACCATTGGCATCCAGGTCGGTCCCGGCTTCTTCTCCTCCCTGCGCAGCTCCGGCCTCAAGCTGAACGGATTCGCCGCCTTGCTGGTGATCCTTGGCTGTGTGGTCGCGGCAGGGTTGCATCAACTGTTCGATGTACCCTTGCCAGTGATCCTCGGGGTCTTCTCCGGCGCCGTGACCAACACTCCCTCCCTCGGTGCGGGTCAGCAGATCCTGGCCGAGTTGGGGGCCGATCCCGGCTCGACCGGCTTGATGGGTATGGGCTATGCCGTTGCCTATCCGTTCGGCATCTGCGGCATCCTGCTGACCATGTGGCTGGTGCGCCTGTTTTTTCGCATCAAAATCGACGAAGAAGCCGACCTGTTCGAACAACATGCAGGCAAGACCAAGGAGAGCCTGCAGACCATCAATATTGCGGTGCGCAACCCCAATATGCATGGTTTGATGCTCTGCGAGATCCCGAGTCTCGACGAGTCTGATGTGATCTGTTCCCGCCTCAAGCGCGGTGAGGAACTGATGGTACCCCGGTCGGATTCACGCATCGAGCTAGGTGATTTGCTGCACCTGGTGGGTGAGCGGCATGCGCTGCACAAGGTACTTCTGGTGTTGGGGGAAGAAGTGGAAACCTCGCTCTCGACTCGCGGCACCGATCTGCGGGTAGAGCGGGTGGTGGTCACCAACGAGCAGGTACTTGGCAAGAAGATCCGCGATCTCGACATCAAGCAGAAATACGACGTTGTCATCTCGCGCCTCAACCGGGCCGGTATCGAGCTGGTGCCGACCAGTCAGACCAGCCTGCAGTTTGGTGACATCCTCAACCTGGTGGGTCGACTCGACGCCATAGAGGCGGTAACCAATGTGGTGGGCAACGTGCAGCAGAAGCTGCAGCAGATGCAGATGCTGCCGGTGTTCATCGGCATCGGCCTTGGCGTGCTGCTCGGCTCCATCCCGTTCTACCTGCCCGGATTCCCGGCAGCCCTCAAATTGGGTCTGGCTGGCGGGCCGCTGGTGGTGGCGCTGATCCTGTCGCGGATTGGCAGCATCGGCAAGCTCTACTGGTTTATGCCGCCGAGTGCCAACCTGGCGCTGCGGGAGATTGGCATAGTACTGTTTCTGGCGGTGGTGGGCTTCAAGTCCGGTGCCGGCTTTGTCGATACCCTGATCAACGGTGATGGTCCAGCCTGGATGATGTACGGCATGGCGATCACCCTGATCCCGCTGCTGGTGGTCGGTGTGCTGGCCCGTTTGTATGGCAAGATGAGCTACCTCACCCTGTGCGGCTTGCTGGCAGGTTCCATGACGGATCCTCCCGCCCTGGCATTTGCCAACGGTATGCACCCTACCAGTGGTGCCAGTGCCCTGTCATATGCCACCGTCTATCCCCTGGTGATGTTTCTGCGGATCATTTCCCCCCAGTTGCTCGCCATCCTGTTGTGGGCGGGTGTCTGAGCATGACCCGGACGGGGGCACAACCATGTGCTCCCGTCATCAAAACGCAACACATTGATCATCTTGATTTTATTATTACCGCCTCCGTCATTGACCCTTCTGTTTAACCGGCCGGTTTAGCCTCAAATCAGTCTATCCATTCGAATTTTCTAACTGGTTTCTGGCGTCATTCACGGGCACATTAGACGGTGGAATATTCCATGCCAATAGAGATTCAGGAGAGAACATGAGCAGCCATAAAATCGCATTGGAACAGGACGTCGTTGTTACCCAGTTGAAAGGCAACATTTACCTGGTCGCCGCAGATGGCAGCCAGAAGCAGCTTGCCGAAGGCGATATCCTGCCCAGGGATGCGGTGCTGATCACTCCTGAGGGCGCCAGTTTCAACGGCGGCAACCAGACTTTCACCCTGAGCCCGACCAACGAGCAGCAGGCTGAGGATGAAACCTCTCAGGCGCCTTTGCTGGCCCAGAACCAGGATGTGGCCACTGGCACTCCTGATGAGATATCGGCTTTGCAACAAGCCATTTTGGGCGGGGCCGACCCGACCCAGGCGTTTGAAGCGGCTGCAGCCGGCGGTGCTCCTGCCGCAGGCGGTGGCAACATAGGTGGTGTGGCCGGTGCCAGTGGCAATGGCGGCTTCGTCACCATAGATCGTACCGGCGATACCACCATAGCGGCGGCGGGATTTGATACCGCCAACCAGACGGACGCCGGTGTGACAGGCGATGCGGCCGCGGGTGAAGATGATCCCTTCGACTTGGTGCCGCCGGTGATCACCGTCTCTGCACCAGACAATACCAATGACACCACCCCGACCCTGACTGGTACCACGGATGCGCCGGCAGGCAGCACTGTGACCCTGCTGGTCACTGATGCCAATGGCAATCAACAGACCCTGACCACAACCGTCAACCCGGACGGAACCTTCAGTGTGGACGTCGTCACTCCGCTGGCAGATGGCTCCTACACGGTCACCGCCAATGTCACCGATCCTGCCGGCAACACAGCCACAGCCACCGATGATGGCAGTGTGGACAGCACGGCTCCATCCATCACAGTGGATGCGCCCGACAACACCAATGACACCACCCCGACCATCACAGGAACCACGGATGCTGCCTCTGGCAGCACAGTGACTCTGGTGGTCACGGATGCCAATGGTAACCAGCAGACTTTGAGTGCGACTGTTCAGCCGAATGGGACTTACAGCACGGATGTGACCTCTCCCCTGCCGGACGGTGACTATGACGTAACCGCCAGCGTGACCGACCCTGCTGGTAACACAGGCACGGCCACGGATGATGGCAGTGTGGATGTGACAGCACCAACGCTGGCCATCACCCTTGATGC
>NZ_LSGW01000113.1 GCF_001643305.1 Aeromonas salmonicida subsp. salmonicida
CTTGTTTTGTTTGGCGACTAATGAGATCGCACAAACTGGACTGAGTTCCCTTCCTCCGCTGATCTACTATTCAGAACAGCTCTTTAGTCGTGACATCATTAATGGTCGCTTTATGACCACTCAAGGTATTGCATAGACAAGGCAATGACTGTTGCGGTTTGTTTAGTTACTACTTCTTTGATCTTAAATGCAAAATGAATTTCTTACTCACCAGGTCTTGCGACAAGCACGAATATGTACGGTCCTGAAAGGGTCTCTCTGTCTTTCGCACACAGCTCCAGTGCTATTTTGCGGTGCTGCCGTCAATTCACATACTACTCAATGACCTGGACATCGGAAACAGGGGTTCTAACTCGATAAAGCACGACGCATTATGTCATCAAGGTGCCATATGCATATGATCTTGCTCAAAAAAACAGGGCGAACCAGATGGTTCGCCCTGTGGCTATACGATAACCCAAAGTGGAAGGTAATCGCTACTGCTGCTCCGTCGTCGTGTCTGGGGCTTGCCAACCACCACCTATGGCCTTGTAGAGCGCCACCTGGTTGGTCAGTTGGGCCAGACGGGTGCTGATCAGGCCCTGCTTGGCACTGAACAACGAACGCTGGGCATCGAGCCGGGTCAGGTAACTGTCCACGCCTTGCTCATAACGGAACTCCGCCAGCTTGAAATAGGTCTGGTTGGCTTCGACCAGAGCCTGCTGTGCCCGCAACTGCTGCTGATAGTCCGCCTGGGCACCCAGGGTATCCGCAACCTCCTTGAAGGCGGTCTGGATGCTCTTCTCGTAGCTCGCCACCGCCTGCCGGGTACTCACTTCAGCCACATCAAGATCGGCGATACGTTTCCCACCGTCGAAGATGGGCAGGTTGCTCTGGGGGATAAACGACCAGGTGCCAGTTCCTCCGTCAAACAGGCCGCTCAGCTGGTTGCTGGCCGTCCCCGCCGTCGCGGTGAGCGAGATGGAGGGGAAGAAGGCGGCGCGCGCCGCGCCTATATTGGCATTGGCCGCCTTCAGACTGTGCTCGGCGGCCAGAATATCCGGGCGCTGTTGCAGCAAGCTCGAAGGCGCGCCCACCGGGATCGCCGCCAGTTTTACCTCGGCCAGGGTCACTGGCTGGCTGTCCAGCACAGGAACCTGGGTGCCAAGGAGCAGTGCTAGACCATTGCGATCCTGCTTCACCTGGCGTTGGTACTGGGCCAGGCTGACCCGGGCGCTTTCCAGTGCGGTACGCCCTTGGGCAAGCTCCATCTCGGAGGCGGCCCCCAACCGATACTTGTGCTCGGTCAGGCCATAACTCTCCTGCTCGGTCGACAAGGTCGCCTCGCTCAGCGCCAGCAACTCCTGATCCGCCAGCAAGGTGAGATAGGCATTGGCCACCGACGCTATCAGCGCAATCTGGGTGCTGCGCCGGGTCTCAATCTCGGCAAGGTAGGTCTCCAGAGCCTGATCTTTCAGGCTCTGGATCCGGCCAAACAGGTCCAGCTCATAGGCAGTGATGCCGAGATTGGCATCGTACTGGCTGCTGATAGTCCCCTGCCCCGTGCTGCTGAGATCGTCGGATCCCTGCTGGCGGGTGCCCGAGCCGTTCGCTGCCAGGGTCGGCAGTTGCGCCGCCCGCTGAATACGGTACCTGGCTTCATACGCCTCGACGTTGAGAGCCGCGATCCGCAGATCCCGGTTGTTCTCCAGTGCAGTGTCAATGAGCCTTTGCAGCGTCGGGTCGAGAAACTGTTGCTGCCAGGGGGAGACGGCCGCCTCCCCTGCTGTCTCATTGCTCTGCCAGGAGGCGCCTTGTGGCAATTCGGGTCTTTGATAGTCAGGGGCCATGGAACAGGCCCCCAGCAGCAGTGTCACGCTCAAGGCGACCAGCGTCTTAGTCATGATGGGTCTCCTTGGCAAGCGCAGCCTGCTCTTCCTGTGAATTGTGCTTGGTGAAGTGGCGAGTCACCAGCACGAAGAACAGCGGCACGAAGAAGATGGCCAGCACGGTCGCACTGATCATCCCCCCCATCACACCGGTCCCGATGGCGTTACGGCTGCTGGCACCGGCACCCGAGCTGATGACCAGCGGCAGTACACCCAGGATAAAGGCGAGGGAGGTCATCAGGATGGGACGCAGACGCGCAGCCTCAACCACGGCTTCACCCAAGCCCATTCCCTTGTCGTACAGCTCCTTGGCAAACTCGACGATAAGTATCGCGTTCTTGGCCGACAGCCCAATGGTGGTGAGCAAGCCCACCTGGAAGTAGACGTCGTTCTCAAGCCCGCGCATGGTCGCTGCCAATATGGCCCCCAAGACCCCGAGCGGTACCACCAGCATGACGGAGAAGGGAATGCTCCAGCTCTCGTACAGCGCCGCCAGACAGAGGAATACCACCAGCAGGGAGATGGCGTACAAGGCTGGCGCCTGGGAACCCGCTTGCCGCTCCTGCAAGGAGAGGCCGGTCCACTCGATACCTATCCCTTCCGGCAACTGCTTCACCATCTGCTCGATGGCTGCCATGGCGTCACCGGTACTCTTGCCTGGTGCCGCTTCACCCACTATCTCCATCGCCGAGACGCCATTATAGCGTTCCAGACGGGGCGAGCCGAAGCTCCACTCAGTGCTGGCAAAGGCGGAGAAGGGCACCATCTGGCCTGTGCTGTTGCGCACATACCACAGCTTGAGATCTTCCGGATTCATCCGGAAGGGGGCATCCGCCTGCAGGTAGACCTTCTTGACCCGCCCCCGGTCGACGAAGTCGTTCACGTAAGAAGAGCCCCAGGCCGTAGAGAGGGTGCTGTTGATGTCGCTGATGGAAAGCCCCTGAGCCAGCGCCTTCTCGTAGTCAATCTTGACGTCGAGCTGGGGCGTGTCTTCCATCCCGTTCGGGCGCACCCGCACCAGGTTGGGATCCTGCGCCGCCATACCAAGCAACTGGTTGCGCGCCGCCATCAGCTTGTCATGACCCAGTCCTGCGCGATCTTGCAGGTAAAAGTCAAAGCCGGTGGCCGTGCCCAGTTCAGGAATGGGAGGCAGGTTGAAGGCGAACACCTGGGCTTCCTTGATGCTGAACAGATAACCCATGGCGCGGCCTATGATGGCATTGGCGCTGCGATCCGGGCTGCTGCGCTCTTTCCAGTCTTTCAGCTTGATAAACGCCATGCCGCTGTTCTGGCCGCTACCGGCGAAGCTGAAGCCCGCCACCGTCAGCACAGAGTCGACGTTGTCCTTCTCGTTTTTCAGGAAGTAATCGCGCATGTCCGCCAGTACCACTTCGGTGCGCTGCTTGGTAGCACCGACCGGCAGTTGCACCATGGACATGATGACACCCTGATCCTCTTCCGGCAGGAAGGAGGTGGGCATGCGCATAAACAGCACGGCCAGCACCGCCAACATGGCGACATAGATGATGCTGTAACGGGCGCCCTGCTTGATCACCTTGCGCACACCGCTCTGGTAGCGGTTGGCACCAGAATCAAAGGCCCGGTTGAACCAGCCGAAGAAGCCACGCTGGGCACCGAACTCCCCATGCTTGATGGGCTTGAGCAGGGTAGCACACAGTGCCGGCGTCAGGATCAGGGCCACCAGCACAGACAACACCATGGCCGAGACGATGGTGAGAGAGAACTGGCGATAGATGGCACCGGTCGAACCACCAAAGAAGGCCATGGGCACAAAGACCGCAGAGAGCACCAGGGCGATCCCCACCAGGGCACCGGTGATCTGGGTCATGGACTTGCGGGTCGCTTCCAGCGGGGAGAGATCCTCCTCGCTCATCAGCCGCTCCACGTTCTCCACCACCACGATGGCATCATCCACCAGCAGGCCTATGGCCAGCACCAGACCGAACATGGTCAGGGTATTGATGGAGAAGCCGAACGCCGACATGACGCCAAAGGTCCCAAGCAATACAACCGGCACGGCTATGGTCGGGATCAGGGTGGCACGGAAGTTCTGCAAGAACAGATACATAACGCAGAACACCAGGAAGATCGCCTCGATCAGGGTCTGTACCACCTCCTCGATGGAGATCTGCACGAAGGGGGTAGTGTCGTACGGATAGACCACCTTCATGTTGGCTGGGAAGTAGGCTGAGAGCTCGTCCAGCTTGCCGCGGATCTTCTCGGCGGTGTCGAGGGCGTTGGCACCGGTCGCCAGCTTGATGGCAACCGCCGCGGTAGACTGGCCGTTGTAGAGCGCATCGGCGTCGTAGTTTTCACCCGCCAGCTCAACCCGGGCCACATCCTGCAACCGTACCTTGGAGCCGTCCTGATTCACCCGCAGCAGGATATTGTTGAACTCCTCCACGGTAGAGAGACGGGTCTGCCCCATGATGGTGGCAGTAAACTGCTGACTTTCGACCGAGGGCGTGCCCCCCACCTTGCCAAACGCCACCTGGGCATTCTGTGCCTTGATGGCGTTCTGCACATCAATCGGGGTCATCTGTACCCGGGTGAGCTTGTTCGGATCGAGCCAGACACGCATGGAGTACTGGCTGCCGAACAGTGTGATGTCCCCTACCCCGTCCAGACGGCTCAGCGGCTCCTTGATGTTGGCCACCACATAGTCGGCCAGGTCATCGTTGTTCATGCTGCCGTCACCGGAGATGAAGGCCGCCACCATCAGGAAGCTGCTGGAGGTCTTCTGAACCCGGATCCCCTGCTGCTGAACCTCTTGCGGCAACAGCGACATCGCCTGCTGCAGCTTGTTCTGCACCTGCACCTGGGCGATATCGGGATCTGTCCCCGCCTGGAAGGTGAGGGTCACCGACACATTGCCGGAGGAATCAGATTGAGAAGACATATAGAGCAGGTGATCCAGCCCCGTCATGTTCTGCTCGATGATCTGGGTCACAGAGTCTTCTACCGTCTTGGCAGAAGCTCCCGGATAGCTTGCAGATATGCCCACGGCGGGCGGTGCAATGCTGGGATACTGGGCGATCGGCAGGCCTATGATGGCCAGGCTCCCTGCCAGCATGATCACCAGGGCAATTACCCAGGCGAAGATGGGTCTATCTATGAAAAATCGTGCCATGAGGCGACTACTCCATCCTACTTGTTGGCCGGGGTCTGTTCAGACGGCGCGGTGGCCGCCTGTTCAGTGGGCGCGACGACAGCCCCGGGTTGTACCTTTTGCAGACCGGCGACGATCAACCGCTCACCCGTCTTGAGACCGGATTCAACCACCCAGTCACTGCCAACGATACGGCTCACCTGCACATCGCGCAGCTCGACCTTGTTGTCCGCCGTCACCACCATGACGGTAGCTCCCCCCTTGGGGGTGCGGGTCACGGCGGTTTGCGGCACCAGCAGCCCTTTTGCACGCTCGCCCTCTTGCAGAGTGGCGCGCATGAACATACCGGGCAGCAACAGTTGATGAGGGTTCGGCACTATCACCCGAAGGGTCACCATGCCGGTGGTCTCATCCACAGTCACGTCGGAGAACTGCAATGAGCCCTCTTCGCTGTAGCTGCTGCCATCTTCCAGCTGGAAGCGCACCTTGGCGCCCTTGTTCTCGTCCTGAACGAGCTTGCCAGCGGCGACCTGGTGCTTGAGGCGCAGCAGATCGGCGGTGGACTGACGCACATCCACATACATGGGATCGAGCTGCTGGATGGAGGTAAGGCTGTCAGCCTGCTGGGCTGTCACCAAGGCACCCTCGGTCACCGCGGACTTGCCGATGCGACCGCTGATGGGGGCCGTGATGCGGGTATAGGCCAGATTGATGTTGGCACTCTGCAAGGCCGCCTTGGCAGCGCCTATCTCGGCCAGTTGCTGCTTCCAGGCGGCATCGGCGTCGTCATACTCCTGGCTGCTAATGGCTTTCACCTTCACCAGTTCGGCATAACGCTTGGCCTTGAGGCGAGCGCTCTGCTCGTTGGCCTGATAAAGCGCAGGGTCGATCTGATAGAGCAGTTGCCCGGCCTTGACGTCGCTGCCTTCGGTAAACAGACGCTTGAGAATGATGCCACTCACCTGGGGACGCACCTCGGCGACCCGCAGCGGCGCGCTGCGACCGGTCAGCTCAGAGGTGAGTTGCAGCGGTGCCGTGTGCAGGGTCACCACATCCACGGCGGCGGGTGGCATGTCACCCGGCCCTTGCTGGGCACCGCCCTGTTCGCCACAAGCTGCCAGCAGACCACCTGCCAGCAGGGCAAGGCCAACCGAACGTGCGAGAATATGTTTATGCATGGAGAACCTTAACCTTTGTCAGTCAATGAATAACCACAGGGTTTACAGGTCCCTGTTGGTAAAATCGGAAAGATGAGGCAATATACATACATTCATAAATGTATGTAAGTGACTTTTTTTACTTTTATAAGGCGCAGATATCGATGGCCAGAAGAACCAAAGAAGAGGCGCAGCAGACCCGCTGCCACATCATGAGTACGGCCCTTAATCTGTTCTGTTCACACGGCTTGGCCAAGACCAGCCTGACCGATATTGCCAGGGCCGCCGACCTGACCCGTGGCGCCATCTACTGGCACTTCAAGAATAAAGAAGAGCTGTTCGTCTCCTTGTGGGAGGAGCTGTGCCAGCCGCTCTCCCACAAGCTCGACGCCTGCGTTGCCGAGCAGGAGCCCGATCCCCTCGGCAAGCTGCGCAGCTTCCTCAAGGAGGTGCTGGTGAAGATCAGTACCAATCCGGCTCATCAGCAGATGTTCACCATCATGTTCAATCTGGAATCGCTGGAAGGCGAAGCCATCTCCCTGCGCGAACACATGCGCGGCCAGGCCGCCAACTTTTTCCGGGATCTTGAGATCACCCTGACCAATGCCATCCGCCAGGGTCAACTCCCCAAGACGCTGGATACCCAGCGCGCCGCCACCCTGCTGCACTGCACACTGGATGGCTACATCATCAACTGGCTGCACTTCCCTGAGCGTATCAACCTGACCCGCGAGGCCGATTTCCTGCTCGACAGCCTGTTTACCCTGATAGCCCTGCCAAACGGCCCGGCCACCCGCCGCCCCTGATCTGCATGGGCCGGCCCCGAGCTGGCCCGCATTCCTTGCTGGCAAGGCGCAACGGGCTCTTGTCCAGCTTCTTGCTCAGCCAGGAGGTAGTCACAGCGCCACGGATCAGCGTCCACCCAGGCGGTATTATTTCGCTGCCTGAGCCTTTGGTAGCGCGCCGCCAAATTTGCTAGAGTAGCGCCCCCGAAAGAAGGTGCCTGCCATGTCCATATCACCACTGCCCAACTATGATGCTTCCCCCAGTCATGATGCCTCCTCCAGTCTGCCATCTGTGGCGGATCCAGGCACACTGTCAGCACGTCAGCGTTTTCTGAAACAGCTGGCGGCAGGCGCCCATCTGCTGGAAGCGGGCTGCGGAGCGGGCGAGGATCTGCTCTTTTTCCGGCAGCAGGGGTTCATGGTCACCGCCATTGATGCCAGCCTGGCCCAGGCGAAGCTGGCCTCGCGCCGGTGCGTGTCTGCCGATTCGAGCAGATGCACAACGTCCTGCCCTTTGACGGCATCTGGGCCAGCGGCTCCCTGCCCTGCCTGGTCGAGGAGGAGCTTGCCCCCGCCCTGATGCATCTCGCCAGCCTGCTCAAACCCCGGGCGCCGCTCTACTGCTCCTTCCCTTATGACGAGGGAAAATCCGGCAACCCAGTGGCATCCTCACAGGACGAATACCCGCTGCAGACCCGGCTCGATGAAGCCCGCCTGCAACAACTGATCGCCCCCCTGCCATTTGAGCTGCATCAGAGCTGGTGCGGCGAGGATGCCAAGCACGGCCGCTGGCTGCATGCCCTGCTGATCCGGCTACCCGATCTCACCCCCACCACGAATCAATATCGCCGCCGTCGCTTCAAAGGGCCCATCCCCCGCAATTCATCATCCAGCTAACAATATTTAACTCTGAGTTAACCAGGTGTTGGAAGACAAGATGCGGCACTTGTGTTAAAAAGCGGCATTAAAATCAGAATTAAATAACAAATCAGACACTAACACCTGGATTTCCTTATGAAACTTGTCCTCAAACTGGTTGCCGGTATTCTTGCCGGTCTCTTGCTCGGTCTCTACGCCCCGGAATGGGTTGCACGCCTGCTGTTTACGGCCAAGACAGTCATAGGTCAGCTGATCACCTTCACCATTCCGCTCATCATTCTGTTCTTCATCATGAGCGGTATCGCCAGCCTGCCGAAGAACTCCGGCAAGCTGCTGGGCAAGACGGTGGCGCTCTCTTATTGCTCCACCATACTGGCAGGTCTGTTCGCCTTCACAGTGGCAAGCCATCTGATCCCGCTGCTGACCACAGCCGCCGAGCCCACCACGGAAACCGCCATCAAGCTCAGCTCCTACGTCACTCTGGAGATACCGCCGCTGTTCGGGGTCATGTCTGCCCTGGCCGCCGCCTTCGTGTTCGGCATCGGCATCAGCGCCACCGAGGCCACCGACCTGCGCCGCGTCGCCGATCAGGGCCGTGACATCATAGACCGCCTGCTGGCCCGGGTGATTATCCCGCTGCTGCCGTTCTACATCGCCGGTGTCTTCGTCGAGATGACGGTGGAGGGCACCGTCTTTGCCACCCTCAAGACCTTCGGCGTGGTGCTGGTGATGGCCATTGTCATGCACTGGTTCTGGCTCAGCGTGCTGTTCGTCGGCACGGGTCTGGCGCTCGGTCGCTCACCCGCTATGCTCATCAAGAACATGCTGCCCGCCTACTTCACCGCATTGGGAACCATGTCCAGCGCCGCCACCATTCCGGTTGCGCTGCAGGCCAGCAAGAACAACGGCGTGAGCCATGGCATCGCCAACTTCACAGTGCCCCTGTGCGCCACCATCCACCTGTGTGGCTCCACCATAACCCTGGTGACCTGCGCCACCGCCGTCATGTTCCTCTCCGAGCACCTGGCCATTCCCGGCTATGGCACCATGCTGCCCTTCATCATGATGCTGGGCGTCATCATGATAGCCGCACCGGGCGCACCGGGTGGCGGCGTCATGTCGGCCCTGGGTCTGCTCACCTCCATGCTCGGTTTCGGGGAAGCCTCCATCGCCCTGATGATCGCCCTCTACCTGGCGCAGGACAGCTTTGGCACCGCCTGCAACGTCACCGGTGACGGCGTCATCGCCCTGTGGGCCGACCGTTTCGCCCAGGGTGGGGAAGCACAGCTTGCCCCCGAGCGTGAAACGGCCTGACTGCCGGTTCGGAAAACAAAACGGGAGCCACTGGCTCCCGTTTTTTATGGCTGGCATCTGAGGTCAACCGCGTCGGCGGATCACCCCTTCCTGCGCCGTGCTCGCCACCAGCACACCATCGCGGGTAAAGAACTGGCCGCGTACCAGACCACGACCTGCGCTGGCGCTCGGGCTGTCCACCACGTAGAGCAGCCAGTCATCCAGCCTGAAGTCCCGGTGGAACCACATGGAGTGATCTATGGTGGCCACCTGCATGTCCGGCTCCCAGTAAGAGACGCCATGGGGCTGCAGGGCGGTAAACAGGAAGTGGAAATCGGAGGCATAGGCCAGCAGGTACTTGTGGACCCGCTGATCATCCGGCATCTGGCCATTGGCCTTGAACCAGACATGGCGCAGCGGCTCGTGCACATCCGGACGGATCGGGTCGACCAGGGTCACAGGGCGAATTTCGATGGGCTTCTCGCACATGATCTTGTCACGCAGGGCGGGCGGGATCTGATGCTCGTAGGGACGCACCAGCTCCAGTTCGCTCTTGAGCTGCTCGGGTGGGGTGATCCCCGCCGGCATACTTATCTGATGCTCGAACCCTTCGGCCTCGACCTGGAACGAGGCGTTGAGATAGAAGATGGGCTTGCCACCCTGGATGGCCTTGACCCGGCGGGTAGAGACGGTCTGACCGTCGCGGATATTCTCCACATCGTAGATGATGGGACGATTGGCATCACCGGGGCGCAAGAAGTAGGAGTGAAAACTGTGCACCTGACGATCGGCGGCCACCGTCTGTTTGGCGGCTGACAAGGCCTGCCCCATTACCTGTCCGCCAAACACGGCCCGCAGACCGAGATCCTGGCTCTGGCCCCGAAACAGGCCCTCCTCGATTTTCTCGAGCGCCAGCAGGGCCAGCAGCTCATCCAATACCTTGCTCATTATTATCTCCTGTATCAGTGCCGCAAAGGCTAACAAGCCCGCTCTGGCAGAGCAACCTTGCCCCTCTCCCCCAGCGGGTCCGCCGGGTGGTTTAATTCAGCAAGGAGGGGATTGGAATAATAAGCGGCAAACCGCAGCAACAAAAAGGCCCGCCTGAGAGGCGGGCCTTTCCTTGCATGAACCCATGAGGCTCAGCGCAATGCTTACTTGCTGCCGGTACCCGAGTTGCGGGTAGAGGAAGTCGGCTTGCGACGGGCCGTGGTGCTGCGTGCGCGCGGCTCCATACCCTGCATGTCCTTGTGACGCTTGACGGCACGACGGATCTGGGCAGCCTGCTTGTGACGGGTGCTCTTGCCATCCTGCTGCAGGTCGACCTTGGATTCGGTCTCCGGCGGCATGTTGACCAGGCCGCGCAGGTAGTTCACTTCCGGCAGTTTCAGCTCCTGCCAGCCACCGCGGGGGATGCCACGATCCAGGGTGACATCGCCGTAGCGCACCCGCATCAGGCGGCTCACCTGCACTTCCTGGGATTCCCACAGACGGCGCACTTCACGGTTGCGACCTTCGGTCAGGGTGACGTTGAACCACTGGTTCAGACCTTCACCGCCGGCCGGTTTGATCTTGTTGAACTTGGCCATGCCATCTTCCATCTGCACGCCTTTGCGCAGGCGCTGCAACATGGCTTCGGTGATCTCGCCAAACACGCGCACCGCGTATTCGCGCTCCACTTCGTGGCTCGGGTGCATCAGGCGGTTGGCCAGTTCACCGTCTGTGGTGAACAGCAACAGGCCTGAGGTATTGACGTCGAGACGGCCTACCGCGATCCAGCGGGCGCTGTCCAGCTTGGGCAGACGATCGAACACGGTCGGACGACCTTCCGGATCGTGACGGGTACACATCTCCCCTTCGGACTTGTGATACGCCAGCACACGGCAGATCATCTCTTCCTCGGCACGGGTCTTGACCGTATGGCCATCGACACGGATCACGGCGTTCACTTCGACGCGATCTCCCAGTGTGGCGACCTTGCCATCCACACTGACCCGACCTGCGGTGATCAGGGCCTCCATCTCACGACGGGAGCCGTGACCCGCGCGGGCCAACACTTTTTGCAGTTTTTCACTCATCGGGGTTACCTGATTGTTGATCGCTGCCCGCCAGCATAACGGGCAACGTTGACTACTGTGCCAGATCCCGTCAGGGCAATCCGGCACCACTTTGATCATTAAGAGACCTGGCCCACGCCTTGGCAAATGCCAACAACATGGATCAGGTTTCACGGCCCTCAGCCGGCATAACGGCCAGGGGGGTTTGCAGTTCAGGATCCAGCTCGGGGAGCTGCTCCAGGCTCTGCAGATTGAAATAATCCAGAAATTCCCGGGTGGTGGCGAGCAGCTCCGGGCGACCCACCACCTCCTTGTGACCGACGCTGCGCACCCAGCCACGGTCTTTCAGGGTATTCACTATCTGGCTCGACACCGCCACCCCGCGGATGGCTTCGATCTCGGCCCGGGTGATGGGCTGACGATACGCAATCAGTGTCAGCGTCTCCATCACGGCGCGCGAATAACGGGGAGCCCGTTCGCTCCAGAGCCTTGAGAGCTCCTCGGCATACTCCTGGCGCGCCTGAAAGCGCCAGCCGGAGGCAACTTCTTTAAGCTCCACTCCCCGCTCGCTGTAATCCTGTCGCAATTCGGCCAGCAGCAGCTGAATATAGCGGCCGGTGACGGGGTAATCCGCCAGCACACCGCTTTTCAGCTCGCTCACGGTCAAGGGGCGCCCGGCAATAAAAATCGCGGCTTCGACCAGTGTCTTGAGTCGTTCAGCAGGCAGCGCCACGGTTGCCCTCCTTGCTCACGACGTCGGGCTGGCTGGGCAACGGGAAATGCACGCAACCCCCGGCAAGTTGGCTGCGAGGAAGCGACAAAGAAAACAACTCAGTGCGCATGTCCACGCTCCCCGGTCTCCTCTTGGCTCGCCAGGGCAAAATGGATAGGACCCAGGGGTTCAGCCTGCAGGATCCAGATCAGGGACTCCTTGCACAGCTCCAGCAGCGCCAGAAACGTCACCAGCACCCCCATGCGTCCCTCTTCCATTTTGAGTACCTGTTCCAGCCGCAATGTCTGGCCCAGAGAGAGCATGGCCAAGATCTCCGCCATGCGCACCCGGGTCGGGATCTGCTCACGGCGGATCTGGTGATGTTCGAAATGAGTCGCGCGTTTTACCACACTTTGCATGTAAAGGGCGAGCTCAACCAGTGAAACATCGGGAGTCAGTGGCTTGAGAGAGCCGAAATCCGGCGGCAGGGCGGCGGCGATATAAATCTCCCGCTCCACTCGTGGCAAGGCATTGAGGCGCTCGCCCCCCACCTTGAAGCGCTCATATTCTTGCAATCGACGAATAAGGGTGACGCGGGGATCTTCTCCCTCTTCTTCGTCCTCAAGCTCGGGGGCCTTGGGCAGCAAAAGACGGGATTTGATCTCCGCGAGCCAGGCCGCCATCAGCAGATATTCAGCCGCCAGCTCCAGATTGAGCCCCTGCATCAGCTCCACGTACTCCATGTACTGGGCGGTGATCTGCAGGATTGGCAGGTTCAGGATATCCAGCTGCTGACGCCGAATGAGATAGAGCAGCAGATCGAGGGGCCCCTCGAAGGTATCGAGAAACACTTCCAGCGCATCGGGCGGAATAAACAGATCCTGGGGCAGCTCATGATAGGGCTGCCCCAGCACTTTCGCGATGGGGGATGGGGCAAGCCCCTCCCCCATGGTGACCTGTGCTGGCGTGGCCATCACAGGTGCCGGGTCGGCAGTATCACTCAAACGGCGTGGGATCCCCGGCACCACGACGACGCAGCACTGTCTCGTCGTCGGAGAAGTCCACCACTGTGGTGGGCTGCTCGCCCAGATAGCCACCGTTGACCACCAGATCCAGCTGTTTGCCCAGCTTGTCGAAGATCTCTTCCGGATCAAACTCCGCCATCTCTGAACCCGGCAGGATCAGTGTGGTGGAGAGCAGCGGCTCACCGAGCGCTTCCAGCAGAGCCAGCGCTATGTTGTTGGCCGGCACCCGGATGCCGATGGTCTTCTTCTTCTCGTTCATCAGGCGGCGCGGCACTTCCTTGGTCGCCTTGAAGATGAAGGTGTAGGGCCCAGGTGTGTTGCCCTTGACCAGACGAAACGCCGTGTTGTCCACCTTGGCATAGGTAGATATCTCGGAGAGATCCCGGCACACCAGGGTGAAGTCGTGGGTGGGGTCAATGCGACGGATGCGGCAGATGCGCTCCAGCGCGCCCTTGTCACCCATCTGGCAACCGAGCGCATAGCCGGAATCAGTCGGATAGGCAATGACGCCGCCGTTCTGGATGATCTGCACCGCCTGACCGATCAGACGGGCCTGGGGGTTTTCCGGGTGTACGTAAAAATGCTGACTCATAGCTCGTTCTCGCAATGGGGGCGGCAATGCCTGCCCGCTCGTATGGTCACGGGTTCCAGACCCATGACGCTACCTTAACCTGTTTGACGCCGGTTTACCCTCCCATGCAACAGAGGGCCAACCGGTAGACCCTGTGCTAGCGATTGGCCAGCAGGGTAGCGTGCTGCTCGGTGGTGAGACCAAAGTGGTCCGGATAGGCCAGCCAGAGCGGCATGCCTTCTTTTGGCAGCCAGAGGTGGCGGCCCAACTCGGTCCAGCTGGACGGAAAATGAAAATCAGACCCCACCGAAATATAGAGGTCGTGATCCTTGGCCCACTGGCCCAGGTTGGCCCGCTCCTGCGGACTCTGCTGGGGAAGTGACACCTCCATGGCATCGCCACCGGCCGCCTTGAAGGCCACCAGCAGCCGCTTGATCCACTTGGCGGTGAGATCGTAACGGCTGGGGTGAGCCAGTACCGCCAACCCACCGGCGGCGTGAATGGCGGTGATGGCCTCGCTCATCTCGGGCCATTCAGCCGGGGCATACCCTTTATTGCCACGGCTCAGGTACTTTTTGAATACCTTCTGCATGTTGTCGGCCACACCGCGCGCCACCAGCACACGGGCAAAATGGGCCCGGGTCACGGCAGCATCACCGGCCAGCGCCTTGGCCTCTTCATAGGTGCCGGGGATGAGGCACTTCTCCAGACGGCGCCCTATTTCCAGCGCGCGCGTCTCGCGGCGAGCCCGTTGACCCGCCAAAAACGCCACCAGCTGCGGATTTTTTTCATCCACCCCCAGCGCCACCACATGGATCTCGTGGTGCTCCCAGCCGGTGGAGATCTCGACCCCGCTTACCAGTCGCAGCGGCAGTTGCTCGGCTTCGATGGTACGACGCACCTCATCAAGCCCGTCAAGGGTATCGTGGTCAGTGACTGCTAACACCTCGACCTGTTTTTCGGCGGCACGACGCACCAGATCGGCGGGGCTCAGCACGCCGTCGGAGGCTGTGGTATGACAGTGAAGATCGAATCTCATCAGGTTATTCCGCTCTCATGGTCAGGTCCCCATCGGGATAGATAGGCAAAAAAGCGACTTGACTTGGCCGCGGCTTTATCGTTTTCTGTAGGCACTTCATTGCAAACATCTTTTTACAGGACTTTATCATGCAAACGACTTCCATCCTGACCATCTGGTGGTGGCACACTCCCTGACATGCGGGCGTGTGGTCGTTGCTGTATCTGTAATCTGACAGCAAATTAAGAACCCAAAGAAAAAGCCCGCTGACCCCAGCGGGCTTTTTTATTATCCGGCAAATGGACCTGTGATGAAACCGAGAATTCAGACAAGAACACTGACATGGCGATGGCAACCCTACTGAAGCTGCAAAACCAACGTAATTTCCAAGGCATTTTTTCAAGGTATTCAACGTCATGAACATCGGTAAAACGCATCACACGCAAGGGAACGCACTATGACCGTCAATACGACTCGCTTGCCCCTGGGTGAATTCGATACCCTCAAGCTCAATGCCCCCTATGTGGCCGACCCGCTGGCGCTCTACACCCAGCTCTGCCAGGGGCGCCCCAACAACCTGCTGCTGGAATCGGTGGAGATCGACTCCAAGGCGGGCAAGCAGAGCCTGCTGCTGGTCGATGCCTGCCTGCGCATCGAATGCCGGGGTCGCACTGTGCGAGTTCGCACCCTGAACGACAACGGCGCCCAGTTGCAGAGCCTGCTGGCCGAGCGTCTGCCCGCCGTCATCAGCCAGACGCTGGTGGATGGCGAGTTGCAGCTCGACTTCCCCGCCTCCGATCGGGAACAGGATGAAGACTCTCGCCTCAAGGGGAGCAGCGTGCTGGACGTGCTGCGCACCCTGCAACAAGAGCTGCAGTGCCAACTGGGTAAAGAAGCGCTGTTTATGGCGGGCAGCTTCGCCTACGACCTGATCGCCTCCTTTGAAGATCTGCCAGAGGTGCCGGAGGGGAGCAACAACTGCCCCGACTACTGCTTCTATGTGGCCGAGACCCTGATCACCATCGACCATATCGAGCGATCCACCCAGTTGCTGGCCTGCATCTTTGGCGGCGACAGCGACGAGAGCCATGTGGACGACAGATATGCTCGTCTCACCGAGCGACTCACCGACTTCAAACTGGCCTGCCAGCAAGCCCGGATCCCGGCGCAAGCCACTGCGGCCCTGACCGGCGGCATGAGCGTGGACAAGAGCGACAAACAGTTCTGCGCCGAGGTGGAGAAGCTCAAGGGCTTTATCCGCCGTGGCGACATCTTCCAGGTGGTGCCGTCCCGCTGCTTCTCCCTGCCCTGCCCGAGCCCGCTGGCCGCCTATCGCCGCCTCAAGCAGACCAACCCCAGCCCCTACATGTTCTACGTGCAGGATGAAAACTTCACCCTGTTTGGCGCCTCACCGGAGAGCGCGGTGAAATTCTGCGCCGCCAGCCGCGACGTCGAGATGTACCCCATCGCCGGTACCCGTCGCCGGGGGTTGAACCCGGATGGCAGCATCAACCGGGATCTGGATGGCCGCATCGAGCTGGAGCTGCGTCAAGATGAAAAAGAGGTCGCCGAACACCTGATGCTGGTGGATCTGGGCCGCAACGACATCGCCCGCATCTCGGCGCCCGGCACCCGCTACGTCAAGGAGCTGCTCAAGGTGGATCGCTACAGCCACGTGATGCATCTGGTCTCCAAGGTGGTCGGCACCTTGCGCGCCGACCTTGACGCCCTGCACGCCTATCAGGCCTGCATGAACATGGGCACCCTCACCGGCGCCCCCAAGATCCGCGCCAGCGAGCTTATTCGCATGGTGGAAGGCAAGCGCCGTGGCAGCTATGGCGGCGCCGTCGGCTACATCAACGGTGCGGGGGAGATGGATACCTGCATCGTCATTCGCTCCGCCTTTGTCAAAGATGGCGTGGCCCATGTACAGGCCGGTGCCGGTGTGGTCTATGACTCCAAACCCCAGGCCGAAGCGGACGAGACCCGCGCCAAGGCGGCCGCCGTGCTGGCCGCCATCGCCGCCAGCCATGGCACCTCACTGCAAGCCCTGAGCGCCCAGCAGGAGCAACATAAGGACGTGAGCCATGACTAACATTTTCCTGCTCGATAACTTCGACTCCTTTACCTACAACCTCGTCGACCAGTTCCGCTCCCTCGGCTATCCGGTGCGGATCTACCGCAACAGCCTGCCCGCGAGCCGCATCATGAGCGAAATTGCCGCCTGCGAAGGGGATGCTGTACTGGTGCTCTCCCCTGGGCCGGGCGCACCCCATGAAGCGGGTTGCCTGATTGATTTGATCAAGCTGGCCCGTGGTCAGGTGCCCATCCTCGGCATCTGCCTCGGTCATCAGGCCCTGTGCGAAGCCTACGGCGGCACCGTCGGCGCGGCGGGTGAAATCGTCCACGGCAAGCGATCCCTGATTGAGCACAACGGCCACGGCGCCTTTGCCGGTCTGCCGAGCCCGCTGCCGGTAGCCCGCTACCACTCGCTGGTCGCCACCTATGTGCCGGAAGAACTGACTGTGATTGCCCACTATCAGGGCATGCCCATGGCCATAGAGCAGCAGGATGACAGGGTGCTGGGCTTCCAGTTCCACCCCGAATCCATCATGACCTCGGAAGGGGCCCGCCTGCTGACTCAGGCGCTCGCCCATATCACCCGTCCAGTTAGCAGTGTGCGGTAAGGAAGACCCTATGCATCATCATCTCAACACCCTCTATCAGGGTCAGTCTCTGAGCCGTGAAAGCACCCGTGACGCCTTCGGGCAAGTGGTTCGTGGCGAAGTGGATCCCATAGTGCTCGCCAGTTTATTGACCGCCCTCAAGATCAAGGGGGAGACACCGGAGGAGATCGCCGGCGCCGCCGAGGCGTTGCTGGCGGAGGCTCGCGACTTCCCGCGTCCGGATTATGAGTTTTGCGACATCGTCGGTACCGGTGGCGATGGCCTCAACACCATCAACGTCTCCACCACCTCGGCACTGGTCGCAGCCGCCTGCGGTCTGAAAGTGGCCAAGCACGGCAACCGCTCGGTATCGAGCAAGTCGGGTTCGAGCGATCTGCTCGACAAGATGGGCATCAAGCTCGACATGAGCCCGGCGCAAGCGCGCCATTGCCTGGACAAACTCGGCATCTGCTTCTTGTTCGCTCCCCAATACCACGCAGGGGTGCGCCACGCCATGCCGGTGCGTCAGGCCCTCAAGACCCGCACCCTGTTCAACGTGCTGGGGCCGCTCATCAACCCCGCTCGCCCCACCTATCAGCTGATGGGGGTCTATGCCCCCGAGCTGGTGCGCCCCATCGCAGAAACCCTGCTGGCACTGGGGCTGAAAACCGGTATGGTGGTTCACGGCGCCGGACTCGACGAGATTGCCATCCACGGCCCGACCCAGGTGGCCCAGATCCGTGACGGCGAGATCCGCGAATTCATGATCACCCCGGCTGACTTTGGCCTGGAGACCTATCCGGTGAGCGCCATTCAGGGGGGCGAGCCCGAAGAGAACCGTGCCATCACCGCCGCCATTCTGGCAGGGCAAGGCACTCCAGCGCACAACGCCGCCATCGCAGCCAACGTGGCCCCGCTGCTGTTGATGGCGGGCAAGGCCGCGGATCTCAAGAGCGCGGCGGCCGAGGTGCTGGCAGTGCTGGCGAGCGGCAAGGCGGCCGAGCTCGCCGCCCGCCTCGCCACCCTGAGCCATCAGGAGGCATGATGTCAGCCACGAACCAGCACGGCACCAAACAAGAAAGCCCGCAGGGCAATAGCCAGCTTCGCAAGGATAACGAGATGTCAGACCTCATTGCCCCCCATGCTTTTCTGAACATGGCTTCCATCAACCAGACCATTCTCGGCAAAATCGTGGCGGCCAAGCAGGAGTGGGTTGCCGCCCGCAAGCTGGCCCAGCCTCTTGAAAGTTTCAAGAACGAACTGACCCAAAGCGATCGGGATTTCGTCGGTGCCCTCAAGGCCGGTTCCACCCGCTTTATTCTGGAGTGCAAGAAGGCCTCCCCCTCCAAGGGGCTGATCCGCGATGATTTCAGCCCGGAGGCCATCGCCGATATCTATGGCAAATACGCCACCGCCATCTCGGTGCTGACCGACGAGAAGTTCTTTCAAGGGGATTTCGCCTTTTTGCCGCGAGTGCGCGCCCGCGTCCAGCAACCGGTGCTGTGCAAGGATTTCATGATTGACCCCTATCAGCTCTATCTGGCCCGCCACTATCAGGCTGACGCCATACTGCTGATGCTCTCTGTGCTCACCGACGAGGGCTATCGCGCCCTGTTCGCGGTCGCCAAAGCGCTGGGCCTGGGTGTGCTGACCGAGGTGAGCAATGAGGAAGAGCTGGCCCGCGCCATCGCGCTGGGGGCACCGGTCATCGGCATCAACAACCGGGACCTGCGGGACTTGAGTGTGGATCTCAACCGCACCAAGCAGCTGGCCAGAAACATTCCCGCCGACCGGGTCGTGATCAGCGAATCCGGCATCAAGGAGCGCACCCAGGTGGCCGACCTTCGCCACCATGCCAAGGGCTTCCTGGTGGGCTCCTCCCTGATGGAGGAAGCGGATCTGGAGGCCGCAGTACGCAAGCTGGTGCTGGGCCAGAACAAGGTATGCGGCCTGACCCGCGCCGAAGATGCCACCGCCGCCCATCAGGCAGGCGCCGTATTCGGCGGCCTCATCTTTGTCGCCAAGAGCCCACGCTATGTGGACATTCCCACCGCCCGCGCCGTGATGGCTGGCGCGCCGCTCTCTTACGTCGGGGTATTTCGCAACGCCATGCCCGCCACCATAGTCCAGACGGTAGAAGCTCTGGGACTGGCCGCGGTGCAACTGCATGGGGATGAAGATGCCGCCTATATCGAGGCGCTGCGTCCGCTGCTGCCGGCGAGCTGCCAGGTCTGGAAAGCCATAGGAGTCACGAGTGGCGAGCCGCTGCCCGCCCTCGACTATCCGGCGGATCGCCTGCTGCTGGATACAAAAGTGGGCAGCCAGAGCGGCGGCACAGGTCAGGCGTTCGACTGGGCCATGCTGGCCAATCTGAATAAAGCCAAGCTGATGCTGGCGGGCGGCCTGAACCCCGACAATGCCCTGCAGGCGGCAGAGGTCGGCTGCCTCGGCCTTGATTTCAACTCGGGGGTGGAGAGTGCCCCGGGCCAGAAAGATCCACACAAGCTAGCTGCGGCCTTTAGCGCCCTGCGCGGCTTGTAACAGTGCCCTTCGCCTCTTTGAAAGCGCAGAGCGATAACACCGAATTTAATAATGTCTTTTTGATTCAAGGTATAAGGAAGAAACCATGACCCTGCTCAACCCGTTTTTTGGTGAATTTGGCGGCATGTACGTGCCCCAAATCCTCATCCCCGCCCTGCTTCAGCTGGAAAAAGCCTTCGTCGATGCTCAGGAAGATCCGGCCTTTATCGCCGAATTTCAGGAGCTGCTGACCGAGTATGCCGGTCGCCCGACCCCGCTCACCCTGACCCGCAACCTGACCAAGGGCACCAAGACCCGCCTCTATCTGAAGCGCGAAGACTTGCTGCACGGCGGCGCCCACAAGACCAACCAGGTGCTGGGTCAGGCGCTGCTGGCCAAGCGAATGGGCAAAACCGAGATCATCGCCGAGACCGGCGCCGGTCAACACGGCGTCGCCACCGCACTGGCCTGCGCCCTGCTCGGCCTCAAGTGCCGGGTCTATATGGGCGCCAAGGATTGCGAGCGCCAGAAGCCCAACGTCTTTCGCATGAAGCTGATGGGTGCCACCGTCATTCCGGTGCATTCCGGCTCATCCACCCTCAAAGATGCCTGCAACGAGGCGCTGCGTGACTGGGCTGCCAGCTACGACAACGCCCACTACCTGCTGGGAACGGCCGCCGGTCCGCACCCCTTCCCCACTATCGTGCGGGAGTTCCAGAAAATGATCGGCGAAGAGGCCAAGGCCCAGTGCTTCAAGAAAGAGGAGCGCCTGCCCGATGCGGTGATCGCTTGTGTCGGCGGCGGCTCCAACGCCATCGGCATGTTTGCCGACTTTATCGACAACAAGGAGGTGCGTCTGATCGGGGTCGAGCCGGGTGGTCACGGCATCGAGAGTGGCGAGCACGGTGCGCCGCTGGGTCACGGCAGCAAGGGGGTCTTCTTTGGCATGCACTCCTACCTGATGCAGGACAAGCAGGGGCAAATTCAGGAGTCCTACTCCGTCTCGGCGGGGCTGGATTTCCCCTCCGTCGGCCCGCAGCACGCCCATCTGGCTTCCATCGGCCGCGCCGAGTATGTCTCCATCACCGACAAGGAGGCGCTGGACGCCTTCCAGGAGCTAGCCAAATCCGAGGGGATTATCCCGGCGCTGGAGTCCTCCCACGCGCTGGCTCACGCCCTCAAGATGGCCCGCAGTGAACCGGAAAAAGAGCTGGTGCTGATCGTCAACCTCTCCGGCCGTGGCGACAAAGATATCTTCACCGTGGCAGACATTTTTGAAAAAGAAGGAACCTTGTCATGAACCCTTACGCACAACTCTTCTCCCGTCTGGATGCGGTCAATCAGGGCGCCTTTGTACCATTCGTGATGCTGGGTGACCCCACCCCAGAACTCTCCCTGGCCATCGTTGATGCGCTGGTCGCAGGGGGCGCCGATGCCCTCGAGCTCGGCATTCCCTTCTCCGATCCGGTAGCGGATGGCCCCACCATTCAGGGTGCCGCCCTGCGCGCCTTCGAGAGCCACACAACCCCGGACGACTGCTTCGAGCTGCTCGGCCGCATCCGCGCCAAGTACCCGCAGCTGCCCATTGGCCTCTTGGTCTACGCCAACCTGGTTTATGTGCGCCACATCGACGGCTTCTATGAGAAGTGCCAGCAGGCGGGTGTGGATTCTGTGCTGGTCGCCGACGTGCCGGTGCAGATGTGCGCCCCCTACAAGGCGGCCGCCGACAAGTTCGGCATCGACAGCATCTTTATCGCCCCGCCCAATGGCGATGCCGAGACCCTGAAACAGGTGGCGGAGCTGGGCAGTGGTTACACCTATCTGGTGAGCCGCGCCGGTGTGACCGGCGCCGAGACCAAGGCCGGCATGCCGGTAGATGGCCTGATCAATACCCTGCGCGAGTTCAATGCCCCCCCCGCCCTGCTCGGCTTTGGTATCAGCGAACCGGCTCAGGTACGTGAAGCCATTGCCGCAGGCGCGGCCGGTGCCATCTCCGGCTCCGCCGTGGTGAAGATTATCGAGACACACCACCAGAACCCGGAGCATATGCTCACTCGTCTGAAGGAGTTTGTGGAAGGGATGAAGGCGGCGACCAATCGATAAGGGGCGGCATGGGTCACATGCCATTAGCCGTGAGTGATCCGGCTGCGTATCCGCCTTACGCATAGCAGCCATCGTTGCATCGCCGCATCAAAGGGAGCCTGACCGGCTCCCTTTCTCTTTCCTGCTTGCTGCCGCTCCCGGCGCCTTTGTAGTGGTCTAATCATCACGGACACCATTTTAGGTGGTACAGTCGCCACCATGACCTGAGGTGATCAATGA
>NZ_LSGW01000114.1 GCF_001643305.1 Aeromonas salmonicida subsp. salmonicida
CTCACGTCATCTCGTTTCTAACTCGACTGTTCAGATTGGGTCAACTCACTTCTCCTCTTCCTCATCGATTCTCCCTTCAGTGACAGCCGGTGAGCGTTGTGCATCAGCCGGTCCAGGATCGCATCTGCCAGGGTGTTGTCACCCAAGCTCGCGTACCACTCTTCAGTTGGCAGCTGACTGACCACTATCGTCGAGTATTTCCCATACCGATCATCCATGATCTCCAGCAGTGCGTTGCGCTGTTCGGCATTCACCGCCTCCAGTCCCCAGTCATCCAGGATCAGCAGCTCTATCCTTGCCAGTTGACCCAGCAGTCTGGCGTAACTGCCATCTACCTTGGCCTGGCTCAGCTCAAGCAGCAGACGTGGCAGCCGGTAGTAACGAGTGCTATGCCCTTGCTGACAGGCTTGGTAGCCCAGCGCACAAGCCAGGTAGGTTTTTCCACAGCCACAGGGGCCGGTAATGAGCAGGTTCTGGCCCCGGCGCAGCCACTCTCCTTGGGCCAGGTTTGCTACCTGTGACCGCTCCAGGTTGCGTGCTGACTGGTAGTCCAGCTCCTGCACCGTGGCCTGGAGTTTGAGCCTTGCCTGCTTGACCAGCCGAGTTTGCTTACGCTGCTCCCGGCTCAGTTGTTCGTGTTCGACCAGCAGGCTTAGCCGCTCGATGAAGGGCAGCCCTTCGTAGGTACTCGCCTGTTCCAGTTGTTGTTGCACGGCATCCGCCATGCCGGTCAGTTTCAGGTTTCTCAGGCGGGTCAGGGTTTGTTGGGTCATGGGGCGTATCCTCTTTAGTGGAAGCTCTGGGGGCCGCGGATGTTCTCGTGCTCTTGCGGCAACTCTGGGTAGCTCAGCGGGCTTGCGGGCAGTTGGTCGCGGCCACTGGCCAGCACCGACTTGAGCTGCTTGAGCCGCACCAGTCCTTCCCGGTTAGCCAACTGGCAGCAAGCCTCGACCCGTGATGGCGGATACTCTCGACTAAGACTCAGTAGACCCAGGCAGAGTCGGTATGCCTGCTCGACATGGGCTTTCTCTTCCAGCCGTTCGCTAACCCAGCACAAGGTGCCCGGTCCGATGTCAGCAGCCCACTGTTTAAGACGCCCTGGGGTCCAGCGTTGCTGCTTGCTGTGACGTTCCGGCATGTGCTCAGGGAGCGTGCTCATCCCCGGGATGGTTTTACGTGGATGGCTCGCGACCAGCTGTTGCTGGTGATAGACCTGAAGCAGTGTGTCGCCTGCATGGAGCTCCAGTTGCTGACCCACATACTGGTGTGGCACCGAGTAATGGTGCTGCTCATAGCTGACGTGATAGTCGATGTTGACCTTGACCGTTTTGATGGCGACATAGCGATAGGGATGCACCGGCAGTGGTCCCAGTGCCGGGCGGTCCAACTGCTCAAATGCGTCACGTCGGTTACCGGGCAGTTGCTTGAACGGACGCTCGTTGAGTTCGTTCAGCAAGGCACGGATGCACTGGTTGAGTTCGGCAAGCGAGAAGAAGGTCTGATGGCGTAGACGGGCCAGGATCCAGCGCTCGACGATCTGCACACCCACCTCCGCCTTGGCCTTGTCCTTGGGCTTGTAAGGACGAGCTGGCATCACCGCCACCTGATAGTGCTCGGCCAACTGCTGGTAGCTGGGGTTGAGCTCGGGATCGTATCGGCAAGCCTTGCTGACACCGCTCTTGAGGTTGTCGGGGATCAGCAGTGCCGGTGTCCCGCCGAAAAACTCAAAGGCACGGACATGGCTTTGCAGCCAGTCCGGCAGTGACTGTGACCAGGTGGCCTCGGCAAAGGTGTAGTTGGACGCACCGAGCACGGCGACAAAGACTTGTGCCTGACGGACCTCACCCGTGGTCGGCGACACGATGGGCACCGTGGGCCCGCAGTAGTCGATAAAGAGCTTTTCCCCCGCCTTATGGATCTGGCGCATGGAGCGCTTTTGCAACTGACACCAGGACTTGTAACGGTCGCAGAACTGGGAGTAGCTGTAACAGCTATTGGGATAGCGCTGGGTGTACTCCTCCCAGAGCAGCTGTTTGGAGACCCCCTTGCGCTTGAGCTCCTGATGGACAGAGGGCCAATCCGGCACGACATGGCGGGCCGATATGGTTGTATCGGCCTGCGGATAAAACAGGGCAGCCAGTCGGCCATCATCAAGCTCGGTGGGCAGGGGCCAGCTAAGGCCGAGCGCCTGGGCACTTTTGAGGAGTTTCTGGATGGAGCCGACACTGACCTTGGTACAGATACTGATCTGGCGAAAAGAGAGCTGAGCCTCCAGCCGCAGTCGCAGCACTTCACGAATTTTACGCATTGCAATCCTCTTGGCAGACATAGGCTCTTCCCTGGCAAAAGGGAGAGCGTATCAAAGGTTTTTAAATCAATGCGTTAAGGATGATTCTGGTGAATGTGAACAGTGATTCCGGGATGTTGAACACTGTTTCCGGAAAGGAGGGGCAAAGTGTTCAGGTTGAGCCGGAATGAGCGTTCACATTGGTCCGGAAATGGTGTTCACGTTGAACCGGAATCGGTGTTCATGATCGGCCGGAATATGCACGTTCGACGCCTGAACGGTAACTTGTAATGGAGTGGGCAGTTACACAGAAT
>NZ_LSGW01000115.1 GCF_001643305.1 Aeromonas salmonicida subsp. salmonicida
GTCGAAAGACTGGGCTTTTTTCATTTCCGCAACTGCAAAGTCAGCGATCACCATTACCTACCTTCTCTTCCACTCTCCACTCCGGGGCATCTTGATGTTCGCCGCTGGCTGTCGTTGCCGCTATAATGGCCGCCCTCAAGCAAGGTGATGGTATGAAAGCAGAATATCTACAGCGATTCGGGGGCATTGCCCGTCTTTATGGTCAGAACGCACTGCGTTCCTTTAGCCAGGCCAAGGTCTGTGTGGTGGGGATCGGCGGGGTAGGCTCCTGGGCGGCCGAGGCGTTGGCCCGCGCCGGCATCAATCAGATCACCCTGATCGACATGGACGACATCTGCATCACCAATACCAATCGCCAGATCCACGCCATGCAAGGCACTGTCGGCCGCCTCAAGACGGAAGTCATGGCCGAGCGGATCCGCGCCATCAACCCCGATTGCGAGGTGATCGAGGTGGATGACTTCGTCACCCCTGACAATCAGGCTGAGCACATCAAGCGGGAGTTTGACTATGTGGTGGATGCCATCGACTCGGTCAAGGCCAAGGTGGCGCTGATTGCCTTCTGCAAGCGCAACAAGATCCCTGTGATAGTGGCTGGCGGTGCCGGCGGACAGATGGATCCCACCCAGATTACTGTGGCCGATTTGGCCAAGACCATTCAGGATCCGCTGGCAGCCAAGGTGCGCTCCGATCTGCGCCGGCTGCACAATTTCAGCAAGAATCCTGCTCGCAAGTTCGGAGTGGAGTGTGTCTTTTCAACCGAGCAGTTGAGCTACCCGGATGGCAATGGTGGCACCTGTCAGGCCAAGGCCGCCAGCGATGGCAACATGAAGATGGATTGTGCCTCCGGCTTCGGCGCCGTGACGCCGGTGACGGCAACCTTTGGGTTGGTTGCCGCGTCCAGGGTATTGAAGAAGATTGCCGAGCGGGGTGCTCGCGCCGAAAAAGAGGCCGGGAATGAAGAAGTAGGGTCAATTAGCGAAGCGTAATCGAGCACTGAACAAGGCGGATTAGACTGCATGCTCCCGGATCGCCAGCACGATCGCTCTGAGCCCGTTACCCCGTGACGGGCTCAGGTGTTTCTCCAGCCCCAGTTCGGTGAAATAGGCTTCCATATCAAAGGCCTGAATGGCCTCCGCGGATTGGTGGTTGAGCGCAGCCAGCACGATGACGATCAGTCCGCGCACTATGCGGGCATCGGAGTCGCAGGCAAAATGCCAACGGTCATCCTCTCCCTGCTCCCCTTTCAGCCAGGCCTGGCTTTCACACCCCTTGAGACGAAACTCCTCCTGCTGCCATTTGGCAGGCAGGCCGGGCAGCAGCTTGCCGAGCTGGATGATGAGCCTGTACTGGTTTTCCCAGCCGTGGGCGGCCACAAATTGTTGGCGGATGCCCTCGGCATTGGGTTCCAGGCCGATCTGGGTATAGGTTGCGAGGCTGTTCATAGGGTTGTCTGCCTTAGAAGAAGTCACTGAGTTTGCGCAGAGCCGCCAGCAGGGCATTCACATCGTCCTGATTGTTGTAGCAGGCCAGGGAGGCGCGGATGGTACCGCTGATGCCAAGGCTCTGCATCAACGGCATGGCGCAGTGATGGCCGACCCGCAGCGCTATGCCCTGCATGTCGAGCAGGGTGGCGGCATCCTGGGGATGGATGTCGTCCAGCAAGAAAGAGACGGCGCCGGCGCGCTGGCCGGGTTCACCGACAAGACGCAGGCCCGGTACCTGCCGCAGCCCTGCCACCAGATGGTCGGTGAGTACCTGCTCGTGGTGAACCAGGGCAATCCTGTCTTGTTGCATGAAAAAGTCGATGGCGGCAGCCAGGCCTATGGCACCGGCGATGTGCGGGGTGCCTGCTTCGAACTTGAAGGGCAGGGCGTTGAAGGTGGTGCCGCTGAAACTGACCCTGTCGATCATCTCGCCGCCCGCTTGCCATGGCGGCATCCGTTCCAGCAGTTCGGTTCTGCCCCACAGCACACCGATCCCGGTCGGGCCATATAGCTTGTGACCGGAAAAAGCATAGAAGTCGCACCCTATGGCCTGAACATCTACCTCGAGGTGAGCCACTGCCTGGGCGCCGTCGATCAGGGTCAGGGCGCCGACAGCTTTGGCGGCAGTTACTATCTGCGATACCGGATTGACGGTGCCGAGGGCATTGGATACATGGGCCACGCTCACCAGCCGGGTCCGTGGCCCCAGCATGGCGTGATAGGTGGCCAGATCGAGATCGCCCCGCTCATTGAGGGGGATGACCCGGATCACCGCGCCGGTGCGTTGGGCAATCAGCTGCCAAGGGACTATGTTGGCGTGGTGCTCCAGGGTGCTGAGTACGATTTCGTCCCCCGCTTTGAGCTCGCTCATTCCCCAGCTTTGGGCCACCAGGTTGATTGCCTCGGTTGTGCCGCGGGTCCAGATCACCTCGCGACAGTGAGGCGCATGGATGAACCTGGCGACTGTCTCGCGGGCGGCCTCGAAGGCTCGAGTGGCCCGGCCGCTCAGAGTATGGGCTGCACGGTGAACGTTGGCGTTATCGGCCCGATAGTAGTGCGCTATCGCATCCAGTACCGCTTGCGGCTTCTGGGTGGTGGCGGCGTTATCCAGATAGACCAGAGGATGGCCGTTGACCTGCTGCGCCAAGGCCGGAAACTGGCCGCGCAATTGGGTGTGCTCTTGCTGATTCATGCTCCCCTCGTCATCGTCTGGAAAAGTCGGCCATGATCCTGAAAATGGCGTTCGAACACAAGGCGCATGATGCTTGCCGACTGATGGTGTGTGGCGCAGCGATGCGGCTTGCCCGCTGATTTCTGTTACAATGCCGCCCCTCATCATAAGCCAAGAGATCCGGCCCATGAAGCTCAACCCCAATCAGAACGAAGCGGTCAAGTTTGTCTCCGGCCCTTGCCTGGTGCTAGCGGGAGCCGGATCGGGCAAGACGCGCGTCATCACCAACAAGATCGCCTACCTGGTGCAACAGTGTGGCTATAACGCCCGCAACATAGCGGCCGTCACCTTCACCAACAAGGCGGCGCGGGAGATGAAGGAGCGTGTCGGCCAGACTCTGGGTCGCAAGGAGGCGCGGGGCCTCATGGTCTCCACCTTCCATACCCTGGGTCTCGACATCATACGCCGTGAGCACAAGAGTCTGAATCTCAAGGCGAACTTCTCCCTTTTTGACGATACCGACCAGCTGGCGCTGCTCAAGGAGCTGACCGAAGCTGAGCTGGATAACGACAAGGACAAGCTGTCGGCCCTCATCAGCCAGATCTCCAACTGGAAAAACGACCTCATACTGCCGGCGCGTGCCATGCGTATCGCCCAGGGGCCGGAAGAGGTGCTGATGGCCCAGCTCTACGAGCGCTATCACCGCCAGATGGTGGCCTATAACGCGCTCGACTTCGATGACCTTATCGTGATGCCGACCCTGCTGCTCAAGAGCAATGAAGAGGTCCGCACCCGCTGGCAAAACAAGATCCGCTACCTGCTGGTCGATGAGTACCAGGACACCAACACCAGCCAGTACGAGCTGGTGAAGCAGATCGTCGGCGAGCGGGCCCGCTTTACCGTGGTAGGGGACGATGACCAGTCCATCTACTCCTGGCGCGGTGCCAAGCCGCAGAATCTGGTGCTGCTTAACGAAGACTTTCCGAGCCTCAAGCTCATCAAGCTGGAACAGAACTACCGCTCCAAGGGTCGCATTCTGAAATGCGCCAACATATTGATTGCCAACAACCCTCATGTGTTCGACAAGGCGCTCTTCTCCGAGCTCGATTACGGGGTGCCGGTCAAAGTGTTGTTTGCCAAGAACGAGGAGCACGAGGCAGAGCGGATCGCCGCCGAGCTGATGGGGCACAAGTTCATGAACCGCACCCGGTTCAAGGATTACGCCATCCTCTATCGTGGCAACCATCAGTCGCGCATCTTCGAGAAAGCGCTGATGACCAACCGCATCCCCTATCGCATCTCGGGCGGTACCTCTTTCTTCTCCCGTACCGAGATCAAGGACATCATGGCTTATCTCAAGCTGCTGGTGAATCCGGACGAGGACACCGCCTTCCTGCGGGTGGTCAACCTGCCGCGCCGTGAAATCGGCCCCACCACGCTCGAAAAACTGGGTCAGTATGCCAACCAGCGCGGCAAGAGCCTGTTTGCGGCCAGCTTCGAGCTGGGGCTGGAACAGTCTCTTTCCGGCCGTGGCTTGAGTGCACTACAAGCATTTACCAACTGGCTGGTGCGATTAGGCGAGCAGGCGCAGCGGGGCAACCCGGTTGAGGCGGTGCGGGACATGATCAAGGAGATCCACTACGAAGAGTGGCTCTACGAAACCTCACCCAGCCCCAAAGCGGCCGAGATGCGGATGCAGAACGTCTCCACCCTCTACCGCTGGATCACCGAAATGCTGGAAGGGGATGAGCTGGAAGAGTCGATGACGCTCGCCCAGGTGGTCACCCGCCTTACCTTGCGCGACATGATGGAGCGCAACGAGGGGGAGGATGATGCCGATCAGGTGCAGCTGATGACACTACACGCCTCCAAGGGGCTGGAGTTCCCCTATGTCTTCATGGTGGGGATGGAAGAGGGCCTGTTGCCCCATCAGACCAGTATCGATGAAGACAACGTGGAGGAAGAGCGGCGCCTCGCCTACGTGGGCATTACCCGTGCCCAGACCGAGCTCACCTTCACCCTCTGCAAAGAGCGGCGCCAGTATGGAGAGTCGGTAAGGCCCGAGCCGAGCCGCTTTCTGCTGGAGCTGCCCCAGGACGATCTTGAGTGGGAAAATCAGAAGAAGGTGACGGCCGAGGAGCGCCAGCAGAAAGGGCAGGTTGGCGTCGCCAACCTGCGAGCGCTGTTCAAGAAGGACTGAGCCGACACGGCTAGCCGCGTTCCCCCTTGGTCTGGCTGAGCAGGGGAGTGATATCTGCCCCCGGCATGGGTGGTGAAATGTAGCGTCCTTGTCCCATCAGGCAGCCCATGTCGATCAGCTTCTGCAATTGCTGCTGGTTCTCGATCCCTTCGACTACCAGAGTGAAATCCAGATCCTGGCAGATGTCCCGCATGGCGCGGATCAGCGCCAGATCCTTGGGTGATTGCAGCATGCGATGGGTGAAACTGTCATCCACCTTGATGTAGTCCACCGGGAAGTGGAACAGGGCATTGAGGGAGGAGAAGCCGGTGCCAAAATCATCCAGACTGATCTGAATGCCTTTGGCCCTCAGCTCGTGCAAAGAGGTGAGGGCGTCGGAATCCTGCCGCGACAGCTCCCGCTCGTTGAATTCGAAAATCAGGTAACCCGGTGCTATCCCCTCGCTCTCAATAATGTCGACCAGTCGCATGATCTGATCGTGGTTGACCAGATGCTTGCCGGAGAGGTTGATCGCAACCTTGAACTTGCTCTGGCCCGACATGGGCAGCCAGTTCTTCAGTTGTTGGCAGGTGTGGCGCAGTATCTGGTAATCCAGTTCCTGAATAAGGCCGCACTGCTCCGCCAGCGGGATGAAGTCGAAGGCATCCTTGAGTACACCCTCCTCCGTGATCCAGCGAGCCATCACCTCCAGCCCTGTCAGACGACTGTCCTTAGCCGGATCACCGGCTGGAAATAAGGCACTATGCGCCCCTCTCGCAGTGCTCTGGCCAGCATCTCCTCCGGTGAGGTCCAGGTCTGGGCCGAGCACTCTTCCGAATAGCTGACGATGCGGCTGCGACCGTTGCGTTTGGCCTGATACATGGCCAGGTCGGCCTGATGCAGCAGTTGACTGATATCTGAAGTCTGCTCCGACACACTGGCCACCCCCAGGCTGACTGTGATGCTCAGCTCATTGCCTTGCAGCCGGAATGGATAGGAGAGGCGGCTGATGACGCGGTTGAGAACAGGGCTGATATCCTCCTCGTCCTTGCTGTTGTCCAAGTAGATGACGAATTCGTCCCCTCCCAGTCTGGCCACCATGTCGTTTTGTCTGATGCAGGTTTGCAGACGGCGACTCATCTCTTTGAGCAACTGATCGCCAGCGCTATGGCCCAGGGTGTCATTGACCTGCTTGAAGTGCTCCACATCGACGAAGATGAGTGCAAATCCCGGCGTCTTGTAGCGGTGGAAGTGGGTCATGGCGTGGTTGAGGTGGTTCATCAACAGTGCGCGGTTGGGCAGCTGGGTCAGTGGGTCGTGAAGCGCATCGAATTGCAGCCTGCGTTCGAGCTCCTGGTGTTGCTTGAGTTGCTTCTGCAATCTGAGATTGGTCTGCCGCAGCTGTTGCAGGCGCTGGTTGATGGAGTCTTCCGAGTTGATGTCGTGCAGCTGCTGCCGGATCCGCCTCAGCTCCAGCAACAGGGTCAGCTGGCTGCGCAGAAAGTCGAGGAACAACCGGTTATCTGTCTCCAGCGGCTGCTGAGTACTGATAAGGAAGTGGGCAAAGTATTGCTGCTGCAGGCGCAAGGGTTGGCTGTACCAGTGCAACTGCTCTTTGTGCTGTTCCATGTTGTTGGTGCTGTGGCACAGGCTGGTGATGAACTCGTCGCTGTGCGGTGGCTGCTCGGGATATATTTTTTCCAGCCGATGGCTGTCTATTCGGACCAGCAACATGTCCTGAATGGCCAGTATCTGGCGTAGCACAGCTTCCAGCTGGGAGAACAGTGCCTGGCTGGGCAGGGTATTGGCCAAGCGGATAATGCGATTGATGCTCTCAATCTTTTTTTGCCAGTCCGGATCCTTGCGGATAAGGGGGGAGGCCAGTTCCGATAGCTGGGAGCCTGCCTGGGTTTCATTCAGCCGCTTGGCGAGACATTCCAGCAACAGGCGCAGTGTGGGCAGATCCTTGGGCTGACAGCAGGCCAGTAACCACTGTATCTGACCGTGCTCGACCGGCAGTATGCACCAGCCTTTCGCCTCATCGAGCTGGTCAAGCTGATCGGAGATCCGCGACTCCTCCAGCCCCAGCTGTAGTTTGAAACGGTCAGAAATCTGATGCTCGCAGACCCAGTGCAGCCCCGCTTCCGATAAGCCCAATATGCCAAAATGTTGCAGCGGACAGAGCTGGTTCAGCTGCTGGATCAGGGTGTCATACTCTTTAGGGGTGGCCTCGGAGGGTGCTGGGAAGTCCATAATAGAGGAGACCAACGCCAACAAGGGAGTCGAGTAATGCGGTGCTGTGGGTTGGGCTGACATAGAAACTCCCGGTTTGCCTACCTTACAAAGAGTAGTCGGAAGTAAACAGATTGAAAGGGCCGCAATTGCGGCCCTTTCAATCACTTAGAGGTTGTCGGTCATGTAGTGAATGGCGTTTTCGATCTCTTCATCGCTACAGGTGACGCAAGTCCCTCGTGCTGGCATCACACCGCTCTTGCCGGTGAAGCCTTCAATTGCATGTTTCTTTAATATATCAATGCCTTGCGCTATGCGTGGCTCCCACACAGCCTTGTCGCCGCGTTTGGGGGCACCGGCAATACCCATGTCATGACAGGCAAAGCACGCCCCTTTGTACACGGCCTCGCCATCACGTGGGCCGGATGGTGCTGCCGCCACAGGAGCTGCGCCTGCAGTCGCAATCCCTTCCAGCTCCTTGGCGGTATAGACCTGACCGACGGGCTTGATCCGTTCGGCAATCGCGTCCGGTGACATCTCATCGGCAGCAAGTACAACGCCGGACAAACTGGCAGCCGTCATTCCGACAGCCAGCAAATAGCTCAGTTTTTTCAACACGCTCATGTACTCCCAGCAGGCTTTTATTATCCCTAGAAAACGGCTGGATTATAACCGAATAGTTACAGCCATTTAAACGCTTGTGTGTGAAGTGTTAAGCACTCTGCGTGCAAAGTTTCTTCGTCAGATCACAAACTGGTGAGGATGCATGATAAAAAAACCCGGTATTCACCGGGTTTCATGAAAGAGGGCGACCCAAGGGCTTATTTGTCCCAGCTGAGGATTACCTTGCCGGACTTGCCTGACCCCATGGCTTCGAAGCCTTGCTGGAAGTCATCGATATGGAAATGATGGGTGATGATGGGAGTGAGATCCAGACCTGACTGGATCAGGCTTGCCATCTTGTACCAGGTCTCGAACATCTCGCGGCCGTAGATCCCTTTGATAAACAGTCCCTTGAAGATCACCTTATTCCAATCTATGGCCATGGTGGAGGGGGGGATGCCGAGCATGGCAATTTTGCCGCCGTGGTTCATCTTGTCGATCATGTCCTGGAAGGCCGAGGGCACACCGGACATCTCCAGCCCCACGTCGAAGCCTTCAGTCATGCCGAGTGCGCTCATCACGTCAGCAAGTTTCTCTTTGCTGACGTTGACGGCGCGGGTGGCACCCATCTTGCGCGCCAGCTCCAGCCGATATTCGTTGACGTCCGTGATCACCACATGACGGGCTCCCACGTGGCGACAGACGGCTGCAGCCATGATGCCGATGGGGCCTGCACCTGTAATGAGCACGTCTTCGCCCACCAGGTCGAAGGAGAGCGCAGTGTGCACTGCGTTGCCGAACGGGTCGAAAATGGCGGCCAGTTCATCGGGGATGTTGTCAGGCAGCTTGAAAGCGTTGAAGGCCGGGATCACCAGATATTCGGCGAAGGAACCCGGGCGGTTGACGCCGACCCCTATGGTGTTGCGGCACAGGTGGGTGCGGCCGGCCCGGCAGTTGCGGCAGTGGCCACAGGTAATGTGGCCCTCGCCGGAGACCCGATCCCCCACGGCGAAGCCACGCACTTCCTGGCCGACGGCGACCACTTCGCCCACGTATTCATGACCGACCACCATGGGCACGGGGATGGTCTTTTGGGCCCATTCGTCCCAGTTGTAGATGTGCATGTCGGTGCCACAAATGGCGGTCTTGCGGATCTTGATCAGCAGATCGTTGTGGCCGAGCTCGGGTGCCGGGACATCCGTCATCCAGATGCCGACTTCGGCTTTGAGTTTGGAGAGTGCTTTCATGGTTGTTCCTTCATGCCAGTCAATCACGATGAATGCAGAAAAAAGGGGCTGCAGCCCCTTGGTTCAAATCAGATGACACCGAGTTCGCGGCCGATGCCGATGAAGGCATCGATCGCCTTGTCCAGCTGTTCACGGGTATGAGCGGCAGACATCTGGGTGCGAATGCGGGCCTGGCCCTTGGGGACGACAGGGAAGGAGAAGCCCACCACGTAGATGCCGGCGGCCAGCATGCGGCTCGCCATTTCGGAGGCCAGCTTGGCATCCCCCAGCATCACAGGGATGATGGCGTGATCGGCACCTGCCAGGGTGAAGCCGGCAGCGCTCATCCGCTCGCGGAAGTAACGGCTGTTCTCTTTCAGACGGGCGCGCAGCTCGTGGCCTTCGGCCAGCATGTCGATCACCTTGATGGTGGCCGAGACGATGGAGGGGGCCAGCGAGTTGGAGAAGAGGTAGGGACGGGAGCGTTGACGCAGCCATTCGATAACCTCTTTCTTGCCAGAGGTGTAGCCACCGGAGGCGCCTCCCAGTGCCTTGCCCAAGGTGCCGGTAATGATGTCGACTCTGTCCAGCACACCGCAGTATTCGTGGGTGCCGCGACCGTTGTTGCCAATGAATCCGACTGCGTGGGAATCATCCACCATCACCAGAGCATCGTACTTGTCGGCCAGATCGCAGATGGATTTCAGATCGGCGATGACCCCATCCATGGAGAAGACGCCGTCGGTGGCGATCAACTTGAAACGGGCTCCATCGGCGTTGGCCTGTTTGAGCTGGGCTTCCAGCTCGGCCATGTCGTTGTTGGCATAGCGATAACGCCTGGCCTTGCACAGCCGCACGCCGTCTATGATGGAGGCGTGGTTGAGGGCATCGGAAATGATGGCGTCTTCGGCACCGAACAGGGTTTCGAACAGGCCGCCGTTGGCATCGAAGCAGGAGGAGTAGAGGATGGTATCCTCGGTGCCGAGGAAGGCAGAGAGCTTCTGTTCCAGCACCTTGTGGTTGGCCAGTCCCAGGTAGTTGTTGGCACAGAAGTTCAGTACCTGCTCACCGCCCACCGCAATCTGGGCCTGTTGGGCCGAGGTGATGATGCGCTCCTGCTTGTACAATCCTTCAGCCTGTACTTGGCCAAGTTGCTCGGTCAGGTGACGATAGAATCCGTTAGACATCCTCGATCCTTATTGGCTATTGCAGCTGTTTATCAACAATTGTGAAACAGATCTCACCCTGCTGGTTGGGCCAGTTGACTGTAATGCTGCTCCAGCTGACGGATCTGCCCGGCCACCTGGGGCTGGATATAGGGACGCAGCAGGAACAGCACCCGCAATACCCCCTGGTAGAGCAGTGGCTTGGTGATGCGGGTATGGGGGGCCTGGGCAATCTGGAACGGGATCCAGCAGGTCACCACCATTTTGATGGTCTGGCCAAGGTCGGGCAGGTCCTCGTCGTTGACATCTATGATACCCCCTTCGCGCAGGCTCCTGAGCAGGGCGACCACGGAGGAGCGCAACTGCTCCTGGGCCTTGAGATACTTCTGCTGCAATGGCTCATCGCGACTGAGGATGTCCGGTAAATTTGCGTAGAAAAAACGGAACTGCCACATCAGATAAAAGATGGCATCCAGGTAGCCCATCAGGTTTTCCAGCTTGATCTCGTTGCTGCGCGCCGGGGTAAAGCTCTCGCTCAGGTGACGGGCATATTGATCAAAAATCGAGTGGATGATGTCTTCTTTATTCCTGAAATGGTAATAAAGGTTGCCTGGGCTGATGCCCAGATGGGCGGCAATGTGGTTGGTGGTGATGTTGCGTTCACCCTGATCGTTGAACAGCTCGGTGGCGCTGTGAATGATCCTGTCTCTGGTTTTCATCACTGTTCCCTCTGGCGGGCCCCTTGCATCAAGGTCGAATCCCCTTGCGGCCCGTGATAAACTTTTCGGCAATTTCAAATTGGCTCACTATACACAGCTTTAACAAGCAGTCACATGTGACCATCAACGTACGCGAGGCAAACTCCATGATCGTAGTAACTGGCGGTGCTGGCTTTATCGGCAGCAATCTGGTCAAGCAGCTGAACGCTCAAGGACGGACCGATATCGTGGTCATCGATGACCTGACCGACGGCACCAAGTTCGTCAATCTGGTCGACCTGACCATTGCCGATTACATGGATAAGGACGAGTTCCAGGCGCGGATCGTCTCTGGTGACGAGTTTGAAGAGTGGGATGACGGCATCGAGGTGATCTTCCATGAAGGTGCCTGCTCCGCTACCACGGAGTGGAATGGCAAGTTCATCATGGAGGTCAACTACGAGTACTCCAAGGATCTGTTCCACTACTGTATCGAGCGGGAAATTCCGTTCATTTATGCCTCCTCCGCCGCGACCTACGGTGGCCGCAACGATAACTTCATCGAAGATCCCAAGTTCGAGCAGCCGCTCAACGTCTATGGCTACTCCAAGCAGCTGTTCGACCAGTACGTGCGCCGCTGGATGCCGGAGATCAACTCCCAGGTCGTGGGTCTGAAGTATTTCAACGTCTACGGTCCGCGCGAGCAGCACAAGGGTTCCATGGCCTCTGTGGCTTTCCACCTCAATACCCAGGTGAAGCAGGGTGACAATCCCAAGCTGTTCGAGGGCTGTGACGGTTTCCCGGATGGTGGCCAGATGCGTGATTTCATCTATGTGGACGATGTCTGCAAGGTTAACCTCTGGTTCTGGCAGAACCCGCAGCACTCCGGCATCTTCAACTGCGGCACCGGCCGAGCCGAGCCTTTCCAGAACGTGGCCGAGGCCGTGATCAAGCATCACCAGCAGGGCGCCATCGAGTACATCCCTTTTCCGGATCATCTCAAGGGTCGCTATCAGAGCTTCACTCAGGCAGACATGACCAGGCTGCGCGGTGTCGGTTATGACGGCGAGTTCAAGACAGTGGCCGAAGGCGTGGCCGATTACATGGCCTGGTTGAACCGGGCGTAAATCAGCCTTATGGAGTCCGGGCCGTCTCCCAAAGAGATGGCCCGTATTTTTAGTATTAAAACCTCCAATTGAAGTGACTTTAAGTATGAAAAAGAAAGTGCTATTCCTGATGGAGACATTGGGGGGGGGAGGGGCTGAAAAGGTATTGGTTAATATTGTCAATAGTCTTGATGATATCAAATATGACGTCACGTTGTTATTATTGAAACGTGAGGGAATGTATCTATCAAAAATTCCACCTCATGTAAAAATAAAATACCTGCTAGATGCAGAGCCTACGGGGCTAGTCCGTAGAGGAATGATGTATTCGCTAAAGAAAAGATGGCTTAATGCAGTTCTATCAAAGCCATGGCTAGCCAACATGTCGTTTCCTGAGGAGTATGATGTCGGGGTTTCTTTTCTGGAGGGTGACAGTAGTTTGCTATTATCCCACCTGGATGGTCCCAAGAAAAAAATAGCATGGGTACATATAGACCTGGAGAAGCATCATACCCTGCCAAGAGAGATAGAGAAGGTCGCATATGAGAGCATGGATCAAATAATCTGTGTTTCGGAAGGTTCTAAGCATTCAGTTTTGAGTCTTTACCCTGCTCTCAATGATATTACCTCAGTTATTTACAACCCGATAGATCTAAAAAAAATCATTGATGGTGGCGAACAGAAAATCAGAGTTGGTTCGGGGCTCAATGTATTGGCTGTTGGTCGCTTGCTCAATGATCAAAAGGCATTTGATGTTCTTTTGGATGCTCACAGAATAAACATATCTGCGGGATTGAATTATCACTTGACGATTCTTGGTGAAGGATCGGACAGGTCGACTCTGGAAGCCTATATCACAGAGCATCAACTGGGTGATAATACTAGTCTGCTTGGTTTCAAAGACAATCCTTATCCCTACATTGCAGGTTGTGACATATTTGTCATTTCTTCTCATTATGAGGGGTATCCAGTTGTACTGGTTGAGGCGATGACGCTCGGTAAGCCCATTGTGTCAACCGATTGTACCGGACCCAAAGAGGCATTAAGTAATGGGGAGTTTGGTCATTTGGTACCCATTGCGAATGCACAAGCGTTAGCTGATGGTTTGAAAATGCTATTGGAGAATGATGCCATTCGTGAACGCTATGCTGAGTTATCGAAGCAGCGATCTGAATTTTTCAGCTTCGAACGCAGCATGCGAGATATTGAGACACTATTAAATACCTAGTCATCGCCTCATCGGCATGATGAAATTCGTCTACCGCTCTCTCATGAAATGGTAGAGAGATGTATAGAATACGTTGTGGGTGAGAAAAATATGAACATATTGATGGCACTCTCCCAGCTTGAAGTGACGGGAGCTGAGGTCTATGCCACCACTGTCGGTAACGAATTGACCCGACGTGGTCATCAGGTTTGCTACGTATCGGATACGCTGACCAAGCCTACCCTGGGGCCGGTGTTCAAGCTGCGTTTCAACAAGCGCAGCATACTGCGCCGTTTCTGGCATGTGTTTTACCTCATCTACCTCATCAAGAAGCATCATATCCAGTTGGTACATGCCCACTCCCGTGCATCTGGCTGGAGCAGCTATGTGGCCTGCAAACTGACCGGTACTCCTATGATTACCACGGTACATGGGCGTCAGCCGGTACACGCCTCTCGCAAGGCCTTCCATGCCCTTGGGTTTAGGGCTGTGGCTGTCTGTGAAGACATAGCCCACCAGATCATCGACAACCTGGGGGTGGATCCGGACATAGTGCAGGTACTGCGCAACGGTATCGAGACCGACAAGTTCCAGCCTGTGCCGGTGCCTGACAATGCCAGGCCGGTGATCGCCATCATAGGTCGCCTGAGCGGTCCCAAAGGCGAGCTCTGTTATCGCCTGCTGGATGAGGTGCTTGATCTGGACACTTGTCAGGTTCGTGTGGTGAGCGGCAGTCAGGTGCCCGAGCGTTTCTGTCGCTTTCAGAACCAGGTCGATTTTGTCGGCTATGTGGATGATGTGCCTGCCTTGCTGGCGGGTTGCGATCTGGTGATCGGGGCTGGTAGGGTCGCAATGGAGGCACTGCTGTGCGGGCGCCCTGCGTTTGCCATCGGCGAGGCCAAGGCGATTGGTCTGGTGACTGAACAGAATCTGGCGGAGGCGCTGGCCAGCAACTTTGGTGACATAGGCCCCAAGGATCTGGCTATCGACTTCGCTGCCTTGAAGGCGCAAATTCTGCCTGCGTTGGCCAGCCGGGGTGTGCCGGACGTTATTTGCCAGCGCATTCAGGCTGAGTATGGCTTGCAAGGGGTAGTATCCGGTCTGGAGTCTGTCTATCAGGATGCTGTAGTCGAGACCCTGCGCCGGGAGATGCCTGTCGTCATGTATCACCGCTTTATCGAGCATGACAGCGAGAAGGGGGTGCATGGTACCTGGATGCCGATTGCCATGTTTGAGAAGCATCTGCGCTTGCTGAAATGGTTGGGCTACGAGACGCTGACCTTCCGCGATCTGGCTGACAGGGGCTTCATTCATCGCCTGGAATATGGCAAGAAGTACCTGATGATCACTGCCGATGACGGCTACCAGGACAACCTGACCCGCATGCTGCCATTGCTTGAAAAATACGGTTACAAAGCCGTGGTATATGTGGTGACGGGAGAGGAGCATAATCGCTGGGACGTGGAACACCCCACCAACCCGGATACCCAGATTTCCCTGATGAATGGGGAGCAGATAAAAGCACTGGTGGCCTCCGGCCATGTGGAGATTGGGGGCCATACCCTGACCCATCCACGGCTGAGCAAGCTCCCCCCCGAGCAACAAGCCCATGAAATAAGAGAAAATAAACGACAGTTGGAGGCATTGCTTGGCTATTCGCTGCTGTCGTTTGCTTACCCTTATGGGGACATGGATGATAGCGCCAAGGAGCAGGCACAGGCCGCTGGTTACCGCTTTGCCGTAGCCACCAACAGTGGTCCCCGAGCCATGCATCAGGATCCCTACCGGATCCGTCGCATCGCCATTTTCCCTCGTACCGATGTTTTTGGCCTGTGGCGGAAGATTCGGGGCAACTACGTATTCAGGAAATAATAATTGATGTCCATTAGAAGCCTCGAACTGCTCGACAAAGCTACGACAGCCTTGTTTGCGCTGGTGATTTTGTTTTCCTTTTGCGGCCTTTTTTTGGTACCAGCCGGCCAGACAATTCTTTCCAATCTACTCGTCGTGGCATCCGTATTTGGTCTGCTAAATTACTTTGTTGGTAAAAAGCGAGACGTCGGGCTTGAGGACCGGCGTATTCTCTGGGTATTGGCAGCCTATGCAGCCATGATTTTTGTAAACCGGCTGATCCATGGTGATCAATATGGTGTGATGCGTGGTTTATTCTACGTTGTCGTGTTTGCGTTGATGATACCACGCAAGCCAGTTCTGTTGACATTGGGCTATGCTGCGATTGTCACTGGAGGTATTGGCTTGGGTATTATGAGCCTCTGGCAATATCAGAGTGGTATTGTCAGAGTTGAAGGATTTACCAATGCCATTCTCTTTTCGCAGGCTGCATTGACACTGGCGATATTGAACTGGTTTGTGTTCCAGCAGAGGCAACTGTTGCGCTGGATAAGGTATGGCGCCTTGGTCGCTTTGGTGGCGGCCCTGTTTGCTCTCTACCTATCTCAGAGTCGGGGGGGCTGGTTGGCCCTCGGTGGTATCGTTGGTTATGTCATTTGCTACAAGGCGTTATTTAAACCATGGAAGTATATTGCCATAGCTATGTTGTGCATCGCATCCATAGGCATTACTTACCATACCAATCAATTGGTACAACTCAGGGTCGCAGATGCGGTTTCTGATCTTAATTTTGCTGAAAAAGGATCGTATAACTCTTCGTGGGGTTTGAGGGTCGTTGCATGGCAGAGTGCTTGGCTTGGGTTTCTGGATGCACCACTTACCGGAGTGGGTACTAATGGTTTTGATGCATTAAAACAAGAGCAGGTCGCGCGAGGATTGGTTCCTCCATTGGCTCTGAATGCTGCCTTGGCACACGCTCACAGTCAATATATGCAGAACTTGGTTATTCGAGGTGGGATAGGCTTTGTCGTGCTGGTAGCATTCCTTTTCCTTCCTCTATGGTTATCCATGAAAAAAATGGGTGGAGATGCAGCATGTGTTCTGATTCCACTTTCCTTTGCCATCAGTGCATTCAGCGACGTACCATTTGAACATCAAGACATACTATATCTATATGTCTTGAGTATGATATTTATTTGGTATTCGTCTGAATTAAGAGAAAATAAGAGCGCATTATGATTCCGATATTTGTCATTAGTCTTTCTCGAAGTCAAGCTCGGCGAGCAATGCTTATTAAACAGATGAAGCATCTTGGCCTTGAATTTACATTTTTCGATGCAGTCGATGGTAAAGCGTTGAGTGATGCTGAGTTGCAGCATGTTGACTTTCCCCTTGCCCGTGAGACGTGTGGTCACGATCTCAGTATGGGCGAAGTAGGCTGTGCCATGAGTCATATCAGGTTGTATGAGATGATGGTGGAAAAAAACATAGAGCGTTGTGTGGTGCTGGAGGATGATATATATCTCCATATGCACTTCAACGCGATTATGGAGAGCGCCATTGCAAAGAGTCATTCTGAGATTATTTTCTTGTATCATGGCAAAGCTAAATGTTGGCCATGGATGAAGCCTTTGCCCGAGGGATATCGTCTTGCAAGATATCGCACCCCAAGTTGTAGCTCTAAACGTGGGATAATCTCTACTGCTGGTTATATATTGACATTGTCTGGCGCTAAAAAATTATTAAGAAAGGCATATCCAATCAGAATGCCATCTGATTATCTGACCGGGCGGTTGCAATTGAATGGACTGACTGCATCCGGAGTTGAGCCAAGCTGCATGGATGTAGGATTGTTTGAGACAACGATCGATGATCGCAACTATGGTCCTCATCTGGCTAATCGAGAGGTCGAATCGTGATTGGATATCTGCAGCTATTACGCGACCGGATTCGTCGAGCCTTGGGAATTATTTTTTTTGACAAGAAGACCCCTCTTGGCTTGCAAGGAGACATAAGTCATATTTTAGTTATTCGTTGGGATGCCAAGATAGGCGATTCATTTGCCTCATCATTTTTCTTTCGAGAGCTGAAAAAGCTGCCTAATAAATTCATTACTGTTATTACCTCCCCTGCCTTGGCACCTTTGTATCGAGAGGAGTTTGGTGTTGACCATGTGATAGAAGTAACTAAAAGGCCAAGTTACAAAACTCTTTGCGATATAGCCTTGTCAATTCCTCATGTGGATCTGGCAATACATCTCACCGAAGGGATGAAGATGAAAGACTTATACTTTTTGTATAAGTTATCACCAACCAATATCGCATCGCTGGATGATAATGTCGCACGGGTAAATATAAAGCTCTCTGATACTACCAAGGGCATGCTATTTCAAGAGAAATATACATATCTATTGAACATGTTAGGGTTAATGGATGTAGATACTACATATATTATCCCCGATGTTGCTAGAGACAAGGTTATATATGGCTGCGACAATAGTATTATCATCAATCCTTTTGGTAGCACGCGTTACAAGTCCATGTCACAAGGAAAGGTAACGGAATTGCTGACTGTTTTGGGTCAGTGTTTCCCCACTCGTCATTTTGCTCTACTTTCCTCACCGGCCACTCGTGAGGATGCACAGAAAATGATAAATGGTTGTGGTGTAAACAATGTGGCGCTACTGGAAGGGGTGAATACAATTGAGGATGCAATTTATTGCATTCGGGCAGCCAACGTGGTCATTTCGGTCGATACTGCCATCGTTCATATCGCAGCCGGACTCAAAAAACCACTAATCGCTATTTACCCACTACACGGGAATGAGTTCAATCAATGGCTACCAAGTCCCTCACCCTTAACCAAGGTGATATTTAGCCATTCTCCAGGCATCAATGCGGATATGAACAATGTAGAAAGTCATGCAATATCTGATGCGCTTTCTATGTTGCTTTCAATTGAGCAATAAGTGTACTCAGTCTTTCCGTCACCATCTCGGGAGTAATGAGGCGATAGAGTTGTTCATTCGTGCCATTTTTATTCAGTGCTGATAGCTGGTCAGTTTCTGCCCCCTTGGCATCGAAGATATCGATGGCTTGATAACGGGGGTGGTTGACCGGGTTGGCGATGATCTTGTCGCCGCCCGGGGCGACTATGGTCAGCAGGGGCAGGTCGATGGCCTGGGCCATGTGGCGCGGGCCTGTATCGTTGCCGACAAACAGCTGGCAATGGGCGAACAGACCCACCAGTTCCCGCACCGAGCGGGTCTTGATGTGGTCAAACACGCTGGCCTGCAGCTCGGTTGACAGCAGCGGTTTGAGGCTGCGGTTGTACTCTTCTTCTCCCGGCCCGCAGTAGATCAAGATCTGGGTGTTGTGCTGTTCGATGAGCCATTGGGCAACTTGGGCGAAGCAGTCGATGGGCCAGCGCTTGTAGTGCCCCAGCGAGTTGACCCCCATGGCGATCAAGGGTCGCGAGGGATCGATGCCGGCTGTTTGCAAGGTTTCACGTCCCTGCTGTTTTTCTTCCTCACTCAGCCAGAGATAGTAATTGCGATCTTCCCTGGCCAGGTTGAGGGGTTTTAGCAGCGAGAACCTGTCGTCAACCAGGGTGCTGTTGCCCTGGAATTCGGTGTCTTTGCGAAAGCGTACTATGCGGTTGTGGCCGAGTCGCCAGGGGAAGGAGTCAAATCCTATCCGCAACTTGGCACCGGAGAATCGGCAAGTCAGCAGGCCGATCATCTGGCCCTGGCTGTTGACCACCACGTCATAGTGTTCGCGGCGGATATCCAGCAGCAGGTCCTTCATGTAACGCCAGTCGTTGCGCCTGGCTTTCTCGATGACGATGAGTCGATCGATATTGGGATTGCCCTGCGCCATACCCGCGCAATAGTCCATGACCAGATAGTGAACTTCCCCGGTTGGCTCGTTCTGCTTGAGGTTGTTGCACAGCGCGGTGGAGATCAGGACATCCCCTATCTGCTTGGTTTGTACTACAAGGTATTTCATAAGGCAGGCCTCAATAGAGGTCGTTGTTGATCATCAGCGTGCCAGCATACCGCACAAGCGAGTCAGATGCTGTCGGCTCTGAGTGAAAATCCGATCTGGCTCAAGCCAATGGTGGCGTAGTGCGAACACAAAGTAGAAGCCCGTCGATGACGGGCTTCTTGCATCCATCATTCTATGTTCTGGATCTGCTCTCTCATCTGTTCGATGAGGACTTTCAGCTCGACGGCGGACTGGGTCACGTCAGCGTTGATGGATTTCGAACCGAGCGTGTTCGACTCGCGGTTGAACTCCTGCATCATGAAGTCCAGACGACGGCCACAGGCGCCCCCCTTCTTCATGATCTTGATGGTTTCGCTGATGTGCATCTCCAGGCGATCGAGCTCTTCGGCCACGTCGATCTTCTGGGCCAGCAGCACGATTTCCTGCTCGATACGGGCCGGATCCAGCTCCACCTTGGCCTCGGTCAGGCGATCGGTGAGCTTCTGGCGCTGCCACTCGATGATCTGCGGCAGGTGTATGCGCACCTTCTTCACTTCCACCTGAATGCCATCCAGACGCTGCTGGATCAAGTTCTTGAGGTTGGCCCCTTCACTGGCGCGGGAGGCGATGAAGTCTTCCATGGTCTGGTCAAACCCGCCGAGCAGCTCGGTGGCAACCGCGTCCATGTCCTGCTCGGCGGCGGCCATGACACCCGGCCAGCGCAGCACGTCAACCGGGTTGAGCTGGCCCTGGCCTGCCTCTTTCATTACCCAGTTGGCGCTGTCGATGATCAGCTTGGCCAGCTCTTCATTGATGTGCAGCTGGCTGGCGGCCGCCTGAGCGGCTTCGAAACGCAGGTTGCACTCCACCTTGCCGCGTTGCAGCTTGGCACGGAAACGCTCACGCAGCACCGGCTCCAGGCTGCGCAGTTGCTCCGGCAGACGGATATAGGTTTCCAGATAGCGCTGGTTGACCGAACGAATTTCCCAAACGGCTGTGCCCCAGTCGCCCTTGAATTCCTTGCGGGCGTAGGCGGTCATGCTGTGAATCATTGATTGTTCCGGGCTTGATGAAGTGTGGGGCCAGTATACTCAGCCAGACTTGTCCCGTCAGCCATAGCGGTGGCTTTAGAACCCGTTCCGGCTTTTGTGGGACAGTGTTGAGCCGGGCCCGGTGCTGCCCTGGCTCATGAACAAGGGTGATAGGCGCCGGTTTCTGCGTGGTTCCTCACCTTTGAGATGACTGCTCTTGACCGATCATGAAGGGCTTCTTAGCGGCTGATATTTGGGGCTGGATCACTTATACTCCTTCGCCAATTTGAGCCAGCCCAGAGGTCCGTTCCATGTCACGTCCAAGCGATCGCAGTGCCGCGCAACTTCGCCCGGTTACCATTACCCGCAATTTCACCAAACATGCAGAAGGCTCAGTGCTGGTGGAGTTCGGTAACACTCGCGTGCTCTGCACCGCCAGCGTCGACACCAGCGTACCGCGCTTCCTGAAAGGGAAGGGTCAGGGTTGGGTCACTGCCGAATACGGCATGCTGCCGCGCTCCACTCACTCTCGGATGAACCGCGAAGCGGCCGCCGGCAAGCAGAGTGGCCGTACTCTGGAGATCTCCCGTCTGATCGCCCGTTCCCTGCGTGCGGCGGTAGACCTGACTGCGCTGGGCGAGCACTCCATCACAGTTGACTGCGACGTGCTGCAGGCCGATGGCGGCACCCGCACCGCCTCCATTACCGGTGCCTGCGTGGCGCTGGTGGATGCGCTGAACTGGATGGTTGAGAAAGGCATGATCAAGCAGAGCCCGCTCAAGCAGATGATCGCCGCCGTCTCCGTCGGCATGTATCAGGGCGAAGCCATCTGCGATCTGGAGTACATTGAAGACTCCGCCGCCGAGACCGACATGAACGTGGTGATGACCGAGGATGGTCGCATCATAGAGGTGCAGGGCACCGCGGAGGCCGAGCCCTTCACCCATGAGGAGCTGCTGGCGATGCTGGGGCTCGCCAAGGGCGGCATTGAAGAGATCATTGCGCTGCAGAAGCAGTCACTCTCTTTATTTTAAAAACGCGGCATTGGCCGCGTTTTTTTATACCCCCACACAAGTAAACGACAAGCCAAGCAAGGAGCCAGAATGAAAGCCTACCAGCGTCAATTTATCGAGTTCGCCCTGGAGAAACAGGTCCTCAAATTCGGTGAATTCACCCTGAAATCCGGTCGTAAAAGCCCCTACTTCTTCAACGCCGGTCTGTTCAACAGCGGCCGCGATCTGGCCCGCCTCGGCCGCTTCTATGCCGCAGCGCTGATGGATGGCGGCATCGAGTTCGATGTGCTGTTTGGCCCGGCCTACAAGGGGATCCCCATCGCCTCCGCCACTGCCGTGCAGCTGGTGGAGCAACACGATGTGGATGTGCCCTGGTGCTTCAACCGCAAGGAGGCCAAGGATCACGGCGAGGGCGGCAATCTGGTGGGCAGCCCGCTCAAAGGGCGCATCATGCTGGTGGATGACGTCATCACCGCCGGGACCGCCATCCGCGAATCCATGGATCTGATCCAGGCCAACGGTGCCTCCCTGGCTGGCGTATTGATCGCGCTGGATCGTCAGGAGAAGGGCAAGGGTGAGCTCTCCGCCATCCAGGAGGTGGAGCGTGACTACGGCGCCCACATCATCGCCATCATCCAGATGGGGGATCTCATCGCCTATCTGGAAGAGAAACAGGCAGAGCAGCCTGAGCTGGCGGTACAACTGGCAGCCATGCAGGCTTATCGCGCCCAGTACGGCATCTAATCGCCCGTTGTTCTAGCGCTAACAAGCCATGCATCGGCGCTCGCCTCTTGCCCGGGTAATCCGGCAGGGGCGGGCGCCGTTTTTTTATGTTTAAAAAGTGCGTGTCGTGGCTTGAGCTTACCCTTACAGTAAAGGTTAGGGTTTGTCAGTCGGCAGCCAGTTTGGCCGATTGGTTCCGAGGAGGAGACCATGACCACCCAGATTCAAGACCCCATTCATCTGCAACTGCCGCTCAGCGGCATGAGCTGCGCCAATTGCGCCAGCCGCATCAGCACTGCCCTTAACCAGCTTGAGGGAGTAACGGCCACCGTCAACTTCGCGTTGGAGCAGGCAGCTATCGAGTTGAGCGATCCGGCCCGCTTGCCCGAAGTACTCGACAGCATTACCGGGCAGGGTTATGGCTACGGCCACGAGACCCTCTCCTTCCAGATCCGCGGCATGACCTGTGCCGGCTGCTCCGCACGTCTCAACAAGATGTTGGCGGCATTGCCTGGGGTTATTTCGGCTGAGGTCAATTTCTCCATCGAGCAGGCCCGCATCGAGCTGGTGCCGGGTATGCAGACGCCGGCCTCGTTGCGCGAACGGATAGAGGCGCTCGGCTTTGGCGCCCAACTGGCGCAGGGCTCTGCCAGTGGTCGCCGCCAGCAGTTGCAGGAGCGGGAGGCGCAGGAAGCCGCCGCCGCGCACCAGGCGTTGCTTCAGGTTGTTATATCGGCCCTGCTGACCCTGCCGCTGCTGGTGGGCATGATCGCCATGGCGGGCTTGCTGCCCTGGCATATGCCCGCCTGGCTGGAGCTGGTGCTCGCTACCCCGGTGCAGTTCTGGATTGGGGCCCGCTTCTATCGCGGCGCCTGGCTCGCCATCAAGAATCGCTCCGCCAACATGGATGTGCTGGTGGCGACCGGCACCAGTGCTGCCTACTTCTACAGCCTCTACCTGCTGCTGACTTTAGGCGTGGCCGCCAGCGGCAAACTCTATTTCGAAGCGAGCGCCATCATCATCACGCTCATTTCGTTGGGCAAACTGCTGGAGGCCCGTGCCCGCCGCAGTACCCAGTCCGCCATTCGCGAGCTGATGGCGCTGCGGCCGGAAACCGCCACCGTCTGGCGTGGCGAGCGCTGGCAGAGCCTGGCCATCGACGAGGTGCTGCGCGGCGATAGGCTGCGGGTGCTGGTGGGCGAGCGGGTGCCGGTGGATGGCAAGATAGTGAGCGGCGCAAGCGATCTCGATGAGTCGATCCTCACCGGCGAGAGCCTGCCGGTGCCGCGGGGTATCGGGGAGGGCGTGCTGGGCGGCGCCATCAACCGCTCCGGCGTGCTGGAGATCGAAGCCACCACAGTGGGGGAGGATTCCAGCCTCAGCAAGATCATCGTCCTGGTGGAGAGCGCCCAGATGGGCAAGGCACCGTTGCAACAGCTGGTGGACAAGGTCTCCGCCGTGTTCGTGCCTGTGGTGATGGCCATCGCCCTGTTCACCCTGCTGGTGTGGTACGCCATCGGCAACGACTTTGGTCAGGCACTGCTGGCTGCCGTGGCCGTGCTGGTGATCGCCTGTCCCTGTGCGCTGGGGCTGGCGACGCCGGCAGCCATAGTGACAGGCACCGGGGTGGCGGCCCGTCACGGCATTCTGATCAAAGACGTGGATACCCTGCAGAAGGCGCACGCCATCAAGGCGCTGATCTTCGACAAGACAGGTACCCTCACTCAGGGGCGGCCCGTGCTGGCGAGCTGGAGCGGCAATGACGAGCAGTTGCGGCTCGCGGCCGCCTTGCAGCAGGCGAGCGAGCATCCGCTGGCGTTGGCGATGCGCGAGGCAGTCGGCAAGGAGGTGGTACTGCCTCAGCCCGACGAGGTCGAGGTACGGGTCGGTGCCGGCATCCTCGGCAAAGTGGCAGGCCACTCGGTCGCTATCGGCAATGCATCTCTGCTGGCTCAGCTCGGGATTGATCAGTCGCTGCAGGATGAAGAGCCTGCTGACGGTGCGACCCGGGTCTGGGTCGCCATCGACGGCGTGGCCGTCGGTATCGCCGCCCTGGCCGATACCCTGAGGCCAGAGAGCCCGGAAGCCATCGCCACCCTGCGCCAGCGCGGCATCGCCAGCTGGCTGGTGAGCGGCGATGCGCCGGCACCCGTGGCCCATATCGCCGGCAAGCTGGGGCTGGACGGAGCCTTTGACTCTGTGCTGCCCGCCGGCAAGGTAGACAAGGTAGAGGCGCTGCGCGCCCGCACCCAGGGGCTGGTGGCCATGGTGGGGGACGGGGTGAACGACGCCCCTGCGTTGGCGGCGGCAGATGTGGGGATCGCCATGGGCTCCGGCTCTGATGTGGCAATGGAGACCGCCTCCATCACTCTCATGCGATCTGACCCTCGCTTGGTGGCCGATGCCATCGACATCTCGGCAGCCACCTGGCGCACCATACAGCAGAACCTGTTCTGGGCCTTCGTGTTCAACATCATCGGCATTCCGCTGGCGGCGCTGGGCTATCTCAGCCCCGAGCTGGCGGGGGCGGCCATGGCCCTGAGCAGCATTACCGTTTTGAGCAATTCCCTGTTACTGAAACGCTGGCAGCCCAAGGCGGCGCACACATCAGCACTCATCCAGATTGGTAAGGAGACATAAATGAATATCAGCAAGGTTGCCAAGGCCACGGGGCTGACCGCCAAGACGATTCGCTACTACGAGAGTATCGGCCTCATTTCAGCCCCTGTACGCAGCGACAACGGTTATCGCAGCTACACGGAGGGCGCGTTGCGGGAGCTGCGCTTCGTCAAGCGTGCGCGGGAGACAGGCTTCAATCTGGAGGAGTGCCAGGAGCTGTTGGCGCTCTATCGGAACGAGCACAGAACCAGCGCTCAGGTGAAGAAGCTGGCGCAGGAGAAAATAGTTGATCTGCGCAGCCGCATCGCAGGCTTGCAAGCCATGCTGACCTCCCTCGAAGGGCTGGTCTGTTGCTGCCACGGGGACGAAAATCCTGAGTGTCCTATTCTGGACGAGCTGGAGCGCGGTTGACTAACCGCTTAATAACAGACGTTTTATTGTTGGCCCGGAAGGGGGAGTGGTAGACTGTGCGGCTCTTGTACAGGGAGCATGCAGTTGACTCAGAGTGTGACACGTCAGGTGAAGCAGGCCATCATGGCCCAGCTTTATACTCACTCCTCATTCAGCCTGCCTTGCCTGGGCCTGCTGGCACTCGGCTGGAGCCTGCTGTTCCACGATTACCTGCCCGCTGGCGAGGCGCTCGGCTGGTTGGCACTGGTCTGCCTGCTGCTGCTGTGTCGTGGCTGGCACCTGCGCTGGCGTCAGTCCAGTCTGACGCAGACCCCCTTGCCAGTGCTGGAACGCGAGCTGTTCATCGGGGTCACCATTACCTCCATCATCTGGGCGCTCGGTGTGCTGCTCTACATGGACAAGCTGCCCGACACCTATCGTGCCGCCATGATGATGCTCTCCAGCCTGATCCTCACCGGCAGTGCCATCATGCTGTTTGGCAGCCGCCGCTCCCTCTATGGCGCCGTCTTGCCACTCGGGCTTGCCATGCTGTTCGAGCTGGGGGCCGGCAACGAGCAGGAGCGGATCGTCTCCTGCATGCTGGCAGGCTATCTGTTTGTCTTCTTGCCGACCCTGCTGCGCCGTCTGCGGCGGGATCAGGTCGCCTCCCTCTACCACCGCTTCTCCAACGCCGATCTGGTGGCCGAGTTGAAGCTGGTCTCCGAACACCTCAAACTCACTTCCCGGCTGGATGGTTTGACCGGCATCGCCAATCGTGCCCACCTGGACTATTGCCTCGAGCGGGCCTGGCGCCGCTGTCATCGCGCCCGGGCGCCCCTGTCGCTGGTGCTGGTGGATGTGGATTATTTCAAGCAATTCAATGATCTCTACGGTCATCAGCAGGGTGACGAGTGTCTGCAACGGGTGGCTGCTCTGCTGGCCGAGGTGCAGCGCCGCGAGGATGATCTCGCCGCTCGTTACGGCGGGGAGGAGTTCGCTCTGTTGCTGCCCTGTACCAGCATGCAGGGGGCCTTGCAGATTGCCGAAAACGTGCGAATGGCCCTCAAGGATCTGGGTATCCCCCACCAGAAATCCCTGGTCTCTGGCCGGGTCAGTTGCAGCTTCGGGGTCGCCACTCTGGTGCCGGATCAGAGCGGCTCCATCGCAGAGCTTATCCAAAAAGCGGATGCGGCCCTCTATCAGGCCAAGCATAATGGGCGGGATCGTATCGAAGTAGCCTTGATGGGTAAGGTTGCCTGAGTTTCACATGACAGATTAAAGAGGTTGTCTATGCAATGTCATCGTATCGAAGAGCTGCTGGAGTTGTTGCAGCCTGCCTGGATCAAGGAACAGGATCTCAGCCTGGTGCAGTTTGTTGCCAAACTGGCGGCGGAAGCTGGCTATGACGGCGCCTTGTCCGACCTGACCGACGACATGCTGATCTACCACCTCAAGATGCGGGAATCCGACAAGCAGGCGATGATCCCGGGTCTGGCCAAGGATCATGTGCCCGATTTCAAGGAAGCCCTGCTCAAGGCTCGCGGCATCAAGTGATCCCGGCTCGGTACAAACCGGGCTGAGTAGTTTCAAGAGAATCTCAACGAGAGGTGTATCGTCAACCGGCGATATGCCTTTTTTGTTGCTGAAAATTGCGACACGACTCGAACATTAGATACATCTTACCCACACAATTAGCAGGCTGTTTAAGATATAATCCGCTCCATAACAAATAAGGGAGCTGTGTCTTGCAATGGCCGATCATGAAAAAATCGATATCAAGGATGTGACTGACAAGAGCGTCACCGGGACTTTCAACCCGAACACGTTCAAAGCCAGCGATGACAGGTTCAATCCAGGCAACCGCATTTACGTGAGGGCACAGACCGGCTATTGGCAGCGGATGCGCAAGATCATGGGCTGGTTCTTCGTGGTGCTCTTCGTTGCCTTGCCCTGGTTGCGCTATGACGGTCGTCAGGCCGTGCTGTTCGATGTTGGCCATCAGCAGTTCCACATTTTTGGTGCCACCATCTGGCCGCAGGATCTGACCCTGCTGGCCTGGATCTTCATGATCGCCGCCTTTGCCCTCTTCTTCGTGACCACCTTCCTCGGCCGGGTCTGGTGCGGCTATCTCTGCCCGCAGACAGTCTGGACCTTCATGTTTATCTGGTTTGAAGAGAAGCTGGAAGGCGCCGCCAACAAGCGGCGCAAGCTGGATGCCGCCCCCTGGAGTGGCGAGAAGCTGGCCCGCAAGGGGGCCAAGCATCTGGCCTGGATCCTGCTATCCCTCGGTACCGGTCTCACTTTCGTCGCCTATTTCCAGGATGTGACCGAGCTGGTGCCCGACTTCTTTACCCTGCAGGCTAGTGGCTGGGTCATCTTCTGGGTACTGTTTTTCACGGCCTGTACCTACGGCAATGCCGGCTGGATGCGTGCCATCATGTGTATCCACATGTGCCCCTATGCCCGCTTCCAGTCAGCCATGTTCGACAAGGACACCTTCATCGTCGGCTACGACACCAAGCGTGGTGAGACCCGGGGTGCCCGTAGCCGCAAAGCGGATCCCAAGGCGCTGGGGTTGGGGGATTGCATCGATTGCGACCTCTGCGTTCAGGTCTGCCCGACCGGCATAGACATCCGCGACGGCCTGCAGTACGAGTGCATCAACTGCGGTGCCTGCGTCGACGCCTGCGACCAGACCATGGATCGGATGGGCTATCCGAAAGGGCTGATCAGCTACACCACAGAGCACAAGCTGGCCCATAACAGCACCCACGTGGCGCGGCCCAAGCTGCTCGGTTATGGCCTGGTGATGGTCATGATGCTGGGGGTGTTCGTCTACAACGCCATGTCCATCATGCCCATGGGGCTCGACATACTGCGAGATCGCAACCAGCTGTTCCGCGAGAACAGCGAGGGGCTCATCGAGAACACCTATACCCTCAAAATCCTCAACAAGACACTGCATGCCCAGACCTATCAGCTGGATGTGGAAGGGCTGCCGGAGCACGAGTGGTTCGGCCCCCGCGAAGTGACCCTGAAGGCGGGCGAGATCTACACCCTGCCGGTGAGCGTGGCGGTCGATCCCTTCAACCTGAAGAAGCCGACCCTGGATATACAGTTCGTGCTGAAACGGGATGGGGCGGCAGCCGATGACAGCAAGGGCACACTGCGTCAGGCCAGCAAGTTTATCAGCCGACTGTAATGGGAATAGTTGGTGCAACTGATTGGTTTGGAACGCCATTGAGCTTAGTGGTGATAGAATGGGGCGCAACGGCGCCCCTTTTTAATGGTGGATGACATGCGTTTCAACTATTCCGACCTTACTCCCGACCTCATCATGGATGCGCTGGATCTCAGCGGTCTGCGACTCGACTCCGGCCTCATCGAGCTCAACAGTTACGAAAACCGGGTCTATCAGTTTCAGGACGAGGAGCGCCGCCGCTATGTGGTGAAGTTCTACCGTCCCGGTCGCTGGAGTCGCGCCCAGATCCTGGAAGAGCACGACTTTGCCGCCCGACTCAATGAGGCGGAGATCCCGGTCGCTGCGCCGCTCTCCTTCGCGGGCGAAACCTTGCTGGAGCATCAGGGCTACCCCTTTGCCATCTGGCAGAGCGTGGGTGGCCGCCAGTTCGAGGTGGACAACCTGGATCAGCTGGAGTGGGTGGGACGTTACCTTGGCCGGATTCACCAGATCGGTGCCAGCCGATCCTTCCATCACCGCGTCCGACTGGATGTGGAGAGCATGCTGCACGAACCGCGTGAGCTGCTGGCATCCGGTGAATGGCTGCCGAGCGGGCTGGCCAAGCAATTCTTCGGTGTACTCGACGAGCTGATCAAGCACGTCTGCGATGCCATGACTCTGGATGTGGCACAGATCTCCCTGCACGGTGACTGTCATCCGGGCAATATTCTGTGGCGTGATAGCCCCATGTTTGTCGATCTCGACGACTGCCGCACCGGCCCCGCTATCCAGGATCTCTGGATGATGCTGAGCGGCGAGCGCCACGAGCAGTTAATCCAGCTCGACACCCTGCTGGCCAGCTATGAGGAGTTCATGGAGTTCGACCCGCGCGAGCTGGCCTTGATTGAGCCGCTGCGGGCCATGCGCATAGTTCACTATATGGCCTGGCTGGCACGGCGCTGGGACGACCCTGCGTTTCCCCGTCACTTCCCCTGGTTCAATACCGACCATTACTGGCGTCAGCAGATTGCGACCCTGCATGATCAACTGGCCGCGCTCAAGGCGCCACCTTTGACCCTGATGCCAGGGTGGTGACATATCAGGAGTGCTGATCGGTGCCCGCAGATCGCGATACCTGCCGCATGATCAACTAGCCGCGCTCAAGGCACCCCCTTTGACCCTGACGCCAGGGTGGTGACATATCAAGAGTGCTGATGGGTGCCCACAGCTCGCGATACCTGCCGCACGATCAACTGGCCGCGCTCAAGGCACCACCTTTGACCCTGACACCGGGGTGGTGAGCGAGGGCGCGTCGGCATAAGCCCACAGCGATTGTCTGTCGATGACGCTCTCTGCCGTAGCGCCTGCTGGTGTGGCCCTTTGCCATTGACGTCTGAGTGGTGACGCAATAGGCTTGGCACTGCTTCGGTTCGCCGGGCGTGCCTCACAGTGATCCCTTAACAGGAAACGTCATGAAAAAAGTACTATTTTTCCTCGCTGCCATGCTGATGATCCCCATGGTTCACGCCGCCCCCGAATTCAAGGAAGGCGTTAACTATGACGTGGTCAAACAGACAGGCAGTGCCCAGCCGGAAGTGGTGGAGTTTTTCTCCTACTACTGCCCGCACTGCGCGACCTTCGAGCCGATCGTTGAACAGTTGAAAGCGGGGATGCCAGAAGGCGTTCCCCTCAAGAAGAACCCGGTGGCCTTCCTGGGCCGCGAGATGGGTCCGGAAATGCAGCGCGCCTATGCCCTGGCCAGCCTGCTGAATGTTGAAGCCAAGCTGACCCCGGCTATCTTCAACAAGATCCATACCCAACGCCAGTATCCGCAGAGCCGCGCGGATGTGAAGCAGATCTTCCTGGATAACGGCGTGCCGGCTGAAGAGTTCGACGGTGCCGTCGACAGCTTCGCCGTATCCGGCATGGTGTCCCAGTTTGATCGCAACACCGAGAGCTACAACATTCGCGGTGTGCCGGCCTTCCTGGTCAACGGCAAGTACATGGTTAAGATCGAATCCATTACTTCTCAGGAACAGTTCAGCCAGTTGGTGAATTTCCTGCTGGCCAAGAAAGACTGATCCCGCAGTAACCCATGAAAAAAGCCCGCCGGTGCAAACCGGCGGGCTTTTTGTTTATCGGGATTGGAGCCTGACCAGCTCAACGCCGGCTGCTTGCTCCCGATTCAGATCTGGCAGTCTCGCTGGGAGGGGGCTGGGCGCGGCAAACGGGAGCGGCGGCTGATCCCCTCAGCCAGCCAGACCAGCAGCAAGATGGCCAGGATCAGGGTGGCTGCCTGATCGTAACGGAACAGGCTGAGCGACACATAGAGCTGCTGCCCCAGCCCCCCTGCGCCCACCACCCCGAGTATGGTAGCGGCCCTCAGGTTCATCTCGCCGCGATAGAGGCTGTAGGCCAGCCATTGGCGTGACACCAGTGGAAACAGCCCGTACCAGAAGCTGGCCGTGGGGCCGGAGCCGCTCAATTGCAAGGCGAGGCGAGGGGCCTGATCCGCGTTCTCCAGCGTCTCCACGAACAGCCGGGCCAGCACGCCCGTGGTGTGCAGGGTAAGCGCCAGTATGCCCGCCACCGGCCCCAGCCCGACCGCGATCACCAGCAGGCTGGCGAAGATGAGCTCCGGCACGGATCGCAGCAGGTTGAACAGCAGCCTCAGTGGCCAGCAGTGGCGGGCGAGACAGGCCAGCGGCAGGGCCAGCAGGGCGCTCAACAGGGTACTCAGCAATGCCATCTGCACCGTATCGAGCAGGCCAAGGCCGACTGTTCGCAGAAAAGGCCCCGACCAGTCCGGTTGCAGAAACTCGCCGATGAACCGGCCCAGCCCGCCGAAGGAAAAACTCAGCATGCGCCAGTCGAGCTGGTGGAGTGCCATGGCGCTGGCCAGCCCCAGGCAGGCAAGCAGTTGCAGGCCGGGGGAGCGGGTGTGGCGCAGCCAGGCGCTGAGGCCGTCGGCCAGGGTCACCAGCAGGATGAAGGCCAGCAGCAGGGTCACTACCTCACCACCGGCAAACATGCGCAACGAGAGTTCGAGCTGCTGGCCGAGCCCGCCAGCACCGACGAAACCCATGATAACGGAGGCGCGCAGAGCACACTCCCAGCGATAGACGGTGTAGGAGAGCAGCTCCTGGCGCACCGCGGGCAGCACGCCGTACCAGAGCGCCTGCAGGCGGCCGCTGCCGCCGAGTAGCAGGGCGCGGGCCGGTTGCAGGGCGCCGCTCTCCATGATCTCGTTGTAGACCTTGGCCAGCATGCCGCCGTAGCTGACGGCGATGGCCAGGATGGCGGCCAGGGGCCCGAGCCCCGACAGACGCACGAACAGCAGCGCCCAGATGAGCTCGGGCAGGCTGCGCAGCAGAATGGCGATGAGCCGGCTGAAGGCGCGCAAGGCGCCGCGCAGCGGGCTGGGGATAGGCCCCAGCTCGGCCAGCGACAGGGCGCGGGAGCCGAGCAAGGCGAACGGAATGCCGAGCAGCAGGGCACCGGCCAGCCCCAGAGTCGCCACGGCCAGACTCTGCAGGGTAGCGGTCAGGGTCAGGGCCAGAAAGTCCTGATCCAGGCGGGGTGGCCAGCTGGTGGCGAGAAAGTTGCCCATCTGCCGCCAGCTCTGACCATCGAGCAGGCCCAGCCAGCCGTCGGCCTGCTGCCACAGGCTGTAGCCGACCAGGGCCAGCAGCCAAGGTAGGGGATGGTGCCAGCGGCTCATCAGCCGACGCACGGCAGTGCCTCCTGGTCACCGGCGTAGAGGGCGCCCAGCATGGCCGGGGTGACGGCGGTGGCGGGGCAGTCGAACTGCACCCGTCCCTCGCGCAGGCCTATGATGCGGGGGAAGCGCTCAAGGGCCAGTTCGACCGCGTGCAGGCTGGCGATGAGCGTGCTGCCGTGCGTGCGGGCTTGCGCCAGCAGGGCATCCAGGCTGCTTTGGGCGAGTACGGGGTCGAGGGCGGAGACGGGTTCATCGGCCAGCATCAGGTCCGGCTGCTGATAGAGCACCCGGGCTATGCCGACTCGCTGCAACTGGCCACCGGAGAGCTCGCCGCAGCGCTGCTGCCACTTGTCGGCGAGGCCGAGGCGGGCCAGTTCGGCCCGAGCACCGTCCGGATCGCAGGGGCGCAGCAGCGAGAGCAGGGCGCGAACGAGGGACCACTGGCCGAGTCTGCCAGCCAGCACGGCAGTCACCACCGGCTGGGAGGCGGGCAGCGGAGGCTGCTGCCAGACCATGCCGATCCGGCTGCGCAGCCGCTGGCGGGCCCGGGTGGAGAGGGCCCAGGGATCTTCCCCCCACAGGGAGAGTGCCAGCTCACCGCGCAGCTCTGTACCGATCAGCCGCAGCAGGCTGGTCTTGCCCGCGCCGCTCGGTCCTATGATGGCGACGCACTCCCCCGCCTCGATCTGCAAGCGAAGCGGATGCAGGATGCGACTCTCGCCGAGCCGCAGCCCTGCTCCATTCAGCGCAACGGCGATCACTTCAGCAGACCGGCCTGGGTCGCGGCCGCTTCTATGCCCTGGTAGTTCTCGGGCTTGGTTTCGATGAAACGGCTGGCCCGTTGCAGCTTGAGGATCTCGGCCTGGGCCGGGACGGCAGGATCCAGGCTGAGGAAGGCCTGCTTGATTTTCTCCTGCAGCGCCGGATCCAGGTCGCCGCGCACCGTCCAGTTGTAATCAAAGTAGGTCGGCGTGGTCCAGATCACCTTCACCTTGGCGGTATCGACCTTGCCCTCTTCCACCAGCTTGTCCCACACGGAGGCGTTGAGCGCACCGGCCGGCACCTTGCCGGAGGCGACCCAGGCAACGGTGGCGTCGTGAGCGCCGGAGAAGGCGACATGTGCGAAGTCACGTTCCGGATTGATGCCCTGCTCGGCCAGGAAGTGGCGCGGCATCAGGTGACCCGAGGTGGAGGAGGGGGAGCCGAAGGCGAAGTCCTTGCCCCTGGTGTCGGCCAGGGTCTTGATGCCGCTGTCGGCATTGGCGATGAATTTGGAGGTGAACTGGGCATCCTCCTGGCGTTGGACCAGCGGCACTACCTTGTCGGCCCTACGATGGGCCTGCACATAAGTGAAACCCCCGAGCCAGGCCATGTCGAGTTTGCCGGCAGCCAGCGCCTCGACCACGGCGGCGTAATCGTTGACCGGTACGAACACCACCTCGCGCCCCGTCTTCTCGGCCAGATATTCTCCCAGCGGGGCGAACTTGCGCTGCAACTCGGTGGGGGCTTCGTCCGGGATGGCGGATACCCGCAGCGGTTCGGCGGCAGTGGCGCCTAGGCTGGCCAGCAGTGTGGTGAGGGCAAATATCCATTTAGAGGTCATGGGCAGTTCCTTGTGGTCTGTCGTTCGGGCAAGAGAAAGGCCCGACACCAGTCGGACCTTTCAAGAGGGTCATGGTAGGGGGCCACCGGCGCTCTGCGCAAGATGGGCTCCTCAAAAAGGCACGTTACACCCCGACGTGGAAGGCCTGCTTGAGGTTGCGGATGAAGTCCGCATCCCGGCACAGGGTCTTGCCCGGGCTGTCGGAGATCTTGGCGACCGGGCCGCCGTTGCACTCCATCAGCTTGAAGACGATGTTCATGGGGCTGACACCGGGCAGATCGCAGGTGAGCTTGGTGCCGATGCCGAAGCTGGTGTTGATGCGGCCACGGAAGTGGCGGAACAGCTGCACCGCCTTGTCGAGGTTGAGCCCATCGGAGAAGACCAGCGTCTTGTCGGTGGGGTCTATGCCGAGGCGCTGGTAGTGGCTGATGGCCTTCTCGCCCCACATAACAGGGTCGCCGGAGTCGTGGCGCAGACCCTGATAACGGCTGGCCAGCTCAAAGTCAAAATCACGCAGGAAGGCGTCCATGGTGATGCAGTCGGTCAGGGCAATGCCGAGGTGGTTGGTGAATTCGTCCAGCCAGCTGGTGAGGGCGGCGCGTTGGCTGTGCTCGAGCGGGAAGCCGAGCTGCTGGTGAGCCTGGAACCACTCGTGGGCCTGGGTGCCCACGGCAGGTAGTTGGTACTTTTGGGCCAGCAGGTAGTTGCTGGTGCCGCGAAATGCCGGCAGCCGCTCCTTGAGACGGCCCACTACCGCATCCTGCACCGCATGGGAGAAGCGGCGACGGGTACCGAAGTCGATGAGGTTGAACTCGCTCATCTCTTCCGGGCTGAGGTCCTGTTCCAGCTTGTCGATCTTCTGATCGAGCCGATCCAGCGCCTGGTTGACGCCAAACTGGGGATAGCGGAAGCGGTTGCGCATCTCGCTGATGATGGCGAGCACAGGGATTTCCCACAGGATCACATCCTGCCAGGGTCCCTCGACCCGCACATTGATGCGGCCATCCTGCTCGAATACCTGCAGCAGGGAGGCATCGAGGGGCTTGCGGCGCAGGTGATCCAGGTAGTCGGCGGTGAAGAAGGGGCGCTCGGCCAGAAAATTCAGTTCCGGCCTGGTCAGCCGCAGGGAGCCGGCGAGACGCAGTTGCTCCTCTATCTGGCCCATCATGGGCAACAGATCTTCTTCGTTGCGGCTGTGGAATTCGGCCACCACCTCGGCATCAGGATAGCGGTGGAACACCGCCTGCTGCATATGCAGCTTGTAGGCATCGGTATCGAGCAGACTGGTGAGGATCGGCGGCATATCAGGCTCCCCGCAGGCGGGCGAATGCCGGCCACATGTGTAGATTGCAGGCACCGGTATCGGGCAGGCTGGTGAGAATCGGCGGCATATCAGGCATCCAGCAGGCGTTGTACATCCATCAGGGTCTGGGCCAGCTCGGCCCCGGCTTCGATCATCTGGGAGTGAGCACTGGCAACCGTATCCGGGGCTATGCCACGGCAGGCATCGAGATGGACGATCACCCGAAAACCGGCGTGGCGCAGTTGCAACACGCTGGTCTTGACGCAGTAGTCGGTGGCGAGGCCGCCGACCAGTACGGTATCGACCTTGCGGGCCTGCAGAAATTCGATGAGCCCTGTGCTGCGCCGTTCGGCCAGGTCGTGGAAGCAGGTGCCGTAGGGGTGCAGATCCGGCTCGACCCCCTTCCAGACGAAGAAGTCGTAATCGATGGGGGCGGGCAGGCCATCCAGCAGCTCGAAGCCTTGGGTGCCGGGCACACAGTGTACCGGCCAGGTGAGGTCGGCATTGGGCAAATCCAGCGGCAACAACATGCCGGCTGGGTCACTGACGGCCCAGGCTGCGTTGGCGGGATGGGAGTCCTTGCTGCCAATACGCAGCGTGGCGAGGGTGGCCTGAGCGTTGAGCGCAGCCACAATATCATCCCCGCCCACGACGGGCAGTTCGTTCGGGCAGAGGGGAGTAAATCCCTTCTGCGCATCAATATCCAGGCTGGCGACGGTTCCCATGATTGGCTCCTTCACATACTATTCGTGTGATATTATCTACCAAACATTAATGGAAGGCGAGCAGGGCGATCGACATGCTGAGAATGAGTCTGGATATGGTGGTGCTGCGGTTGTACGAGGAGCGGCTCGAGCTGTTGCTCGAAACCCGCGATCACCCCCCCTTTGCCAACTGCTGGCAACTGCCGGCACTGCGCATCGACGAGACTCGGGATCGGGACCTGGACACGGCTCGCCATCGCCTGCTGGCGGAGTGGGGGCTCGGCCACTGCTACAGCGAACAGGTTTGCACTCTCGGCAATCTGGAGCGGGATCCCCGTGGCTGGTCCACCGCGCTGGTCTACCTCTGTCTGGTCGATCCGGAAGTCGAAGCCGTGCACGGTTGCTGGCATCCACTCTCGGCCCTGCCCGGCCTCAGCCTCGCCTTCGATCATACCCAGCTTATAGCCAGAGGGCTGGAGAGACTGCGGATCAAGAGTCGCTACAGCACCTTGCCGCTGCAACTGCTGGGGCCCGAGTTCACTCTCTCCGAAGTGCAGCGCGCCTTTGAAATCATCCTGCAAACTCCGATGAACACGGCGGCGTTTCGCAAGCGCATCCATCGCGCCGACATTCTGGTGGATACCGGCCGCAAGCGGACCGGCAAGCAGCGCCCTGCCATCCTCTACCGGTTGGAGAGCCCTTGCTGCGTCATGTTCGATCAGGTGATGCACGGGGCAGAAGCATGAGCAAAGCGCCGCCCCGGGTGCTGGTGAGTGCCTGCTTGCTGGGTCAGCCAGTACGTTACGATGGCCAGAGCAAGGGGATTGTCAGCGACTGGCTGAATGAGCTTGGCGCCGAGGGGCGAACGCAGTCTTTCTGCCCCGAAGTGGCAGGCGGACTGCCGACTCCGCGCCCCCCTGCCGAGCGGCAGGGTGATCTGGTGCTGACCGCGAGCGGACTGGATGTGACGGCCGAGTTCGATCGCGGTGCCGAGCTGGCTCTTGCGCTCTGTCAGGCGCAGGGGATTCGCTTCGCGCTGCTGAAAGAGGGGAGCCCCTCATGCGGCAGCGGCCGTATCTATAACGGCCGCTTCGAAGGTGTGTCAGTGGCGGGTGAGGGCAAGACCACGGCCCTGCTGCGTCGCAACGGCATTGCAGTGTTCCGCGAGGAGCAGTTGCCAGAACTGGCCTTGGCGCTTGCTTCGGCAACCGCCAAGGAGGCGGACTCAACGCCAAACTGACCCATAGCATCGGCCTGTATCACTTGTGCCCGCACGACGTCAGTTTACTGCCAGCGCGCATTCCGCCATTCCTGAAAACCACTCTCAAACTGTTGCCATGGTCACCAACCTGAAGGCCAGCCCTGCTGCCGGGTAGAGCTGGATTGGCGAGGGGTCTTTTACTGCGCCTTGTCTGACAGCAGTTGGCTAAGAGTCTGGTCCTTCTCGTGCCAGATCCCGTTCAACCACTGTTGAAACGCCTGTTGGAACTCGGGGTCATTGAAGTAATCCCCTACCAGTTTGCGTTCAATCGGCAGAAAGCGAACCTGAACCTTGATCTCCTTCACCCGACCGCACATGAAGTCCCAGTAACTGGGGATACCACCCGGATAGGCGATGGTCACATCCACCAGTTGATGTAGCTGGTCGCCCATGGCCGCCAGGGTGAAGGCGATGCCACCAGCCCTCGGGTGCAACAGATGGCGATAAGGCGCTGCCTGTTTGTCGTGCTTGTGGGCGGTGAAGCGGGTGCCCTCCACGAAGTTCATCACACTCACCGGAATGTGGCGAAACCTGGCACAGGCCTTTCGGGTTGTTTCTATGTCTTTTCCCTTCAGATGTGGCCTTTTTTCCAGAAATTTACGGGAATAGCGCCGCATGAAGGGGAAGTCCAGTGCCCACCAGGCCAGACCGAGAAAAGGTACCCAAATCAGCTCTTTCTTGAGGAAAAACTTCAGGAAGGGGATTTTTTGATTAAAAACCCGCTGCAATACCAGTATGTCGACCCAGGATTGATGGTTGGCAATCACCATGTACCACTCATCACGGCTTCCTTTGTCCGCGCCGACCACCTCGAAAGAGGTCCCTATGATGGTTTTCTGGATCAGGTTGTTGACACCGATCCAGCAGCTTGCGCAGCCATCCAGCAGAGCGTTGCAGAGGGTACGCCAGCCTTTAAGCGGCAACAGCAGCTTGAGAATGCCCAGCAAGAAGATGGGGATACACCAGAAGAGGGTGTTGAAAAAATAGAGCAAGGTCGAGAGGCTGCCGCGCAGCCGCTCTATCAGCTTGTTTTGCATGAGTCGGGTCCGTCTCGTTGTCTGTGGGTGGCAACCAAGTGGTCAGATCTGTGGCCATAATATCAGCCGATGAGCCGCTAGACCATGCACGGGACCATCACGCATGTGGGACTCACTATCTCTCTATCCCAGCCATTCAGCCGCTGCGCAGCCGCGACAGCAGCCTGTCCATGGCCCTGTAGCCGAGCGCCTCGATCAGATGATCCTTCTCGATCGCAGGTCGCCCCGCCAGATCGGCTATGGTGCGTGACACCCGCAGTATGCGGTGCCAGGCCCGGATGCTGAGTCCCAGCTTCTGGATGGCATTCTCCAAAAACTCGGCATCTTGCGGCGATAATCGGCAAATGTCTTCGATTTCACGACTATCAAGGAGATTGTTGAGCTTGCCATTGCGGCTCAGCATTCGCTCCCGCGCCGCCAGCACCCGATCGCGGATTTGCTGGCTCGATTCCCCCCGCTCCGCCTTGCCGGTGAGGCTGCCCTTGGGCAGCAGCGGCACCTCTACCGTCAGGTCGAAGCGATCGAGGAAGGGGCCGGAGAGCTTGCCGAGATAGCGCAATATCTGATCCGGGCTGGAGCGGGTCTGGCCGTCGCCATAGTGGCCGCAGGGGCTGGGGTTCATGGCGCCCACCAGCTGGAAGCGGGCGGGAAAATCCACCTGACGGGCGGCGCGGCTGATGGTGATGTGGCCCGTCTCCAGCGGTTCGCGCAGAGAGTCGAGTACCTTGCGCTCGAACTCCGGCAGCTCGTCGAGAAAGAGTACCCCGTTGTGGGCCAAGGATATTTCGCCGGGTCTGGGATGGCTGCCACCACCCACCAGGGCCACGGCTGAGGCACTGTGATGGGGTGTGCGATAGGGTCTGTGGTGCCAGTGACCGGCGCGCGGGGTCAGGCCGCCGATGGAGTGGATGGCGGCGGTCTGCTGCGCCTCCTGCTCGCTCAGGGGTGGCAAGATGCCGGGCAAACGGCTGGCCAGCATGCTCTTGCCGGTACCAGGCGGGCCTATGAACAGCAGATTGTGGCTGCCGGCGGCAGCGATCTCCAATGCCCGCTTGGCCTGTGACTGGCCGATCACATCCTGCAGATCCGGTACATCGGGCAGGGAGTCCGTGGTCTGGGGCTCCGGCAGGGGCAGCTCATATTGGCCTGCCAGCCAGGCGGTGACGGCCAGCAGCTGGTGGGCGGTACGCACCTCGGCATCCTGAATGAGGGAGGCTTCGGGGCCATTTTCTCTCGGTACCAGCAGGGTGCGCCCCGCATCGCGGCAGGCGAGCACGGCGGGCAGCACCCCGAGCACGGGACGGATCTCGCCGGTCAGGGCCAACTCCCCTAAAAATTCGTGATCGAGCAGGTATTTTGCCGGTATCTGCTTGGAAGCAGCGAGAATGCCGATGGCGATAGCCAGATCGAAACGGCCTCCCTCCTTGGGCAGGTCGGCGGGGGCCAGATTGACCGTGATGTGTTTGCTCGGGAACTCGAAATTGCCGTTTAGCAGGGCACTGCGCACCCGATCCCGGGATTCCTTCACCGAGGTTTCCGGCAATCCCACCATGTTGAAGGCGGGCAGACCGTTGGAGAGGTGAACTTCCACCGTGACTTGCGGCGCCGCTATCCCCAGGCTGGCACGGCTATAAACCACAGCTAATGACATAAATCCCGTCCTTGGTTTGATGTATGTGCTGGTTAACCGTTTTTTATTAGTTTTTTGTTCCAGCCGTCAGGCTGCTGCTTAGTCAAAATCAGAGTCTTGTCAGGTAAAAAAGGCTTGCCCAATAAAAATCACCGTGCTAGTTCTAATAGCCATTCGCGGTGCAAACCGCTCCAATTTTACAGGATTTCCGGTTGTAACTATGAACATGGCCTCCCGTTTCGTCAGCATTATTGTGGTCCTAGTGGTGATTATTATCTCACCGCTCGGGGCTCGTTTAGCTGCACGGAACAAGGGATAGACCCACCACCGGACAGAACGAAACAAGCGACCCCCGAGCCTCACAGCTCGGGGGTTTTTTTTCGACTACAGGACAGGATTTTCCACATGAACGGCGCGCAGTTTTTGGTACAGGCTCTCAAGAAACAGGGTGTGACCCAGGTGTTTGGTTACCCGGGCGGAGCCATCATGCCGGTCTACGACGCCCTGTATGACGGGGGCCTTGCCCATCAGCTCTGTCGCCACGAGCAGGGGGCCGCCATGGCTGCGGTGGGTTACGCCAGAGCCTCCGGCCAGGTGGGGGTCTGTATCGCCACCTCGGGCCCCGGCGCCACCAATCTGGTGACCGGGCTGGCGGAGGCGCTGCTCGACTCCGTGCCTCTGGTGGCCATCAGCGGTCAGGTGCCCTGTTCCGCCATAGGTACAGATGCGTTTCAGGAGGTCGATGTGCTCGGCATGTCCCTCTCCTGCACCAAGCACTCCTTCATGGTGACCGATGTGGCGGATCTGGGGCGTGTGCTGGAAGAGGCCTTCGCCATCGCCACCGAAGGTCGTCCCGGTCCTGTGCTCATCGATTTTCCCAAGGATGTGCAGCTGGCCGCCGTGCCAGCGCAGAATCTGTTGTTTGCGGTGGAGGAGCCTGAGGCACTCAATCCGGCCGAGCTGACGCTGGTCCGCACCCTGCTGGCGGCTGCCGAGCGCCCCGTGCTCTACGTCGGTGGCGGAGTGGGCATGGCCAATGCCGAAACCCAGCTGCGCGAGTTTGCCGCCGTCACCGGCATGCCGGCGGTCACTACCCTCAAGGGGATTGGCGCGCTGGATCCTGACAGCCCTGTCTATCTGGGCATGCTCGGCATGCACGGTACCAAATCGGCCAACTATGCGGTGCAGCAGTGCGATCTGCTGGTGGTAGTGGGTGCCCGGTTCGATGACAGGGTGACCGGCAAGCTGGAAGAGTTTGCCCCCGAGGCCAAGGTGATCCATCTGGACGTGGATGCCGCCGAGTTCGGCAAGCGCCGTGCCGCCGAGGTGGGCATCACCACGGATCTCAAGCGGGTGTTGCCCGCCCTGGCCATGGCGCTGGCCATCGATCCCTGGCGTGAGCACTGCGCGAACATGGCTCGCGAGTATGCGTTTCGCTACGACCATCCCGGCCAGCCCATCTATGCCCCGGCCCTGCTCAAGCAGCTTTCGGCCCGGCTGCCGGAGAACAGTGTGGTGGCCTGCGACGTGGGTCAGCACCAGATGTGGGTGGCCCAGCACATGCGCTTCACCAGCCCGCGCAACCACCTCTCCAGCGCCGGCCTCGGCACCATGGGGTTCGGCCTGCCCGCCGCCATCGGCGCCAAGATGTCGCGCCCCGATGACGAAGTGGTGTTGGTGAGCGGTGATGGCTCCTTCATGATGAACGTGCAGGAGCTGGGCACCATACGCCGCGCCCAGCTCAAGGTGAAGATGGTGCTGATCGACAACCAGCGTCTCGGCATGGTGCGCCAGTGGCAGGAGCTGTTCTTCGATGGCCGCTACAGCGAAACCATCCTCTCCGACAACCCCGATTTCGTCGCTCTGGCCGCCGCCTTTGGCATCCCGGGTGAGACCATCACATGCAAGGATCAAATCGCAGCAGCCCTCGACCGCCTGCTGGGGAGCGAAGGCGCCTATCTGCTGCATGTGGCCATTTCAGAGGAAGAAAACGTCTGGCCCCTGGTTCCGCCGGGAGTCGCCAACCACAAGATGATGGAGCAACGCCCATGAACCCGCACACCTTTGCGCAGCCAGCATTTGCACAACACACCTTGCACATTCACGCCCAGCCCAGACCTGAAGTGATGGAGCGGGTATTGAGGGTGGTGCGCCACCGCGGCTTCAATCTCTGTGCCCTCAGCATGGAGATGGGGGCGGAGCAGGATTGCCAACAACTGCGGATCACGGTTACTGTCGAGTCGGTGCGTCCCATCCAGCATTTATGGAGCCAGCTGGTCAAGCTGGTGGACGTCTCCCGGGTCGATGCACTGGAACAGCAACCCCGGATCAGAGCTTAAGGAGCAACAGCAATGTCACAGCCTTCCCAACCCCAGCCGCAATATATCTGGTTCAACGGCAACATGGTTCCCTGGCAAGATGCCCAGGTGCACGTCATGAGCCATGCCCTGCACTATGGCTCCTCTGTGTTCGAGGGGGTGCGTGCCTATGACACCCCCAAGGGTACCTGCATCTTCCGTCTGCAGGAGCACACCCGCCGCCTGTTCGACTCCGCCAAAATCTACTGGATGGAGGTGCCCTACAGCGAGGCCGAGGTGAATGAAGCCTGCCGCGCCGTGGTGCGCGAGAACGGCCTCAAGAGCGGTTATCTGCGTCCGCTGGCCTTTATCGGTAATGTGGGGCTGGGACTGCATCCACCGCTGGATGCCAAGGCCGAGCTCATGGTCGCTGCCCTGCCGTGGGGTGCCTATCTGGGGGAAGAGGGTCTGAAAAACGGGGTGGATGTGTGCGTCACCTCCTGGAACCGGCTGGCCCCCAACACGATTCCGACCGGCGCCAAAGCCGGTGGCAACTACCTCTCCTCTCAACTCATCAGCCGGGAAGCCAAGCGCAACGGCTACGCCGAAGGGCTGGCGCTGGATGTGAACGGCTACCTGAGCGAAGGTGCGGGTGAGAACCTGTTCCTGGTGAAAAACGGCGTGCTCTTCACCCCGCCTGCCACCGCCGCCATCCTGCCCGGCATTACCCGCGACACCATCATGACCCTGGCCCGGGATCTGGGTTATGAGGTGCGCGAGCAGGCGCTGCCCCGCGAGGCCTTATACGTTGCGGACGAGATCTTTATGACGGGCACTGCCGCCGAAGTGACGCCTGTGCGTTCGGTGGATCGGATGCAGGTAGGTGCCGGTTGCCGTGGCCCAGTGACCGAGCAGTTGCAGAACGCCTTCTTCGGGTTGTTCAACGGCCAGACAAAGGACAAATGGAACTGGCTGACCCCGGTCGATGACAAGTAACGGCTGACGAGAACGGGGAGGTGCCATGCCTCCCCGAGTCGCTTCCGGTCAGGGCATCCGTGTTGTGCCCTGACCAGGATCGATTCCCGATCCGCGAGTCACACATTCAAGAAATAATGCGCCCCATGGGCATTCAGGGAGTAGAGACAATGCCGAAGTTGAGATCCGCCACCACCACCCACGGACGTAACATGGCCGGGGCCCGCGCCCTCTGGCGCGCCACTGGCATGACAGACGAGGATTTCGGCAAGCCCATCATAGCCGTGGTCAACTCCTTCACCCAGTTCGTACCGGGTCACGTCCACCTCAAGGATCTGGGTCAACTGGTGGCCCGCGAGATCGAAGCCGCCGGCGGCGTGGCCAAAGAGTTCAATACCATAGCCGTGGATGACGGCATCGCCATGGGCCACGGCGGCATGCTCTATTCGCTGCCGTCTCGCGAGCTTATCGCCGACTCGGTGGAGTACATGGTCAACGCCCACTGCGCCGATGCCATGGTCTGCATCTCCAACTGTGACAAGATCACTCCGGGTATGTTGATGGCCGCCCTGCGCATCAACATACCCGTGATCTTCGTCTCCGGCGGCCCCATGGAAGCGGGCAAGACCAAGCTGTCCGATCAGATCATCAAACTGGATCTGGTTGATGCCATGATCCAGGGCGCCGACCCCAAGGTCTCCGATGCCCAGAGCGAACAGGTGGAGCGCAGCGCCTGCCCTACCTGCGGCTCCTGTTCCGGCATGTTTACTGCCAACTCCATGAACTGCCTGACCGAGGCGCTGGGGCTTTCCCAGCCGGGCAACGGCTCCATGCTGGCGACCCATGCCGATCGCGAGCAGCTGTTCAAGCTGGCAGGCCAGCGCATCGTCACCCTTGCCAAGCGTTACTACCAGCAGGATGACGAGAGCGCCCTGCCACGCAACATCGCCACCAAGGCGGCGTTCGAGAATGCCATGGCGCTGGATATCGCCATGGGCGGTTCCACCAATACAGTGCTGCACCTGCTGGCGGCGGCCCAGGAGGCCGGGGTGGACTTCACCATGGCCGATATCGACCGCATGTCTCGCAAGGTGCCCCAGCTGTGCAAGGTGGCCCCCTCTACCCAGAAGTACCATATGGAAGATGTGCACCGTGCCGGTGGCGTGGTCGCCATTTTGGGTCAGCTGGAGAAGGCGGGTCTGGTGCACGGTGACACCCGTACCGTACTGGGCGGCTCCCTGGCCGAGCTGCTCAACGAATACGACGTCAGCCGCCAGCCGAGCCAGGAGGTGGTGGACTTCTACCGCGCCGGGCCAGCTGGCATCCGCACCACCAAGGCGTTCAGCCAGGATTGCCGCTGGCCCGAGCTGGATGTGGACAGAGCCGAGGGGTGCATCCGCTCGCTGGAGCATGCCTACAGCCTGGAGGGGGGCCTCGCCGTGCTCTCCGGCAACCTGGCCCTTGATGGCGCCATCGTAAAAACGGCCGGGGTGGATGACGAGCACCTCTGCTTCCGTGGCCCGGCCCGGGTATTCGAGAGCCAGGACACGGCAGTTGCCGGCATTCTGGATGGCACGGTCAAGGCCGGTGAAGTGGTCGTGATCCGCTACGAAGGCCCCAAGGGCGGCCCCGGCATGCAGGAGATGCTCTATCCCACCACCTATCTCAAGTCCATGGGATTGGGCAAACAGTGCGCCCTGATCACAGACGGCCGCTTCTCCGGCGGCACTTCGGGTCTCTCCATCGGCCACGTCTCGCCCGAGGCGGCCTCTGGCGGCACTATCGGTCTGGTGGCGGATGGCGACATCATCAACATCAACATCCCGGCCCGCAGCATGGTGCTGGAGGTGGCCGACAGCGTGCTGGCCGCCCGCCGCGTTGCCGTGGAAGCCCGTGGCTGGAAGCCGCTGGATCGTCAGCGTCAGGTCTCCTTTGCCCTGCGCGCCTACGCCATGCTCGCCACCAGCGCCGACAAGGGCGCTGTGCGTGACCGCAGCAAGCTGGAGGAGTGATGATGAGCTTTTATCGTTTGCTCCGTTATGAGCCGGGCGCAGTATGTGCCCATCAATGCGAGACGGAGGAATAACTCATGGTCTCTGCGGCTGATTATCTACGCAAGGTGTTGCTCTCCCCCGTCTATGAGGCGGCGCGGGTGACTCCTTTGCAGACCCTTAAAAAATTGTCCGAACGGCTTGGCAACCATGTGGCGCTCAAGCGTGAAGACTTGCAACCCGTGCACTCCTTCAAGCTGCGCGGTGCCTACCACAAGATCGCCACCCTGACCCAGGAGCAGAAGGATCACGGCGTCATCGCCGCCTCTGCCGGCAACCATGCCCAGGGGGTCGCCCTGTCGGCGGCCAAGCTCGGTATCAAGGCCATCATAGTGATGCCCAAGACCACGCCGGACATCAAGATCGATGCGGTACGCCGCCAGGGCGGCAACGTCATGCTGTTTGGCAACAGCTTCGATGAGGCCTATGCCGAAAGCCGCCGCCTCTCCGAACTCGAGGGCTACACCCTGATACCGCCGTTTGATGACGTCGAGGTGATCGCGGGCCAGGGCACAATCGGCAAGGAGCTGCTGGAGCAGGATACCCATCTCACCCATGTCTTCGTGCCTGTGGGCGGCGGCGGCCTGGCCGCCGGTGTGGCGGTTTATATCAAGCAGCTGCTGCCGGACGTCAAGGTGATCGGGGTGGAAGCGGAGGGGTCCGCCTGCCTCAAGGCTGCCATGGAGGCAGGCGAGCCTGTCAATCTGGAGCGGGTCTCACTGTTTGCCGACGGTGTGGCGGTCAAGCGCATCGGCACAGAGACGTTTCGCCTGTGCAACCAGTATCTGGACGAGGTGGTGACTGTCTCCAACGACCAGATCTGCGCCGCGCTGAAAGACATCTTCGATGATTGCCGTGCCATTGCCGAACCTTCCGGCGCCCTGTCGCTGGCGGGGCTCAAGGCCTACAGCGAGCGGGAACAGGTCAAGGGCGGGCGGATGGCAGCCATTCTGTCGGGCGCCAACGTCAACTTCCACAGCCTGCGTTATGTGTCGGAGCGCTGCGAGATCGGCGAGAAGCGCGAGGGCATGCTGGCGGTGACCATACCCGAGCGCAAGGGGGCTTTCCTCGACTTTTGTCGCCAGCTTGGCCCGCGCATGGTGACCGAGTTCAACTACCGCTATTCGGATGCGGCTCAGGCGTCGCTGTTTGTCTCGGTGCGCCTGACCGGCGGCGACGAGGAGCTGGGCCAGATCATCGACCAACTCGGTGGCAACGGCTATCCGGTGGTCAACATGACAGAGAGCGAGCTGGCCAAGAACCACGTGCGCTACATGATTGGTGGCCGCCCGGCCCGGCCCCTCGGTGAGCGTCTCTACAGCTTCAAGTTTCCGGAGCAACCGGGCGCCCTGATGCGCTTTCTGGAGACCCTGGGCTGTCGCTGGAACATCAGCCTGTTCCACTACCGCAACCACGGCGCCGACTACGGCCGCGTGCTCTGCGCCTTCGAGCTGCCGGACGAGGACGTGGCCGCCTTCCACGACTACCTGCGCGAGATTGGCTACGGCTGGAAAGAGGTCAGTGACGACCCCGCCTACCGGCTGTTTCTGGCCAGCTGATACAGAGCGAAAAGCAGGAGGGAGGCGTTATGCCTCCCTCTTCTTTTTGGGCCTGTTTCTTGGGTCTTAGGTGGCGACAGTTACCTATTGGCCACCGGAAGATCCGAGTTTATGCAGCACTTTCAACGCACTATGACAATCCTCATGCACAGGGTCGTTTTCCCGTCTGGAATGTCGCCAGCTTCACACTCTTGAGTCCCTGGTCATTTGAGGCTGACAAGAGATGGGATAACCTGAGTGACGGGGCCAGCTTGGCCCCATCAGGGAAGAGAGCGCATTGCGCGCCCACAACGACTTATTGCAGAGGCTTTCACCATGAATAAATCGATACTTGCCGCTCTGGTCAGCGGCCTGCTTGCGACGGGGGCCGTGCAGGCTGCCGCCCAGGACAATACCTGGTATGCCGGGGGCAAGGCCGGTTGGTCCAAGTACTTCGACGTCGACCAGAAGCAAGTGGTTTCGGATACCCTGGGGGCGCTGCAAAATACCGGCACCAGCAAGGATGCTCTCGGACTGGGTGCGTTTGCCGGTTATCAGCTCAACCCCAACCTGGGTTTCGAGTTCGGCTATGACTGGCTCGGCAAGTACACCTCGTCCGGTGAGCTGAGCGGGGTCAGGGTGGAGGGGGAAGCCAAGAGCCAGATGATCCAGGCCACCATGAAGATAGGGTTTCCGGTCAATGATGCGCTGGATCTCTATGGCCGGATTGGTGGTGGCTACGCCTGGACAGACAGCGAGCTGTCAGCCCGGACGGCGACCGATTTCATCAAGGAAACCGGTGACAAGCATGGCGCAGTTTTTGTCGGGGCCCTGGGCGCCGAATACGCTATTGACCGTGACTGGGCCGCCCGTCTCGAATATCAGTACACAACTCCGCTGGGAGATGCCTCCCTCGATCGTTCCGGCATAGAGATGGATAACGGCCTGCTCTCTGTGGGCATGCTCTATCGCTTCGGCCAGCACGGGAACGAGGTGGTGGCCCCTGCTCCGGCCCCCGCCGTGGAGCCCGCACCTGCCGTTGTGGTGGCCCCCAAGACGTTCAGCCTGAGTTCGGATGTGCTGTTTGAGTTCAACAAGGCCACCCTGAAGCCGGCCGCCAGTCATGCGCTCGATACCCTGTTCAGCCAGATAGTGGCGGCCAATCCCAAGGACGGTGCCGCGACTGTGGTGGGGCATACCGACCGTATCGGCTCCGATGCTTACAACCAGGCATTGTCGGAACAACGTGCCCGCACAGTGGCCGACTATCTGATCGCCAAGGGACTCTTTGCCGACAAGGTGCGAGTCGAGGGGCGTGGCAAATCTTCCCCCGTGACCGGCAACAACTGCACCACTGGCTCCAGGCCTGCACTCATCGCCTGTCTGGCCCCGGATCGCCGGGTCGAGATCCACCTGGAAGGGGTCTCCCAGCCAGTCCAGTAACGGCATGGACGGGATAGCGAGATAACAAGGAGGGAGGCGCTGCCTCCCTCCTTGTTTTATGTGGTTCTGAGTGGCCATCGTTTCAGCCGTTGAAAACCTTGGCCCAGCAGGATCAGCAGCAAGGCGCCCGGCAGCACTGTCTGCCACAGGAAGGGCCACTCCTGCCCCGTCATCAACACCAGCAAGGGGTTGGCGCCAGCGGGGGGATGGATGAGATCCAGGCCTTGCATCAGCGCGATGGCCAGACCCACTCCCAATGCCAGCTGCAACTCCAGCGGCAAGGGGAGCCACTGCACCAGCAGTCCGACGCTGGCGGTCAGCAGATGGCCTCCGAGCACCTTGGATGGACGAGCCAGCGGGCTTGCCGGCAGTGAAAACAGCAGCACACAGCTTGCCCCGAAAGGCGCCATGATCAGGGCCGTGTGCCAACTGACGTTCAACCAGCCCAGTATCCCGATCGCCAAGGCGGCCCCCAGCCCTGCCCAGAACGGGCCATACCATTTTTTCATCACGTTTCTCTCTTGGTTTGTCTGACATGATTAGGCACATTAGGTAGACAGATCGGTGTACTTCAAGGGATAAATCGTGAGTGAAAAGCGCCAACAGCTGATGGCAACCGCCTATCGCCTGTTCAATCGCCATGGTTTTCACGCAACCGGCATAGATCGCATCTGGGCGGAGGCGGGTAGCACCAAGCGAACCCTCTACCGCCATTTTCCGACCAAGGATGCCTTGATCGAGGCTGTACTGCTCTCCCGCGAGCAGGAGTTCTTCGCCCTGCTCGAGGGGAAGCTGGCAGGTCTGGAGGGGAGGGTGAGTCGATTGCAGGCTCTGCTCGACGGATTCGGGGAGTGGTTTGGTCGCAGAGATTTCTACGGTTGCAACTTCATCAATGCCAGCGCCGAATTTGCCGATCCGCGTCATCCGGTACGCAAGCTGGTGGTGGCGCACAAACAGGCGCTGTTGAACTGGGTCAGAGTGCAGCTCGGGTGCAGCATCCCGCAAGCCACCGGACTTTGTCTCTTGCTGGAGGGCGCCGTTGTGATGGCCCACAGCTATCAGCAGCCGCTGGCACTGGTGCAGGTCAGATCGTTGGCCCTGGCCTTGTTATGTGCCGATGATGACGCAACCGTGATCTGATATAGCCAATCGGTGTTAAGCCCCCGGTTGCAGCTGGTCGATAACTGACCAGATGTATAGCGCCGAGGGCGATCAGATGCGCATCGATCACTACGACCTCCAGGGGGAGGTACAACACCAGTATCAGCAGCTACAGACTCGCAAGGTACGTAATCTGGGGCCTGTCGCCCCGGTTGTGCCCGGGAATACGACAGCCGGTGAGGCCACCCCTGCTGCAGGTCCGGCTGCGGATCCTGTTGTGGAACGCGTGGTGGCGGAGCTGATGCGCTCAGCCAGAACGACCTCGACGCAAGGGGGGGCGGGTCAGCAAGGTGCCATGGGGACTGAGGGGGTACCCTCTCTGGTCAAGCCGGAAGCCGAGGAGACCAATCCAAATGACGGCCTGGATAACCGGCTGCGGCTGATCAAGCTGATGATAGAGGCCATGCTCGGCCACGAGATAGAGCTGCCCAAACCCATCAAGTCATCTGAAGGGGAGATGGAGGGCGTGGCCCAGGGAGAGGCCGCCCCTCAGGCAGCGGAGCCGGATCGGGCGGTGGAGGTGACCGACACTCTGCTGGAACAGGAGCAGCTCAAGGTAGTGGCATCGGCCAGCGTGCAGACCAGTGACGGCCAGACCTTGCAGCTCGATCTCGGCTTTGTACTCGACTGGCGGCAGCTTGAAGTGAGTCAGCGCCGCACCACCCTCAATGCCCTGAAAGACCCGCTGGTGCTCAGTCTGGATGGCAAGATAGCCGATCTGACCGAGGCAAGGGTCAACTTCGATATCGATCAGGATGGCAAGGATGACAGCCTGCCGGGTTTGAGCGAAGGCAGCGGTTTCGTGGCGCTGGATCGCAATGGCAACGGCGCCATAGACGATGGTGGCGAGCTGTTCGGTGCCCGTTCCGGCAACGGTTTTGGTGAGCTGGCGGCGCTGGATGAAGATGGCAACGGCGTACTGGATGAACGAGACAGCCACTTCTCTGCCCTGCAGTTCTGGCACCCGGACCATGCTCCCATCGCCCTGGTGGAGCTGGGAATAGGTGCCATACTGCTGCGCCCCCTCGATACGCCCTTCAACCATCTGGGGGAGAGCGGCAATCAGGGGGTCTTGCGCCAATCCGGCCTCTACCTCACCGAGCAGGGCAAGGGGGGCTGGGTGCAGCAGATCGATCTGCGGGTCTGAACCCGGACCCAGGCTGGCGAATCGCGGGATCGCGAGTCACCACTTCTGGCAAGTCGCCGCCAGCGCTTGAGCAATATACGAACTGGTTCAGTTCAGCTCGGTGGGGTCTATATCCAGACTCCAGCGCACCTTCTTGGTCTCGGGCCAGCCGTCCAGCTCCTTGACCGCCCAATCCATCAGTTGTGCCAGCGGGGCCCGGTTCGGCCCCTGCACCAGCAACTGCATCCGGAACTTGCCCGCCTTGCGTTCCATGAAGCCGCTGATGGGCCCCAGCACCTGCACGTGGGGGTAACGGGCGCTGCGCAGCGTATCTGCGAGGCGAGCGAGAAACAGCTGTACCTCGTCACGGCCATTGGCCTCGGCCCGAAACAGCCCCTGATAGCTGAACGGTGGCAACCCCAGCAGGTGGCGCTCTTTCAGCGCCGTGTCGGCGAAGTGGCCGTAACCGTTCTGGGTCAGATCCTGCAACAGGGCATGTTCCGGGTGGTGGCTCTGCAACACCACCAGACCGGGCTTGCTGGCACGACCTGCGCGACCCGCCACCTGGGTGTAGAGCTGGGCCAGCTTCTCGGCGGCGCGAAAATCGGCGGAAAACAGGGCACCATCCACATCCAGCAGGCCGACCAGCGTCACATCCGGGAAGTGGTGGCCCTTGGCCAGCATCTGGGTGCCGATCAGGATCTTATACTTGCCCGCCTTGATGTCACCGAGATGGGTCTCCAGCTCCCCTTTACGGCGGGTGTTGTCTCTGTCGATGCGCACTACGGGGTATTGGGGGAAAACCGTGGTGAGCAGCTGCTCCAGCTGCTCTGTGCCCACCCCTGAGCCTATCAGCTCGTTGCTGCCACACTCGGGGCAGCTGTGGGGCAGGGGGCGCACGCTGTCGCAGTGGTGGCAGTGCAGGCGACGCCCTGCCTGATGCCAGGTGTACCAGGCGTCACAGCGCTCGCAGGCGGCGCTCCAGCCACACTGGTGGCAGATCAGCGACGGGGCATAGCCGCGCCGGTTGAGAAACAGCATCACCTGATTGCCCGCCGCCAGGTGCTCCGCCATCAATTGCTCCAGCTGGGGGGAGAGCCCGGCCTGCAGCCGAACGCTCTTGATGTCCAGAATCACCTGACGGGCTGTCTGGGCGTTACCGGCGCGCCGCGTCAGGCTGAGGTGGTGATATTTGCCGGTGCGGGCGTTGTGCAGCGTTTCCAGCGAGGGGGTGGCCGAGCCGAGCAGGATGGGAATGCCGGCGCGATGGGCCCGCATCACGGCGAGATCCCGGGCGTGGTAGCGAAAGCCGTCCTGCTGCTTGAAAGAGCCGTCGTGTTCCTCGTCGATGATGATGATGCCGAGGTTCTTGAACGGGGTGAAGACGGCGGAACGGGTCCCTATCAGGATGGCGGCGCCGCCATCGCGGCAGGCGAGCCAGGCATCGAGCCGCTCCCTGTCATTCATGGCGGAGTTCATCGCCACCACGGGCACCTTGAAGCGACGGCGGAAGCGATTGATGGTCTGGGGGGTGAGACCAATTTCGGGCACCATCACCAGCGCCTGCTTGCCCGCCTTGAGCAGGGGCTCGAGAATGCTCAGGTATACCTCTGTCTTGCCGGAGCCTGTGATGCCGTCGAGCAGGAAGGCGCCGAACTGGTCACTCTGGCTGGTGACGGCGGATACCGCCAGCGCCTGCTCGCCGTTGAGGCGCAGCCCTTCTCCCGCGTCAAAGTGCGTCGCCCAGTCACCATCATGACTCGGCTCCAGGCTGCGTTTCTCCAGCAGGCCCTTCTTCTCCAGTGCCGTGAGCGCCGCGCTCTGGATCTCCTCCTGCTTGAGGGCGGACGGGGTTTGCGGCCCCTTGCGCAGCAGGGCGAGGGCCTGTTGCTGCTTGGCAGCCCGCTTTAGCTCATTAAGGTCCATATCCATCCCGGCTTGCGTGGCAAACCAGAACTCCAGCTCCCGATAGGCGGCTGGCTCCCCCTTGCGTACCAGCACCGGCAGAGCGTGGGGCAGCACCTCTCCCAGCGGATGCTGGTAGTAGTTTGCGCTCCAGTTCATCAGCGCCAGTATGTCCGGCCCCAGCACTGGCGTGCTGTCGAGCACCCTTTTCAAGGGTTTCAACTTGGCTCGAGGCACCTGGCTCTCGGCCGGATGGTCGACCACCAGCCCGACCAGCGTCTGGGGGCCGAAGGGGATCTCGACCCGACAGCCGGGCTCAGGCAGGGGCAAGGGAGAGAGATAGTCGAAGTGACGGCGTAACGGTACCGGGACAGCGACACGAACCAGATCCAGCGTTTGGGAAGAATTCACCAGGGATTGCCTATTTTTTCTGCGAAGCCACTTGCCTGATCTCAGGCATTTCCTATATTATTCGCAGCCTTTGAAACTGTGTTCAACAATCGTGTGGTGTCCGACAGAAGATCGGATAGCGACACGGCCTGATAATTGAGGTTGTCCATGAAAGCTGGTATCCATCCCGAGTACGTAGCCATCACCGCCAAGTGCTCTTGCGGTAACGTCATCAACACTTTCTCTACCATGGGTAAAGATCTGAACCTGGACGTGTGCTCCGCATGCCACCCGTTCTATACCGGCAAGCAGAAAGAAGTTTCTAGCGGCGGCCGTGTAGACAAGTTCAACAAGCGTTTCGGTGGCTTGACTGCCAAGAAGTAATCTTACTTCTGAAGAATTCTGAAAAAGGCGCCCATCGGGCGCCTTTTTCATTGGTCGACGTTTTGTATTGAACCGGTTTGCCCTATGGTGTTGGCTCAATCAAAGGAGATGCATGTCTGTCGATGACAGCACCTTCATGGTGAGCATGAACAATACGGGAGGAGTGCCAATGCGAAATTGTCTGGTGATGGGAGCCGCGGGTTATATCGGTTCCTATCTGGTCCCTCACCTGCAAGGGCTGGGTTATCGGGTGATCGCTGGCGCTCGTCGCCCCTGCCGCCTGCCGCAGGGCGTGGAGTTTCGCTTTGCCGACAGCCTCAAGCCCATCACCCTGCTGCCTGCGCTGGCGAACATAGACACCGTCTTCTATCTGGTCCACGCCATGGGGGCTGGCGCCGATTTTCACCGGCTGGAGCAGCAGGGAGTGAAGAACTTTGCCGCCGCCGCCCGCGCCGCCGGGGTACGCCGCATCATCTATCTGGGTGCCATTCAGCCCGAGCAGTGCAACAGTCGTCATCTCAACTCCCGCCGCTATTGTGGTGAACTGTTTCGTGACTCGGGTGTGCCGACGGTGGAGCTGCGCTCCGGCATCATCATAGGGCCGGGCTCGGCTGCCTTCGAGGTGATGCGGGATCTGGTGTTCAACCTGCCCATGATGGTGACCCCCAAGTGGGTGCGCTCTCGCACGCCCCCAATCGCCCTCTCCAATCTGTTGCACTATCTGGGCGGGCTGGTGGAAGTTGAGGGAGTGGATGGCCAGGTGCTCAATGCCGTTGGCCCCGAGCTGCTCAGCTACCAGCAGCAGTTGCAGAAGTTTGCCGCCCATATCGGCAAGCGCTGCCCCATTATTCCCATCCCCTTCCTGAGCCCCAAGCTTTCCGCCTGGTGGCTGCAATTCGTCACGTCTGTGCCGCAGCCGGTGGCCAAGGCGCTGGTGGGTGGCCTCAAGCACGATATCCCTGTCGATGATGGCCCGCTGCGGGCCTTGCTGCCCCAGACACTGCTCAGTTTTGACGAGGCGCTGGCGGAGAGTCTGGCGCTGGAGCAGAAGCTCGGTGCCGAGCAGCAGGGGGAGGAGACGCCGCTGGGCTTGCGCTGGCGCCATCCCGAGTACGGCTTCTATGACCGCACCGCCAGCGGGGAGGCCATCTGTCTCGCCTCGCCAGAGGTGGTGTGGCAGGTATTGCAGCAGTTGGGGGGGGAGCAACGCTACTTCTACATGAACGAACTGTGGGTGGTGCGCGAGTGGATGGATCACCTGATCGGCGGCCCGGCCCGTACCCGTGGTCGCACCAACCCGGATCGCTTCGTGAAGGGGGACATGCTGGACTCCTGGCAGATCCTGGGGGTGGATGAAGGGCGCAGGCTGGACCTGCTGTTCAACATGAAGGCGCCCGGGGTGGGGCGACTGGCGTTCAATATCCTGCCGGAGGAGTCCGGTCTGACCCGGATCAGGGTCACCGCCCACTGGCATCCCCAGGGCGCCTGGGGACTGGCCTACTGGCTTGCCATGCTGCCGTTTCATCTCTTCATCTTTCAGGGGATGACGGAGGCCATCGCCAGACAGGCAGAAGCCAAAGCAGGCATCCCTGTGATGGGGTGAAACCATATCTATAACTAAATGGGTATTCATGGTTAGCATGACGTGCTAATTACTGAATTGTCATTGGCCACCGGCGATACTTTCCTCTGTGAAAGGCCGGCGGTTTTCTTTATGATCCCCAGCCCTCGCCTGTCGCGAGCCAATGCACCACATCATTCACTTCCGTATCGGGGTCCCCCATGTCCGATCTGCGTCACGATCTTCGTCAACAAGCACTCGATTACCACGCTCAGCCCATGCCGGGCAAAATTGCCATCGCCCTCACCAAGCCCGCCGAGACAGCCCACGATCTGGCGCTGGCCTACAGCCCGGGTGTGGCCGAGCCGGTGCGCGAGATCGCCGCCAATCCCGATGATGCCTACCGCTACACCGGCAAGGGCAACCTGGTGGCCGTCATCTCCAACGGTACCGCCATACTGGGGCTGGGCAACCTGGGGCCGCTGGCTTCCAAGCCGGTGATGGAGGGCAAGGCCCTTTTGTTCCAGCGCTTTGCCGGCATAGATGCCATCGACATAGAGGTGAAGCACGAGACCAGCCAGCAGTTCATCGACACTGTGGCGGCCATCGCCGACACCTTCGGTGGTATCAATCTGGAAGACATCAAGGCGCCGGAGTGCTTCGAGATCGAAGAGTCGCTGATCGCGCGCTGCAATATTCCCGTGTTCCATGATGACCAGCATGGCACCGCCATCGTCACCGCCGCCGGTCTGCTCAATGCGCTGGAAGTGCAGGGCAAGCGCATCGAACAGAGTCGCATCGTCTGCATGGGGGCGGGGGCTGCGGCCACTGCCTGCATGGATCTGCTGATCAAGTGCGGCGCCGCGCCACACAACATCTTCATGCTCGACCGCCAGGGAGTGATCCACACGGAGCGTACCGACCTGAACCGCTACAAGCAGCGTTTTGCCAACGATACGCAACTGCGCACCCTGATGGATGTGATTGAAGGGGCGGATGTGTTTGTCGGTGTGTCCGGTCCGGATGTACTGCCCGCCGAAGCGGTGGCCCTGATGGCGCCCAATCCGGTCATCTTTGCATGCTCCAACCCGGATCCCGAGATCAAGCCGTCCCTGGCCCACTCGGTGCGTGATGACCTCATCATGGGTACGGGCCGCTCCGATTATCCGAACCAGATCAACAATGTGCTCTGCTTCCCCTTCATCTTCCGCGGCGCGCTGGACGCCCGCGCCAGCCGCATCAACGATGCCATGAAGATAGCCGCGGTCGAGGCGATCCGCGGTCTGGTGAAGGAGCCCGTACCGGCCGAGGTGCTGACCGCCGCAGGGGTGAGCGCACTGGCCTTCGGCAAGGATTACGTCATTCCCAAGCCGATGGATGCCCGTCTGCTGCCACGGGTGGCCCGTGCCGTGGCGCTGGCGGCGGTCGCCTCAGGCGTGGCGCGCGTCGCTCTGCCGGCAGACTACATGCTGGAATAAGTCTGCGGCGCCATGCCGATCACGACAGAAGGGGCCCCATCATGGGGCCCCTTTTTGTTACGGGAAGCTTGATGCGTCGTTATTTAGTCTTGGGAGCGACCTTGACGGCCGGTGTCTTGGCATGAGTGGCCTTGTGGTGCTTTTTCACCACCTTGGTCTGGGTCGCCTGAGGGGCGGCTGCCTTGGTGGGGGTGGCTGCCATGGTGAAGCCGGAGGTCAGGGCGAAGACAGCGGCCAGGCTCAGGGGGATCAGCTTGTTCATATTCCAGTTCCTCATTCGGGTTGATGACATGGAGCTTTTCTCCATGACGTCATCCTAGGGCTGTTCCGCTGGCGGTTCAGTGAGTGGCTGGTGACGGTTTGTATCCAAATGTACAGGCAGCCTGAGGCAGAAGCGGGCGCCGACTGCACTGGGCAGCAACTGCACCTCACCACAGTGGTGGCGGGCTATGCTGCGCACTATGGCGAGGCCGAGACCGGCGCCGCCGGTACGGCGATCCCGGCTCTGATCCAGCCGCACGAAGGGCTCGAAGATCTGGGGCGCCAGCGCCGGATCTATGCCAGGGCCGTCGTCGGCCACCTCCAGCAGATAGTGATCCTGCTGCTGGCTCATGGCGAGGGTCACCCGGCTGGTGGCGTGGCGCAGGGCGTTGCCGATGAGGTTCTCCAGCGCCCGATCCAGCAGGCGGGGATCGCCGCGCCAGGGCAGGGGATGGGTGGGACACACCAAGTCGAGTCGTTTTTCTGGCCGCAGCGTCTGCCAGTCCGGTAGGCGGCTGCCGGCCCAGCTTGCCAGCTCCAGCTCGCTGCATTGCAACGGCAGCTCGGGACGATCCAGCCTGGCGTAGGTGAGCATCTCCTCGATGAGGGCGTCCAGTGCCCCCAGATCGCGCTCCAGCCCCTGTTGTTCCGCTGCCGATGGTTGCGGGTCCAGCATAGCGAGCCGGTAGCGCAACCTGACCAGCGGGGTGCGCAGCTCGTGGGCGATGGCATCGGTCAGCTGTTTGCGACTGGCCAGCATGGCTTGCAGCTGTTCCGTCATCTGATCGAAGGTGCGTCCCACCCGGCCCAGGCTGCTGCCGGGCGGCAGGCCGGTGCGGCTGGAGAGATCCCCGTCACCAACCCGGCGGGCGGTTTGTTCGAGCCGTTGCAGACCACGCCAGTGCGGGCGCAGCCAGAGCAGGATCGGCAGACCGAGGGAGAGACCTATGGCCAGCAGCAGCCCCACATCGACCCAGTGCAGCTCGTGCAGATAGGAGAGATAGGGCACTGGGCCGACGATCAGCACTTGATCGGTGCCCGGGATGCGCTGCAGGAAGGTGTCATCCCCTTCGACGATGACTATGTTGCCCGCCTCGATAAAGGCCTGATCCTCCTTGGCCAGCGGCTGGTTGGCGAGGGCACCGATCTGCAGCGGCAGGGTGAGCTGGCGACTCTGCTCCGCCATGCGCACGGGCCAGCGCTCTGGCGGCAATCGCGCCAGTTCGCCGGTGAGCAGGCCGAGGGAGCCTTGCATCATTCGCTCCAGATAGCGGTCGCCCGCCCGCTCGGCGCTGACCTGATAGACAAGGCCGACCAGCAGTATGGCCAGGGTGAAACAGCCGATCAGCAGCAGGTAGAACTGGATAAACAGACGGCGCATGGATGTGCTCTCCCGTGGTCAGTGGCGGATGGCCCTATTATTCCCAGGCGTGGGGCACCAGCAGATAACCCTTCTGGCGCACCGTCTTGATGCGGGTCGGGTTGTTGCTGTCATCCCCCAGCTTGCGGCGCAGGCGGGAGATGGCCACGTCCATGCTGCGGTCCTGGCCGTCGTAGTCGCGGCCACGCAGGCTGCGAAACAGCGCCTCCCGTCCCAGGATCTGGCCCGCATGGCAGGCCAGCTCCCACAAGAGGTCGAAGTCGGCGGTGGAGAGAGGGATGCTGTCGCCATCGAGCCGAACGTCCCGGCCCGGCCCGTCGATCCTCAAGCGGCCGAACTGCAGGCGCTGGGGCGGCGTATTGGCCACGGCTGCTTGCGGTGCCTGTCCCTGCTGGCGGAACTGGACCCGCAGCCGGGCCAGCAGCACAGGGGGCGGCGTTGTCTTGAGGATGTAGTCGTTGGCTCCCAGCTCCAGACTCAGGATCTGGTTCATGTCGCTGTCGAGGGAGGTGAGCATGACGATGGGGCCCTTGAAGCGTGGCCGCAGATCCCGGCACAGGGAGAGACCATCCTGCCCAGGCAGCATGATGTCGAGCAGCACCAGGTCTGGTTGCTCGGCTTCGATTCTGGCAAGTGCCATGTCGCCTCTGGGCTCCAGCAGCACGTCGATGTCGTGGCGGGCAAGCCAGCTGCTGATGAGCTGGCCTATTTCGGGATCATCTTCAACAAAAAGAATGCGTTGCATTGTGGCGTGACACCCTGGCAGTGGCGCGGATGCGCGCCTGCCAGCATACCGGCTCCCCGCGTGGCGTGCACCGGGATAACTAATCAAACAGGGCCCAAGGGCCCTGTTGTCATGCCGGTCGTGGAGACCCGCCGAATCAGCCTGCCTTGCGCTTCAGGTAGACCCCGGCTTCCATGTGATGGGTCCAGGGGAACTGGTCAAACAGGGCGAAGCGGGCGACTTCGTGGGTCTCGCCCAGCACCGCCATGTTGGCCTGCAGTGTCTCAGGGTTGCAGGAGATGTAGAGGATGTTGTCGTACTCCTGCACCAGTTTGACAGTGGCATCGTCGAGACCGGCGCGGGGCGGATCGACGAAGATGGTGTTGCACTGGTAACTCTTGAGATCGACTCCCTTGAGGCGGTTGAACTCCCGCTCGCCGCGCATCGCCATGGTGAACTCTTCGGCCGACATGCGCAGTATGATCAGGTTGTCGACGCCGTTGGCGGCGATGTTGAACTGGGCGGAGTCGACGCTCGGCTTGGCAATCTCGGTGGCCAGCACCTTGCGGAAGTTCTGGGCCAGCGCAATGGAGAAGTTGCCGTTGCCGCAGTAAAGCTCCAGCAAGTCGCCTTCGCTCCCCCTGGTCACATCCAGCGCCCAGCCCAGCATCTGCTCATTGATGGCCGCGTTGGGCTGGGTGAAGCTGTTTTCCACTTGCTTGTAGGTGAGCTGGCGGCCGGCCACGTTGAGCTGCTCGATGACGAAGTCATCGCCCAGACATATCTTCTGCTTGTGGGCGCGGCCAATCAGCCGCAGGTCGAACCCCTGAGCCTGCAGATCGGCTTGCAGCGTCTCGGCGGCTTGCTGCCATTCGGCTTCGAGTTTGCGATGGTAGAGCAGGCTCACGATGATCTGGCCGGATTGGGTCGAGAGGTAATCGATCTGGAACAGCTTGCGACGCAGCACAAAGTGCGGGCGCAGCCCTGCCAGCAGCACCGGCATCAGCTGGTTGATCAGAAGACTTGCGGTGGGGAAGTGATCGACCCGGATGATCTCCTTGGTGGCCTGGGCATACATGCAATGGAAGAGGTCATCCCCTTCGTGCCAGATGCGAAATTCGGCGCGCATCCGGTAATGCTCGGCGGGTGAGGCATGCACCTCCAGCGCGGGAGGATTGAAGCCGGCAAACAGCTGGGTGAGTCGCTCGCGCTTTTCGTCGAGCTGGGCCTGATAGTCGGCGGGGGTCCGCAGGGCCTGGGAGTCGGCGCCAGCTTGCTGGATTTGGGTCATGATATACCTCACATGCACACCGGCAGGGCCGGGTCGAAATCGGGGGGAAGGCAGCAGGCCACCCAAAGGGGCCCGATTTTAAAAGCCAGCCGCAGATTGTCCAGTATTTTGTGGTCAAGAAGTGTTCAGTCAGGCCGATACCTGATCTACAGGCATGGTGGGAGGACACATTATGCAAATCGACGGCGTGGGCTCAGCCCAACCCAAGGGAGTGGGCGTTTCGCCCAAGGCACCCCAACAGGCACAAGAGAAGCAGGCCAGCAGCGGGGAAGAAGTCTCCTTGCACCAACCGCCCAAGTGGGCGCAGGTACTGGTACAGCAGGCGTTGCAGTTCGCGCTGGAGATCAACGGTCAGCGCTATCAGGCACCCAAGGCACAAGAGCCGGAGGTGGTCACCCCCGAGACCCTGTTCGACTTCCAGTCGGTGGCAGACAATGTGTTGCAGTTCATCACAGGCCGGCTTGGCGCCGCCCGTGCGGACGGCAAGTCCGATGATGACCTGACTGAAATGATGGAGCAGGCCCGCAAGGGCGTGGACATGGGATTTGGTGCCGCCAGGGAGCAGCTGGGTGACTGGGCCACCGAGAACGAAGATATCAAGACCGGCATCGATCAGAGCTACAAGCTGATCCAGGACGGGCTTGAGGAGTTCGAGAAAGAGTTCTTTGGCAAGGTCTCCACCACCGAGATGGGAGCGGCCGAGATGGCCAGCCGTCAGCAGGGATACCTGGAGATCCAGACCAAGGATGGGGACAAGGTGGTACTGCGCTTCAACGACAGTTGGCAGGTCAAATCCGAGAACAGCGAGAGTGGCAGTCAGTTCAGCCTCAAGTCGAGCCAGAGCTTCAGCTTCTCGCTGGAGGGGGATCTCAGCAGCGACGAGATGGATTCCATCGGCAAGCTGATCAAGGGGATCGACGATCTGGCGGGAAACTTCTTCTCCGGCAATTTCGAGGACTTGCTGAAGAAGGCGGGCGAGTTGAAGCTGGATGACAGCCAGCTGGCCTCCTACTCCCTCAAGCTCAAGCAGAGCGTCAAGCTGAGCCAGACCTACCAGGGGGCCAGCTCCCTGCAGGATCTCCTCAAGCCGCTGGCGGATTACCTGCCCAAGCTGAATCAGGTACAGCAACAGGCGGATACCCTGCTGCCGGAATCGCAACAACAGGCGGATACCCTGCTGCCGGAATCGCAACAACAGGCACTGACCCCTGCGGTGCTGGCGGCCCGTGGCCAGACCGAACCGGCTCAGGTGAACAGCTTTACCAGCTTCAACCAGCGGATGCTGGAGGCGCTGCGAATGATAGGCCAGTTCCAGCCTGCGACCGAGCCCGCCAGCAAGAGCGTCTGAGCCGCCATCGCCCGGTTCAAGCCATAAGCTGCCGTTTGCCAGCTCCTCCGGGGGCTGGCAAACTGGCTCTTTTCCCAATCCGGTCAGCCCATGAACCCGAATCCCAAGAAGCCCAGAGACAAGCGCGAGCTCTGCTACCCCTTCATCTTCGAAACCCAGTTCCAGTGTGATTACGAGATAGCCACCGACGAGCTTTGCTGTCAGGTGGGGGCCGTGCTTGCCCATCTGCCTGCGGAAGAGGAGACCCGCGAGATTGTGGCCGACCTGGGGGCCCTGCAGCGACTCATCTACAACCTCAACGGTTCGGTACGGGGCAAGCTCGGTATTTTTGAAGAGGATCTGGCGTGGTTGAAAACGCGGTATGACCACTACAACGAGGCGAGCCGCGGTCGGGTCACGGGTTTTGTCTTGCCTCGTGGCCCGCAGCCCATCCCCACCCTGCACCTGTGCCGCTGCGGCAGCAAGAAGGTGGTTCGCCTGCTGGTGCGCCTCGAAGAGAGCGGCGTCCGCTTCGATCCCATCCTCTATCGCTTCGCCAACCTGCTGGCCAACTTCTTCTTCGTACTGACCGTCTACCTCAAGCAGTTGTGGCAGGTAGAAGAGGTGCCCTACGTCAGCATCAATTACTGACCAAGTGGCTGAAAAGGCTTTTATTTTTTGGGAAGATCAAAGACGATCCAGCCATGCCATTGCAATCTGGATGGCGCCGATAGCGGAGCGGGGGAAGTCATGACGACGATTCATCTCAGTGGCAGTTCATTCTTGATGCCGGGCAATCTGGCCTGGCGGTCGCTGGCTGTCCATGGCGAGGTGCAGGTCGCGCCCCATGGACAGTGGCTGCAAACCCTGATGAATCCATCTGAAGCGGTTGCCCCCCAGACTCACATCATCATCTGGCTGTGGGAAGATCTGGTGCCGGCACAGACGCTGGTAGCGTGGAGCGGTTTGGCACAAGAGGCGCAACAGCTGGCTGTGGCCGCCTTCGTCGCATCACTCTGTCAGCCCCTGCAACAACGTTTGCAGCGTCGGCCGCAGGATCACCTGCTGGTCGGGGTCTGCAGTCGTTCCCCTGTCTCCGTATTTGGGGCTGCGCCCTCAGCGCTTGCCTGTCTGGCCCATGAATGTGAGCGCCAGCTTGCCCATTTGCGGCGGCAGCATCCCGGCCTGGATGACCTGCATCTGCAGCTCTGGTTGCAACAGCAGGGTCGCCACCACTGTTTCGACAACCGCAATCACTATCTGATGTCCTGCCCCTTCTCCATGGCCGGGTTGGCCAGTCTGGCTCAGTGGATTGCTGCCTTGCTGCAGCGGCTGCACAGGCCAGCTCACAAGGTGCTGGTGCTCGATTGCGACAATACCCTCTGGGGTGGCGTGGTCGGCGAAGATGGCGTGGGTGGCGTCCTGCTGGGGCAGGATGGGGTGGGGCGCCTCTATCAAGCCTTCCAGCAGGCGGCCATTTACTGGCATGGGCAGGGCGTCATATTGGCGCTCTGCTCCAAGAATCTGGCCGACGATGTGTGGCGGCTGTTCGATCAGCACCAGGGCATGGTGCTTGAGCGTCAGCATATAGCCGCGGCCGAGATTGGCTGGGAGTCCAAGTCAGCCGGCCTGCGGCGCCTGGCCGCGCGGCTCAATGTGGGGCTGGACAGTCTGGTGTTCTGGGATGACAGCGAGCTGGAGCGTGCCGAGGTGCGTGCCAATTGCCCCGAGGTCACCGTCATCACGCCCCCCGCCGAGATCTGGGGTTGGCCCGATGCGCTGATGACGCTCGCCGAGCTGCAAAGCCGCCACCAGAGCCGGGATGACGGCTTGCGCCAAGGCTCCTATCAGGCACAGGCAGAGGCGAATGCAGTGCGCCAGCAACTGGGCGACGAACAGGCCTTCTTGCAACAGTTGGGGCTGCGGGCGGGCTGGCAGCCGCTCTCCCAAAGCACCCAGCTGCGGGCCGAGCAGCTGAGCCAGAAGACCAACCAGTTCAATCTCTCCGCCCGGCGTTATCAGGCGGGTGAGCTGGCACAGCTTGCCAGTACGCAGGGCGAGGTCTGGCTGGCCTCGCTGCGGGACAAGTTTGCCGATCACGGCATGACGGCCCTGCTGGTGCTACGCCCCCTCAATGATGGGGCCGTGCTGCTCGATACCCTGGCCATCAGCTGTCGGGTACTGGGGCGAGGCTTCGAACACTGGCTGCTGGCGCAAGTGGCTGCCCGACTGATGGCAAAAGGCGTTGACCAACTGGTGATAAGCATGGTGCCCACGGATCGCAACCAGCCGGCGCGGGATTTTCTGGCGACCCTGCCGACCCGGTCGATAACCACTCCAGCGGGATTGACGCCGCTGGCGGACGAGATGTTCCTCTGCCTGGATCTCCCCTCTCTTTCTCTCCCGTTTCTGGAGTTTTATGCCAATGAATGACCTCATCGCGCTGGTTCGCCAGCAATTTCCCCATGCCAGCATCAACGAGCAGGCCGCCCTCGGTCTCGGCAGCTTTCCCGAGTGGGACTCTCTGGGACACTTCAATCTGCTGCTGCTCATCGAGCAGCACTTTGCCGTGCGGTTCGAACCGCAGGAGCTGGCCGATATCAGACAGGCTCTGCTGCGCAAAGGGGTTGCCGAGTGAAACAGGCCATCGAACAGGCGCTGAGCGAACTGGGGATCCCCAAGGGGAGCGCCCTCATGGTGCACTCGGATGCCATGGTCGTGGCCCAGTTTCCCGGTATGGGCAATGCCCAGGGGATAGCCACCTTCTGGATGCACCTGGAGCAGTGGCTGGCGGGGGATCTGCTGGTGCCGACCTTCACCTACAGCCCAATGGCGGGCGAGTGTTTCGACCCGGCAGCCACCCCGAGCAAGGTGGGGCTGATGACGGAGGTATTCAGGCAGCGTGACGGCGTCACCCGCACACTGGATCCCATCTTCAGCTTTGCCATCAGTGGCCCCCACGGGGCCGAGCTTGCGGCCCGTGAGTGTCACGACTGCTTCGGTCAGGAGAGCCCGTTTGGCTGGCTGGCGGAGCAGGATGGCTGGTTGCTGGGATTGGGCTGTCACCCGGACAGGATCACCTTTACCCACTATGTGGAGCAACGGCTGGCCGTCCCCTATCGCTATCACAAATTGTTCGAGGGGCAGGTGTGCGTCGCCGGAGCCTTGCGCGACTGGCAGGCCGACTACTATGTGCGGGATCTGGCGCTGGCCAGCGAAATCGACCTCTCCCGGCTGGTGGCCCTGTTGCAGGAGAGGGGCGCCTGGCATCAGACCCTGTGCCAGCGGGTACCAGTCTGGGCCGTGTCCTGTCGCGATTTCATTCTGGCCGCCAGTGAACTGGTGGCGACGGCGCCATTCGCCCTGATCCGTGCAGGAGGGGAATCCCATGCAGTTTGACCATATAGGTCTGGTGGTGCCGGATCTCGCCAGCGGTGAGGCCTATTGCCGGGAGGTGCTGGGGCTGACTCGCTTCTCGGTGGCGGTGGAAGATCCGTTGCAGAAGGTATGGGTGCAGTTCGTGCACGATGAGGGCGGACTTTGCTATGAGCTGGTGGCGCCGGCGACAGAGGATAGTCCTGTGACCCAGGTGCTCAAGACCCGGCGCAACGTCATCAATCATCTGGCCTATCGGGTGCCCTGCCTCGCTGAGAGTGCCGCCAGACTGCGAGATCAGCGTCACCTTCCCCTCGGCCCCAGCCAGCCGGCCATCGCCTTTGGCGGTGCCCACGTCCAGTTTTTCCTGAGCCCCCTTGGCCATATAGTCGAGTTGATCGAGGCACCCACCGCATGAGTTTTTCACCAAAGAGCGACTATCTGCCCACAGACTGGGACGATCAGGGGCAGCTCGGCGAGCAGTTGCATCGCTTGTTGACCCTGCTGTTCCCCCTCAACCGCAGCCTGACCGGTGATGGCGTGCGCCAGACTCTGGCCCTGATCCGCCAGCACTGCCTGCCTGATCTGCAGATCAGGGAGGTGGCCAGTGGCACCGAATGTTTCGACTGGACAGTGCCCGATGAGTGGAACGTACAGCAGGCCTACATAGTGGGGCCGGACGGTCGCAAGGTGGTGGATTTCAAGGATCACAACCTGCATCTGGTGGGCTACTCGGAGCCGGTGCGCTGCACCCTTTCCCTGGCCGAACTGCAGCCTCATCTGCACTCCTTGCCCGACATGCCGGATGCCATCCCTTATGTCACCTCCTACTACAAGCGTCGCTGGGGCTTCTGCCTGCCGCACAAGGTGCGTGAGGCGCTGCCGGGAGAGAGCGAGCAGGAGATACTGCTGTCCAGCTACACCTGCCACCCCTCCATGGCCAACAACGAGCTGTCAGGCCCCTGTGTCGGTGTCTTCCTGATGGCCTGGCTCGCCTCCCTGCCAAAGCGCCGTTACAGCTATCGGTTGATGCTGGTGCCCGAAACCCTGGGGGCCATCGTCTACCTCTCCCGCCATCTGGACCACCTCAAGTAGCACACACTGGCCGGCTTCAACCTGACCTGCCTGGGAGATGAGCGCAGCTACTCCTTCCTGCCCTCACGCCAGGGCAACACGCTGGCCGATCGCATCGGCCGTCATGTGCTGGGCCACCTGGCGCCTGGTTACAAGGCTTACAGCTTCCTGGAGCGAGGTTCCAACGAGCGCCAGCTTTGCGCCCCCGGCATCGATCTGCCGGTCACTACTCTGATGCGCAGCAAATATGGCTGCTATGTCGAATACCACACCTCGCTGGATGATCTCTCGCTGGTGACCCCTGCCGGTCTGGCGGGCGGTTTCCTGGCGCTGCGACGGGCCATCGAGTGTCTGGAACTGGATGAGCGTTGCGAGGTGACAGTGCTGGGAGAGCCCCAGCTGGGCAAGCGGGGTCTCTATCCGGATCTGTCGACCCGCTATTCCGGTTGGCAGGTGAGGGAGATGATGAATCTGCTGGCCTACAGCGATGGCCAGCTGACCCTGTTCGAGATCGCCGAGACCATCAAGGTGCCTTTCTGGCGGGTGGCGCCGCTCGCTAGATCACTTCTTGACGCGGGGTTGCTACGTCAACATAGCCCCGTTCTTGAAAATGCACTTACAAAATAATCATTACTTGGAGTGTATGGGGTTGGTAAATATGATAGTGATCATACCTCAGCTCCTTATCGAATATCACATGTTTTGTATGGCAGAAAAATGCCACTTTATCTACCTTGGTCATGCTTTAAGGAGAGACTTATGAAGTGCCCATATTGTCACGGTGATAACACATTGGTTTTCCTTGAGAGAAAAATGCCAACAGTCTTATCTGCATATTCTGGCAATTTTCCCGTGAAAGTGGCAGAGATGCAGATCAGTGCTTGCAAGGATTGCCTAGTCGGTTTTGCATCGAAGAAATTATCATCGGAAGAGTTAACTGAGATATATGATAACTATTTATATATTTCTCCTCTCAATAATATTGGCGTTACTAAATATGATGGGATGATTGATACTATCAAAAAGCATTTTAGTGTAAATGATGAAATAATAGAAATCGGTTGTTCGGAAGGGTATCTTTTGAAAAAACTCAGAGATATTGGTTTTTCTAATGTGACGGGAATTGAGCCAGGCCCTCAGGCTGATAGTGCGAAGGCATTGGGACTCAATGTCATAAAAGGTTATTTTGATGCCACTCATGCTAAAAATAAAATCGATGGCTATTATCTGATGCATGTGTTCGAGCATTTTGAAGAGCCATTCTCAATTTTCAGATTAATGTCTTCAACATTGAATGAGACAGGGAAAATTGTAATTGAGGTTCCAAACTTTGGTGGTTTTCACGTTCAACACCTATTCTATTACAATCTTTATTTCATGCAGGTTTTGTCTCGAGACAATGATTTAAAAGTAATAGATTTTTGCATTGAAAATGGCAGTTTAAGAGTTGTATTTACTAAGAGTGAAAATACACAATGTCGGGAAGTAGATCTAGTGTTCGACAAGATTAAGTATATGCCAAATCTTGTAGATATTAAAAATAGCTGTGAATCATCTCGTGAGAGAGTTAATGATTTTCTTAGAGGTAAAGATACTGTTTTTTGGTGGGGAGCAGGTTCAGCATCGGTCATTCTTCTGAATGAAATAGAGCGAGATGTGTTGGACAATACCAAAATAGTCGTTATTGACGGAGATAGGAATAAGTCTAATCTTACGATTCCTGGTGTGAACTTGAAAGTTAACCATTATAGTACTATTGGTAATTTACATATCAATAACTTGGTGATTGCATCCAGCTTCTATAAAGAGATATTTGATTCAATTAGGCTCAGTGGCATAACGTATGACCATGTTGAGGTTTTTAGTTATGCCTAAAATGTACAGATCTAGTTATCACCTGACACCGGCCTCAAACCGGTGTCTTGTTTACGCTACTTGGTGATGCCTCCAATCAGTTGAAGTGATGCTTGTCGATGAAGGCGCCGATGACTTTCTCGTGGAGCTCAACAGAGCGAGAAAAGCAGATGGTTTTGTGAGCTAGTCGCTTGAGGCGCGTTCTGAGCGTCAGGTTGTTACACTCGATACGTTGCGTGAAGATTTTCCCAGTCAGATGTATCTTGCAGGGGACTTCTGTGGTGTAGCTATCCCAGTCATCACTGGTGATAAAGCCAAGCTGAAGGGGGCCAACAGGCTCAGTAGTTTAAGGCATGTTTCATCGTTGCGCGGGCCAAGGGTATAGGCAACAACACGTTTTCTTTTTGGTATCAAAGGCATACCACAGCCAATATCGATTGTTTTTGTTGCCGACATACGCCCATTGCTCATCGAGTTCGTAGATAAGCGTGACATCGTCCAGCACAACTTTTTCGGTTGTCACTTGCCTTGGGGTGAGTTTTTAGGGTGCGCAGGACGGTGTTAATACCAATGTTGAGAACGCGAGCGGCATCACGAATACTTGAGCCGTTGAAGGCCATTTCAACAATCTTCTCTTTGACGCTAGGTTCACGGGCTTCATAGGTGTAGGTGAGCTGAAAAACGTGGGAGCAGGCAGGGCAACGATAGTGAATGTGGCCAGCAGGGGTCTTACCGTGGAGATAGTGGCAACGAAGACAGTGAACGGTGATGAATGCCATGAAGAGCTGAGTCTCAAAAGCACCCATCATACCGTCTCAACCGATCGGAGGCATCACCGCAATATGGTGTAAATATGTTGCCTGTGATTTTGATAATGAATTGAACGGCATCCATGGCGTGGCGGCCCATTACCTCTGGAATTATCTGGGTTGGCGCAGAATTCTGTAGCATTACGGGAAGGGAGTGGATATCAGGGACTGTCTACATGAGGTGCTGGGGCGTCACATGCAACACGTAATTGGGACATAGCCAAAATAAATCCCCGATCCGGTGCGGAATGTCGGGTAGAGGCACTGGTTGTTCTGCAGCTCAGCTGTGGGCTGGAGCTCAATAATTCGCTGAACGCTTGGCTGCGTGGCAGTTCCTTGCGAGATGAATTGGATGTGGTCTTGATCATGACACGTCTCCTGCTATGGTGGGAGAGGAAGGGGTCGTCAGGATATGCACCAGCTCATATTCGAGGTAGTCGGCCAGCCCGAGCCAGTCTTGCCGCTCTTGGCTGTGGAGCAGGGAGGCTATCAGGTCGGGTGGCAGGCTGCCCTGTTTGGTGAGAGTCTCCTGCAGCAAAATGGGCAGAGTCTGACTCGCTGCGACCGATTGTCCCAGCCGAAACTGGTGTGCCAGCGCCGTGATGCGGGTTATCAGGCTATCCCTCATAACAGGTATTCCTGATGGTAGCTGCAACCCGCTATCTCGGCCCCTTCACGGCTGCTGTTCCAGAAATGCACCTCGGGATGGCGCGCTATGTATCGCTCAAGTTCGATGCGATAGGCGGAGAAGTTCGGATTGGTCTTGACCCGCCGCCCGTGTCCATCGAGGGTCCAGCTGAGCGCCTGGCTGGCTCTGGGGCCGAGCGCCCCATCCGCCCATCCGGAGTGGGTTAGCTCGCCGGGGAAGGCAAAATCCGTTCCCAGCAGAATGACCTGCTGGCAGCCCATCTGCACGGCGAGGTCGACGGCGGGATGGATGACGCTGCCGCCCGAGTGCAGGGTTCCCTTGGGGATCTCCTGCCTCAGCGTCTGGTACATGGGACTGCGGGAGTAGGCTGCCTTGCGCGGCCCCTGCCAAGCCAGCAGGGCTGCCGTAGGGACCATGGGATAGTAGACCAGGGGGGTTTGGGCCGACTGGGCGGCAGGCAGCCTGTCGCCGTAGATGGCCTCATCGATGGTGACCACTATGTCGGGTCGGATGCCGTGGCGCAGCAAAAAAGCCAGCGCAGTATCGACGCTGATCAGCAGATAGTCCTGCCGACGGCTCTGCAACTGCTTCTGCAGGGTGGCCAGGTTGTGCTGCAGGGTCGGGCCGCTGGCGACGATCAGGGCATGTTTGCCTCGTGCAAGCCCGAACAGGCTGGCCACGTCGCCATCGCTCGTCAGCAGCTCGCGGTTTTCGGCCAGCCGGCGGGTGACAGCCGGATGCTCGGCATCGAACCTGGCGCTGGCAAACGGCAGGTCTATCTCGCTCACCAGCCGGTCCCGGATACGGGCTGCGGCGTCTTCCACCAGCTGCAGCTCGGGCGGCAGGGCGAAGAAGGGCGGGCGGATCTCGCTCTCGTCCCCCGCCATCATCAGTTCGACCTTGGAATCAGCCAGCCAGTCCTGCTGATCCAGCAGCCGCAGCACCAGGGCAAACAGGGCGCCATTCATGATCTTCACTTCCAGCCGCTTGAGGCTGGAGCGGCCCAGCAGGGCGCGCGGCAGATCGCCGAGCCCTGTGCCGTAGAGGTGCAGCACGGCCACCTCGGGCAGGCTGGCCGCCTGCAGCTCGGCCTGGATGCTCTCCACGTCCTGCGCCAGCAGGCGGGGCCAGAGGGTTGGCCAGCGCTGGCGGATAAGCCTGCCGTGCTGGGCGAACAGTTCATCACTCATCTTTGTCTATCCACTCCCAGCTCAGCGGCTGATTGGCTGCCATGTCGCGACTGACCCGCTTGCCGATGAGTCGATCGTAATCGGCGGGAGGCAGGCCGAGGGCGGGGCGCACCGACTTGATGTGGGCGGCGGTGAGCACCTCTCCGGCCGCAATATCTTTGACCAGATAGAGGGAGCGGCGAAAGGCGCGGTTGCCCTGCTCGCTCTGGGTGAGCTGGTAGTCGGCCACCCCGAGCGCCGCATGGGCGGTGTTGACCGAGGCAATGAGCTCGGTGAGTTCGGAAGGTTCCATGGAGAAGGCGCAATCCGGCCCGCCGTCGGCGCGGGCCAGGGTGAAGTGTTTCTCGACGAGGGTCGCCCCGAGCGCTGTGGCGGCGGTGGCGGTCGCCGATCCCAGGGTGTGATCGGAGAGCCCCACCTCGACGCCAAAGCGCTGGCGCAGCATGGGAATGGTGCGCAGGTTGTATTCGGCCGCGGGCGCCGGATAGCCGCTGACGCAGTGCAGCAGCGCCAGCTGGCCGCTGCCATGCTTGAGCGCCATCTCGACGGCGGCGGCGATCTCGGCCTCGTTGGCCATGCCGGTGGACATGATGAGCGGCTTGCCGGTCTGGGCGGCGTAGCGGATCAGGGGCAGGTCCACCAGCTCGAAGGAGGCAATCTTGTAGGCCGGGCAGTCGAGGGATTCCAGCAGATCCACGGCGCTGAAATCGAACGGACTGCTGAACACCGTCAGCCCCAGCTCGCGCCCCTTGGCAAACAAGGCCTGATGCCATTCCCACGGCGTGTGCGCCCACTCATAGAGGTCATACAGGCTGTGACCATCCCACAGGCCGCCGTGGATCTGGAACTCGGGCCGATCGCTTCTGAGGGTGATGGTATCGGGTCTGTAGGTCTGCAGTTTGACCGCACTGGCCCCGGCCGCCTTGGCGGCGGTCATGATGGCCAGCGCGCGTTCCAGGTTGCCGTTATGGTTGGCCGAGAGTTCGGCGATCACATAGGGCGCCTGCGCCGGGCCTATGGATTGATGGGCGATCTGCATCTGTGGTCAGGCTCCTATGCCAAGTTGCCAGCCTTGCGGCGCCGGCTGCCAGGGGGCAGGGGGCGCTATCTTGGGTGGCTCGGCAAGATAGAGGGGAAATTGGGAGAAAATTGTTTGCAAGCGATGTGCCAGCTCTTGCCATTGCTGTGGCGTGAGTGACGGATGGGCCTGCCATACCAGCTGCGGGCCGCACAGGGTCAGGGTAAGCAGAAGTCTGTCATCCTGCTGGAACCGCCACTGCTGGCCGTCAGGTATCAGTTGATAATCAGGTTGGGGCAGCAGCCAGGCGGTGAGGCGATCCAGCCCCAGCCCATCCACCTGTTGCTGGCCGCGCTGGCGATAGTCATCAGCCTGTCGCGCCAGTTGCTGCAAGGCCTGCATGAGCCGCGCCGGCTCGGCCAGCTCGTCCAGCGTCAGCCGCTCGGCCAGCTGGAAGCGGGCTATCACTTCGTCGTTGAACTGCTGGTTGTCGACTATGGGCACTGCCAGGGTCGGCAGACCGAGACAGGCCCGCTCCCAGGTCATGCCGCCGGCGGCGCCGATGGTGAAGTCGTGCTGATTCATCAACTGCGCCATCTGATCGCTCTGGCGCAGCAGCGTGATCTTGAGTTCGGGCAACTCGGCCACCCTCTGCTCCAGCTCGGGCCAGAAGGGGTTGGCGCCGCCTGCCACCAGGGTCCACTGGATGGTTCGCGCCCACGGCAAGCGGGCCAGACTGTTGAGGGTGGTGAGGCAGGCGCCGGCCGGGTCGGCGCCGCCGAAGCAGATGAGCCCTCGCTGCCACTGGCTGGTTTGTTGACGTGCCAGTTGGCGACAGGCAGGCCGCAGCAGGGCATAGTCGGTGCCAAGCAATAGTCGGCAATCGGCCGGGATCAGCGGTTGGTAATCGGCGGCTGTGCGCAGTGGTCCCTGATCCAGCAGCAACTGGCAGTGATGCGGACGGTCGGCCAGATCGTCGATCACCAGCAAGCGGTCACAGTGGACCGCCAGTTCTTGTTCGACCACGTGGTCAATTTGGTAGTGATCGAACACCAGCCAATCGGGCTGTAGTTGGGGCAGGGGGCCGGCGTCGTCCTGCGTGGTCAGAGGGTGGTGGTGATGGGCATGCAACAGCGGCAGCAGATGCGCGGGCAAGTCGTGGCAGAGGAAGTGGCACTCGGCCCCCGCCGCCCGTAGCCGATCGGCGATAGCCAGGCAGCGCATCAGGTGGCCCAGCCCGATTTCGGCTCCGGCATCGAGCCGGAAGGCGACGTTAAACGCCATCCTGGCTCAGCACCCGATAGAGCAGTTCGGCCAGGTGCCAGTCTTCCGGCGTATCTATGTCGACCACCCTGTGCCTTGGCAGAATATGGCCGATCCCTTCCCCGCCCACCGGGCTGATACCCCCCAGCCAGGCTGCGCGGCTCCCCCAGTAGAACTGGCCGGCATCCTGGTAGGCGGGTTCCAGATCCTGAGAGCGTTGCGCCATCTGCTCCGGCCAGAAGGGGCTGACTCTGCCCTGTGCATCCATGCGCACCGCCCGCTGGATGGGGAAGCCGAATTCGGCCACCGTGTAGACGAAGGGGGCCCGGCTGGCGAGCAGGCGGTCGTGGGCGGCGCTCAGATCGCCGGCCTGAATGAGAGGCACTGTGGCATAGATGCAGCAGTAGTATTCCGCTTGAATGCCGAGACCGTCGAGTTGCCGGATGGCATCGATCACCACTGGGGTGGTGCCGGTATGATCGTCGGCCAGGCTGGCGGGGCGCAGGAAGGGCACCTCGGCACCGAGTTGGCGGGCCAGGTCGGCGATCTCCTCATCATCGGTGGAGACCACAATTCGGCTGAAGCAGCCTGCTGCCCTGGCCGCCTGAATGGCGTAGGCGAGCATGGGCTGGCCGCAGAAGGGGCGGATATTCTTGCGGGGAATGCGCTTGCTGCCGCCCCGGGCCGGAATGATGGCGATGGCCATGGTGCTCTCTCCCTGAGGGACGGGGTCTGGCATCCCCGCCCGGATAATTGCTGACAACTCTTTGATTATTTTTGAGATTATACCGAGTTTTCATCTTATATTATTGAGCTTTGCTACGGAATCGCCCTGCTATGGTCGATAACATGGGCAAGTGATGGGAAGTGGGTGGTATTGAGCATGAGTTATGGTGTCGAGCTGCGCCCGGTTCAGCCGTGGGACTTGCCCACACTGAGGCGCTGGCGCAATCAGGATGAGGTACGGCTGCAGATGGTCGAACAGGCGCTCATCTCTCCCCGCCAGCAACGGCAGTGGTTTGCCAGCAGCCGTGAGCGGCCGGATCAGCAGCACTGGGTGCTCTGGTGCCGGGGTCAGCGGGCAGGCTACGTCAATCTGAAGGGGGAAGCGCGCCACCTGTTGCAGGGGCAGCCGGTGGCAGATGCGGGTCTCTATCTGGGCACCTCCACTGTGCGCCATCCCATGCTGGCCGTTGCCGCCGCCCTGTCCCAGCTCGATCAGGGTTTCGATACCTTCGAGCTCGGCTGCATCCGCACCCTGGTGCGCGCGTGCAACGGTGCCGCCCTGCGCCTGAACGAGCAGCTGGGTTATCGCCAACATGGGCAGGAGGGCGACTTTCTCGCCCTTGAACTGCAACCCGCTGATTATTATGCCGCCCGTGAACGGCTACGGAGATTTTTCAGATGACTACAGCGTTGGAACAGGTTTTTGCCGATGCCCTCGGCATAGACGTCGGCACCGTCAGCGACGGGCTGGCCTACAACAGCATTCCCCAGTGGGACTCCGTCGCCCACATGGGCCTGATCGCCCAGCTGGAGGATTGCTACGGCGTCCTGCTCGATACCGATGACATCATCGACATGAGCTCGGTCGCCAAGGCGCGGGAGATCCTGGCCAAATACGGGGTCGCCCTCTGATGCAGGGGCTGCTGCAGGGCAAGCGGGTACTGATCACGGGCGCCGGGCGCGGCATTGGCCTCGCCATCGCCCGCCAGTTCGCCGCGCAAGGAGCCGAGCTCTGGCTGGGGGGCCGCGATGAAGCGGCCATGAGTCAGCTGGCGGCCGCCCTCGGCGCCGAGTTTGGTGTCACCTGCCAGCCGCTCTGTTTCGATGTGGCCGAGCCGCAGGCGGTCAAGCAGGCCTTTCAGCAGTTGTTTGCCCAGACCCGTCAGCTGGATGTACTGGTCAACAATGCCGGGATACTGGAAGAGGGGCTGCTCGGCATGGTCAATCAGGCGCAGCTGGAGCAGACCTTCAGCCACAATGCTTTCAGCGTTGTCTATTGCAGCCAGTACGCCGCCCGCCTGATGCAGCGCAGCGGTGGCGGCAGCATCATCAATCTCGCTTCCCTGATGGGACGGGTGGGCGCCGCCGGGCTGAGCAGCTATGCCGGCAGCAAGGCGGCGGTGATCGGCATCACCCAGTCGCTGGCCAAGGAGCTGGCCACCAGCCAGATCCGGGTCAACGCCATAGCCCCCGGCTTCATCGATACCGAGATGGCGCGTGCCATCCCTGACCAGAAGTTCGCCGAGCGTCTCGCCAGCATCGCCATGGGGCGGATCGGCACGCCGGACGAGGTGGCCAAGGTAGCGCTGTTCCTCGCCTCCGACCTGTCGAGTTACGTGACCGGTCAGGTCATAGGCGTGGATGGAGGCATGTTGGTCTGATGAAGCAACTCCATCCTCTACTCGCTCATCTGCATGAGGATAACCCGGCGCCGGCCTGGCTGGATCCGCTGGATGGCTGGCTCTCCTACGGCGAGCTGGCACAGCGGGTGACACAAGTGGCGGCGACTTACCCGAGTGAGCGCAGCCTTGTCTATCTGCCCTTCTTCACCCGCACTTCCCATCTGCTGCATTATCTGGCCGCGCTCAGGCTGGGACATGCGGTGATGCTGGCGGATCCCGTTCTCCCTTCGAGCCAGCACGATGCCAGCTGCCAGCAGTTCGCAGTGACCTGCCGGGTAAATGAAGAAGGGAAGTTGATCCGTCTCAGGGATACCAGCCCACTGCTGCACCCCGAGCTGGCGGTGCTGTTGCCGACCTCGGGCAGCACGGGCAGTGCCAAGTGGGTGCGCCTCTCGGGCCGCAATCTGGCGGCCAACGCCGCCTCCATCGCCGACTATCTGGCGCTGACGGCGGCCGAGCGTGCCATCACCAGCCTGCCGCTGTTCTACTCCTATGGCCTCTCGGTGCTCAACAGCCATCTGCTGGTGGGTGCCTCCCTGGTGCAAAGCGAGGGGAGCGTGCTGGATCGCGGCTTCTGGCAGCAGGTCGAGCAGCACGGCGTGAGCAGTTTTGCCGGGGTGCCCTTTACCTACCAGATGCTGGCCCGGCTGCGCTTTGACTGGGCCCGTTATCCTTCCCTGCAGACCCTGACCCAGGCTGGTGGACGACTCGAACCCGCGCTGGCGCAGCAGTTTGCCGAGCAGGCCCTGCTGCTGGGGCGCCGTTTCTTCGTCATGTATGGCCAGACAGAGGCGACGGCGCGCATGGCCTGGCTGGCGGCGCACGAGGTGGTCACCCATCCGGATGCCATTGGTCGCGCCATTCCCGGCGGCCACTTCTCCCTGCGCGAGCTGGAGGGTGGCAAACCCGGGGAGGGGGAGCTGGTCTATCGCGGTGACAATGTCATGCTGGGCTACGCCAGCACGATCTCGGATCTGGCGCAGGGCGCTCAGCTGCAGGAGCTGGCCACCGGCGATCTGGCTCGCAGTGACGAGGCGGGCCGTTACTACATCTGCGGTCGTCTCAGCCGTTTTCTCAAGCTGTTCGGCAAGCGTATCAGTCTGGCGGAGGTCGAGAGCCAGCTTCATCGCTGGGGCTGGTCGGGTGCCTGCGGTGGGCGTGATGACTGCCTGCTGGTGGTCGTCGAACCCCGTGGCGAACTGACGGCTGACGGCTTGCAGCGCGAGCTGGCACAGTGGCTGCAGGCGCCGCCACGGGCGGTGCGGGTGATACAGGTGGCACAGCTGCCGCGCACCGCCAACCACAAGATTGACTATGCCGCCCTGACCAGACTGGCGGAGGAGGCGTGATGGAAAGCTTGCTCGCCGCCCCCATCTTCGACCTGCCCCAGGCCGCCAAACAGGCGCTGTTGCTGGCGCGGCTCAATGCCCTGACCCGTCACCATGTCGAACACTGCCCCCCTTATGCCAATGTGCTGCATGCCTTCGGCTGGACGGCAGAGGCTGCCGATTATGGCGCTCTGCCCTATCTGGCGGCCCGGCTGTTCAAGCTGGCCCAGTGGCAGAGCGTGCCCGAGGCCGAGGTGTTCAAGGTGCTCACCTCGTCGGGCACCACGGGGGCGCCATCACGGATAGTGCTGGATCGGGAGACCGCAGCGTTGCAGAGCAAGGTGCTGGTGAAGATACTGCAGGAGTTTGTCGGCAAGCAGCGTCTGCCCATGTTGCTGGTGGAGCAGCCCGCCCTCATCCAGAACCGCAACGGCTTTTCGGCGCGCGGGGCCGGTGCCCTGGGGCTCTCCTTCCTCGGCCGGGACCACACCTATGCCCTCGACGAGCAGATGCGGCCCAACTGGCCGGTGATAGAGGCGTTTTGCGACAAATACGCCGGTCAGCCTGTGTTGCTGTTCGGCTTTACCTTCATGGTCTGGCAATGCCTGCTGGAGCCCCTGCGCGAGCGCGGACTGCACATGCCCTTTGAGCAGGGCATTTTGTTTCACAGCGGCGGCTGGAAGAAGCTGCAGCATCTGGCGGTGGACAATCCCGCCTTCAAGGCGCGCTGCCGCGAGCAGTTGGGGCTGGGTCGGGTACACAACTTCTATGGCATGGTGGAGCAGGTGGGATCCATCTTCGTCGAGTGCGAGCAGGGGCATCTGCATGCCCCCGTGTTTGCCGATCTGCAGGTGCGCGATCCGCTCACCCATCAGCCACTCGGGGTCGGTCAGCCCGGTTTGTTGCAGGTGCTCTCCGCCATTCCCGGCAGTTATCCCGGCCACAGCCTGCTGACCGAGGATCTTGGCGTGCTGCTGGGGGAGGATGACTGCCCCTGTGGCCGCCATGGCCGTTATTTTCAGGTATCAGGGCGCCAGCAAGGCGCCGAGGTGAGGGGATGCAGCGACACCTTCCAGTGACGCCGCCGCAGGCGGTAGAGGGGCTTTGGTTGACGGGGCCCGACGTCAACTTCGTGGCACCGGCTGCCAGCTGGCAGACGTTCTGCCCGCAGCCGCTATCCTGTTTTGCTCCCGTCATCTGCGACTTCGTGGCGGCCCTGTCTGCACGCCTGCAACAGGAGGGACGGCGCCATCCCGATCTGGCTGCGTTCGGCTTCTGGCTGCGGCCGCGCCAGCTGGCCAGAGAGCGGCAGCGGCTGCAGGGGCGGGGGCCGATGGGGGTCACGTTTCACCTGGTGCCCTCCAACGTGCCAACTGTGGCCTTCTACTCCTGGTTGATGGCCCTGCTGATGGGCAATCCCTGCGTGGTGCGGCTGTCGTCACGCCGCGATCCGGTGCAGGAGGCCATGCTGGCCATACTGAACGACCTCTTCAGCCAGTTCGAGTGGCAGGGGATCGCCATGCGCACCCGCTTCATTCGTTATGGTTACGACGAAGGCACCACAGGCTGGCTGTCGGCCCGTTGCCGGTTGCGCATCATCTGGGGCGGCGACGAGACCATCCGCCAGGTGCGGGCCATTCCTCTCTCCCCAAGTGCACAGGAAGTGGTATTTCCGGATCGCCGCTCCATGGCGGTGCTCGACAGCCACTGGCTGGCCGGGCTGGATGCTGTGGGCTGGCAACAAACCCTGGGGGCTCTGCAACAGGACTGTACCCGTTTCAATCAGCAGGCCTGCGCCTCCCCCACTACCCTCTGCTGGCTGGGCGAGCCCGACGACGAGTTGCGCCGCCGACTGCTGGAGACCCTGTTTGCTCCCTTTGCCGACGATCCCGCTCTGGTGATGGAGCGGCTCATCCACAGTCAACAAAATGCCGCCCTGGACGGTGAGATGCAGCTGAGCGCATTCCCGGGTGTCACCTTATTGACTCCTGCCTCCTCCCTGCGGCTCGCACACGTCGGAGGAGGTACAGTCGCCGAGTTTGTGGCCGATAGCCTGAATGAGCTGCTATTGCAGCCGTGGGATATGCAGACCTGTGTCTGGGTCGGTGCACACAAGGCGCAGCTTGAGGATGCCTTGCCGAATGCGCCCACCTGCCGCATAGACAGGGTGGTGGCGCCGGGACAGGCGCTGGCATTCGAGTGGCACTGGGATGGCATCGACATGCTGCAAGTTTGCAGCCGTGGCCTCGCCCAGCATGAATAATCGGGTGTGGCTCACATAAATCCCGCAGCTTCAATGGATTAGCTTGGTCAGGCATATCTCTTGCAGTAAAACCTGACAGAGAGGGGGGAAGGGTTGACAGGGACCGTGCGGTAGCCTTGCCCATTTTCTCCTATCCGCTTTTTTTCTACTCATCTTCTCTTGGATTTCCCTATGAAAGTCAGCGTATTGGTGCCTGTCTACAATCTGGCGCGCTTCATCGAACCCTGCCTGCTCAGCCTGCTCAGCCTGCTCGGGCAGCAAACGGATTTCGAGTTTGAGGTGATCGCCATCGATGACGGCTCTAGTGATGACTCCTGGTCCATCATGCAGCGGCTGGCACGGCAGTGGCCGGGATTGCGTGTCTTGCAAAACAAAAAAAACATAGGTGTGTGCCTGACCATACGTGCTTTGCTGGAACAAGCTCGGGGAACGTATATGGTTTATGTCGATGGAGATGATTTGGCTCTACCCGGCAAGCTGCAGGCGCTGACCAATCATCTGGATAGGCATCCCGATTGTGGTTTCGTATATCACGAGGCTGAAGTATTTGATAGTGACTCAAATCGTACCACCTCGCTATTCAGCAGTGATTATTACAACGCCAAATATATCCCTGATCGAGCGGGTCCGGAACATCTGGTCCAGTATGGGCTCTTTTTCAATACCAGTTCCTGTGCTTTCCGCCGGCATGAAAGAATGTTGGATGCAGTGAATCTTGATTGCCATGTAGTGAACGACTATTCTTGGCATATTATCAATTCATCTTATCTGGGAGGAAATATAGACCGTATTTCACAGGTATATGGGCGTTATAGAGTCCATGGTGGCAGCATTTGTGGAACTATTCGTGCTTCAGATGAATGTCGTAAGCTTGCCTTGCAAGATATGCTAGCCGCGTGTGACTTAGCGCTTGACGCAGGAATGGATGAGCTGTTGGTGAAAAGGGGGAAAAGCCATCTTTGGTTTTCCGCAGCTCTGTATTTTTTGCGTGCCAGAAACTGGGCGTTGTTTGATCATTTCATTACTGATTCCGTTCAGTATCAGTGGTTTTTTGATGATCGCCATGAGTTTGCATGGCAACATAAAAATGAGCCAGAGCGAGTACTTGAGAAAATTTTTGGCTGATCGAATGCGTATTTTATTAACTGAGTCAGTAACCACATGAAAAAAATAATTCATGCTGCTTTCTGTATTGATGATTCCTTTTCCGTTCATTTGGCAGCCCTGATACATAGCTTGGGAAAATATCTCAATCAGGACTTCCAGCTGAAATGTCATATTCTAGCTAGACTTAATGGAGAGAATATATTTAAGCTATCGAAGTTGAATTCTGAAAACATAGTAATCAAGTTTCATGATAATTTACCAAGTTATAAAAACATTCCCATCAGCAGCCTCTATAATAATAGATTGAATGAGGTTGCCTATTATAGGTTTGCTATCCCGAATGTCTTGCAAAATATTGAGAAGGTTTTGTTTATCGATGCTGACATGATTGCTGTGGGGGATGTCAGCTCGCTTTGGTCGATTGAGATGGGGGAGGCAGTCGTTGCCGTGGTATCTGATCATATACTGGGATATGATAAAGAGAAACAACAGGAACGAGGAATATCCTCCGGAAAGTATTTCAACGCAGGTTTTATGCTGATGGATCTAGATAAATGGCGAGAAAAAAATATCAGTGAACAAGCATTGGGCTTACTCATTGATAATAATGGTTTTGAGCACAATGACCAAGATGCTTTAAACATTATATTGGAGAAAAAAACATTCTATCTCGATACTAAATGGAATGCTCAACCTAATCATCTTGCGCAACAGGATGTGCCTATGCCTGTCTTGGTACATTTCTGTGGTCAGGAAAAACCTTGGCATGCATATTGCATCCATCCTTTCAAGGATCATTACCTAGAAAGTCGAGCTGAAACTGAATATGCATGTGAGCCGCTACAGGCATATCTTGATCAAGATGATATGGAAATATTGTCCCGCTTAAAAATGAAATTTCCTAATGGTGCGCGTGTTGTCGTTTGGGGGGCAGGTCAGAGAGGTCGGCGCTTATGCTATGAAATGATAAATAATATGAGTCAGTATTCAATAGTTCATTTTGTCGATAATTGTCGATAAAAATATAAATGGCGAATTTATGGGTATAAAGATAAGTCACCACATTTTGGATATAAAGATGATTGATGCCATAATAATTGCATCCATCCCTTACCGGGCCGAGATTATAGATGAAATAGGGGCGAATACTGGTCTTGCTTATATATAAAATGTTTGCTTTTTTATTCTATAATCGTTTATCAGGATAATATAATGAATGTTATAATGTTTCCCTTTGACAGGGTTAAAAAGGGGGCGACAGTTGCTATATATTGCGCTGGTGAGATAAGTGAGAGCTTCCTAAACCAATTAAGTGCAGTCAACTATTGCCAAGTTTCTTGGTTAGTAGACCGAAAGTTCCAGTCAAAATAACTCCAGGAAAATTTGGTTTGTCTACCCCCAAATTTAATGGATTGGCAGCAGCCTGATCAGATTATTATTGCATCACAGGCATTCAAGAATGAGATAAGTGAATATTTATTGGAGCAGGGAGTTCCTGCATCAAAATTGATCACGATAGGGAATGAGCAAAAAATTGATGTGCTAGATCTCATCCAGGCCAGATTGAGTGCAACACCATCAGGTTATGACTGGGGAGCTTATTATAAGTCAGCTGAACTTGCTACCCTAAATAACTGATCCTAATAGAGCTACACCTTCGCTGTGCCATAGCCATTCCCGGGGAAAGGAGACACGGTATCCATGAAGTATTTCACTCGAGCCAGCAGGTTGGCCATC
>NZ_LSGW01000116.1 GCF_001643305.1 Aeromonas salmonicida subsp. salmonicida
CGCAGGAATGATACATGTCAGGCAATAACAAACCCCGCTCATCGAGCGGGGGTTTTCGTGTTGGGGGCCTGGCAGTGTCCTACTCTCGCATGGCGAATGCCACACTACCATCGGCGCTACCGCGTTTCACTTCTGAGTTCGGCATGGGATCAGGTGGTTCCACGGCGCTATGGCCGCCAGGCAAATTACTTCAATCTAAGAAAGCTGACGTGAATAACAACTGTCACCTTAGGTGGTGGTCGCTATCACTGAATTAGGTAGTAGTTCTTCAATTTGCTACAAGGCCCAGAACACTTCTTGGGTGTTGTATGGTTAAGCCTCACGGGTAATTAGTATGGGTTAGCTCAACACATCACTGCGCTTACACACCCCACCTATCAACGTTGTGGTCTCCAACGGCCCTTTAGGACCCTCAAGGGGTCAGGGATGACTCATCTCAGGGCTCGCTTCCCGCTTAGATGCTTTCAGCGGTTATCGATTCCGAACTTAGCTACCGGGCAGTGCCACTGGCGTGACAACCCGAACACCAGAGGTTCGTTCACTCCGGTCCTCTCGTACTAGGAGCAACTCCCTTCAATCATCCAACGCCCACGGCAGATAGGGACCGAACTGTCTCACGACGTTCTGAACCCAGCTCGCGTACCACTTTAAATGGCGAACAGCCATACCCTTGGGACCGACTTCAGCCCCAGGATGTGATGAGCCGACATCGAGGTGCCAAACACCGCCGTCGATATGAACTCTTGGGCGGTATCAGCCTGTTATCCCCGGAGTACCTTTTATCCGTTGAGCGATGGCCCTTCCATTCAGAACCACCGGATCACTATGACCTACTTTCGTACCTGCTCGACCTGTCCGTCTCGCAGTTAAGCTGGCTTATGCCATTGCACTAACCTCCTGATGTCCGACCAGGATTAGCCAACCTTCGTGCTCCTCCGTTACTCTTTGGGAGGAGACCGCCCCAGTCAAACTACCCACCAGGCACTGTCCGCGAGCCCGATTCAGGGCCCTGCGTTAGAACATCAAACATACAAGGGTGGTATTTCAAGGACGGCTCCAGCGCAACTGGCGTCACGCCTTCAAAGCCTCCCACCTATCCTACACATGTAGGTTCAATGTTCAGTGCCAAGCTGTAGTAAAGGTTCACGGGGTCTTTCCGTCTAGCCGCGGGTACACCGCATCTTCACGGCGAATTCGATTTCACTGAGTCTCGGGTGGAGACAGCATGGCCATGGTTACACCATTCGTGCAGGTCGGAACTTACCCGACAAGGAATTTCGCTACCTTAGGACCGTTATAGTTACGGCCGCCGTTTACCGGGGCTTCGATCAAGAGCTTCGCTTGCGCTAACCCCATCAATTAACCTTCCGGCACCGGGCAGGTGTCACACCCTATACGTCCACTTTCGTGTTTGCAGAGTGCTGTGTTTTTGATAAACAGTCCCAGCCATCTGGTCACTGCGACTCCCAACTGCTCCATCCGCGAGGGACTTCACTGTCAAGAGCGAACCTTCTCCCGAAGTTACGGTTCTATTTTGCCTAGTTCCTTCACCCGAGTTCTCTCAAGCGCCTTGGTATTCTCTACCCGACCACCTGTGTCGGTTTGGGGTACGATGACTTGTAATCTGAAGCTTAGAGGCTTTTCCTGGAAGCAGGGCATCAATGGCTTCACCACCGTAGTGGCTTCGTCTCGTGTCTCAGTGTTGTGTCTCCGGATTTGCCTAGAAACACCACCTACGCACTTTCACCAGGACAACCGTCGCCTGGCCCACCTAGCCTTCTCCGTCCCCCCATCGCAATTACAAGTCGTGCAGGAATATTAACCTGCTTCCCATCGATTACGCCTTTCGGCCTCACCTTAGGGGTCGACTCACCCTGCCCCGATTAACGTTGGACAGGAACCCTTGGTCTTCCGGCGAGGAGGCTTTTCACCCCCTTTATCGTTACTTACGTCAGCATTCGCACTTCTGATATCTCCAGCATACCTCTCGATACACCTTCGCAGACTTACAGAACGCTCCCCTACCACTCACACATAAGTGTGAATCCGCGGCTTCGGTGCCTGGTTTGAGCCCCGTTACATCTTCCGCGCAGGCCGACTCGACTAGTGAGCTATTACGCTTTCTTTAAATGATGGCTGCTTCTAAGCCAACATCCTAGCTGTCTGAGCCTTCCCACATCGTTTCCCACTTAACCAGAACTTTGGGACCTTAGCCGGCGGTCTGGGTTGTTTCCCTCTTCACGACGGACGTTAGCACCCGCCGTGTGTCTCCCGGATATTACTTACTGGTATTCGGAGTTTGCATGGAGTTGGTAAGTCGGGATGACCCCCTAGTCCAAACAGTGCTCTACCCCCAGTAGTATTCGTCCGAGGCGCTACCTAAATAGCTTTCGGGGAGAACCAGCTATCTCCGAGTTTGATTGGCCTTTCACCCCCAGCCACAGGTCATCCCCTAACTTTGCAACGTTAGTGGGTTCGGTCCTCCAGTTGATGTTACTCAACCTTCAACCTGCCCATGGCTAGATCACCCGGTTTCGGGTCTACACCTTGCAACTAGACGCCCAGTTAAGACTCGGTTTCCCTACGGCTCCCCTATACGGTTAACCTCGCTACAAAATGTAAGTCGCTGACCCATTATACAAAAGGTACGCAGTCACCCCGAAGGGCTCCCACTGCTTGTACGTACACGGTTTCAGGTTCTATTTCACTCCCCTCACAGGGGTTCTTTTCGCCTTTCCCTCACGGTACTGGTTCACTATCGGTCAGTCAGGAGTATTTAGCCTTGGAGGATGGTCCCCCCATATTCAGACAGGATGTCACGTGTCCCGCCCTACTCGATTTCACTTCAAGGTCGTTTTCATGTACGGGGCTATCACCCTGTATCGCTGGCCTTTCCAGGACCATTCCACTAACTTCCAAGAAACTTAAGGGCTAATCCCCGTTCGCTCGCCGCTACTGAGGGAATCTCGGTTGATTTCTTTTCCTCGGGGTACTTAGATGTTTCAGTTCTCCCGGTTCGCCTCGTTACACTATGTATTCATGTAACGATACCCAAGTTATCTTGGGTGGGTTTCCCCATTCGGAAATCTGTGAGTAATAGCGTCTCTTACCGACTTCTCACAGCTTATCGCAGGTTAGTACGTCCTTCATCGCCTCTGACTGCCAAGGCATCCACCATGTACGCTTAGTCACTTAACCATACAACCCCAAGAAGTGTCGTTGAAACGACGCGACTTGTTGAAGTACAACAAGGACCAAAATAAATCTTCGGTTTC
>NZ_LSGW01000117.1 GCF_001643305.1 Aeromonas salmonicida subsp. salmonicida
CCGAATTGTACAGCCTTATCACCGCGCACTACCTAGCAGAAGTAGTTCGCTGTCTTTACGCTCACCGCTTGGCATCAGCCTCGCCATGGTCACAACTAGTTGGTTGCGGGGGCCAGATTTGAACTGACGACCTTCGGGTTATGAGCCCGACGAGCTACCGAGCTGCTCCACCCCGCGTCCGAATTGTATTGCCTTTATCACCGCGTACTACCGAGCAGAAGTAGTTCGCTGTCTTTACGTTCACCGCGTGGCATCAGCCTCGCCATGAGCACAAAAAGTTGGTTGCGGGGGCCAGATTTGAACTGACGACCTTCGGGTTATGAGCCCGACGAGCTACCGAGCTGCTCCACCCCGCGTCCATATTTTTTCCGAATTGGCCGAGCAGTAGCCAGTTCGAATTATCTTTGTCTTCAATGCGTTAATCAGCTTTTTCGACTCTGATACCCAGATGGTTGCGGGGGCCGGATTTGAACCGACGACCTTCGGGTTATGAGCCCGACGAGCTACCGAGCTGCTCCACCCCGCGTCTGAGGTCGCCAATAATAGGCGCCAGCGCTCAGATTGCAAGTAAATATCCTAAAAAAACTTCATTCGAAGGTTAAAGCGGCACAAATTGAAGGAATTTGCAACAGGACGCTGTTTTTTCAGACAAGCAGGTTTGGGGCCAGCTTGGCGCACTACACTCAAAAGGCTTGTCACTCCTCTTTTTAGGTAGCCTTATCATGCGCATATCCGCCGGTCATTGCCGTCAATTGGGGGCCACACCCGAGAACGACGGCGTCAACTTTGCCATCTGGGCCCGCCTGGCCAGTCGGGTTGAACTGCTGCTCTTCACCCGTGCCGATGATGACACCCCTGAGGTGATAGTGCTCTCCCCCCGTCTCAACCGCACCGCCTACTATCTGGCACATCCATATCGAAGGCATTCCACTGGGCCAGCGCTATGCCTATCGCATCCAGGGTCCCTGGCGTCCCTACTACGGTACCCGCTTCGATGCGGACAAGGTACTGCTGGACCCCTATGGTCGCAGCATTGAGCTGGGGCCGACCTACGACCGCTGGGCTGCGGCCCGTCCCGGCAGCAACCTGGCTGTGTGTGCCAAGAACCGGGTGGTGGATACCCGCGACTATGACTGGGAAGGGGACAAGCTCCCCGCTCACTCCCTCTCCCGCTCCGTGATCTACGAGCTGCATCTGGGGGGATTTACCAAGTCGCCGAGCTCGGGGGTGGATCCTGCCCTGCGCGGCACCTATCTTGGCCTCATCGAGAAGATCCCCTATCTGCAATCCCTCGGCATCACAGCCGTCGAGCTGCTGCCGGTGTTCCAGTTCGATCCTCAGGATGCCCCCAAGGGGCTATCCAACTACTGGGGCTACAGCCCGATGTCGTTCTTTGCCCCCCATGCTCAATATGCCAGTGGCGGCGATCCGCTCACCGAGTTCAGGGACATGGTCAAGGCCCTTCACAGAGCCAATATCGAGGTGATCCTGGATGTGGTTTACAACCACACGGCCGAAGGGGGGGACGATGGCCCCATCTTCTCGTTTCGCGGTATCGACAACGAGGCCTACTACATCCTCGACAGCAATCAGAAGGACACCAACTATTCGGGCTGCGGCAATACCTTCAACGGTGCCCACCCCGTTGTGTTGCGCATGATCATGGACAGCCTACACTTCTGGCGCCAGGAGATGCACGTGGACGGCTTTCGATTCGATCTGGCCGCCATACTGTCGCGGGACGAGTCCGGCATGCCGCAGGCCAATGCGCCAACCCTGCGCACCATAGACACGGATCCCCGCATCGCTGACATCAAGCTCATCGCCGAAGCCTGGGATGCGGGTGGGCTTTATCAGGTAGGCAGCCTGGCCGGCGCGCGCTGGCGTGAGTGGAACGGCCAGTTCAGGGATGACGTGCGCCACTTTCTGCGCGGGGATGACAACGCCGTCACTCCCTTCGTGGAGCGACTGTGCGGCAGCCCGGATATCTATCACTATCACCACGCCGACCCAGAGAAGAGCATCAACTTCGTCACTTGTCATGACGGTTTCACCCTGTGGGACTGGGCCAGTTATGACCACAAACACAACGAGGCCAACGGCGAGCAGAACCGGGACGGGTGCGATCACAACTTCAGCTGGAATCATGGCCATGAAGGGGTCACTGAGGATCCTCACGTCAATGCGCTGCGCATACGCCAGGCCAAGAACATGATGGTGGCCACCCTGTTGTCGGTGGGCTCCCCCATGCTGCTGATGGGGGACGAGGTGCTGCGTACCCAGCATGGCAACAACAACGGTTACTGCCAGGACAACGAAACCTGCTGGATGAACTGGCAAACCAGTAACATGGGACAGGAGATGTTCCGCTTCATGAAGGAGCTGATCCAGTATCGCAAGCACCTGTTCCAGCGACCGGAGCAGGAGAGCATGCCGCTGTCGCTGACCGAGATCCTGCGTCACAGCGAGATCTGCTGGCACGGGGTCAATGCCGCCCAGCCGGACTTCAGCCCCCACTCCCACGCCATCGCCATGTCGGCACTCTCCAGCGAAACCAAGCTGGCACTCTATGTGCTGTTCAATGCCTACTGGGAGCCGCTCACCTTCAATCTGCCAAGCCCCCCCAAGGGGGTGGGTGGCTACTGGCGCCGGATCCTGGATACCGCCCTGCCCTCACCCCATGACATCTGCACCTTCGGCATGCCGCTGGAGGGGCTGACCCGGGAATACCTGGCCCAGCCGCGCAGCAGTTGCCTCTTTATCTGCGGGGCGGATGACTTCTACTAAATAGCTGTTCCGAATAGTAGTGCACAGGAGGAAGGGAACTCAGTCCAGTTTGTGCGATCT
>NZ_LSGW01000118.1 GCF_001643305.1 Aeromonas salmonicida subsp. salmonicida
GTTGAGGCAGTTGAGGCAGTATCAGGATTCATTAAAAGAAAAGCCGGGACAAGCCCGGCTTTTTCTTTATCACTCAGCAGCTGCTTCAGCAGCGGCTGGGCGGTCTACCAGCTCAATGTAAGCCATAGGGGCGTTGTCGCCAGCACGGAAACCGCATTTCAGAATGCGAGTATAACCGCCGGCGCGCTCCAGGTAGCGCGGGCCCAGTTCATTGAACAGCTTAGCCACGATCGCGTTGTCGCGAGTGCGGGCAAATGCCAGACGACGATTAGCAACGCTATCAGTCTTGGCAAGGGTGATCAGCGGTTCAACTACACGACGCAGCTCTTTTGCCTTAGGCAGAGTCGTCTTGATGATCTCATGACGAACCAGGGAGCTGGCCATGTTGCGGAACATAGCCTGACGATGGCTGCTGTTCCGGTTCAGTTGACGACCACTCAAACGATGGCGCATGACCTTATCCTTCTAACTAAATCTGTGAAACCCGTAATCTGGATTACTCGTCAGCGATGCTGGCGGGCGGCCAGTTCTCAAGGCGCATGCCAAGAGACAGACCACGGGAGGCCAACACATCCTTGATCTCAGTCAGGGACTTCTTACCGAGGTTAGGAGTTTTAAGCAACTCAACTTCGGTACGCTGTACCAGATCACCAATATAGTGGATAGCTTCTGCCTTCAGACAGTTCGCAGAACGAACTGTCAGCTCCAAATCATCGACAGGACGTAGCAGAATCGGATCAAACTCGGGTTTCTCTTCTTTCTTCTCGGGCACGCTGACATCGCGCAGATCCACGAAGGCTTCCAGTTGCTCGGCCAGAATAGTGGCAGAACGACGGATGGCTTCTTCGGGATCCAGAGTACCATTGGTCTCCATGTCGATGACCAGCTTGTCCAAGTCGGTACGCTGTTCCACACGTGCTGCCTCAACATTGTAGGCAATACGAACGATGGGGCTGAACGCAGAGTCCAGCAGCAGGCGACCAATCGGACGCTCTTCATCATCGTTGTGAACACGAGCAGAAGCAGGCACATAACCACGACCGCGCTGAACTTTCAGGCGCATGCTGATTTCAGCATTGGCACCGGTCAGGTGGCAGATTACGTGCTCCGGGTTTACGATCTCGACTTCATCACCGTGAGTGATATCACCAGCGGTAACGGGGCCTGTTCCAGACTTGGTCAGGGACAGAGTTACCTCGTCCTTGCCTTCCAGCTTCACAGCGATGCCTTTCAGGTTGAGCAGAATTTCAAGAATGTCTTCCTGCACACCTTCTTTGCTGCTGTACTCATGCAGTACCCCGTCAATTTCGACTTCAGTAACTGCACAACCGGGCATAGATGACAGCAAAATACGACGCAGGGCATTACCCAGCGTGTGACCAAAACCACGCTCAAGTGGCTCAAGAGTCACTTTCGCATGAGTCGGGCTAACTTGCTCGATGTCAACTAGCCGCGGTTTAAGAAAATCTGTTACAGAACCCAGCATTGTGTCCTCTCTTTAGAAGCTAGCTTTACTTGGAGTAAAGCTCGACGATCAGCTGTTCGTTAATGTCGGCAGACAGGTCGGAACGCTCTGGCAGACGCTTGAAAGCACCTTCCATTTTAGCGGTGTCAACCTCTACCCAAGTCGGCTTCTCACGCTGACCAGCAACCTCGAGGGATGCTTTGATACGCGCTTGCTTCTTAGCCTTCTCACGAACGCAGACCACGTCCTCAGGGGAAACCTGGAAAGAAGGAATATTCACAACGCGACCATTTACCATGATGGCCTTATGGCTCACCAGCTGACGAGATTCAGCACGGGTAGCGCCGAAGCCCATACGGTAAACAACGTTGTCCAAACGACCTTCCAGCAGCTGCAACAGGTTCTCACCGGTGTTACCCTTTTGACGGGCAGCGTCGCGGTAGTAGTTGCGGAACTGTTTTTCCAATACGCCGTAGATACGACGAACTTTTTGTTTCTCGCGCAGCTGAACACCGTAGTCGGACAGACGCGCTTTGCGCGCACCGTGCTGACCAGGGGCGGTGTCAATCTTGCACTTAGAATCAATCGCACGAACACCAGACTTCAGGAAGAGGTCGGTGCCCTCACGACGGCTAAGCTTAAGCTTAGGACCGATATATCTTGCCATCTTCTTTCTCCAACAATCCTAGACCAAGTTGCAACAGCGTTATACGCGGCGCTTCTTGGGAGGACGACAACCGTTGTGCGGGATCGGAGTCACATCAGTAATATTAGTGATGCGGAAACCAGCCGCGTTCAGAGCGCGGATGGAAGACTCACGACCGGGACCCGGACCTTTGACCATGACTTCCAGGTTCTTCACGCCGTATTCTTTGGCGATCTCACCAGCACGCTCAGCAGCTACCTGGGCAGCAAACGGAGTGGACTTACGGGAACCACGGAAACCTGAACCACCGGAGGTAGCCCATGACAGAGCATTGCCCTGACGGTCAGTAATGGTCACGATTGTGTTGTTGAAAGATGCATGAACGTGCGCAATACCGTCGCTCACTTGCTTTTTAACGCGCTTGCGAGCACGAGTCGGAGTTTTAGCCATTTTCTACCTTCCCGTTACTTCTTGATAGCCTTGCGCGGACCCTTACGGGTACGAGCGTTGGTCTTGGTACGTTGACCACGAACAGGCAGGCTACGACGGTGACGCAAACCACGGTAGCAACCCAGATCCATCAATCGCTTGATGTTCATGGATATCTGACGACGCAGGTCACCTTCAACGGTGAATTTACCTACTTGTTCACGCAGACTCTCGATCTGAGCTTCGTCCAGGTCTTTAATTTTCACATTCTCAGCGATACCGGCTGCGGCACAGATGGCCTTGGAGCGGGTACGACCGACGCCATAAATCGCAGTCAAAGCAATGACTGCATGCTTATGGTCAGGAATGTTAATGCCAGCGATACGGGCCACTATTCACTCCTACATATAGTAGATTACGACCACCACAAAGCCCGTGAGCGGATACGTGGCGGTCAACCAATACACAACAAAAGTTGGCTGGCTATATTAGCCAGCACAACTATTTGTTGCAAGTACTAACCGTAAAAAATTAGCCTTGGCGCTGTTTATGCTTTGGCTCGCTGCAAATCACACGCACCACACCGTGACGCTTGATGATTTTGCAGTTACGGCAGATTGCCTTAACGGAAGCACGAACTTTCATTGCTTAACTCCGTAACTACGCCGACCTTTAGCGGCCGTAGCCCTTCAGGTTGGCCTTCCTCAGGACGTCGCCATATTGATGAGACATCATATGGGTTTGTACCTGAGCCATGAAGTCCATGATAACTACCACGATAATCAGCAGCGAGGTGCCACCGAAGTAGAACTGTACGTTCCAGGCAGTCATCAAGAACTGGGGTACCAGACAGATAAAGGTTATATAGAGCGCACCTGCCAATGTCAGGCGAGTCATAACCTTATCGATGTAACGTGCTGTCTGCTCGCCCGGGCGGATCCCCGGGATAAAGGCTCCACTCTTCTTCAAGTTGTCTGCTGTCTCGCGGGGGTTGAACACCAGCGCGGTATAGAAGAAACAGAAGAAGATAATGGCTGCTGCATAGAGCATCTCATACAAGGGCTGACCCGGCTGCAGGACCATAGAGACCTGTTGCAGGATATCAGCGACCTTGCCCTCACCCTGACCAAACCAAGAGGTGATGGTCCCTGGGAAGAGGATGATGCTGGATGCGAAAATCGCAGGAATCACACCGGCCATATTCACTTTCAATGGCAGGTGTGTGCTTTGCGCTGCGAATACCTGGCGGCCTTGTTGACGCTTGGCGTAGTTAACGACGATACGACGCTGACCACGTTCCACGAACACCACAAAGTAAGTCACTGCGAAAACAATCAAGCCCAGCAACAACAACAGCAGGATGTGCAATTCCCCTTGACGTGCCTGTTCGGCCGTAGCACCAATGGCATGCGGCAAACCAGCAACGATACCCGTGAAAATAATCAACGAGATACCATTACCGATCCCACGCTCGGTAATCTGCTCACCCAACCACATCAAGAACATGGTACCGGTGACCAGACTCACAACGGCCGTGAAATAGAAGCCCAAACCCGGATGTGTCACGAGTCCTTGCATCATATTCGGCAGACCGGTTGCAATACCAATGGCCTGGAAAGTTCCCAAAACCAGCGTGCCCCAACGGGTATATTGGCTAATCTTGCGACGGCCAGATTCACCTTCTTTCTTGAGTTCAGCAAGAGCGGGGTGAACCACAGTCAGCAGCTGGATAATGATCGATGCCGAAATGTACGGCATGATCCCCAGCGCAAGAATAGAAGCACGCGAGAGTGCACCACCACTGAACATGTTAAACATCTCAATGATGGTGCCCTTCTGTTGTTGGAACAATTCGGCCAGTACGGCGGCGTCAATACCAGGAATCGGCACATAAGAGCCTGCACGGAAAACGATAATCGCCCCGAGAACGAAGAGCAGACGGCTCTTCAATTCACTCAGACCACCCTGTGCTTTAACATCCAATCCTGGTTTCTTAGCCATTGTACTGATTATTCCTCGATTTTACCGCCAGCGGCCTCGATGGCTGCACGTGCACCTTTGGTGACGGACACACCACGAACGGTCACAGCACGGTCAATGTTGCCAGACAGAACAACTTTAGCGAAAACGATGTTCTTGGTAACAACACCGGCTTGCTTCAGAGTGCTCAAATCGACCACATCACCTTCTACCATGGCGATTTCGTTCAGACGCACTTCGGCAGAAACCAAAGATTTGCGAGAGAAGAAACCGAACTTCGGCAGACGGATTTTCAAAGGCATCTGGCCGCCTTCGAAACCAGCGCGGACTTTACCGCCACCGGAACGAGAGGTTTGACCTTTCACACCACGACCACCAGTCTTGCCCAGGCCGGAGCCGATACCACGACCACGACGTTGTTTTTCAGGCTTGGAACCAGCGGCCGGAGACAGAGTATTCAGACGCATGCTTAGCCCTCCACCTTAACCATGTAATAAACCTGGTTGATCATACCGCGTACGCAGGGAGTATCTTCCAGCTCAACGGTGTGACCAATGCGACGCAGACCCAGACCACGCAGAGTCGCCTTGTGCTTTGGCAGACGGCCGATAGAGCTGCGAGTTTGAGTTACTTTTACAGTGTTAGCCATGTCGCATTACCCCAGAATTTCTTCAACGCGCAGACCACGCTTGGCAGCGATCTGGGCCGGGGATTGACCCTGTACCAGAGCGTCTACAGTTGCGCGAACAACGTTGATTGGGTTGGTGGAACCGTAGGTCTTAGCCAGCACGTTGTGAATACCAGCAACTTCCAGAACAGCACGCATGGCGCCGCCTGCAATGATACCAGTACCTTGTGAGGCCGGCTTCATGAACACGGAGGAACCGGAGTGAACACCGCGCACCGGGTGGTGCAGAGTGCCATTGTTCAGTTCTACCTTGCTCAGGTTACGCTTAGCCTGTTCCATCGCTTTTTGAATAGCGGCCGGAACTTCACGGGCCTTACCGTAACCGTAACCTACACGGCCGTTACCATCACCCACCACGGTCAACGCGGTGAAGGACATGATACGACCACCTTTAACAGTTTTCGAAACACGGTTTACTGCAATCAGCTTTTCTTGCAGTTCGCCGGCTTGAGATTCGACTTTAGCCATCTTCGACTCCTAGCTTAGAACTGAAGACCAGCGTCACGAGCAGCGGTAGCCAGAGCGGCTACACGACCGTGATACTTGAAACCGGAACGATCGAAAGATACGTTCTGAACGCCTTTGGCAATAGCACGCTCAGCGATTGCTTTACCCACTGCGGTAGCTGCATCAGCATTACCGGAGTATTTAAGAGCTTCACTGATGGCTTTCTCTACTGTAGAAGCAGAGGCCAGAACTTCGGAACCGTTGGCTGCGATAACCTGCGCGTAGATATGACGCGGGGTACGGTGAACAACCAGACGGGTAGCTCCCAGTTCCTGCATCTTCTTCCGAGCACGAGTAGCACGACGGAGACGAGCTGCTTTCTTGTCCATAGTGTTACCTTACTTCTTCTTAGCTTCTTTAGTACGCACTTGCTCGTTGGCATAGCGTACACCCTTGCCCTTGTAGGGCTCCGGAGCGCGGTAAGAACGGATATCGGCGGCGACCTGGCCAACCAGCTGCTTGTCCACACCACGCAGAACGATCTCTGTAGCGGTCGGGCATTCAGCGGTGACACCAGCCGGCAGCGCATGCTCTACCGGGTGAGAGAAGCCCAGGGCCAGCGCGACAGCATTGCCCTTGATGGAGGCTTTATAACCTACACCAACCAGCTGCAGCTTACGCTCGAAGCCTTGGGTAACACCGATTACCATGTTGTTAGCCAATGCACGTGCAGTACCGGCCTGAGCGTCAGCACCAGCGATGCCGTCGCGCGGGGCGAACTTCAGTACATTGTCTTCTTTGGTCACTTCTACACCGGCGTGGATGGAACGAACCAGAGAACCTTTACCACCTTTGATGGACAGTTCCTGACCGTTCAGAGTCACCTCTACGCCAGCAGGAATAGTGACGGGTGCCTTAGCAACGCGAGACATTTCCGACCTCCTATTAAGCGACGTAGCAGATGATCTCACCACCCATGCTTGCCTTGCGGGCAGCACGGTCGGTCATCACACCTTTAGACGTGGACACGATAGCAACACCGAGACCGCCCATAACTTTCGGCAGATCAGTAGTGCGCTTGTAAATACGCAGGCCGGGACGGCTCACGCGTTGGATCAGTTCTACAACTGGCTTGCCCTGGAAATATTTCAGTTCAATTTCCAGTTCCGGCTTCACATCACCCGCTACGGAGTAGCCAGCGATGTAACCTTCTTCTTTCAGCACTTTGGCGATAGCCACTTTCAGCTTGGAAGAAGGCATGGAAACCGCAACTTTGCTCGCCGCCTGACCGTTACGGATGCGGGTCAGCATATCCGCGATCGGATCTTGCATGCTCATAAGTCTAACTCCCGAGATTCGTTACCAAGAAGCCTTCTTCAGGCCCGGAATTTCGCCCTTCATGGCATGCTCACGCACCTTGATGCGAGACAGACCAAACTTACGCAGGAAACCGTGCGGACGACCAGTAATATTGCAACGGTTACGCTGGCGGGACGGACTGGAATCACGGGGCAGCTGTTGCAGTTGCAGTACAGCATCCCAACGCGCTTCTTCAGAAGCGTTCATATCAACGATGATAGCTTTCAGCTCGGTTCGCTTAGTGGCGAACTTGGCTACCAGCTTCGCACGCTTTGCTTCACGTGCTTTCATGGATGTTTTAGCCATAACCCTAACCTTACTTGCGGAATGGGAAGTTAAAGGCAGCCAGCAGAGCACGGCCTTCTTCATCGGTATTCGCGGAAGTGGTGATGGTGATATCCAGACCACGGACGCGATCGACTTTGTCATAGTCGATTTCCGGGAAGATGATTTGCTCACGCACGCCCATGGAGTAGTTACCACGACCGTCGAACGCTTTAGCGTTCAGGCCACGGAAGTCACGGATACGCGGTACGGAGATGCAAATCAGCCGTTCCAGGAACTCCCACATACGCTCGCCACGCAGGGTTACTTTACAACCTATCGGGTAGCCTTCACGAATCTTGAAGCCCGCAACAGATTTGCGAGCTTTGGTGATCAGCGGCTTCTGACCGGAAATGGCAGCCATATCGGCAGCGGCATTTTCCAACAGCTTTTTGTCAGAGATCGCTTCACCAACACCCATGTTCAGGGTGATTTTCTCGATCCGAGGGACTTGCATGATAGTCTTGTAACCGAACTGTTTGGCCAGTTCATTTACTACATCGGATTTGTAGTAATCATGCAGTTTCGCCATCGTTAAACTCCAATTACTTCACAAGTTCGCCGGTGGATTTGAAGAAACGAACTTTTTTGCCGTCTTCAATCCGGAAACCAACGCGATCAGCCTTGCCAGCGGCAGAGTTGAACAGCGCTACGTTAGAAACGTCCATTGGGGCTTCTTTGCTGATGATGCCGCCAGCCTGACCCAGTGCGGGTACCGGCTTTTGATGCTTCTTCACCAGATTGATGCCTTCAACGAGAACCTTACCTTCGGTTACCAGGACTTGAGTGACTTTGCCACGCTTGCCCTTGTCTTTGCCGGTAAGAACAATCACTTCGTCTTCGCGACGGATTTTAGCTGCCATCGTTCGACTCCTTACAGTACTTCGGGTGCCAGGGACACAATCTTCATGAACTTCTCATTACGGAGTTCACGGGTCACCGGGCCAAAAATACGAGTACCGATTGGCTGTTGGTTGTTGTTAAGCAACACAGCCGCATTGTTGTCGAAACGGATGACTGAGCCGTCCGGACGACGAACGCCTTTACGGGTGCGTACGACCACCGCGTTATATACATCACCTTTCTTCACTTTACCGCGAGGAATGGCTTCCTTGATGGAAACTTTGATGATGTCGCCGATGCCGGCATAACGGCGGTGCGAGCCACCCAGAACCTTAATACACATTACACTGCGAGCGCCGGAGTTGTCGGCTACACCCAGCATACTTTGCATCTGGATCATTTTAGTGCTCCGCTTTGTTTACTTCTTATCCCTTTCGGGATCTGGCTGCCTTCAAAAGGCGCGAAACTATAACACATGATTTTGAGAAAAGGTAGCCTAAAAAACAAACGGCCCCGCTAAGGGGCCGTTTGGACTACAAAGTACCGATTAGGCCTTTTCTAAGATCGCAACCAGGGTCCAGGACTTGGTCTTGGACAGCGGGCGGCATTCGCGGATTTCCACGAGATCGCCAGCTTTACACTCGTTGTTTTCATCATGTACGTGCAGCTTGGTAGTGCGCTTGATGATCTTACCGTAGATCGGGTGCTTTACCTTGCGCTCGATAGCAACAGTGATGGATTTTTCCATCTTGTCGCTGATTACACGACCTTGCAGAGTACGGATCTTGTCAGTCATTACGCACCTGCCTTCTCAGTCAGTACAGTCTTGATACGTGCGACGTCACGACGCACTTGTTTCAGAGTGTGAGTCTGAGCCAGCTGGCCAGTGGACGCTTGCATGCGCATGTTGAATTGCTCACGCAGCAGGCCCAGCAGCTCCTGGTTCAGTTCATCGACGCTCTTTTGACGCAGATCTTGGGCTTTCATCACATCACCGTCTTAATTACGAAAGTGGTCTGAACAGACAGCTTAGCTGCGGCCAGGGCAAACGCTTCACGCGCCAGAGCCTCAGGTACACCGTCCATCTCGTACAGAACCTTGCCAGGCTGGATCGGGCAGACCCAATATTCCACGTTGCCCTTACCTTTACCCATACGAACTTCGAGAGGCTTTTCGGTGATGGGCTTGTCCGGGAACACACGGATCCAGATCTTGCCTTGACGCTTAACGTGACGGGTCATGGCACGACGGGCTGCTTCGATTTGACGAGCAGTCAGTTGACCACGAGATGTCGCCTTCAGGCCAAAGGTACCGAAGGATACTTCGTTACCAGTGTTGGCCAGACCGCGGTTGCGACCCTTATGGGTCTTGCGGAATTTAGTACGCTTTGGTTGCAACATTTACCGAATCTCCTTACTTACCGCGGCGTTTGTTATCGCGCTTGGGCTTTGCAGGAGCTTGCTCTTGAGCAGCGGCAGCATTGACTGCAGCCAGACCACCCAGAACTTCGCCCTTGAAGATCCAAACCTTAACGCCGATCACACCGTAAGTGGTGTGGGCTTCAGAAGTTGCGTAGTCGATGTCGGCACGCAGGGTGTGCAACGGCACACGACCTTCACGGTACCATTCGGTACGCGCGATTTCAGCACCGCCCAGACGACCAGACACTTCCACTTTGATGCCCTTGGCACCCAGGCGCATTGCGTTCTGTACGGCGCGCTTCATAGCACGACGGAACATTACGCGACGTTCCAGTTGGGAAGTGATGCTGTCAGCAACAAGCTTGCCATCCAGCTCCGGCTTACGGACTTCGGAAATGTTGATCTGAGCAGGCACGCCGGTAATCACGGCGACAGCTTTGCGCAGTTTCTCAACGTCTTCGCCTTTCTTACCGATCACAACACCCGGACGAGCGGTGTGAATGGTCACACGGATGCTCTTGGCCGGACGCTCGATGGTGATCTTGGACAAGGACGCATTTTTCAGTTCCTTGGTCAGGAACTGGCGTACTTGAAAATCGCTGTACAGGTTGTCAGCGAAGTCTTTGGTGTTCGCGAACCAGGTAGAATTCCAAGGCTTGGTAATACCCAGGCGAATGCCATTAGGATGTACTTTCTGACCCATTGCTTATCTCCCAGCCTTAGCGTCGGATACCACTACAGTGATGTGAGCGGTACGCTTGAGGATACGATCCGCACGACCTTTGGCACGCGGACGGATGCGCTTCATGGAGGGACCTTCGTCGACCATGATAGTAGCAACACGCAGCGCATCGATATCAGCGCCTTCGTTGTGCTCAGCGTTTGCAATGGCAGATTCCAGCACTTTCTTAACCAGCACTGCAGCCTTTTTCGGGCTGAAGGTCAGGATATTCAGAGCCTTGTCTACAGACAGACCACGTACTTGATCGGCTACCAGACGAGCTTTCTGGGCAGAAGTACGGGCATAACGGTGTTTAGCGATAGCTTCCATCATTTATCCCTTAGCGCTTCTTAGCCTTCTTATCAGCAGCATGGCCGCGATAAGTACGAGTCGGTGCGAATTCACCCAGTTTGTGACCGATCATTTCTTCGGTAACGAAAACCGGAACGTGCTGACGACCATTATGGACAGCGATGGTCAAACCGATCATGTTCGGGATGATCATTGAACGACGGGACCAGGTTTTAACCGGCTTTTTATCCCCGCTTTCCACCGCTTTCTCTACCTTCTTCAGCAAGTGCAGGTCAATAAATGGACCCTTCTTGAGAGAACGTGGCATGGTGATTCCTCTATGTTAACAATTACTTGTTACGACGACGTACGATGTACTTGTCGGTACGCTTGTTCTTACGGGTCTTGAAGCCTTTAGCCTTCTGGCCCCATGGGGACACAGGCTGCATGCCCTTGTTACGACCCTCACCACCACCGTGCGGGTGGTCGACCGGGTTCATCGCCATACCGCGAACGGTCGGACGAATACCACGCCAGCGGTTGGCACCGGCTTTACCCAGTTGACGCAACATGTGCTCGGAGTTACCGACTTCACCGATGGTGGCGCGGCACTCGGCCAGAACTTTACGTACTTCGCCGGAACGCAGACGCAGAGTTACATAGTTACCTTCACGAGCCAGGATCTGGATGAAAGTACCAGCGGAACGAGCCAGCTGGGCACCTTTACCAGGTTTCATCTCAACGGCGTGAACAGTAGAACCAACCGGGATGTTGCGCATCGGCAGGGTGTTACCTACCTTGATGGCTGCATCAGCACCAGAAGCGATCGCGTCACCAGCTTTCAGGCCTTTCGGAGCCAGGATGTAACGACGCTCACCGTCTGCATACAACACCAGTGCGATGTTAGCGGTACGGTTAGGATCGTATTCCAGGCGTTCTACTTTGGCCGGGATACCGTCTTTGTCACGTTTGAAGTCGACGATACGGTAATGCTGCTTGTGACCACCACCGATATGACGGGTGGTGATACGACCGTTGTTGTTACGACCACCGGACTTGCTCTTGCTGTCCAGCAGAGCGGCAAAGGGCTTACCCTTGTACAGCTCTTGATTGACGATCTTAACGACGTGGCGGCGGCCTGGAGAAGTAGGCTTGCACTTAACGATTGCCATTTTTCAGAACTCCTCTTACTCGGCTGCGCCCATGAAGTCGATGTCCTGACCAGCTTTCAGGGTCACATAAGCCTTTTTCCAATCGGAACGACGGCCTACGCGTGCACCTGAGCGCTTGGTTTTACCCTTCATGTTCAGGGTACGGACGGTCTCAACTTCGACCTCGAACAGTTTCGCAACTGCAGCTTTGACTTCCGCCTTGGTGGCGTCGACAGCAATTTTGAACACGATAGTGTTCTGCTTCTCGGCGACCATGGTGCTCTTTTCAGAGATATGCGGAGCCTTCAGAACTTTCAACAGACGCTCTTCGCGGATCATGCCAGCATCTCCTCGATTTGCTTAACTGCTTCAGCAGTCATCAGAACCTTGTCGAAAGCGATCAGGCTGACCGGGTCGATACCGGCAACGTCACGCACGTCAACTTTGTACAGGTTGCGAGCAGCCAGGAACAGGTTCTCATCGACTTCAGCTGTCACGATCAGAACGTCAGTCAGTTCCATCTCTTTCAGCTTGGCGATCAGTTCTTTGGTCTTCGGCGCTTCGATGCCGAATTTCTCGACAACGATCAGGCGCTCTTGACGTACCAGCTCGGACAGGATGCTACGGATAGCGCCGCGGTACATCTTCTTGTTTACTTTTTGGCTGTGATCTTGCGGCTTAGCAGCAAAAGTCACACCACCGGAACGCCAAATGGGCGAACGGATGGAGCCAGCACGGGCACGACCAGTACCCTTCTGACGCCACGGCTTTTTGCCGCCACCAGACACTTCAGAGCGAGTCAGCTGCGCACGAGTACCCTGACGGGCACCTGCGGCATATGCAACGACGACCTGGTGAACCAGAGCTTCGTTGAATTCGCGCCCGAAGGTAGTCTCGGAAACTTCAAGAGCGCTCTTGGCGTCTTTCATTACCAATTCCATTACTATCTCCTCAGACGTTACGCTTTGACGGCAGGTTTGACGATCACGTTGCCGTTGGTTGCACCTGGGACTGCACCTTTGATGAGCAGCAGGTTACGTTCAGCGTCAACACGAACCAGTTCCAGGTTCTGAGTCGTTACACGCTCAGCACCCATGTGACCAGCCATCTTTTTGCCCTTGAATACACGACCCGGAGTCTGGTTCTGACCGATAGAACCCGGAGCGCGGTGAGACAAGGAGTTACCGTGGGTCATATCCTGGGTGCGGAAGTTGTGGCGCTTTACAGTGCCCGCAAAACCTTTACCCTTGGATGTGCCGGTAACGTCTACCATCTTAACGTCAGCGAGAAGATCTACTTTCAGCTCGCTACCAACAGTGAAAGTTTCACCGTTGTTCAGGCGGAACTCCCACAGACCGCGACCGGCTTCTACACCAGCTTTGGCGAAGTGGCCAGCTTCCGGCTTGGTCACACGGCTGGCTTTCTTGGCGCCAGTGGTAACCTGAATAGCGTTGTAGCCGTCGGTTTCTACAGATTTGACCTGAGTTACACGGTTAGCTTCAACTTCGATAACAGTCACCGGGATAGAAACGCCATCTTCAGTGAAGATGCGAGTCATACCCACTTTGCGACCTACAAGACCGATTGTCATTGTTATCAACCTCTTTCCGTAATTAACCCAGGCTGATCTGGACGTCTACACCAGCTGCCAGATCCAGACGCATCAGGGCGTCTACGGTCTTGTCAGTCGGCTCAACGATGTCTACCAGACGCTTGTGAGTGCGGATCTCGTACTGATCACGCGCATCTTTGTTGACGTGCGGGGAGATCAGGACGGTGAAGCGCTCTTTGCGAGTCGGCAGCGGAATAGGACCGCGAACCTGCGCGCCGGTGCGCTTTGCAGTTTCAACGATTTCCGCAGTGGATTGATCAATCAGGCGATGATCAAAAGCCTTCAGGCGGATACGGATTCTTTGGTTCTGCATTGACAGAGCTCCAATAGATAAAAGAACATAAACCAACACCGCCCGACCGAGATTACTCCCGCCAGAGGTGTGATTTTTCACGTTTCCTCCCATATCGGGAGGACTGTATGGCTGGCTCCTGTAAACAGGAAGCTCAGCAGCAGACATATCGTCTGGCTTACCTCATGGGTAAGCGGAGGGGATTATACGGATTTTTCAAATTTGCGCAAGGGAGGGCGAACAGATTGTGCGCAGTTTTATGTGACAGATGGATCTCGCCGACGACACCTCACCCCCCCTTGCCAACTCGGGGTAACGACAATGTTACAAACAGGCTGGTAGACTGTGCGCCTGCCTCTGTCAGTGGAACGACATCCAATGCTCAAAGATCAAAAAAAAGCCTATCAGTATGGACTCTGCGCCGTTGCCCTCTGGTCGACAGTCGCCACCGCCTTCAAGATCTCCCTCACCTACTTTGAACCGGTGCAATTGCTGCTTGTAGCCGCCTTCACCTCGACCCTCACGCTGACGGCGATAGTCGCCAAACAGGGTAAACTGCCGCTGCTACGGAGTTACATCAAGGCCCGACCTTTCTATTACCTGACCCTGGGTGTGCTGAACCCCTTCCTCTATTACCTGCTGCTGTTCAAAGCCTATGATCTGCTGCCCGCCCAGCAGGCACAGACCCTCAACTACACCTGGGCCATCACCCTCAGTCTTCTGGCAGTCCCCTTTCTCGGCCAGAAACTGCGCCGCCGCGATGGAGTGGCCATAGTGCTGGGCTACTTCGGTGCCCTGGTGATCGCCACCAAGGGGGATGTGTTCGGCCTGCAATTCGACAGCCCGCTCGGGGTCGCGCTGGCGCTGGTATCGACGCTTATCTGGGCCAGTTACTGGATCCTCAACACCCGCAATCAGGGAGACCCTATCGTCAGCCTGTTGCTCGGCTTTATCATCAGCCTTCCTTTCATTGTCGCGGCGACCTGGCTGCTCTCCGATTTCGCCATGACAGCCTGGCAAGGCTGGGTCGGCGCCATCTATGTGGGCCTGTTCGAGATGGGCTTCGGTTTCGTGCTCTGGCTGATGGCTTTGCGCCATGCCACCAACACGGCCCCTATAAGCAACCTCATCTTCATCTCGCCGTTTGCCTCCCTGGTGCTGCTCAACCTGTTGATCGGCGAGACAATACACCCGGCAACCCCCATAGGGCTGGGGCTGATCGTCGCCGCCTTGCTGATCCAGCAGCTGAAATATGGCAAGCGCTATCGCAAGGGAGCAGAGCCGCAAGCCTGATAATGCAAAAGGGCGTATCCACGGATACGCCCTTTTCTCAATCCATCCACTCCAGTGGCTGGTTCTTGGGAAGCCGGACCTCGACCAACAAGCCCCCCAGTTCGGCCCGTCCCAGCCGGATGGTGCCGTGATGCTGAGAGACGATCTTGGCGACGATGGCCAATCCCAGGCCGCTGCCACTGCCGGTGCGAGCCTCGTTGCCCTGAGTGAAGGGCTTGAGCACCCGGTAATAATCCTGCTCGGGGATGCCGGGACCATTGTCCGACAGCCGCAGCCGCACCCAGTGACCATCATCTTTGAGCTCGGCGTGCAACCTGCTCGCGCCGTAGCGCAGCGAGTTGCCTGACAGGTTGTTGAGAATACGGCGAATACTGATGGGATTGCAGGCCACTCTCACCGCCTCTTCCGGCAATTCGAGGTCAACCTCCAATCCCTGATCGGTCTGCATCAGCAGTACGTCGTGGATCAGCTGAGTCAGATCGATCTGCTGGGTATCCAGTCCCTCGTCCGGACGAATGTAGTCGATGAACTGATCTATGATGCCGTTGGACTCGTCGATGTCCGCGTTGATGCTCTCCTTGAGATACTCATCCCCGGACGACATCATTTCGGTCGCCAGCCGGATGCGGGTCAGCGGTGTGCGCAAGTCATGAGAGACCCCAGCCATCATCAGATTGCGCTCCTCAATCAAGCGTTTGATGGAGCTCGACATATGATTGAAGGTCCGGGTCAGTCGGCGTACCTCCCGCGACCCCTGTTCCCCCAGCGCATCGGGAAAGTTGCCGCGCGCCACGGCTACGGCGCCGGCCTCCAGATCCTCCAGCAGACGAGCAAAACGCCAGGCAGCAAACAGGGTGACCACCAGCAGCACGCTCATGTAGAGGATCAGCGGCTCGATATCGTCATCTTCGATCTCGGTCAGCGGGATACGCACCCACACCTGATTGGCCTGCGGCGGCTGGATCCAGATGATGTAGTGATCCTGGATCTCGACCCGCACCTTGGTCTTGCCACCCAGTTCACGACTGATGCTCTCTTCCAGATAGGTATAGGGCTTGGAGTCGTTGAGCCCATGCTGTTCGGCCTCCGTCTGGGTGTAGAGGTCACTGCCGGTCGCGACATAGACCAGTGCTTCGGCATCCTCGCTCAGCGCCAGCTGATTGCTTTCGACCGGGAAGATGAGCTTGACCTGATTGGCCAGCAGGTGGCTGATCTGCTTGACGGTGGGTGCCAGCAGATAGTTGTAGAAGGTGACATAGGAGACAAACTGATAGACCACCAGCACGGCGGCCAAAAACCAGAGCATGCGAGAAAACATGCTGCCCATTTTTTTCATTCGCCATCACCGTCCGGCACGAAGACGTAACCCAGGCCCCAGACGGTCTGCAGATAACGAGGCTGGGCCGGGTCCTGCTCCAGCAGGCGGCGCAAGCGGGAGACCTGCACGTCTATGCTGCGCTCGGTCGCCGTGTACTCGCGCCCTCTGGCCAGATTCATCAACTTGTCGCGGGAGAGAGGCTCACGAGGGTGGCTGACCAGCACCTTGAGCACGGCAAATTCACCGCTGGTCAGGGCCACGGGCTCGCCATCACGGCTGAGCTCCCGGGTCGCCAGGTTGAGCTGATAGCTGCCAAAGGTCACCATCTTCTCGGCGGTCGAGGGCGCGCCTGGCAGTTCGACGGTATGCCGGCGCAGCACGGCACGGATCCGCGCCAGCAGCTCACGGGGGTTGAATGGCTTGGGCAGATAGTCATCAGCCCCCATCTCGAGCCCGACGATGCGATCCACCTCATCCCCCTTGGCGGTCAGCATGAGTACCGGGATCTGGTTGCCGGCTTCACGAAGGCGACGACAGATAGAAAGCCCATCCTCCCCCGGCAGCATCAGATCAAGTACCATCAGGCTGAAGTTTTCACGGGTCAGCAGGCGGTCAGCCTGTTCGCCATTGGCGACGCCCCGAACAACGAATCCCTGTTCGGTCAGATAGCGCTCCAGCAGGGAACGTAATTTCAAATCATCGTCGACGACCAGAACCTTGTATTGCTGACTCATTGCTTGCCTCTCCTCTCGATATGTTGCCAATACTAGAGCTCGAGGCCCCAACGGCAAAGCATAAATATGTTACCGGTTATTGCCCATGGCATCCCTTGATCCCTCTGCCGTCAGCGCCTGTCGACCATGCGGTCCCCTGATGACGACGCAGTTTTTGCTCGACACAGAAATGGCAGCGACTAAGATCCGCCGAGCCATAAGAGGCTCATCAGCCCACATTGACGCAGGTACCTGAAATCCATGAAGACCAAGCTCATCACCCGCGAAGGCTACAACAAGCTGAAAGAAGAGCTCGATTTCCTGTGGCGCGAAGAGCGCCCCGAGACCACGCGCAAGGTGGCCTGGGCCGCCAGCCTTGGGGATCGCAGCGAGAATGCAGACTACCAGTACAACAAGAAGCGGCTGCGGGAGATCGACAGACGGGTGCGTTACCTGCGCAAATGCCTCGAGGAGCTGGGGATCGTCGATTATGCTCCCGCCCAGGAGGGCAAGGTGTTCTTCGGCGCCTGGGTCGAGGTGGAAAACGAAGAGGGTGACACCAAGCGCTTTCGCATCGTCGGTTATGACGAGATTTTTGGCCGCAAGGATTACATCTCCATCGACTCTCCCATGGCTCGGGCCCTGCTCAAGAAAGAGGTCGGGGATGAGGCCATAGTACCTACGCCAGTCGGTGACGCCTGCTGGTATATCAATGACATCAGCTATCCCAAATGACGCAGCCGGGGAGACTTCTCCTCCCCGCCATCCAGGTCAGCAGAGTGCTCTTCCCTCCCGGACATCTTCTCTTCCATGACGGGGAGCGGATCGCTCGGTCTCTTCCCTCTCCCTTGGGCTCAACAGCCATTTACGTCATTTCGCCAGGGTGGCATACAGTCGCGCGACCCCATATAGTGCTCACATTTGGCGCCTTATGGCGCAAACCGATCTCGGTGGCACTCTCGGTACACGCCATGATGCACATCCCCATGGCGTAGAGACGCGACCTGCTGGCAGGCAATATACCCAGCAGCAAGTCGACGCCACCCAGGCCAGTTGGATAGAAGCGACCACAGAGATCCCCGATGCACAGCCATGTAATAGAGAGACAGATTGCCGGTGAGCTGAATGCCCGTCCGGAACAAGTGCAGGCAGCCGTGCGCCTGCTGGATGAAGGCTCGACAGTACCCTTTATCGCCCGTTACCGCAAAGAGGTGACTGGTGGCCTGGATGACAGCCAGCTACGCACCCTGGAGAGCCGCCTTGGTTATCTGCGCGAGCTGGAGGATCGGCGCCAGGTAATCATTCGCTCCATCGAGGAGCAAGGCAAACTCACCCCTGAGCTGACCCGCGAGCTGAATGGCGCCGACAGTAAGACCCGGCTGGAAGATCTCTATCTCCCTTACAAACCCAAGCGTCGCACCAAGGGACAGATGGCCATAGAGGCGGGGCTCGAGCCACTGGCGACCCTGCTGCTCACGGACCCGATGCGGGATCCCGAACAGGCCGCTGCCGGCTTCCTCAATTCCGAGCAAGGCATCACCGACAGCAAGACAGCCCTTGATGGAGCCCGCTACATACTGATGGAGCGCTTCGCAGAGCAGGCAGACCTGCTGGAGAAATTGCGGGACTATCTGTGGCACAACGCCACCCTGCGCGCTCGCGTGGTGGCAGGCAAGGAACAGGAAGGGGCCAAGTTCAAGGACTACTTCGAACATGACGAGCCGCTGCACAAGGCTCCCTCCCACCGGGTACTGGCGATGCTGCGCGGGCGCAATGAGGGGGTCCTCAATCTGGCGCTGGTCACAGGTGAAAACGAGAGCGCCAGCCCTTGTGAAGGCATCATAGCCCACCACCTCAAACTCAATCTGCAAAGCCGTCCGGCCGACAAGTGGCTGCAAGGTGTCGTGAGCTGGACATGGAAGATCAAGCTGTCGCTGCAGATGGAGACCGAGCTGATCGGCCGGATCCGCGAATCGGCAGAAGAGGAGGCGATCAAGGTGTTTGCCATGAACCTCCAGGATCTGCTGATGGCAGCCCCGGCTGGCATGCGCTGCACCATGGGGCTGGATCCAGGTATCCGTACCGGGGTCAAGGTGGCCGTGGTCGACGCCACTGGCAAGCTGGTCGATCACGCCACTATCTACCCGTTCGAGCCGAAGAAACAGGTCGATCAGAGCCTCAAAACCCTTAGCGAGCTGTGCCAGAAGCACAAGGTGGAGCTCATCAGCATCGGCAACGGCACCGCCTCGCGGGAAACCGATCGGCTGGTGAGCGAACTATTCGAGCGCTACCCCGCAGCCAAGGCGCAAAAGGTTGTGGTCAGCGAGGCGGGTGCCTCTGTCTACTCCGCTTCCGAGCTTGCCTCCCAGGAGTTCCCGGATCTGGATGTCTCTATCCGTGGCGCCGTCTCCATCGCCCGCCGCCTGCAGGATCCCCTGGCCGAGCTGGTCAAGATCGATCCCAAGAGTATCGGTGTGGGCCAATACCAGCACGACGTAGGCCAGAGCCAGCTTGCACGGCGGCTGGATGCAGTGGTCGAGGATTGCGTGAACGCAGTCGGGGTGGATGTGAACACAGCCTCGGTCGCCCTGTTGAATCGGGTCTCCGGTCTCTCCCAGACACTAGCCCAGAATATCGTCGCCTATCGGGACGAGCACGGCGCCTTCCAGAGCCACCAGCAGTTGCTGAAGGTGAGCCGGCTCGGCCCCAAGGCATTCGAGCAGTGTGCCGGCTTCCTGCGTATTCGTGGGGGCAGCAATCCTCTCGACAGCTCGGCGGTACACCCGGAATCCTACCCTGTGGTTGAAAGGATCCTGGCGCAACTCCAGCAGCAAGTTGAAAGCCTGCTCGGCAACGGCAGCCTGCTACGCAGCCTGAAGCCGGCTGACTATACGGATGAGCAGTTCGGCGTGCCCACTGTCACCGACATCATAGGCGAGCTGGACAAGCCTGGCCGCGACCCGCGCCCCGAGTTCAAGACCGCCACCTTCAAGGATGGGGTAGAGAAGATAAGCGACCTGGCGCCAGAGATGATATTGGAAGGCGTGGTCACCAACGTCACCAACTTCGGCGCCTTCGTCGATATCGGTGTCCATCAGGACGGGCTGGTCCACATATCCTCCCTGACGGATCGCTTCGTGAAGGACCCTCGCGAGGTGGTCAAGGCGGGGGACATAGTGAGGGTCAAGGTGCTGGAGGTCGATGCCCCGCGCAAGCGGATCAGCCTGACCATGCGGCTGGACGAAAAAGCCGGACAACCGGCCCGCAAGCCTGCCGAGCCACGCAACGCTGGCAGTGCCAAACCCAGAAACGAGCCCCGTCAGGCAGCGCCCATGGGGGGCGCCATGGGCAGTGCGTTCGCTGCTGCTCTCTCCAAAACCAAGAAATGAAAAAAGCCCCGCGAGGGGCTTTTTTACAAGGCCAGGCTTACTGACTGAGAGTAGCCAGAATACCTTCCGGATCCTGATGTTGTACCAGCACCTCCCGCAGCCGGTTGAATGCCTTGCAGGCTTCCTGCGGGTACTTGCCATAAGAAACGACGCCGGTGTGGCTCCAGCCGGCCGCCAGCATGACCTTCTTCTTGAAATGGGTCCCTTCAGTCCCGCCGCCACCGAGTTGCATCAAGAACTGTTCCATCTGAAGGTGAGGAGGGGGAACACGGGAGAAGGTGGCAAAATCTTCCGGTTTGACTTCATCAAAGTGCATGGCGACTCCTGTGAGGATGAATGGGATTACCCCTCAGATTAGTTGCAAAAACCCGGGTCGGGATAGAAAAATCGGGGAAAAGTAGTATGCCTAGACGCTTAGGCTGAGACCCTGCTGCGCCGCTGGCCTGACCGCCTGTTGATATCGCTGGGCGATGACCTGATTACGTTGTTCCATATAGGTGTGCAGCACGCCGGTCCGTGCACCATCAGCAAACGTAGCGCCTGACTGGGAGCTGGATGTCATCATTGCCTTGCGGGCTTGGGCTTCCTTGGCTGTGGCACTTCTGGCCACACTCAGATCCTGTCCGGAAGGCTCGGCAGGCGCCAGAGCGGCTGCCCGTACCTGCTGCATCTTGGCAATGGTGGCTTCAGGATCACCAGGGATAGTCCCGATATCGATGGACACCTCACCACCAGTGGCATAACGCTTGCCGTCCGGTCCCATCGAGAATTGATAAGTAGGGCTACTGGCATACTGGCCGCCTGCAGCCTGATGAGCCTGCTCGTGGGTGCGAACCTCCTGATCCCTGTCCACCAGCTCCTTGATCTGCAGCTCCTGCTTTTGTTGCTGCTCCTGCTGCTTGGGATCCTGCTGTTGCTTGTTGCGCTGGCCATCCTCACCCGTGGCTTCAACAAAGCGGTTATCCACGGGCGTTTGCGGGGTGCTGGTCTGTGACCCTTCCCGCGTCTGCTGAGAGGTCTGGGCGGCATTGGCCTGGCTGGTCTTGGACTTGTCTTTCTGCGAGCCGACTTCAGGCTCGGCATTGAATGCCTCGCTCTGACGAGTCTGGGGGATGAGTGCTGCACGGCGATTGTCAGTGCGTGCCGATTCCGTCTGCGGTTGCAGCTGATTAGGAATAAGGGTCGGCAGACTGACATTGATGTTCATGTCAGACTCGGATATCGATCAGGGTACCCATCATGTCACTGGCAGTCTGGATCACTTTGGCAGAGGCACCAGCCTGCACCTCGGCCACCTTGAGGTTGACCAGCTCGTCAGGCAACTGCACCTGATCGCCGCTCGGTGTGTTAAGCCGGGCAATCTGGCTGGATGCCTTGTCGGCAATCTGCTCCGCTCGCTGAAACCCTTGTACTCCGCTGTTCAATGCAGAATCTATGCGCATGACAACTCTCCTCTGATATTGGATTAATTATCCGTCACGCCAGAAGATTAATGAAGTAAATCGTCTGTTTTTTAACCAACAAAATATCGAACGATTTCAACGAACTGTTGGGGATGGGAAATAAAGGGTGCGTGTGAGGCTTTTTCCAGCACCACGCTGTGGCTGGCTGGGTAGCGCTCATCCAGCAGCGCAATGGAGGCTTTAGGCACCAGGGAATCCAGCCGGCCATAGACGCGCAGCCAGGGCAGGCTCAGTTGTAGCAGCTCATCGCGCAGGTCCACATCTGCCAGCAAACCGAGTCCGGCCTCCAGCGCAGCAAACTGAGGGGCGGGGCGTTCCGCCAGCCAGTGGCGCAGCTGACGGATATCATCACGGGCATGCTCGCTGCCCATGGCCTGGATCGCCAGAAAGCGTTCTATGGTCTGTCTGAAGTCTCCCGCCAACATCTGATTGAAACCGGTCAGCACCTTGGGAGCTATACCTGGCCACTCATCCCGGGCCATGAAACAGGGAGAGCTGGCCACAGTGATAAGCGAATGAAGTCGCTCAGGCTGAGTCAAGGCCAGCTGGCTTGCTACCAGACCACCGAGGGACCAGCCGAGCAGATGGCACTTCTGTGGCAAGACTATGGCAATCTGCTCTGCCAGCCAGGGCAATGAATAATCACTCCCCTCGCGCAGCGGACTGTTGCCAAACCCGGGCAAGTCCACCAGATGCAGCCGATAATGTGCCGCCAACTGCTGGGCAATACCATGCCAGACTGCGCCATTCATGCCCCATCCGTGCAACAGCACCAGATCGGGTCCCTGACCAAATCGCTCTACCGATACGCTCATCTAGACTCAAGATCCCTGTTCATTCTCTTGGGGTCAGCATGTTAAAGCGGCTGCTAGCCAAAGCAAGTCCGATCCTTGGCAGCCATGCCGACTGGCAGGGCAGCTGTCTGCTCTGCCTGCAAGCTTGTGATAGCCAGCCACTGCTTTGTAGCTGGTGTCGACAAGCCCTGTACCAGTCCTACCCCAGATGCACATTGTGCGCGGCCCCCTTGCCGGAATACATGGGAGATAAGGAGCTGATCTGCGGCCGCTGCCAGCGCAGGCCACCACCCTGGGAGCGGTTGCAGGTCATTGGCGACTATCAGGCCCCCTACCCCATGCTCATTCCCCAGCTGAAATACGCCGGCCAGATCCTGCTGGCGCCACTGCTCGCACGCCTGCTGGCCGATCATCTGAAAAGCGACGAGCTCCCAGAAGTCATCATCCCTGTTCCCCTGCACTGGTGGCGGCAGTGGTGGCGCGGCTTCAATCAGGCTGAAGAGATAGCCACCACCCTCAGCCAGATCACCGGCATTCCTTGCGATAAGCAGTTGCTGAGTCGCACCAAGGCAACCCCGCAACAGACCCGGCTCAGTGCCGGTCAGCGGCGGCGGAATCTGCGGGGCGCCTTTCACGTTCGCTCCCATCACTATCGGCATGTGGCCCTGCTCGACGATGTGGTAACCACGGGGGCGACGGCGGGCCAGCTCACCCGCTTACTGCATGAGAGCGGCATCGAAAAAGTGGAAGTGTGGGCCATTTGCCGTACGCTAAAACATCTCAAATGACCCTAGGTATGTATACCGCAAGCTCGGGTACATAAGGCAGCGATGGAGATGCGTGCCGCCCCGCAAACATCCTCAGCATATATCCCGCAGGCTCAGCCACATCAGGCTGCCATAGGTATATTTGACATATGTTAAGCGCCATCTGCATGCTACCCAAGCACTGCCAAGCGAGTTATCATGAATACCCTAGTCGTACACTCAGGTTTATGAGGATAGTGATGATCAGCATTTCCGACACCGCCCAGGCCCATTTCCGTAAACTGCTGAAAAAACAGCCTGATGGCACCAATATCCGGGTGTTTGTGGTCAATCCGGGAACCCAGAATGCCGAGTGCGGCGTATCATATTGCCCGCCCGATGCGGTGGATCCGGAAGATCAACACCTGCCTTTCAGCGGATTCGACTGCCTAGTTGATCCTCTGAGCGCCCCTTACCTGGTCGATGCCACCATCGACTTCGTCACCGACCAGATGGGCTCCCAGCTCACCCTCAAAGCACCAAACGCCAAGATGCGCAAAGTAGCCGACGATGCACCGCTGATCGACCGCATTGAATATGTGCTGATGTCCGAGGTCAACCCCATGCTGGCCGGTCACGGTGGCAAGGTAACTCTGGTCGAGCTGACCGAAGACAAGCTGGCCATCCTGCAGTTTGGCGGCGGTTGCAACGGTTGCTCCATGGTCGATTACACCCTGAAAGAGGGGATCGAGAAGCAGCTGCTGGAAAAATTCCCTGGCGAGCTCAACGGCGTCAAAGATGCCACCGAGCACCAGCGCGGCGATCACTCCTACTATTGATCCCGTGCCAGTGGCGATCATCCATCAGGGTTGATCCCCTCTGACCGCACATGAAAAGGCCCCGCCAATCTGGCAGGGCCTTTTGCTATCCGGCAAACGGATGAGGCTTATTCGTCGCGCTTGTCCCGACTGAGCAGAGCAATCGCGGCTTCTTTCGGGTTCTTGCCCTGGTAGAGCACCTGGAAGATCTGCTCGCAGATGGGCATCTCGACGCCACAACGGGCCGCCAGCAGATGCACCTCCTTGGTGTTGCGATAACCTTCCACCACCTGGCCGATCTCGGCCATGGCAGTCTCCACCGCCTTGCCTGCACCTAGAGCCAGACCGAAACGACGGTTGCGGGACTGGTTGTCGGTACAGGTCAGCACCAGATCCCCGAGCCCCGCCATCCCCATGAAGGTTTTGGCATCGGCACCCAGCGCCGCACCGAGGCGCTGCATCTCCACCAGACCCCGGGTGATGAGCGCGGTTCTGGCGTTGGCGCCAAAGCCCAGACCATCAGAGAGACCGGCACCGATGGCGATGACGTTCTTGACCGCACCACCCAGTTGCAGGCCGACGAAATCCGGATTGGTATAAACCCGGAACGAACGGCCGCAGTGCAGCAGATGGGAGAGCTCATCGGCAAAGTCGTCGTGAGTCGACGCCACCGAGATGGCGGTCGGCAGACCGGCGGCCAGCTCCTTGGCAAAAGTGGGGCCCGAGATCACGGCCAGCGGAATAGTCTCCCCCAGCACATCACGGGCCACATCCTGCAGCAGACGGCCGCTGTCAGGTTCAAGCCCCTTGGTGGCCCAGGCGATACGGGTATCGGGGCGCAGGAAGGGTTTGACCTGGCTCAGCACCTGGCCGAACACATGGCTCGGCACCACCAGCAGCAGGACGGGAGCGGCTTGTACCGCCCGTTGCAAATCGGCGGTCAGTTGCAGATCCGCAGGAAAAGGAACATCAGGCAAAAAGGCCTTGTTGCAGCGGTCGTGTTCCAGCTCGGCGACATGGGCAGGGTCGTGACCCCACAGCAGGGTCGGATGACCGTTGCGCGCCAGAGAAATGGCAAGAGCGGAGCCATAAGACCCCGCCCCCAAGACCGAGATAGCGATCTGGTCAGCCATTATCAGGCTTCCGCAGTCGCCTGCTGGGCCTGTGCTTGCGCCATGTGCTGGGCAAACAGGGCATCGAAGTTGACCGGTGCCAGGTTCAGCTGCGGGAAGGACCCCTTGCTCACCATGTTGGCCACGGCTTCGCGGGCATAGGGGAACAGGATGTTCGGGCAGAAGGCGGCCAAGCAGTGAGCCAGTTGCGGCTCCGGCAGGTTGCCTATGGTGAAGATACCGGCTTGCTGGACTTCACACAGGAAAGCAGTCTCGGTTTCCAGCTTGCAGGTCACGGTCAGGGTCAGTACAACCTCGTACACGCCATCAGCCAGGATGTTGGTCTTAGTGTCCATGTCCAGCTTGACGTCCGGCTGCCACTCTTTCTGGAAGATGTGCGGGGTATTCGGGGCTTCGAAAGAGACATCCTTGGTGTAGACACGCTGGATGTGGAATTCCGGTTGCACTTCCTGGTTGTTGATTTCGTCAGCCATTTCGTTTGATTCCTTTTTAAGATAATGAGTGGGCGCAGGCCCTTAAATCAGCGTTTTTTGGTCACCGGCAGATTATCTGCACGCCACTGGGCCATGCCACCGCTGAGCACATACACCTGCTTGAAACCGGCCTTGCTCAGTTGGCGACCCGCGCCACCAGCGGTCATCCCCGACTCGCACACCACTATGATGGGGGCATCTTTATGCTTTTCAACCGGGCCCAGATTATTGCTCTGGATCTGGCTGAGCAGCAGGTGCTGGGCACCGGCCAGATGACCCTTGGCAAACTCTTCCTGACTGCGAATATCCACCACGGTGGCATTTTCACGGTTGATCAGCAGGGTAGCCGTGTGGTTGTTCACCGTCTTCACCGGAGAAAAACGAGCACGCACGCTGGTGTAAACCAGGGTGCCTGCCAGGCCGAACCAGGCTGCGGTCAGCAGCGGGTTACGGGCCGCAAAATCCAAATACTCTTGCATCTTCTACTATCCAGGGACCAAGACAAGGGCCCGAGTATACATGGTGACCCCACCAAGATCAGCCATCTTGGCGGCAAAGCGGGAGCGGGCTCCCATCAGGCGGGACCTCCATAACGGATCGGAATAAAAAGTGGCATCCCGTCTCTTGGGGCGAGGATTCGTCGAGTGAGGGGACAAGCCGGCGACAAAGGGGAAACAGGCTGGCAACAGTCCGCGGCGGGTGTTGGCAAGGGCTTGGCTATCAGGTGACTATTTCGGCAGATGTAGTAATATTACGCTAGTTTCACTTCCCGCAATTCATTCCTATCCGAGAGGACATAGCCTTATGTCAACAGCTAAGAAACCTTTGGTTCTGGTCATCATGGACGGTTGGGGCTACAGCACCAAGCAAGAGCACAACGCCGTCGCTGCCGCCAAAACTCCCAACCTCGACCGTCTCGCCCGTGACTACACCAGCACCCTGATCTCCGGCTCCGGCCTGGATGTGGGTCTGCCGGATGGTCAGATGGGTAACTCCGAAGTGGGCCACGTCAACATAGGTGCCGGTCGCATCGTCTATCAGGAGCTGACCCGTATCTCCAAAGAGATCAAGGACGGCGACTTCTTCCAGAACGTCGAACTGGCCAAGGCTCTCGATTCTGCCGTGACCAAGGGCAAAGCCGTTCACATCATGGGTCTGATGTCCCCGGGTGGCGTACACAGCCACGAAGAGCACATCATGGGCATGATCGAGATGGCCGCCAAGCGTGGCGCCGAGCAGATCTACTTCCACGCCTTCCTGGATGGCCGCGACGTTCCGCCGCGCTCCGCCCAGTCCTCCATCGAACAGTTCGATGCCCTGTTTGCCCGTCTGGGCAAGGGTCGTTTCGCCTCCATGATCGGCCGCTACTTCGCCATGGATCGTGACAACCGCTGGGATCGCGTGCAGCAAGCTTATGACCTGATGACTCAGGGCAAGGGCGAGTTCACCGCCGACAGCGCCAGCGAAGCCCTGGCCGCCGCCTATGCCCGCGACGAGAACGACGAGTTCGTCAAGGCCACCCGCATCGGTGCTGCCGCCCCCATGCAGGATGGCGATGCCCTGATCTTCATGAACTTCCGTGCCGACCGCGCCCGTGAAATCACCCGCGCCTTCGTTGACAGTGACTTCACCGGCTTTGCCCGTGCCGCCACCCCTGCGCTGAACTTCGTGATGCTGACCGAATACGCGGCCGACATCAAAACTGCCTGTGCCTACCCGCCGACTGCCCTGGTGAACACCCTGGGTGAGTGGCTGGCCAAGCAGGGCAAGACCCAGCTGCGCATCTCCGAAACCGAGAAGTACGCCCACGTCACCTTCTTCTTCAACGGTGGCGAAGAGTCCTGCTTCACCGGTGAAGACCGCGAGATCGTTGCCAGCCCGAAAGTGGCGACTTATGACCTGCAGCCGGAAATGAGCTCCGAAGAGCTGACCGACAAGCTGGTCGCTGCCATCAAGAGTGGCAAGTACGACACCATCATCTGCAACTACCCGAACGGCGACATGGTCGGCCACACCGGCGTATTCGATGCGGCCGTCAAAGCCTGTGAAGCCGTTGACCACTGCGTCGGTCGCGTCACCGAGGCCCTGGCCGAAGTAGGCGGCGAATGCCTGATCACCGCCGACCACGGCAACGCCGAGAAGATGCTGGACGAAGAGACCGGTCAGGCTCACACAGCCCACACCAACCTGCCGGTTCCCCTCATCTATTTCGGTCGCAAGGCCGAGGTGCTTGAAGGTGGCAAACTGTCCGATCTGGCCCCGACCATGCTGACCCTGATGGGTCTTCCTGTGCCGCCGGAAATGACTGGCAAGCCCCTGATGATTCTGAAATAATCCTTCCCCATGCGGGGATGCGAAGTTATTTCAAACAAAACCAGTCGCGTCGGCCTGTTGGCCGGCGCGCTGTTTTTTTGCCTGTCGTTTATCGCGGGCAAGGCCCTGGCTGCCAACCAGCAGCTCGGCAACATGCAGTCCCAGATAAAGGAACAGCAGAAAACCATCAAGCTCAGCAAGCAAGAGCTGACCAAACTCAATACTCAGCTCAAGGCTGACGAGCAGGCCATTTCGGCCGCAGCGGCCAAGCTCGAGCAGACCAGGCAACAGCTGAAAAAAAACCAGCAAAAGCTGGTAAGCCTGCAACAGGACAAGCTGGATCTGGAACAACAGGCAAAGCATCAGAAGCAGTTGCTGGCCAAGCAGGCGGAAAGCGCCTTCCAGGCGGGCAACCACGATTACCTCAAACTACTGCTCAACCAGCAGGATCCGGCCAAACTGAGCCGCTCTCTCGACTACTACGACTATCTCAACAAGGCCCGCATCGAGGCCATCGAAGCCCTGCGCGCGACCCGCACCAAGCTGGCCAAAAACCAGCAGGCCACCAAAGAGACCGAGAGCAAGCTGCAATCCTTGCTGAGCGAACAGCAACAGCATCACCAGAGCCTGTTGGCCAGCCAGCAGAGCCGTGCCAAGGTGCGCAACCAGTTGCAACAATCGGTGCAAAACGACGAGCTGAAGCTGACCAAGCTGGTCAAGGCGGAAAAAGCCCTGAAAGCCAGGCTGGAAGAGCTTCGCCGCCAGCGGGAAGAGCAGGAGCGTCGCGAGCGGGCAGAGCGGGAACGGCTGGCCAAGCTGAAAGCCGAGCAGGAACGCCAGCGCCGTCTGGAGGCCCAACGACTGGCCGCCGAACAGAAACGGATTGCAGAACAACAGCGGATCGCGGCTCAACAACAGAAGGTCGGCGAGCAGCAACGACTCGCCGCCGAGCAGCAGAGAGTCGCCGAACAACAAGACAGGGTGGCTGATCAGCAAGCCGCTGCGCGCAACAGCAGCGCCAAGGCAAGCAGTGGCGGCTACGGCGGTCTCAAGACCAACGGCAGCCTGCGCTGGCCGGTGCAGGGGCCCATCCTCATCTCCTATGGCTCGCCGCGCACCGCCCAGCTCAAGTGGAAGGGCACTCTGATCGGTGCCAGCGAAGGTACCCAGGTCAAGGCGGTCGCACCGGGCCAGATAGTCTACGCCGACTGGCTGGACGGTTTCGGCATGTTGCTGGTGATCGACCATGGCCGTGGCTATATGAGCCTCTATGGTCACAATCAGTCGCTGCTGCGCCAGGTTGGCCAGAATGTGGAACAGGGCGAACCTGTGGCTCTGGTCGGCGACAGTGGCGGCCAGGACAGACCCGGCCTCTACTTCGAGATCCGCTATCAGGGTGAGGCCATCAACCCGACAAAATGGTTGGCCAAGGGCTGATCAGATATGCCGGATAATGCATTGATCCCCTCAAAGGGGATTGACCAAGAGCCGACTGATCACTGGTCAGCCAAAATGACAAAAAGCCTGCATTACGCAGGCTTTTTTGATCGCAGCATTCACCGCAGCTCAGTGCCAGATGGTGGAAATTTACCTCTTTTCCGAAACATTCAAGGAAACACCACCAGACCTATCTGCTCCAGCAAATCCTGTTGCTGCTCTTCATTGATCTGCACGCCGTCCAGGTTGATCCGGCGCAGATCCAGCCCGGGGAGATCGCACTGACGCAGATCACAGCCCTGCAGGTTGAAGCTGGCCCAGTCTATCTGGCCAAACTCGGAGCCACTCAGATCAGATCCCGCCAACGAGGCCCCCAGCAGGCTGGCCCCCTGCCAGCGGTTGCCACTGAGCTCGCATCGCTCCAGCAGGCAGCCATCGAAGTTGGCGTAGCTGAAATTGTTGCCCGTAAGATGGGCCTCGCAGAAGTAGCTCTTGACGGTGATCTGGTTGGCGAAGCTGGCGTGGGCGAAATTGATGCCCATGGCCTGACAGTCGCGCATCTCCAGCCCCAGGCACTGGCTGCGGCTGAGATCTGCCAGAGTCAGATCGCAGCGCAGAAAGCTCGCCTCCCGCAGGTCGCAACCCTGCAACTGACAGCCCAGCTCGCGCTCCCGCTCATAGAAGGTGCAGTCAACGAAGCGGCTCTCGCTCAAGTCCAGCCAGGAGAAGTTGCAGTCGACAAAGCGGCAACCATCAAACTGTTCCTCTTCCACATCCTGCTGTTCGAAACGCTTCCCCTCGAAGCACTTGCCCTTGATCATCCGAGTCATCCTCTACTGATGGCGTCATATGCTGACTTTGTTAAACAAAAACGGTAATGTTACGTGTAACATTCCTGCCGGATCCCCAGATGAACGACACCCGCAAACGCCGCCCTACACTGCAGGACATAGCCGACCTGACCGGGGTCACCAAGATGACCGTCAGCCGCTATCTGCGCGATCCCCATGCCGTGGCCGAGGGCACCCGTGAGCGGATCGCCGCCGCAGTGGAAGAGCTGGGCTATATCCCCAACCGGGCGCCGGACATTCTCTCCAACGCCACCAGCAAGGCGATCGGCATCCTGATCCCCTCCCTCTCCAACCAGGTCTTCTCCGCCGTGGTGCACGGCATAGAGTCGGTGACCCGGCCTGCCGGCTACCAGACCCTGCTCGCTCACTACGGCTACAGCCCGGAGCGGGAAGAGGAGCAGGTGGCCTCCCTGCTCTCCTATCACGTGGACGGCCTGATCCTCTCCGACAGCCAGCACACGGAGCGCACCCGCAAGATGATCGCCACCGCCGGCATTCCTGTGGTGGAAACCATGGATCTGCCGCAAGCCCCCATCGACATGGTAGTGGGGATGGATCACAGGGCCGCCGCCCGGGCCATGGTAACAGAGATGCTGCGCCGGGGCCGACGCAAGCTGGTTTACCTGGGGGCGCGGCTCGACGTGCGCACCCAGCTGAGGATGGAGGGTTACTACCAGGCGATGGCCGATTTCGGCCTGACAGGTCAGCACCTGCTGACCGAGCAATCCTCCAGCTTCACCCTGGGTGGTCAACTGCTGGATCAGGCGCTGGTGCGCTATCCCGACCTCGATGGCCTCTTCTGTACCAATGACGACTTGGCGGTTGGCGCCCTGCTGCAGTGTCAGGCAAAGTGGATACCCGTCCCCCAGCAGATCGCCATCGCTGGCAGCAACGCCCTCGACATAGGCCATGCCATGACCCCCAAGCTGGCCAGTATCGTCACACCACGCAAGGAGATAGGCAGTGAGGCGGCGACCATGCTGCTGGCCCGACTCAGCGGCCAGCCACTGCCCGACACCCGCAAGGATATGGGCTTCTCCCTCTATGTCGGGGAGAGCCTGGGCTGACGCTTGCGCGAAGGGAGGGTCAAAGCCTGACGGTACGCACGCGAAGCAGTCTGATCCGAAACGCCAGCCGATTTATCCTCCTGATTCAAAGGCAAAAAAAGAGCAGGTCACCCCAGGTGGCCTGCTCTTTTTTATAAAGAACGCGCGCTTAGCGTTTAACTAGCTCGACCGCTTCGCGAGAGAGGCGGCTCACCTCTTCCCAGTTGCCGCTCTTGACCGCATCGGCCGGCAGCATCCAGGAACCGCCGACGGTGGCGACGCATTTCAGCGCCAGATAGTCGGCCACGTTTTTCGGGCCTATGCCACCGGTGGGGCAGAATTTGATCTGGGGAAGCGGTGCTGCAATGGCAGCCAGCGCCTTGGTGCCGCCGTTCGCTTCGGCCGGGAAGAACTTCAGGTGGTCGTAGCCTGCTTCCAGCGCCTGCATTACCTCGGAGGCGGTGGCAACGCCCGGGATCAGCGGCGCCGTGCTGTTGGCCGCATGGGCCAGCAGCGCCGGTGTCATCCCCGGGGAGATGACGAAGCGGGCACCGGCGGCCACGGCTGCGTCAAACTGCGCGCAGTTGAGCACTGTGCCTGCACCGACCATGGCATCCGGCATCGCCTTGGCGATGAGGGCGATGGCATCGAGCGCCACCGGGGTGCGCAGGGTGATCTCGAATACCGAGATGCCGCCGTCGAGCAGCGCCTTGGCCATCGGCAGGGCCTGTTCCAGATCGTTGATGACCATCACGGGTACCAGCGGAGAGGCGGCAAACACCTCGGCAGGGGTCACTTTCCAGTTTTGCATAACGCTTCCTTAATCAAAGATGGTGGCGCCACACTCGGCGCTCGATACCGCGCGACGCATCACGCTGAACAGTTCACGGCCCCACCCCTCTTGTTCCAGAGTGAGATCAATCTCGGCCTGGGTACGGCCACTCAAATCGGTCAGGCAGTCGAGGCGGCCAGTCACCGCGTCCACCCGCAGCAGATCGCCATCGCGCAGCAGGCCAATGGCGCCGCCGTGCAAGGCTTCCGGGGTGACATGGATGGCAGCCGGGATCTTGCCGGAGGCGCCTGAGAGGCGACCATCGGTAACCAGCGCCACCTTGTGCCCCGCCTTCTGCAGGTTGCCGAGCACAGGCATCAACTTGTGCAGCTCCGGCATGCCGTTGACCGCCGGGCCGTTGTGGCGCACCACGATAACGGCATCCTGATTGAGACTGCCAGCCTTGTAGGCCGCCTCCACAGCGTGCTGGGAGGAGAAAACTCGGGCGGGCGCTTCGATAACGCGATACTCGGGCGCCACGGCGGAGGCCTTGACCACGGCGCGGCCCAGATTGCCCGCCAGCAGCTTGGTGCCGCCGGTGGCCTGGAATACGGAGCCGGTCGGCGACAGCACGCTCGCATCGCTGCTTTCACCCACCGGCTGCCACACCAGCTCGCCATCCACCAGAGCGGGACGGCTGAGGTAATGCTGCATCTCGCCAAACACAGGGGTGGCATCCATGTGGATCAGCCCCTCTTGCGCCAGACGACGCATCAGGCCGGGCACGCCGCCCGCCTGCTCGAAGGCATTCACATCGGCCGGGCCGTTCGGGTACATGCGTACCAAGAGCGGCACCACATCGGAGAGATCGCTGATGTCGTCCCAGGTCAGGTGCAGGCCGGCGGCCCGCGCCAGCGCCACCATGTGGATGCTGTGGTTGGTGCTGCCGCCGGAGGCGAGCAGGGCCACCAGACCATTGACCAGGGAGCGCTCATCCAGCACCTCGCTCAAGGGGCGGTAGGCAGGAGAGCCAGGGATCATGGCGCTGATGCGACGGGCGGCTTCTTCAGTGAGCGCGTGGCGCAACTCGCTGTGAGGATGCACAAAAGCAGAGCCCGGCAGCATCAGGCCCATGGCCTCGAACACCAGCTGGTTGGTGTTGGCTGTGCCGTAGAAGGTGCAGGTACCCGGCGCATGATAGGCGCCGCACTCCATCTCCAGCAGGGCGTCGCGGCCCAGTTCACCGGCGGCGTACTGCTGGCGCACCTTTACCTTGTCATCATTGCTGATGCCGCTGGCCATGGGGCCGGCCGGCACGAAGGCGGTGGGCAGGTGAGCATGGGAGAGCGCCCCCATAATCTGGCCCGGGGCTATCTTGTCGCAGATGCCGAGCAGCAGGGTGGCGTCGAAGGTGTTGTGGGAGAGCGACAGCGCGGTCGCCTGGGCGATGAGATCGCGGGAAAACAAAGACATGTCCATCCCCGGCTGACCCTGAGTCACACCATCGCACATGGCCGGTACGCCACCCGCCACCTGGGCGCTGTGGCCGAGTTCGGCCAGTGCCGCCTTGATGATGTCCGGGTAGCCCTGATAGGGCTGATGGGCGCTCAGCATGTCGTTGTACGCAGTGACAATGCCGACGTTGGCGCGGGTCATGTCGAGAATGCGACCCTTCTCGTCACTGCTACAGGCGGCTACGGCGTGGGCCAGGTTACCGCAGGCCAGGGCGGCGCGGGTCTTTCCCTGTTCGGCCTGGCGCTGAATACGCGCCAGGAAAGCCTGGCGACGGGCGACACTGCGCTCACGAATGCGCGCAGTAACCTCGGAAATAACAATGTGTGTCATACGGCTTGCTCCAACGCTGAGACGGCGCGGTCGACCACCTGTTCGAAGGTGCCATCTATATCGATATGGAATACCCCGGCCTCGCCATCCGGACGTTCCAGCGTATCGAACTGACTTTGTACCATGCTTTCCCGCATGAAATGGCCCTTGCGTGCCCGCATCCGTTCGAGGATCAGCGGCTGATCACCGTCCAGAAACAGGAAATGCACTGACTCATTGCCATCGCGGATCTGGTCGCGGTACTGCTTCTTGAGGGCCGAGCAGACGATCACGCCCACCTCGTTCTTCTGTTCCAGGCTGTAAGCCGCATCACGGATCCGCTCCAGCCAGGGGGCACGATCCTCATCGTTGAGGGGGTTGCCACCCGCCATCTTCTGAATATTGGCTCTGGGGTGCAGGTCATCACCATCGATGAACTTGGCACCCAGCGCCTGGGCCACCTTGAGGCCGACACTGGACTTGCCGCTACCACACACACCCATCACGATAATGCTCTTGCCCGCCATTGTTTGACCTCTATCCCATTTTTCAAAAATCGTGCTGCTGATGGGTTCTAACTTAGCACGTTACCGGCAACATGTTACCGGTAACAACAAGAAATGTGAAGTCTGCCACAGACTGAGCGAACTCACAGTCACCTGGGCAATCGACCTTGAGCCCTGGCCATAAATCTAAATAAATCATAAAGATATGGTCTGCTGACGGATCAGCAGGGTGTCGATACTGAACTTGGAACAAGGAACGCACAACAATGTCTGACCTCTCCCTGATCATGACGGCCGCGGGCTCCATAGTGCTGCTGCTCTTTCTGGTGATGAAGGCCCGCCTGCACGCGGTCGTCTCCCTCATCCTGGTCTCCATGGTGGCCGGCCTCGCCGCCGGCATGAACCCGGCTGAGATCGCCACTACCATCCAGAAAGGGATGGGTGGCACCCTGGGCTTCGTCGCCGTTGTGGTGGCGCTGGGCGCCATGTTTGGCAAGGTGATGGAAGTCACCGGCGCCCTCGACCGGGTAGCCCATACCCTGCTCGGTACCTTCGGCGTCAAGCGCGCCAACTGGGCCATGTCACTGACTGGCTTCGTCTGCGCTCTGCCGCTCTTCTTCGACGTCGCCGTAGTGCTGCTGATCGGGGTGGCCTTTGCCATTGTCCGCCGTGGCGGTGGCAGCGTGGTGAAGATAGGCATAGCGCTGCTGGCGGGCATCGCCACCTGCCAGGCGTTCCTCATCCCCGCGCCAGGCCCCATTCTGGTAGCGTCCCAGCTGGGGGCCGATTTTGGCTACATGATACTGTTCGGTCTGATCGCCGCCGTGCCAGCCCTGATCCTGGCGGGCCCCCTGTTCGGCGACCTGATCAGCAAGGTGGTGGATGTGCCGCTCCCTGCCGATGCCCAGAGCAGCGCCCATGACGATAGCAAGACTCTCCCCTCCTTCGGACTGGCCATGGGCCTGATCGGTCTGCCGCTGCTGATGATTGGCCTCAAGACCATAGTCGGCCGCTTCGTCGAGGCGGGATCCACCCTGCATAACTGGCTGGAGTTCGTCGGCCACCCCTTCACCGCCATCATGGTCGCCTGTCTGGCCGCCTTCTATCTGCTGGGGGTGCGCCGCGGCATGTCCCGTGACGAGGTGATGAACGTCTGCAACAGCGCCATCCAGCCTGCCGGCGTCATCATACTGGTGACCGGTGCCGGTGGCGTCTTCAAGCAGATACTGGTGGATTCCGGTGTGGGCGCCGCCCTTGGCAACATGCTGGCAGACTCCGGCCTGCCCATAGTCGCGCTGGCCTTTATCCTGGCGGCGGCCGTGCGGGTCATTCAGGGTTCTGCCACCGTCGCCATGCTGACCGCCTGCGGCCTGCTGCTGCCCATGCTGGAACCGCTCGGTCTGAACGGAGCCCAACTGGCGGCCGTGACCATCGCCATCGGCGGCGGAGCCATCGTCCTCTCCCACGTCAACGACTCGGGTTTCTGGCTGGCCAACCGCTACCTGGGCCTCTCCGAGAAGCAGACCCTGCAAACCTGGACAGTGATGGAGACCATCATAGGCACCACGGGTGGCGTCATGGCGATGATTATCTACAGCTTCCTTTGAACATAACCGCTGTCAAAAAGGCCTCCGATGTGAGGCCTTTTTCATCTTTATGACGATTCTTTCTTTGGCTAACAGGTTGAGGTTGCTAGAATCGCCTATCCATCGCTCCGAGTGGAACGCTTAACGCAGTGATTTCAGGTTTCTCTATGCATTCATCGGCACATTATCGACAACTGTTGGCTCGTCTGCCCCAGATCGCTGTCGCCGCAGATCAGTTTCAGGTGCTCAACAGCGCCAAGGACTTCAAGAGCCGGATCCTTTCGCTTATCGCCAGCGCGACTCGGCGCATCTATCTGGTGGCGCTCTATCTGCAAGATGACGAGGCGGGACGGGAAATTCTGTCTGCCCTCTACGCCTCCAAGCAGCGCAACCCGGCCCTGGACATCAAGTTGTTCGTGGATTTTCACCGTGCCCAACGCGGCCTGATCGGCAAAGGCAAGCAGGGGGGCAATCACCTGATGTATCAGGAAATGGCCGCCCGCCATGAACACCAGATCGCCATCTACGGCGTGCCGGTCAAGGGACGAGAGCTGCTCGGGGTGCTGCACCTCAAGGGCTTCATCTTCGATGACACCCTGCTCTACTCCGGTGCCAGCCTCAACGATATCTACCTGCATCAGCAGGATCGCTACCGTTTCGACCGTTATCACCAGATCACCAGCCCAGAGCTGACCCGCTGCATGGTCAACTATGTGGACGATCTCTTTCTCAAGAGCGAAGCGGTGCAGCGACTCGATCGCAGCGACATTCCCACCGCCAAGCAACTGAAGGGGCCGATCCGCCGCTTCAAGCACAGCCTGCGCCTGGGCCAGTACCGCTTCGAGAGCATGCCGGTCAACAGCCAGGAGATCGCCATCACTCCGATGACGGGGCTAGGCAAGCGGGGCAATCAGCTCAACAAGATGATCCGTACCCTGGTGCGTGCCACCGAGCGGGAGATCTTCATCTGCACCCCCTATTTCAACCCGCCCAAGGAGTTGAACAAGGACATCGAAGCCCTGCTCAAGCGCGGCTGCAAGGTGACCATAGTGGTGGGCGACAAGACGGCCAACGACTTCTTCATCCCTCCGGAAGAGAAGTTCACCACCATAGGTGGCCTGCCTTATCTGTACGAGACCAATCTGCGCAAGTTTGCCGAGCGCAATCAGCATCATATCGATGCCGGCCGTCTCAACCTGATGTTGTGGTGCTGCGAGCGCAACTCCTACCACCTCAAGGGGATCTTCGTGGATGACGAGTGGGCACTGCTCACCGGCAACAACCTGAACCCTCGCGCTTGGGCGCTTGATCTGGAGAACGGCCTGCTGGTGTACGATCGTCGCCATCACCTGCGCGCCCAGTTCAACGGGGAGCGGGAGAACATACTCGCCAACACCAAGCGGATCAGCCACTTCGATCAGATAGAGCAGATCAAGGACTACCCGGAACAGGTACGCAAGCTGCTGGCCAGGATCCACAGGGTCAGGGCCCATATCCTGCTCAAGCGCATCATCTGATCCGGCGTACACGCTGCCCGTCCTCACTCGTTTACACCAGTGCAAAGGCCTGCCGTTTTCGGCAGGCCTTTTTGTCAGGCTCTGCCATGGTCCGCATCCCACCTCTGGCCTGGCGCCAGGTGTCACTGCAACGCGGCTTGCACCGAGACGTCAATAACCCCTATCATTTGGACATATTTACAGTGTTTTCGGGCATCTAATTGATGAAATTGGATAAAATCTCCCTCGACAGCCTCAAGGGCGTCGGCAGCAAGATGCAGGAAAAACTCGAGCGACTGGGGCTGGCCACGGTACAGGATCTGCTGTTCCACCTCCCCCTTCGTTACGAGGATCGTACCCAGGTGTGGCCCATCGGCGATCTGCCGCCCGGGCTGCACGGCGCCGTCGAGGGCGAAATCCAGGACACTCAATTGGTGATGGGGCGCCGCCGCATGCTGGTCTGCCGCATCAGTGACGGCACCGGTACTCTGACCCTTCGCTTCTTCAACTTCACCGCAGCCCAGAAAAACAGCCTGGGGCAGGGCAGGTTGATCCGCTGCTTCGGCGAGGTGCGCCCCGGCAAATACGGGCTCGAGATGGCCCACCCCGAGTACAAGCTGCTCGGTGAAGAACAGGCAGGTCAGACCGAAGAGGCACTCACCCCCGTTTACCCCACCACGGAAGGGCTGCGCCAGCTCACCCTGCGTAGCCTCACCGATCAGGCGCTGGCTCAACTCGACCTGTACGGGGTGGAGGAGCTGCTGCCTGCAGGCCTCTATCCCCAGCAGATCGATCTGGCCGCCGCCCTGCGCCTGCTCCATCGCCCGCCCCCCTCGGTGGCGCTGGCCTTGCTGGAGAGCGGCCAGCACCCGGCCCAGCAACGACTGGTGCTGGAAGAGCTGCTGGCCCATAACCTGTCGGTGCTCAAAGTGCGTGCCCAGGCGCAAACCCAGCTGGCGCGCGCCCTCAAGCCGGCACCTGCCCTGGTCAAGCAATTGCTGGAAGCGCTGCCGTTCAAACCGACCGGTGCCCAGAATCGGGTGGTAGCCGAGATCAACCAGGACCTGCAACGCAGCTACCCCATGATGCGCCTGGTGCAGGGGGACGTGGGCTCCGGCAAGACGCTGGTTGCGGCGCTGGCAGCCCTCCAGGCCATCGGCAACGGCTGCCAGGTGGGGCTGATGGCACCGACCGAGTTGCTGGCCGAACAGCATGCCATCAACTTCGCCAACTGGCTGGAGCCGCTCGGTATCGGGGTCGGCTGGCTGGCGGGCAAGCAGAAAGGGAAGGCGCGGGAAACCCAGCTCGCCGCCATCGCCGATGGCAGCGTCAAGATGGTGGTGGGCACCCACGCCATCTTCCAGGAGCAGGTGGTGTTCCAACGCCTCGCGCTGGTCATCATCGATGAACAGCACAGATTCGGGGTGCATCAGCGCCTCGCGCTGCGGGAAAAAGGGGAGCGGGAGGGAGTCCATCCCCATCAGCTCATCATGACTGCCACTCCCATACCCCGCACCCTGGCGATGACCGCCTATGCCGATCTCGACACCTCCGTCATCGACGAGCTGCCACCGGGCCGCACCCCCATCACCACGGTGGCGCTGCCGGACAGCCGTCGCCCGGATGTGATCGAGCGGGTCAAGCTGGCCTGTGAAGAGGGCAAGCAGGCCTACTGGGTCTGTACCCTGATCGAAGAGTCCGAGGTGCTGGAGTGCCAGGCCGCCGAGGATACCGCCGCCGAGCTGCAAAACCAGCTGCCCGGCCTGCATATCGGGCTGGTACACGGCCGGATGCGGCCGGTCGAAAAGCAGCGGGTGATGGAGGAGTTCAAGGCGGGCATACTGCAGCTGCTGGTCGCCACCACAGTCATAGAGGTGGGGGTGGATGTACCCAACGCCAGCCTGATGATCATCGAAAACCCGGAGCGGCTCGGGCTGGCCCAGTTGCACCAGCTGCGCGGCCGGGTCGGTCGCGGTTCTGTGGCCTCTCATTGCGTGCTGCTCTATCATGCTCCCTTGTCCAAGACGGCCCAGAGCCGACTCGGGGTATTGCGGGAGACCAACGACGGCTTCCTGATCGCCCAGCGCGATCTCGAGCTGCGCGGCCCGGGGGAACTGCTAGGTACCCGCCAGACCGGGCTGGCCGATCTCAAAATTGCCGACCTGGTGCGCGACCAGCCACTCATCCCTCAGGTACAGAAGATGGCGCGCTTCCTGATGGACAGGCATCCCGCCCATGTTGAACCGCTCATCCGGCGCTGGCTGGGTCTGCGGGATCACTACTCCAACGCCTGAGTAGAGCAGAACAAGAAAGAACTAACGTGACACTCAGGCTCCCAATAGATGTGTTGCCACAACACTCAGACCCTGGAGGAAAGCACCGATGAATTCCTGGCTTCGCGCCCTGCTCTACACATTTGCCTTCCTGCTGCTGTTTGTCTGGGTCGCGCTCGGTCTGTTCGACGCCGAACGGGCCAGGGGCCCCATCGCCAGCTGGATCAGCCAGCAAACCGGCGTGCCGGTCACCATAGGGCGGTTGGTGTTCAACCCGCTCCATCCCTATACCCTGCTGGCCGAGCAGGTGAGCTATGGCGACGCCATCACCCTCGACAAGCTCTATCTGGAAATAGAGAGCATCGACTGGCTGAACAGGGACGTACGCATCGCCCACCTCGACCTCATTCGCCCCGTCATCAAGCTGCCGCTGCCCAACACCTTGCCGACCCTGCCGGTTCACTCCCTCACCATCAGCGACAGCACTATCGATCGCCTCAGTCTGCACAGTGACGAGCTGACCCTGAGCGGCCTCAACGCCACCCTCAACGACTGGCAGCTGCTCAATCCGGTGCGGCCACCCCAGGCCAACCTGAGCCTCAACATCAATGAGCTGGAAACCCCGGCCTTTGCCCTCTCCCGCCTCAATCTGAAGGGACGACTGGAAGGCCAGGTGCTGAGTACCGACAAACTGACCGCCAACCTGTTCGATGGCCTGCTGGAAACCGGCATGACCCTGGACTGGCCCGCCCGCAGCCTGCGACTGCACAATCTGAAGGCACAAGGCATGCGGGTCGAGTGGGGAGCCATGGGCCAGCCTGAACTGCCCTTGCGCCACATCAGCCTGGACACGGGACAGGTGCGCGATGTGAGCATCACCGCCATCACCCAGGAGATCTCCCTCAACAACTTCAACGGCCAGCTCACCGCCTTCAGCTGGCAGGCTGGCAGTACGCCGACCGGTTACTTTACGGGTAGCCTCGGTGATCTCGGCCGCGGCCTGTTCCAGCTGGAAGATCTCAAGGGACGAGTCTCTTTCTCGCCACAGCAGATCGATGCCGAGGTGCAGGGCAAAGCCTATGAAGGTGAATTCAATCTGGATCTGGCCCTCGATACCCAGCAGCAGAAGCTGACCCTCAAAGACATGACGCTGAGCGGCATGGACATCAGCCTGCCAGAGGGGTGGTGGCAGGATTGGCAAAGCTGGCGGCCACAACAGATCGATATCCGCAAACTGACGTTCGACAAACTCAAGGTACTCTCCTTCGACGATACCCTGCCCCTGTCGCTGACGGGCTGGCAGTTCTATCTAAGCGATCTCGCCCTGCGAGGCCGGCAGCCAACCCCCTTGCTCGGCCGGGCAAAGGTCGAGAGCAAATGGTTCGAGCTGGTGTGGGACGGCCTTAGTGCCCGCAACGGCGAACTGGACGGCGAGCTGACCCCCAGCTCCTGGCAGCTCAACAAGCTGACCAGCTCGCTGCCGGATGAAGGCTCACTCAGCCTGAGCGGCCAGTGGGGCAAGGAGCCAGGCCAAAGCAGCCGCCTGCAGGTGAAGGGGGAAAAGCTGGATCTGGTGCAGTGGAGCAAGATACTGCACTCCCCCATCTCCTTCGCCGGCAAGGCCGACCTGAGTGCCGATCTGCAAGCCGTGCATGGCAAGACAGCAGGAGAGTGGCGCAGTACCCTGCAGGGCAGCTTCGCCCTCGATGCGGTTGATCCATTCTGGGACAAGGTGAAGATAGACCCCCTGCTGGATGAATGGTTCAAAGGCGCCACGCCACCTGATCTGACGCCGGAAAGCCTGTGGCAGGCGATGCAGGAAGGAGATACACCCTTCTACCGCATCAAGTTGCAAGGCAAGGTCGAGCATGGCCAGCTGCAGTTGGAACAGGCTGGCGCCTCCACCATCACCCACCTGCTCGCCCTGCAAGGTGGCATGGATCTGGTCAAGGAGCAGTGGCAGCTGGATCTCGGTGTCCTGAATGGCCAACGCTGTGCCGAGCTGCTGAGCCACTGGCGCGGCCCGCTTGATGCCCCCGTCTTGAGCTGGGAGTTTCCGGCCAGGCAGGCCTCCTGTGGCTGGGAGGTGGGGGTGCCTTATCCTGCACAGGGGCGCAATAGCCCGCTCTGGCGGCCAGCACCACAGCCAAAAGCACCCGCGTCGACCAGCGTTCAGTAAAACAAACAAGGCCTCATCACGAGGCCTTGTTTGTTTCAGGTAGCTTTTACAGAACGGGGGACTGGCCTCGCCGTTTGACCGATTGCACCACATACTGGCCGATGAATTCTACCGCCAGCTTGTCGCCGCTGAACAACTTGACCATAAGGCTGAATTTGGCCGACTCCCCCGCCTTGAGCGGAGCCAGCACGGCCGGCATCCCCTCCCTGGCAACCCGCGCCTCGGGCTCCTCGTTGACCGGGCGGTAATACTTGATGTTGCCCTCCGCCAGTACCGTATCCCCCACCAGACCCGCCTCTTTCAGCTGCAACCAGATGAGACCCCAGCCCGCCAGCACGCACTGACTGTAGATGCTGCCGGCGAACATGGTGTCATGCACGTTGAGGTTGGCCGCCAGATTGGCCTTGAGATGAAAAGTCTGGCCGTCATAGTGGGTGATGTGTACCCCCATCTTCTCGCTGATGGGGATGCCTTGCGACCAGCGAGTGGTGAGATCCTGGCACCACTCGGGGCGATACTGGATGGTCTGCAAGGGGCTTAAGGATTTGATCATCTGACGATGGGGAATGCGGCCAAAGCTGACCGGCCCTTCCCCCACTTCGAGGAAGCCGCACTTGCGATAGAACTCCACCGCTTCCTGGCGGGCATTCATCACCAGCCGTTTCACCTTCTCGCTGCGGGCCAGCTGTTCGAGATCTTCCACCATGCGGGCACCCAACCCCTGTCCCCGGAATTCAGTGCGCAGCGCCATAAAGCGGATCTGGGCCTCGTCACCACCGATAAACAATCGGCCAATGGCAATGGGAGTACCGTCCGGCGCCAGCATCATGCGGTGGATGGCGACAGTATCGTATTCGTCTCGCTCGGAACCAACGGGTAGATTGAAGGGTTTACGCAGTAGTTCCCAGCGCAACTGATAATAGGCATCCAATTCGGCTGCCGTTTGAGGAGTGACTACCCGGTACATAAAGCGATCCTTGAGTTAGCGCCGACGGACAAATTGAAGGGCTTGCGCACCAATGCCTCCCAGCGCAACTGATAATAGGCATCCAGTTCGGCTGCCGTCTGGGGAGTGACCACCCGGTACATAGTTCTATCCTTGAGTTACACTGGTCGGAAACCATCTTGCCGTGCAAATTCATGGACTTCAATCTGCAAGCGTACCAAGCCGACCACTTATTGCACCTGAGCGCAAAACCGGAACGACGCCTCTTTATCTTGGAAAATGCCCATCACCGCTGGCTGGAGATCGACGGTGTAGTGCAATCGGCCATGTCCCTTGCCGAACCTGCCGCCCTCTGCCTGCCCCATCAGCAGTGCATCGCAGACCTGCTGCCCGCCACCGCAAGCCGGGTGCTGGAACTGGGATTGGGCGGTGGCGATCTCACTCGTCATCTGGGGGCGCGCTGGCCAGAGGCTCGGCACGACTGCGTCGATCTGGATGAAGAGGTACTGACCCTGTTTCAGACCTTCTTCCGCCACCCGGCGGAGCCCGTTGACCGGGCGTTGCACCTGCACCACGCCGATGCCCTCGCCTTCCTGCTGGCCCACGACGACACCTATGACTTCGTGCTGCTCGACCTGTTCAGTCAGGATGGCAATCCCCTGCTGCTGTTTCAGGCTCCGCTCTATCAGGCACTGGCCAAATGCCTCCGCGGTACCCTCATCGTCAACCTGCTGCCACGGACACATCTCGAACTGGCGCAGGCCAGGCGGCTGGCGGAGGAGTGGATTGGCCTCACCAGCACCCACGGGGTGCCCGGCTATCGCAACGTCATACTGCACGCCACCAACCTGACCCCCTAACGCCACGGCTGGCCCTGTCTGCACGTTGCAGATAAAGGCCTTTAGCCAGGGGCGGGCTCGCGGCCATAACGCCTACACCTGCAGCCAAAAGGTGACGGGGCCGTCATTGAGCAGCGCCACCTTCATGTCGGCAGCAAAACGACCTGTCTCGGTCGGTATGCCACTGGCCTTTGCCTGCACTACAAAATAGTCGTAGAGCCGCTCGGCGTCGGTCGGATGGGCACCGCCAGAGAAGCTGGGTCTCATGCCTTTTTTGGTATCCGCCGCCAGGGTGAACTGGGAGACGACCAGCAGACTGCCACCGGCCTGACTCACATTGAGGTTCATTTTGCCCTCTTCATCGGAGAAGATGCGGTAGCCGCTCACCTTGTGCAGCAACTTGTCCGCCCTCCCCCTGCTCCACCCCGAGCAACACCAGCAAGCCATTGGCAATGGCACCCGTTACTTCGCCTTCCACTGTCACGCTGGCCTCGGAGACCCGCTGGATCAATGCAATCACATCCCTCTCCTCTCAAAACAGAACGACCGCCCTCACAGGGGCGGTCGTCGATGCTACCAAGAAAACGACGGGCAAAGCGATGGCTCAGGCCAACTCCTCGCTCACCGGTTTTTCATATTCGCCGAGACAAGCCGTGGTCTCGGCGCCAAGCAATACCACCAACCAGCTGAGATAAACCCAGACAAACAGGACCGGAATGGTCGCCAGAGCGCCATAGATGGCCTGATAGGAGGGGAAGTTGGTGATGTAGATGGCAAATCCGCGCTTGGCCAGCTCGAACAGGGTCGCCGCCACCAGGGCACCGATGAAGGCGTGAACCAGGCGCACCTTGCAGTTGGGCACGACCGTATAGACCAGCAGGAAGGTGAGTACCGAGAAGAGGAACGGCAAACTGCGCAACAACAGGTAACCGATGCCGAACAGACTCTCGGCCCCGAACAGCCGCAGCGAGAAGATGTAAGAGGAGATGGCAATGCTGCCACCGATAAGCACAGGACCCAGTGTCAGTATCATCCAGTACATGGCAAACGCCTGAGCCAGCGGCCGGCCCTGGGTCGAGCGCCAGATGTAGTTGAGGTTCTTGTCGATGGCCGAGATCAGCATCAACGCCACCACTATCAGGGCCCCGATACCCACCGCTGTGGTGTTGGTGGCATTCGCCACGAAGCCATCTATGTACTCCTTGAGCATCTCACCCGCGGTCGGCACGAAGTTGTGATAGACGAACTGCTCCATCGCCTGTTTCAGGGTCTGGAACACAGGGAAGGCGGACATCATGCCAAATACCACGGCAATCATGGGGACCAGAGAGAGCAAGGTGACATAGGCCAGATAACCGGCAGTGACCGTCAGCCTGTCGTGCTGGAAACGGCTCCAGACAAACTGGGCAAAATGGCCGCCATCGTGGCGTAAAAAGGAGAGAGCATGGCCAAGACGGCCACCAAATTTCTGCTGCATTGTGATTCTCAACGTCTTCATCATGCAGACATTGTGTCAGATAGCATGGTCATTTGACCACCCATGGACCGGATCGGTACGACCAGCCCGAGTATACTGGCTGGTGATCCACCGTCAAATGGGCATAAAAAAAGAGGCCCGCAGGCCTCTCTCTGTCTGTCGATAAACAGATATCAAGCACGACCGGCGCGCTTGCGATCCATTTCAGTCAGTAGTTTCTTGCGCACACGGATGGCCTTGGGAGTGATCTCTACCAACTCATCGTTGTCGATGAATTCGAGAGCCTGTTCCAGGGTCATGCGGATCGGCGGAGTCAGCACCTGGGCTTCGTCGGTACCGGAGGCACGCATGTTGGTCAGCTGCTTGCCCTTCAGGCAGTTTACAGTCAGGTCATTGGAGCGGGAGTGAATACCGATCACCTGGCCTTCGTACACTTCGGTAGCGTGACCGATAAACAGACGACCGCGGTCTTGCAGACCGAACAGGGCGAAGGTCAGCGCCTTGCCGGTAGCGTTGGAGATCAGCACGCCATTCTGACGCTCGCCGATGCTGCCACCCTTGTGCGGACCGTAATGGTCAAAGGTGTGGTACAGCAGACCGGTACCGGACGTCATGGTCAGGAACTCGGTCTGGAAGCCGATCAGGCCACGACTCGGGATCATGAAGTCAAGACGGACACGGCCCTTGCCATCCGGGGTCATGTTGGTCATCTCGCCCTTACGCAGGCCAAGTTGCTCCATCACGGAACCCTGGTGGATCTCTTCCACGTCAACAGTCACGGTTTCAAACGGTTCGTGCAGAACACCGTCCACGGTGCGCAGGATAACTTCCGGACGGGATACCGCCAGTTCGTAACCTTCACGACGCATGTTTTCGATCAGGATGGAGAGGTGCAGTTCACCACGACCGGATACGCGGAATTTGTCCGGATCTTCGGTCTCTTCCACACGCAGAGCCACGTTGTGGACCAGCTCCTGGTTCAGACGCTCCATGATGTTGCGGGAGGTCACGAACTTGCCTTCTTTACCGGCGAACGGTGAGGTGTTGACCTGGAAGGTCATGTTCACGGTCGGCTCGTCAACGGAGAGCGGCGGCAGGGCTTGAACAGCACTGTTGTCACAGATGGTGTCGGAGATTTTCAGCTCGCCCAGACCTGTGATGGCGATGATGTCACCCGCTTGCGCGTCGACAACTTCGGTACGGGACAGACCCAGGTAGCCAAGCACCTGACCGACTTTGCCGGTACGGGTCTTGCCATCGGCACCGATGACGGTGACTTGCTGGTTGGTCTTGACGCGACCACGGCTGATACGGCCGATGCCGATAACACCCACGTAGGAGTTGTAATCCAGCTGAGAGATCTGCATCTGGAAAGCACCGGCAGGGTCACCCTTCGGCTGCTCGACGTTGTCAACGATCGCCTGGAACAGGGGTTCCATGTTGTCGGATTCAACGCCCTGGTCCATGGTGGCCCAGCCGTTCAGTGCTGAAGCGTAAACAACTTTGAAGTCCAGTTGCTCATCGGTCGCACCCAGGTTGTCAAACAAGTCGAATACCTGATCCATAACCCAGTCAGGACGAGCACCCGGACGGTCGATCTTGTTGATGACCACGATCGGCTTCAGACCCTGGGCGAATGCCTTCTGGGTCACGAAACGAGTCTGCGGCATAGGGCCGTCAACAGCATCAACCAGCAGCAGCACTGAGTCGACCATGGACATAACGCGCTCTACTTCACCACCGAAGTCGGCGTGACCCGGGGTATCAACGATGTTGATACGGTAGTCTTTCCAACGGATCGCGGTGTTCTTGGCGAGAATGGTAATACCACGTTCCTTTTCCAGGTCGTTGGAATCCATCAGACGCTCTTGACCATCAGTGGTACGGTCCAGGGTTCCAGACTGCTGCAGCAGCTTATCAACCAGGGTAGTTTTGCCGTGGTCTACGTGCGCAATAATCGCAATATTGCGTAAATTCTCTAACATTCTCGCCTCAATCACCGGGTAAAATTGGGCGCTAATTGTACTCTCGCCTTTGTGATCTGCCTAGCATAATTGCAGTGCATTCACGCATAACAGGGGATCAGGATCATAGACCTTCCGATCAAAGCCTGTTTAGATGGGGGCTGACCGTATACTGCGCACCATTTTAGTGCACCAAAACGATCCACAGTTGCACTACTTTGAGGCGTAACGCGCTGAGATGGCAGGTCTTGGGGCGGCCTTATAGCCGAAAACGCCCTGAAATCAAGCTGTCACAAACTTGGCACGATACTGGCTTATGTGAATGTGATGACGCATTCACCCTAAGAGTTTTAACACCGGAGGTTACTTAGCATGTCAGCCCAGAACGTTTTGGCCCTGATCCAGGAACACGAAGTCAAGTTTGTTGACCTGCGCTTTACCGACACCAAGGGTAAAGAGCAGCACGTATCTATCCCTTCCCACCAGGTCAACGAAGATTTCTTCGAAGACGGCAAGATGTTCGATGGCTCTTCCATCGGCGGCTGGAAAGGTATCAACGAGTCTGACATGCTGCTGATGCCGGATGCGGCCTCCGCCAAGCTGGACCCGTTTACCGAAGAGACCACCCTGAACATCGTTTGTGATGTGCTGGAACCGGCCACCATGCAAGGTTATGACCGCGACCCGCGCTCCATCTCCAAGCGTGCCGAAGATTTCCTCAAAGCCAGCGGCATCGCTGACACAGTGCTGTTCGGGCCTGAGCCGGAATTCTTCATGTTCGACAACATCACCTTCTCGAACACCATGGGCCACAGCTTCGTGAAAATCGAATCTGAAGAAGCCGCCTGGAACTCGGGTACCGAGTATGAGCACGGCAACAAGGGCCACCGCCCGTTCGTGAAAGGTGGTTACTTCCCGGTTGCACCGGTTGACTCTTCCCAGGACATCCGCGCTGCCATGTGTCTAGTGCTGGAAGAGATGGGCCAGGTCGTTGAAGCGCACCACCATGAAGTGGCGACCGCCGGTCAGAACGAGATCGCGACCCGTTTCAACACTCTCACCCTGAAAGCGGACGAAGTACAGGTTCTGAAGTACGTGATCCATAACGTGGCCCACGCTTACAACAAGACTGTCACCTTCATGCCGAAACCCATGTTCGGTGACAACGGCTCCGGCATGCACTGCCACCAGTCCCTAGCCAAGAACGGTGTCAACCTGTTCGCTGGCGACCTGTACGGTGGTCTGTCCGAGATGGCACTGCACTACATCGGCGGTATCATCAAGCACGCCAAGGCAATCAATGCCTTCGCCAACCCGACCACCAACTCCTACAAGCGTCTGGTTCCGGGTTATGAAGCACCTGTCATGCTGGCTTACTCCGCCCGCAACCGCTCTGCTTCCATCCGTATCCCGGTAGTACCGAGCCCGAAAGCTCGTCGTATCGAAGTACGTTTCCCGGATCCGGCAGCCAACCCGTACCTGGCTTTTGCAGCTCAGCTGATGGCCGGTCTGGACGGTATCATCAACAAGATCCATCCGGGCGATGCCATGGACAAGAACTTGTATGACCTGCCGCCGGAAGAAGCCGCAGAAGTGCCGACCGTTGCCGGCTCTCTGGACGAAGCACTGGCCGCACTGGACAGCGATCGCGAGTTCCTGACCCGCGGCGGCGTGTTCAGCGATGACTTCATCAATTCCTATCTGGAACTGAAACAGCATGATGTTGACCGTGTGCGCATGACCCCGCACCCGCTGGAGTTTGAACTGTACTACTCCGTTTAATCCGGACCACAGCTCGGAACTTGACCAAACCCGCCAACAGGCGGGTTTTTTCTCTGATAGGATTAAGCAAAATCCCGTCAAGGAGAGATGGATGAAAAACGCATGCCCCCTATGGGCTCTGGGACTTTTGCTGTTGACGAGCACCGTCGCCCAGGCCACCAAGATCTACTCCTGGACAGACAGCAAGGGCGTCGTTCACTACACGGATGCCCCCCCTCCCGGCCAGCAGGCCAAAGAAGTGGATCTGCGTGTTGCCCCTCTCATTGGTGGTGCCCCCCGCTCGGTGCAGGTGGACAACTTCAACAGCCTGACCGGCGTTGATGCCAAGAAAGAGGAGGAAGCCGCCAAGCTGGTAATCGAAATGCTCTCCCCGGAACAGGGCAGCACACTGCGCGACAACACGGGCAATGTGGTGTTCCAGGGGCAGATAAGCCCCAAACCGCCGACCCAGTACGACGTGCGCCTGACCCTGGATGGCAAGGCGGCCCCCATTGTCAGCAACGGCCTGGCTATTCGGGTCGAAAACCTGGATCGCGGCGCACACGAGGCACAACTCGAACTACTCGCCAAAGACGGTACGATCCTTGCTAAATCAAGGGTAGTCACCTTCTACCTGCATCGAGCCAGTATCAATCCGGCACCTAAAGTGACCCCGCTCCCCAACAAGGGGTGATCCTGTGCATCGATACGGGTAGACTAAATGCACCACGTTGGTGCATTACTGGTGTATAGCACCGTTTTAGGGAGAAACCTGTGCCAACCCGCCCGGATCAAGCCAAGATACTGCTCGATAACTTGCTGACCGCCGTCATCCTGATGGATGAGCGGCTCTGCATCCAGTTCGTCAACCCGGCGGCCGAACAACTGCTCTCCCTCAGCCAGCCTCGGCTGATCGGGATCGAGCTGCCCCACCTGCTGGAACATATCTCTCTCGATTTGCAGCGCCTCAAGCAATGCCTTACCTCTGGGCAGGGCTTCACCGACAGTGAAGTGACCCTGGTGGTGGAAGGTGAACCCAGGCTGCTGGAGATGAGCGTAAGCCCGCTTGCCGACCATGAACAACGGCTGATGGTGGTAGAGCTGCGCAAAATTGATCAGCAGAAGAAGATCAGCCAGGAGCTGCAACAACATGCCCAGCAACAGGCGGCCAAGGAACTGGTGCGCGGACTGGCCCACGAGATCAAGAACCCGCTGGGCGGCCTGCGCGGCGCGGCTCAGCTGCTGCAAAAAGAGCTACCGGATCCGGCCTTGCGCGAATACACGGGCATCATCATAGAGCAGGCCGACCGGCTGAGGGTGCTGGTCGATCGCCTGCTCGGCCCCCAGCGTCCGGGTCGCCACCAGATGCACAATGTCCACTCCGTGCTGGAGCAGGTGCGCCGTCTGGTGGAGCTGGAGCTGCCACCCACTGTGCGCATAGAGCGGGATTACGATCCCAGCATTCCCGAGTTCGAGATGGAGCCGGATCATCTGCAGCAAGCCTTTCTCAACATGGTTCGCAACGCCGCCGAAGCCATAGGTGAACAGATGGGACTGATTCGCATCAAAACCCGCACCTCCTTCCAGATCACCATCCATGGTCAGCGCTACCGGCTGGCGGCCGAGATCAAGATCATCGACAACGGCCCCGGCATTCCCGATGCCATCCGCGACACCCTCTTCTACCCCATGATCACCGGCAAGGAGGGGGGAACCGGACTCGGCCTCTCCATCGCCCAGAATCTGATTGATCAGCACAAGGGGCGTATCGACTGCATCAGCTGGCCTGGTCACACCGAATTCACCATTTTTCTACCGCTTCGCAAATAAGGGAACGTCATGACAGCAAAAGTGTGGATCGTCGATGACGACAGTTCTATCCGCTGGGTACTGGAACGCACCCTCGGCAGTGAAGGCTTCGAGTGCGAGAGTTTTGCCGATGGCGAGGCTCTGCTGAGCTCGCTGGAGATACGTTCGCCCGATGTGATCCTCTCCGATATCCGCATGCCCGGCATCGATGGTCTCAGCCTGCTGGAGCAGATCCACCGCCGCCAGGCCGATCTGCCCATCATCATAATGACGGCCCACTCGGATCTGGACAGCGCAGTCAATGCCTATCAGCGGGGCGCCTTCGAGTATCTGCCCAAGCCGTTCGACATCGACGAGGCGGTCACCCTGGTGCGCCGCGCCGAGAATCACCTGAAAGAACAGCGCACCAAGCGCAAGGCACGCCAGCAGGAGACGGCCACCACACCTGAAATCATCGGCGAAGCGCCGGCCATGCAGGAAGTGTTTCGCGCCATCGGCCGGCTGTCGCGCTCCAGCATCTCAGTGCTGATCAACGGTCAGAGCGGTACCGGCAAGGAGCTGGTCGCCCACGCGCTGCACAAGCACAGCCCGCGCGCCCACAAGAACTTCATCGCACTCAACATGGCCGCCATCCCCAAAGATCTCATCGAATCCGAGCTGTTCGGTCATGAAAAAGGGGCCTTTACCGGTGCCAACAATATTCGCCACGGCCGCTTCGAGCAGGCCGATGGCGGCACCCTGTTTCTCGATGAAATCGGCGACATGCCGCTGGATGTGCAGACCCGCCTGCTGCGGGTGCTGGCCGATGGCCAGTTCTACCGGGTCGGCGGTCATCAGCCGGTGCAGGTAGATGTGCGGATCATCGCCGCTACCCACCAGAATCTGGAGAAACGGGTGGCAGACGGTGAATTCCGGGAAGATCTGTTCCACCGCCTCAACGTCATCCGCATTCATATTCCGGCCCTCAAGGAGCGCCGCGAGGATATACCTCAACTGGCCCAGCACTTCCTGCTGCGCGCCGCCAAGGAGCTGAACGTGGAGGCCAAGAGCCTGCACCCGGATACCCAGGCCTACATCAGCCGTCTCGCCTGGCCGGGCAACGTGCGCCAGCTGGAGAACGTCTGCCGCTGGCTGACGGTCATGGCCTCGGGCCAGGAGGTGCTGGTAGGGGATCTGCCCGCCGAACTGCTGACCCCCATCACCAACACGGCCGAGCCCGGCCAACCTGCCCTGCCCGGCTGCTGGCAGCAGCAGTTGCAGGACTGGGTCGCCAGTAAGCTGGCACTGGGGGAGACCGACATCCTGGCCGATGCCCTGCCCCAATTTGAGCGGATCATGCTGGAGACGGCACTGGATCACACCCATGGCCACAAACAGGAGGCTGCCCGCCTGCTTGGCTGGGGTCGCAACACCCTGACTCGCAAGCTCAAGGAGCTCGACCTCTCCTGAGCCCTCTGGAAAAACGATTCCCATCACGCCTTGGCAAATCCCTGACCAATAAGACCCCGTTTGATTTCAAACGGGGTATCTTTTTTGAAAGCCCTGCCTAGAATGGCAGGCTTTCAAACCCGACTCGAAGAAGGCGCCATCATGATTGACAGATCTCTCCCCTTGACCGACCTGCACCGCCATCTGGACGGTAATATCCGCGCGCAGACCATCCTCGAGCTGGGCCGTCAGCACAATATCCAGTTGCCAGCCTTTGAGCTGGAAGCACTTCGCCCCCACGTGCAGATCGTCGAGAATGAGCCGAGTCTGGTCGCCTTCCTGAAGAAACTGGACTGGGGCGTGGCCGTGCTGGCTGATTACGATGCCTGCCGCCGTGTTGCCTACGAGAACGTGGAGGATCTGCTGCGTGCCGGTATCGACTATGCCGAGCTGCGCTTCAGTCCCGCCTACATGGCCATGACCCACAAACTGCATCCACAAGGTGTGGTGGAAGCCATCATTGACGGCGTTGCAGTTGGCAGCCGCGACTTTGGCATCAAGACCAACCTCATCGGCATCATGAGCCGCACCTTCGGCACCGAACAGTGCCGCAAGGAGCTGGACGCCTGTCTGGCCCATCGCGACAAACTGGTTGCCGTCGATCTGGCCGGTGACGAACTGGGCTTCCCGGGCGAGCTGTTCACCGAGCATTTTCGCAAGGTCCGTGATGCGGGCATGCGCGTCACAGTACACGCAGGCGAAGCGGCGGGCCCCGAAAGCATGTGGCAAGCCATTCGCGATCTCGGCGCCGAGCGCATCGGCCACGGCGTCAAGGCGATTGCGGATCCTGCCCTGATGGCTTATCTGGCGGAGCACCGCATCGGCATCGAATCCTGCCTCACCTCCAACCTGCAGACCACCACGGTCACGAATCTGACCGAGCACCCAATCCGCCAGTTCCTGGCTGCCGGTGTGCTGGTCTGCCTCAACACGGACGATCCGGCGGTCGAAGGCATAGACCTGCCCCACGAATATGAGGTGGCCGCCCCGGCCGCCGGCATGACGGCGAGCGAGATCCGCACCGCCCAGCAAAACGGTCTGACCCTCGCTTTCCTGAGCGATGGCGAGAAAGCCGAGCTGAGCGCCCGCGCCGCCCGCCGCTAAACCTTGAACCGTTTGCTTACCCCATAAAAAAACCGCCGAAAGGCGGTTTTTTATCTTCAGTGCAGGGCTGCCTGTTCAGATCACCCGGGAGAACTGCTGCTGGCGCGCCTTGTTGCGCAGGTAGACATCGAAACACATGCAGATATTGCGAATGAGCAGCTGACCGGTGGAGACCACTTCCAGCCCATCGTCGGTCATGCGCACCAGACCGTCGTCGATAAAGGTCTGCAACAGCTTGAGATCATCGGCAAAATACGCCTTGAAGACCAGACCATAAGCCTGCTCGACGGCGGCGAAGTTCAGGCTGAAATCGCAGATGAGACGTTTGATCACCTCGCGGCGGATCAAGTCGTCCTGATTGAGGGAGCACCCCTTCCACTGGGCATGCCCCAGTTCTTCAACCTGGGCGTAGTAAGCTTTGAGCTCTTTTTGGTTCTGGGAATAGGCATCGCCAATCATGCTGATGGAGGAGACCCCCAATCCCAGCAGATCACAATCTCCCTGGGTGGTGTAGCCCTGGAAGTTGCGGTGCAACTTGCCTTCACGCTGCGCCACCGCCAGCTCGTCATCAGGTTTGGCGAAGTGATCCATGCCGATGAACTGGTAGCCCTGACCGGTGAGGAAGGCGATGGTGTCCTGCAGCATAGCCAGCTTCTCCCGAGGGGCCGGCATGTCTTCCTCTTTCAGCTTGTGCTGGGCAGCAAAGCGGCTCGGCAGATGAGCGTAGTTGAAGATGGATAGGCGGGCCGGATCCGTCTTGAGCACTTCCTCCAGGGTGTGGTGGAAGCTCTCCCTGTTCTGGTGCGGCAAGCCGTAGATGAGATCCAGATTGGTGGAGCGAAAGCCCAATTCGCGAGCGCGCTCCAGCATGGCGCGGATGAAGTCGTTATCCTGCTCGCGGTTGACCGCAACCTGGACCGCCTTGTTGAAGTCCTGCACGCCGAGACTGATGCGGTTGAACCCCACCTCTCGCAGCACATCCAGCATGGTGAGTTCGATTTCACGCGGGTCCACCTCTATGCTGATCTCCCCTTCCTCCGCGAACTGGAAGTGCTCACGCAACATGGCCATCAGGCGACGGGTCTGGGCTTCGTTCAGATAGGTAGGCGTACCACCACCCCAATGAAGCTGGGTCACCAGCCGATGCTTAAACAGGGGCGCCTGCGCCTTGATCTCCTGTTCGAGGTAGTCGAGGTATTGATCGGCCTTGTGCTGGTGACGTGTGATCACCTTGTTGCAGCCGCAGTAATAGCAGAGCTTGTGACAGAAGGGGATGTGTACGTAAAGCGACAGGTTGCGCGCCGGGTACTGGCCTGCGGCGCGGACCAGGTCCGGATAGCCGAAGCTTTCGTTGAACTCCAGCGCAGTGGGATAGGAGGTGTAGCGCGGGCCGCTGTAGTTATATTTTTCGATCAGGGCCTGATCCCACACAATCTGTTCTGCTTGCACGCTTGCTTCCTCTTTTTTGTTATCCAGGGCTCAGCGGCTTAACTGAAAATCCTTCAGTTGGGCCACATCCTTGAGGATCTGTGCCTCCAGCTCGGCCTCATAGCCACTGCGTTCGAGATCCATCTTCATCACTTCATTGCGCTTGAGGGCACGTCTCGCCTCATGAGTCGGCATCTCTTTCACCTTCTCATAGAGACTGTACAGACCCGGAAATTCGCTGGCAAAAACGCGCCCTTCCTTAATCTGCAAGGCATCCAGCAAATTGGTCAGCCGAATGGCACCTTCGGAATAGTCGCACTGACCATCCCGCACCGCATGGGCGATCACCCGTACGCTGTCGAGAATGCGTTCATTGCGCGCAGCTATGGCCTGCTGCTGCATATCGCGCTGGCGCTTGAGACGAGCCAGCAGGGTACCGGTATACACCGCCAGTCCCAGCAAAATCAGGCCGCCCAACGAGGCGGCCAGCATCCATCCACTCATCACTTTTTCTTCGGCTCTGGCTTGGGCTCAGGCTGATAGTCGACCTGAGTGAAACGATCCCACAGCTCCTCTTCGGAGGCGGGCTGGGTCGGCGCCTCATAACTGGCATCGTCGAATGAGCCGTCGTCTTCTTCGTCATCATCGTTGTCTATGATGCCAAGCTCATCCATCAATTCCTGATAACGATCGACACGCTGGTCAACCCAGGCCTGCTCGGTCGCTTCCAGCGTCTCGCCAGCATCGAGGCGATCCAGCAGGTCATTCAGGCGATCATCATTCTCGATGGCAGCCAGCTCCTGCTCCGGCGTCATCACCAGCTTCTTCTCTTTCGCAGGCTTGGGCGCAACTGGCTTTGCACCTTTCTCGTCTACGATCAAGGCGACCGGCTTGCGGGAACCAATACGTGGATCCTTGGCCTGCTTGCCATTGTTGTTCTTGCTGGATTGCTCTGCCTGCTGGCGGGAACCCGCCTTCAAGCCCTTACGCTTGGCAGCGCGTTTGCGCTCACGGCCGTCCAGGGCACTGGCATCTGATTCTTTGCGCTTACCGGTAGGCTTGCGATTGGGTTGTTTAGCCGACATGAATGACTGACTCCGACAAATAACTGGATTGAAGCCCGCACCCGGGATGAGAATCATCCGGGGAAGATACAGACACGGGGAACAGTGGACTAGAAACAAGAGTGGGATCCCGCACCAATCCGGCCATTGCTGGCCTCTGAACACCGCAGGATCGGTATCCTCTGGGCATGTTGCTGGTATTTTGACACAGAATGGCTAATCGGGTTAATGACCCAAAAGAAAAAAGGCAGCCGAAGCTGCCTTGATATGTTTATGCGAGTCCCATCCCTGGCTGCAAATCACCCTGTCCGTGGTGATACCTCTGCGCATCATATCTTTGTATGTGGTCATCTTGACCTTAATTGGTCGATCCTGAATGTGCGTGTGCTTGCTTTGACCCATGGGGACGACATCCGGTCATCACTCTGGGGTGGTTGCATCCCGCAGCCCGGCTCTTCCTGAGCAGTCACCATCCTGGTATTTCCATCCCTTGCCTGTCATTTGCGTGGTTCTGTGGCATCCCGCCAAATCGACATCCTGTCTTCACAACATCCCGGTCGTGAATGGCCCTGTGGGCCGCTCCATATATTCACTGTATCAACTTAATAAAGCGGCTCAATCCACCGATAACGTTTTCAAACGGAGATAAACCTATCACTCTTATTTAACATATTGAAATTAATGAATTATTAAACATAATTTGAAAAATGTTTAAGCCTTGGCCAGGCCGATGAATGGGGGATCTCTTACAGCAATGCGAGAAAACTGGCCAAATGGAGTTAAAGGTCAAAAAGAAACGAGGAGCCAGTGGCTCCTCGTTCATATCAATGGGGTACATCATCAGACATGATTCAGTGCAAACCGCCCACATATTTGGAAAGCGCTTCGATGTCCTGATCAGTCAGCTTCTTGGCAACATCCTGCATCATGCCATTCGGATCATTATCACGGGCAGCCACACGAAAGGCGGTGAGCTGAGCCTTGATATAAGCAGGATGTTGGCCGGACAGACTTGGATATTTCGCCTGTTCTATACCTGATCCACGCGGACCATGACAGGCAGTGCAGGCAGCCAGACCACGGCTCATGTCTCCACCCATATAGAGCGCTTTACCCGCTGCTACAGCATCATCAGGCACCGCTATCGGTGTTACCTTCTGGCTGGAGAAGTAGGCAGCAAGGTCTTCCATGTCCTGTTCAGACAAGGGGAGAGCCATAGGCCCCATGATAGGTGCGACTCGACCAATTTGGCCAGAAGCTGCAGCCTTCAGTTCAACTAATTGCTTTTTGATATATGATGCGTGCTGACCAGCAATCTTGGGATACATATCAACAAGGCTGTTTCCGTCCGGTCCATGACAAGCCGCACACACGGCAGCCTTGGATTGTCCCGCAGCGGCATCGCCCTTGGCTTGTGCCATCCCCGTTACGCCAACCATCAGAGCAAGAGTAATGACTAGGTTCTTCATGGCGTTCCAACTTCTCGTTATTAGGCTTCCAGATCCCATGCCGCTGAAGGCATGTTAAAATAAACGCGTTTAAGCGACGTCATTTTACACGATTTCACAAAAAAGTAACTCTATAACCCTCTATCTCTATGGGGAATTTACGTTGGATACACAAACTCTGAATTTCAATAAGGTGCATTTTGTGACCAGCGCACCCGACATCCGCCACCTGCCAAATGATGGGGGTGTCGAGATTGCGTTTGCCGGCCGTTCCAATGCCGGTAAGTCATCTGCATTGAACACCTTAACGAAACACAAGAACCTGGCTCGCACCAGTAAAACACCGGGTCGCACCCAGTTGATCAACCTGTTTGAACTGGAGCCGGGCAAGCGTCTGGTCGATTTGCCGGGCTATGGTTATGCGCAAGTTCCGCTGGAAATGAAGCTCAAGTGGCAAAAGTCACTGGCAGAGTACCTGCAGCGCCGCGAGTCATTGAAAGGCCTGGTGATCCTGATGGACATCCGCCACCCGCTCAAAGATACCGACATGAACATGCTGGAGTGGAGCTCACACCGTGAATTGCCGGTCATGCTGCTGCTGACCAAGGCTGACAAGCTGAGCCCTGGTCCCCGCAACAATCAGGTTATCAAGGTACGCCAGGCCATTGCCGACCTGGGCCCGCAGATCCAGGTGGAAGCTTTCTCCTCCCTTAACAACATAGGGGTGGAAAAATTGGCCCAGACTCTGTCTGGCTGGTACTTGGCGGGTGCCGATGAAATTGCCGATAACGATGAGCAAGAGCAGGTTGAGGAATAATACATTCCTCCATCTTCCTGCTGCTTCTCTCTTGCAATTAGCGGAGCTGACCCTCCGCTGATTGAAAGACTTTCAGTTCGACTGCTTCCTGCCAACGCTCAATCCCCACCGATATGCCCTTCTAGCAATCCTAGTAAAATCATTATCAATCAATAGGATATGAAGTTAATTTCAATTAATAATTAACTTCATATCGACATGATAACGGTTTCATATTTTTGCTATCAAACGGCAAGCACATCACGCAAGAAGTACCAAAATGAAATTTAATTACACTTCGAGGTATGGAAGGGATAAAGAAGGGATAAAGAAGGGATAAAAATGAAGCCAGTACCACTGGTGCAGTACCGGCCTGAAACAATCAGTTCAAAAATTGGGAAGAAGCTAAATCTTGAGAACAAAGACGACTGGTTTTCCTCAAGAAGCCCTTTCATTCTAGCAAATACTTGCCAAAACTAAAGCATTTACTCTAAATTGGGTGCATAAAAAAACACCCCGACGAATACTCATCGGGGCAGCTATTCAGCCACATTCAATTACGTGAAATAAAAGGTCTGAAAGATAGAACATCTTACCTCTGTACCCTACGTCGCTAACTGTATAGCAAAGCAGCAAAAAGTGAAAGTAATTTATGTAATTAAGTTTCACGAAAGAAGACTTGGTAAAAATACTTACTTTTCATGCAGATAAAAAAATCCCCAGTACGAATACCGGGGAGTTATAAAGGTGACTAGCTAGCACTTCCTCAACTATCTAGTTAGTCAGCGGTATTTCTCACAAGTTCCGCCGCTTTGAGAAAAAACTTGGAACACTCAGAGGTAGATGGATCCATCCTCTGCAAACTCTTGTTCTTCAATGAGTTTCTCAGCAATATCTTCAATGTCAAAACGAACGCTCTCGAAAGCACGCAGTATGTCCTCCTCCTTGACGAGGGAGAGTCCGGTCATTTTTTCCAGGCGCCGACGACTGATGTAGCAATTGATCAATGCCCCCATCTGCTGGACTGGAAAATGTATCCTCTGTTCGTCCGGCTGCCAGGCCGCCAGTTCGGGAAACAGGATGCCTTGATTCATAGAGTCCCCAGATTTCGTTTCAGCTCTCTCAATACCTGTTTAGTTCCTGGGCGGATTCCTCGCCACACGGTGAATGCCTCCGCCGCCTGTTCAACCAGCATACCCAGCCCATCCATAGCCTGACGGGCACCGTACTGTTTGGCCCAGCTGATGAAAGGGGTATCCATGGATCCATACATCATGTCGTAGATGGCAATATCCGCGTGGATCAGTGCAGGGGAGAGGGGCGGCAGCTCCCCTTGCAGGCTGGCGGAGGTGGAGTTGATGATGAGATCAAACGTCCCGCCCAGTTGCTCGTAGGTCAGAGCTGTCACCACCCCCAGATCATGAAACTCGGCCGCCAGTTGCTGCGCTTTTGCGTGCGTTCGGTTGGCAATCACCAGTTCTGTCGGATGCTCGGCCAGCAGCGGAGCCAAAGCACCACGGGCGGCTCCCCCGGCCCCCAGCAGCAAGATCCGGCTCCCGGCCAAGGCCACACCATGAGACTTCAGGTCCGCCACCAGACCAGCACCATCGGTATTGTCTCCCAGCAGTACACCGTCATCGGTCAGCTTGATGGTGTTGACGGCACCCGCCCGTTTGGCTCGGGGGCTCAAACTGTCAACCAACGCAAACGCCTGCTCCTTGAACGGTACTGTGACATTGCACCCTTTGCCTCCTTGCGCAAAGAAGGCCCGCAGGGTCGTAGCAAACTCGTCGACGGCAGGTTCAGCCAGACCATACTCCAGCTCTTGCTGAGTTTGTCTGGCAAACAGGGTATGAATGAAGGGGGACTTGCTGTGGCGCACCGGGTGGCCAAAAACCAGATAACGATCCATCAAAGAGTTCCATCAGAGGGCAATATTCCGATTTAACGGGTTTTCGCACTCAGGAACAAGCCGAATATCGGCCAATAAAAAGGGGCCGTCATGGCCCCTCGGGTCACAGCCACTCTCGCGGCGCGAGGTAGTCTGTGTAGAGCAAGGCCTCCGGGCTGCCCGCTTCCGGCTGCCAGTCATACTCCCAACGTGCCAGTGGCGGCATCGACATCAGAATCGACTCGGTACGTCCACCGGTCTGCAACCCGAACAGGGTGCCCCGGTCGTACACCAGATTGAATTCGACATAACGACCGCGGCGATAGAGCTGGAACTCCCGCTCCCGCTCGCCATAGGGCTGCGCCTTGCGTCGCTCAATGATCGGCAGATAGGCATCGAGATAACCCCGGCCTACCGCCTGCATAAAGGCGAAGCAGTCAGCAAAGGGCCAACGATTCAGGTCGTCGAAGAAGAGGCCACCCACCCCCCGCGTCTCGTTGCGATGCTTGAGGAAGAAGTAGCGATCGCACCAGGATTTGAACTCGGGGTAAATATCTTCGCCAAAGGGTTGGCAGAGATCGCGTGACACTCGATGCCAGTGCTGCACATCCTCGGCAAAGGGATAAAACGGCGTCAAATCGAAACCACCACCGAACCACCAGATGGGCTCCTCGCCCTCTTTCTCGGCAATGAAAAAACGGACATTGGCATGGCTGGTCGGCACATAGGGATTGTGCGGATGGATCACCAGCGACACCCCCATGGCCTCAAACTTGCGACCGGCCAGCTCGGGCCTATGAGCCGTCGCCGAGGCTGGCATGGCATCACCATAGACATGGGAAAAGTTGACCCCACCCTGCTCAATCATGTCGCCGTGGCGCATTACGCGGGTTCGACCACCGCCACCGCCCTCACGGGCCCAGGCATCCTCAACAAAGCGCCCAACGCCGTCGGCCTGCTCCAGGCTTCGGCAGATCTCGTCCTGCAACTGCAACAGGAAGGCCTTGACCTGGGCCACATCCGGTTTGCTCATCTTGTCTCCAGTCAGGCAGGATCTTGAACGCCCTGTCCATTTTATTGTGATGTCACGCCATGAGCTCCACGCCCATCGGCATTACTGCAAAAAAGAGTCTATCCGCTCAGGAGGGACGAATGACGGCGCCGGTACGGGCGTCCTTGATCTCGGATGGGTTAGCTTGCCCACCCACTTCACCGGGCAGGATATAGGCAAGCTTGCTTGCCAGCAGCTCACCGATATCGGTGACCCGACGGGCGGGCTCTTCACCGGTCAGGTTGGCGCTGGTAGAAACCAGGGGCTTGCCGAAGGCGCGGCACAAGGCCTGCACCTGTGGGTGTGCGGTGACTCGCACAGCCAGCGTATCAAACTGGCCGGTGAGCCAGGTGGGTGTCGTGGCGCGAGCCGGCATGATCCAGGTGAAGGGACCGGGCCAACTGGCTTCAACCCGAGCCAGCTGCTCACCGCTAAGCTGGCTCAGATCGATATAATCCTGCAACTGCACCAGATCGGCGGCAATCAGGATCAGGCCCTTCTCCACCGGACGCTGCTTGATGGCCAGCAGGCGCTGCACCGCCAGCTCGGAGTCAGGATCACACCCCAGACCAAACACGGCCTCGGTTGCATACGCGATCACCCCTTCGCCGTGAAGGGCGGCAACCGCTTGTTCAAATTCAGTAGACATAGGAAAAATGCGGCAGCCTGGCTGCCACCTCATTACTTGGTTGAGTTAAGCCTGCAAGGCGACAACCGCACCATATACAGCGGGCTGTCACCTCATCACTTACTTGAGTTGGGCCTGCAGGGCGGCATCCTTGGCCATCACCTCTTCGGCATTCTTCTGGCGTTCGGCACGTACTTTGGCTGCCAGTTCATCATCAGCCACCGCCAGCATCTGGGCTGCCAGGTAACCTGCGTTCTTGGCACCGGCCTTGCCGATCGCCACGGTTGCCACTGGCACGCCACCCGGCATCTGCACGGTGGAGAGCAGTGCATCCAGCCCCTTGAGCGGACCACCGTCGATGGGCACCCCGATCACGGGACGGGTGGTGATGCCGGCAACGGCACCCGCCAGGTGAGCCGCCAAACCGGCAGCACAGATAAAGACCTTGCAACCACGGGACTCGGCATCGGTCACATACTGATGGGTCGCAGCCGGAGTACGGTGCGCAGAGGTTACTTTCACTTCCACTGCGATATCAAACGACTTGAGGATCTCAAGGGTGGATTGCATCACGGGAAAATCAGAGTCAGAGCCCATCAATACGGCAACAAAAGGTTTATTCATGGTGGGAATTTCCTTACTCCAAGTGGGGGGTTGAAGTGCGCCGAAAACGTTTCAATTTGGTTACGGCGGCGGGATTATACCTGCTCACTTTGATGGCCGCATTTCTTTTGCGGACAGATCCACTTCAGATTTCCCCTCACTTTTTTCTCCACCATGATGCCCCAGCCACATTCGGGACAAGGCATGGGGATCGGCTTGTCATTCACCACATATTTACAATGGGGATACCCATCACAGGAGTAAAACTGCTTGCCGTAACGGGAGGTACGGCTCACCAGATGACCCTTGCCACACTCGGGGCAGAGGATCTGGGTATCATCGCTCTCCTGCAGAGACTCAATATGCTGACAGGCCGGATACTGGGTACACCCTACAAACAAGCCGTAACGACCCTTCTTGATTGCCAGCGGCTGGCCACAATCCGGGCAAGCTGACCCCTCAAGTACTTTCTCGATGTCACGACCGGACGGTGTCAGAGAACGGATGTAATCACAGGAGGGGTAGGCGGAGCAGCCAAGAAAAGGGCCATGCTTGCCCTGGCGGATCACCAGCTCGGCACCACACTGCGGGCACGGCTCTCGCTCGAACCCATGCTCGTGAGCAGAAAAGAGATGATGATCGATTTTTGACATGTGCCGCGCCTTGAAATTCAGATGGCCTGAATTCTACCAGCGCGACACCAGACTGTCAGTGAATGACGCCGTCGGACTCATCAAACACCAGCTCTTCCATCTGCTGGTAGGCATTTTCACTGCCCGGCACATTGAACAGCACCATCATGACAACCCACTTCAGGTCATCCAGCTCGATATCCGGTTTATCCAGCTCGAGCAGTCGCTCGATACAGATTTCGCGGGTTTCGGCATTCAGCACCTGGGCTTGTTCCAGAAAGAGCAGAAAGCCGCGGCACTCGGTACCAAGGCGGGCCAGCTCCTGCGGGGCATAGATACGCATCGAGCCTTGCGCGCTGGCGGCGACATACACCTCCCGCTCGCTATCATGCAGATTGGCCAGCCTTTCCAGCCAGTTGAGCGCCTTCTCGATCTCGTCCTTGTCGAAACCGGCCCGGCTCAGTTCGTCGGTGAGTTCATTTTGTTCGACCATCACATCTGCATCGCTGTGGATGTAGGTCTCGAAAAGGTACATCAGTACATCAAACATGATTCGCCCTCCTCGCTCTGACGTATCCACCGGCTACCGCTATCACTGCGCCTGCCAGTTCCAGCTCTACCAACCTGCCCAATACCACTTCGACAGGAAGCTGGGACCGTTCGGCGACGGTATCCACGCTCGTGGTCTCATAATCTACGTTATCCAACAAATCGGCATAAGGCAATTCGCTATTATGCTCTTGCTCAAGCAATCCAGCCTCTTTGCGCACCAGACTGACCAATCCGGGAAGCTCTTCCACTATATCGGCCGCACTCAACACAAGTTTGGCCCCCTGCTGGATTAATTTATTGCAACCCAGAGCCTGCCCATTTTGTGGCGCTCCCGGCACGGCAAACACTTCGCGCCCCTGTTCCAGTGCGTAACGCGCCGTGATGAGTGACCCGCTCTGCTCGGCAGCCTCCACCACCAGGGTACCCAGCGACAGGCCACTGATGATGCGGTTGCGACGGGGAAAATGTTCGGCCAGCGGCCCCTTGTCCGGCGCCAACTCTGAGATGAGCAAGCCGCCGCTCTCCAGGATCTGGCCAGCCAGCCCCTGATGACGCTTGGGATAGAGGCAATCCAGGCCGGAGCCCAACACCGCAAGCGTGATACCGCCCGCAGCAAGCGTCTGCTGATGGCAGACACCATCTATGCCGAGCGCCAGCCCCGAGGTAATCGCCAGTCCACACCCTACCAGCTCGCTACACAAACGCGCGGCATTGTCCTTGCCGGCATAAGTGGGATGACGCGTCCCTACCATAGCCAATTGCGGCAACGACAAGGCTGCGACATTTCCGCGACAATAGAGCAGCAAGGGGGCGGCAGGGATCTCTTTCAGCAGGTCGGGATTGGCGGGATCATCGGGACAAATCAGGTGATTGCCGGGCATGGCAGCCCAGTTCAGCCCCAGCTCTACCACCGGCAGCGGCCATCTGAGCTGCCGTATCTGGGACGAGTGGAGACCCTGCGCCCGCAAACCGCCATCATCGCACTCAAACAGGGCTTTTATGTCACCATCGAAGCGGGCAAGCAGGCGGGAGGCAGTAACCGGGCCTATGCCAGTAACGGCATCCAGCGTCAGCCACAGTGAAAGCCGCCCGGATGGAAATGGCACGTTAGAAGTTACTGACCTGATAGCCGGAGCTGACCATGCCCTGGCTCTGCATGATGAGGCCGTAGCTCAGCTTGTCGTACACCTTGAACAGCATGACGCGCGCCACCGCCTCCGACGGCAGGGAGGGCTTGCCGGCAGAATAGAACGCCTTGTCATAGACGGAAGAGTACTCTTTGTAAGCGACCTTGCCGTTCTTGCTCACCAGCTGGGCGCCAGGTCGCCGCACCTCCAGCACATCGCCGGGGGAAACCTGATCGCGCAGCCCCTTATTGATGAGAACGACGTCAAACTTGCCGCCACCACGAGTCTTGCTCAGCAGATCTATGATGTAACCCGGCGAAATAACGGGCGCGGCTTTAGGAGTGAATACGGCGAAGAGACTCTCTTGCGGCGGGAAGGGCATCACCTTGTCTCCCTGGTATACCTCCCGCTGGCTGTGGCTGAGCGTGACTCGGGTACGATCATCCGCCAGCCGCTCCTCGGCTCTGGCCGTGCCGACAAACACAGCTTCCTGCCCCAGCAACTCACCTGTCTCCTTGTCCTTGTACAAGCTCCCCGGGTGGTAGATGCCGTAGTCCTGACCCGGGGTCAGCGATCCCTGTACATACAGTGTGTCTCCCTCCAGCATGCCGATATGCGCCTCATCGTTGCCGAGCACATAAGGCAGCGGTTTCGCCTGCTGGCTGTCGGCCAGGATATGGTCGGTACGCAGGAAGGGACCTATCTCGCTGAGCGGCAACGTCGGGATCGGATTGGCCTTGTTCTCGTAACGGCTCTTGGGAGAGAGGTGAACCACTGGCTTGCCCCCCTGCATCGCTTTGCCGAGGCGAGGCTCGCCATTGACCCAGCTCAGATGCAGCACGTCACCGGGATAGATCCAGTGCGGGTTGGCAATCTGGGGATTGATGTTCCAGAGACGGGGCCAGAGCCAGGGTTGTGCCAGATACCGGCCTGAAATATCCCAGAGGGTGTCACCCTTTTGCACGACATAGCGCTCGGGATAACCCGCTTTCAGTGTCAACTGGTCGGCCATGGCAGCCTGGCTCAGAGTGGCCAGCAGGCAAGCGAGGATGGTTTGCTTCAGATACATAACACTCCCTGTTACTTCTGCGCGCAAAGTGTTGCTGTTTTTTGTCGGCGTAAATGACTAGAATTACGCCAATATTGACTGCATTTATACGAAACTAAAGAAAAAACTATGGCCATTCTAGATGTATTGCGTTTTCCCGATGAACGTCTGCGCACAGTTGCAGCCCCTGTCGAGACCTTTACACCCGAGTTACAACACATTGTAGATGATATGTTCGAAACCATGTACGCGGAGGAAGGCATAGGCCTGGCCGCCACTCAGGTCGACATTCATCAGCGCATCATAGTGATCGATGTCTCTGAGAACCGTGAAGATCCTCTGGTATTGATCAACCCCGAGATCCTCGAGCAAGCGGGCAGCACAGGCATCGAAGAGGGCTGCCTCTCGGTGCCCGACCACAGAGCTCTGGTGCCACGCGCCGAGTGGGTCAAGGTACGTGCACTGGATCGCAACGGCCAGCCGTTCGAGCTGGAAGCGGACGATCTGCTCGCTATCTGCATACAGCATGAGATGGATCATCTGATCGGCAAGCTGTTTGTGGATTACTTGTCTCCGCTCAAGCGCCAGCGCATTCGCCAGAAGCTGGAAAAGATGGCCCGTGAAGATCGCAAAGCCCTCTGAGGATCTGCCCCATTGAATAAGCTGAAACTGATTTTTGCCGGTACTCCCGACTTCGCCGCCCGTCACCTGGCGGCGTTGTTGTCTTCCGACCACGAGGTCGTTGCCGTTTATACCCAGCCGGACAAGCCTGCTGGCCGTGGTCAGAAGCTCACCGCCAGCCCGGTCAAGGAACTGGCTCTGACCCACAATCTGCCGGTTTACCAACCAGCTTCCCTGCGCAAAGAAGAGGCGCAAGCCGAACTGGCTTCTCTGGGCGCCGACTTGATGGTGGTAGTGGCCTACGGCTTGATCCTGCCCAAGGTGGTGCTCGATACCCCGCGTCTGGGCTGTATCAACGTGCATGGATCTTTGCTGCCGCGCTGGCGCGGTGCAGCCCCGATCCAGCGCTCCATCTGGGCGGGTGATACCGAAACCGGCGTGACCATCATGCAGATGGATGTGGGGCTGGATACTGGCGCCATGATCAGAAAAGTGACCTGTCCCATCGCCGCCAACGAAACCTCCACCAGCCTGTATGACAAGCTGGCCGAGCTGGGCCCGCAGGCACTGGTCGACACCATCAATGCCATGGCCGCCGGTGAAACCGCAGCCGAGGAGCAAGACGATGCGCTGGCCAACTATGCCGAGAAGCTCTCCAAAGAGGAGGCTCGCATCGACTGGTCGATGGAAGCCGTCGCCATAGATCGCTGCATCCGCGCCTTCAATCCCTGGCCCATCAGCTGGTTTGAGGTGGCGGGACAGACTATCAAGGTGTGGCAGGCCGAGGTCATCAACAGCGACCATGGCCAACCTACCGGCACCCTGCTCAAGGCCGACAAGCAGGGGATCGACATCGCTACTGGCCTGGGTGTCCTGCGCCTGCTGACCCTGCAACCACCCGGCAAGAAGGCCATGTCCGTTTCGGATCTGCTCAACTCTCGCCGCGACTGGTTTGAACCCGGCACGCAATTGAATTGAAACAAGCGGGGCCCAGGCCCCGACTTGCGCATCTAAGGTAACACTATGAAAACACGTGCACAGGCCGCTCTCGTTATTCAACAGGTGCTGGATCAGGGCCAATCCCTCTCCGCTGTTCTGCCTGCTGCCCAGGAGAAGGTTGCGCCCCGCGATCGCGCCCTCCTGCAAGAACTCTGCTATGGCACCCTGCGCTGGCTGCCCCGCCTCGACGCTGCGGTGGGCGAGATGATGGACAAGCCGCTCAAGAACAAGAGCCGCATCTTCCACTATCTGATCCTGGTCGGCCTCTATCAGCTCATCTACACCCGCATTCCGGCCCACGCTGCCGTGGCCGAGACAGTCAACGCCGTCAAGCTGCTCAAGGGTACCTCCTTGCGCGGCCTCATCAACGGTGTGCTGCGCAACTTCCAGCGCAGCGCCGAAGTCATATTGCTGCGCATCGACCGAGTCCCCAGTATTCGCCTCGGTCACCCGGAGTGGCTCACCAAGCGCCTGCGTCAGGCCTATCCCGAAGATTGGGAATTCATCATGGAGGCCAACAATCAGCGCCCCCCCATGTGGATCCGCAACAATAGCCAGCGCCAGGGCCGCGAGCAGATGCTGGCTCGCATGGCCGAGGTCGGCATCAATGCGGTTGCCGGTCAGGAGGGCGAAGATTGCATTCTGCTGGAACGTCCCTGCGACGTGACCAAGCTGCCCGGTTTCGAGACAGGTGACTGCTCGGTGCAAGACGGTGCTGCCCAACAGGCCGCCCGACTGCTCGATCCGCAGCCGGGTGAGTGGGTGCTGGATGCCTGTGCCGCTCCCGGTGGCAAGACGGCCCACCTGCTTGAGCGTCAACCCGCGCTGGCTGGCGTAGTGGCCGTGGATGCCGACGAGAACCGCCTCAAGCGGGTGCAGGAAAACCTGGATCGTATCGGCCTCCAGGCCCGGGTGATCCATGGCGATGCCAGCACCCCTGAGCTGTGGTGGCCACAAGGCCAGTTCGACCGCATCCTGCTGGACGCCCCCTGCTCCGCCACCGGTGTCATCCGTCGTCACCCCGACATCAAGTGGTTGCGCCGGGATCAGGACATCCGCGAGCTGGCCGAGTTGCAGCGCCGTATTCTGATCGCCCTCTGGTCGAAACTGAAAAGCGGCGGTACTCTGCTCTACGCTACCTGCTCAGTGCTGCCGGAAGAGAACCGCGAACAGATCCGCGCCTTCCTGGCCACTACGCCGGATGCAACCCTGGTGCCGCTGCACGCGCAGGACACACCAGATTGTCCGGGCCGCCAGTTCCTGCCAGGCGAAGCCGAGATGGATGGCTTCTACTACGCCAAGCTGATCAAGCGATAGGCAGAGCAGTGACCATGATCATGAGGGGTGCTGGCTGACAGCCCCCATTACTGCGCAACATCGAGCACGTTTTCCCTATGAAAATCACCATGTTGATGACTGATCCCTGCCATATTGTCAGCGGTAACAACCCATCCTCGTCCCAAGAGGGGTCCCAATGAAGATCATCATTCTGGGCGCAGGCCAGGTCGGTGGCACCCTGGCCGAAAACCTGGCCGGAGAGAACAACGACATCACCATAGTCGATACCGACAGCGACCGTCTGCGGGAGCTGCAGGACAAGTTCGACCTGCGGGTGGTGAATGGTCACGGCGCCCACCCCAGGGTACTGCGCGAGGCGGGTGCACAGGATGCGGACATGCTGGTGGCGGTCACCAACAGCGACGAAACCAACATGATCGCCTGCCAGGTGGCCTACTCCCTGTTCAATACCCCGAACAAGGTGGCGCGCATTCGCTCCCCGGCTTATCTGACCGAGCGGGACCGGCTGTTTTTACCGGAATCCGTGCCGGTGGATCACCTGATAGCGCCAGAACAGCTGGTCACCGACTATGTTCGCCGACTGATCGAATATCCCGGCGCCTTGCAAGTGGTGGACTTTGCCGGTGGCAAGGTGGGTCTGGTGGCAGTCAAGGCCTACTATGGTGGCCCCCTGGTGGGCAATGCTCTCTCCACTCTGCGGGATCACATGCCCAACATAGAGACCCGGGTAGCGGCCATCTTCCGCCAGGGCCGCTCCATCCGTCCGCAAGGCACCACCATCATAGAAGCGGATGACGAAGTGTTCTTCGTCGCTGCCGCCGGTCATATTCGGGCCGTCATGTCGGAGCTCCAGCGGCTCGAGAGCCCTTATCGCCGCATCATGATAGTCGGGGGTGGCAACATAGGGGCCGGTCTCGCCCGTCAGCTGGAGAAGCGCTACAGCGTCAAGCTCATAGAGCGTAACCAGAAACGGGCCGAGCAACTCTCGGAACAGTTGGAGAACACCATCGTCTTCTGTGGTGATGCAGCGGATCAGGAGTTGCTGGCCGAGGAGCACATCGATCAGATCGATGTCTTCATCGCGGTCACCAACGAGGATGAGGCCAACATAATGTCGGCCCTGCTCGCCAAGAAGATGGGTGCCAAGAAGACAATGGTGCTTATCCAGCGCAGCGCCTACGTGGATCTGGTGCAGGGCGGCTCCATCGACATCGCCATCTCGCCACAGCAGGCCACCATTTCGGCCCTGCTGACCCACGTGCGCCGGGCCGATATTGCCAACGTCTACAGCCTGCGCCGCGGGGCGGCCGAAGCCATCGAGGCCATAGCCCACGGTGACGAGAACACCTCCAAGGTGGTGGGCAAGACGGTGGGCGAGCTCAAGCTGCCGCCCGGCACCACCATAGGCGCCGTTGTCCGCGGTGATGAGGTGCTGATCGCCCACGATCGCACCCAGATCCAGCAGGATGACCATGTGGTGATGTTCCTGGTGGACAAGAAGTACATACCGGAAGTGGAACGGCTATTCCAGCCAAGTCCCTTCTTCCTGTAATCTGCCATGCATCCAGCCAGCACAACCCAGACCCGGCACTGCCTCCCAATGGAAGTATCCGGGTCTCTTGTCACTCAACGACCAGGTTATCCTGCATGATCAAGCTGCGTCCTATCATCTTCACTCTGGGGCTGGTGCTCTCCAAGCTGGCCCTGTTTATGTGGTTGCCCACCCTGCTTGCCCTGTTCACCGGCTCGGAGGGATTTGTCGAGTTCCTCAAATCCGTGCTGATCACCCATGGTGCTGCTTTGCTCTGCCTCCACTACGGCCGCAAGGCGGCGTTTCACCTCGGCGTGCGTGAGATGTTCCTGCTCACCACCTCTGTCTGGGTCGTGGCCTGCATCTTCGGGGCGTTGCCTTTCGTCTTCATCACCCACATCGGCTTTGCCGATGCCTATTTCGAGACAATGTCAGGGGTCACCACCACGGGATCCACAGTGCTCTCGGGGCTGGACGGCATGGCACACAGCATACTGCTGTGGCGTTCTACCCTGCAGTGGCTGGGGGGCGTGGGCTTTATCGTGATGGCGGTGGCGGTACTGCCCTACCTCAACGTAGGCGGCATGAAATTGTTCCAGACCGAGAGCTCGGATTGGTCTGACAAGAGTGCCCCCCGCGCCAAGACGGTGGCCAACAACATAGTGGTGGTCTATCTGGTGCTCTCCATGTGTTGCTTCCTCGCCTACTGGGTGAGCGGCATGACGCTGTTCGAGGCGGTCAACCACGCCATGACCACGCTCAGTACCGGGGGGTATTCCACCTCGGACCAATCCATGTCCCACTTTTCCCATTCGGCGCACTGGATAGGTACCCTCTTCATGTTTCTCGGGGGGCTGCCCTTCCTGCTCTATGTGCAGAGCCTGAGTCGCCGTGACAACAGCTTGCTCAAGGATGCTCAGGTGCAGGGCTTCTTCTGGCTGGTAGTCTGGGTCACAGTCGTCGTCACATTTTATCTGTGGGTCAGAGATATCTACGGCTTTATGGATGCCCTGCGCATCAGCAGCTTCAATATCGTCTCCGTGCTCACCACTACGGGGTATGGCCTCGGCGACTTCGGCACCTGGGGACCCCTCACCAGCATCATCTTCATCATCTTGCTGGCACTGGGCGCCTGTTCCGGCTCCACTGCCGGCGGTCTCAAGATTTTCCGGGTGCAGGTAGCATTCGCCCTGTTCAAAAAGCAGATGCGCCAGCTGATGCATCCCTCAGCTGTCTTCCCGCAGAAGTACAACGGCCGCCCAGTCAGCGATGCCATCATTCGATCCATGATCTCCTTCGTGCTGGCCTACTTCGCCATCATATTGCTGATCGCCGCCCTGCTCGCCGCCATCGGCCTGGACCCCCTGACTGCCATCTCGGGTTCCATCACTGCGGTTGCAAACGTGGGCCCCGGCATGGGCCCCGTCATAGGACCCAGCACCAACTTCGCCACCCTGCCGGACTCTGCCAAGTGGATATTGTCGTTCGGCATGCTGCTGGGGCGCCTCGAGATCCTGACCGTGGCCGTGATCTTCTTCCCCTCGTTCTGGAAGCAGTAATTCCTGCCAGGATAGCGATAACACAGAAAACAGAAGGGCAGCCTTGCGGCTGCCCTTCTCCATCTCATATGCTGGCAAGGCTCGGCGCTATTCGGCCGGGTCTTCCCGTTCCAGCGCACGATTGACCAGCGTCTCGGGCAGGGGCTTGGTCACCTCCACCCCCAGCTCGCGGAAACGCTCGACCTGGGCGATCAGGTTGCCACGGCCGTTGACCAGCCGCCCCATCGCCTTGTCATAGCTCTCCTGCGCCTTGTGAAGACTGCCCCCCATCTGCTGCATCTCTTCCACAAACAGCCGCAGCTTCTCGTAGAGGCGCCCGGCACGCTCGGCAATCTGGCGGGCATTCTGGTTCTGCCGTTCGTAGCGCCACAGGTTCTCTATGGTCCGCAGCGCCACCATCAGGTTGGTGGGACTTACCAGCAAGATGTTATTGTCGAGGCCGAAGCGTACCAGGGAAGGGTCCGCCTCCAGCGCGGTAAGGAAGGCGGGCTCCACCGCCACAAACATCAACACGTAGTCGAGGGTACGCACCCCGGGCAGCTGCTGGTAATCCTTGCGGCCCAGCTCGCGGATATGGTTGCGCACCGAGGCGACGTGCTCCTTGAGCGCTACCGCTTTTTCCAGCGCGTCATCGGTGTTGTACCAGCGCTCGTAGGCGGTCAGCGACACCTTGGCGTCTATGATGATGTCTTTCTCTTGCGGCAGATGGACGATCACGTCGGGCTGATAGCGCTTGCCCTTGTCCAGCTCGATATTGACCTGGGTGTGGTACTCGTGGCCCTCACGCAGACCGCATTCACTGAGGATGCGGGCCAGCACTACCTCCCCCCAGTTACCCTGCTGCTTGCTGTCCCCCTTGAGGGCGCGGGTCAGGGCTGCCGCCTCTTCGGTCATGCGGGCATTGAGCTCGGCCAGACGCTCCAGTTCGAACTTGAGGCTGTGGCGCTGGGCCGTCTCCTGGGCGTGGGTTTCTCCCACCTGGCGACGGAAGCCTTCCAGCTGCTCTTTCAGCGGTGTCAGCAGCAGATCCAGACTGTTCTGGTTCAGGTCGCGAAAGTTACCCGAATTCTGCTCGAAAATACGATTGGCGAGGTTTTCAAACTGCTGGCTGAGACGCTGTTCCCCATCCCGCTGCAGTTGCAGCTTCTCGGCGGCGGCCAGTCGCTCGCTGCGCAGGGTGGCTTCGGCATCCTTGAGGCGGGCAGTGAGCTTGATGAGCAGGGTCTGCTGCTGATCAAGCTTCTGCTGACCCTGCATCCGCTCATCCTGCAATTCGTCGAAGCGATCCTGCAGCGCCTGATGGCGCTCCTGGGTCAGCAGCAACTCCTGCTCCTGGGCGCTGGCAAAGCGGCGCCCTGCCAACCAGCCGACACAGAGGGCGAGCAGGGCTGCCAGCAGCGCCGGCCCCCAGGTCGCCAGCTCGATCATTTGCGGCTCCGCTGACGCAGGAAGAGCTCAAGGTAACGGTTGAGCAGCAGCCAGAGCAGCACGTAGAGGAGGTAGGCGGCCAGCACCACCCACTTGTGACTGTTAACCCCGGTATCGAGCTCGGCGAATTCGATACCCTTGATGCGACAGTAAGCCCACATCAGCAGAGGGAAGATATACAACAGAGAAGCACGCCACAAAAATAACCACATGAGTTCATTCAATCCCGCAAAAAGACCCGCCTAGCTTACACAAGGGCAACCCGGCTTGCGATCCTGACCGCCGCTATTCTCTGGCTTGCCAGCAGAAACTTGGATAAAATTAACCCCTAATAGGTATCGGGGGTGAGCATGACTCATTTTTTCTGTCGATGGCTGACGCACGCACTGGGGGGCACCCGCAAACCGGACGTGGTCTGTCACGAGGCTCGCCCGCCATGGGCCATCGAAGAGTCCCAGTACCTCTCCCTCTGCACCCGTTGCGGTGAGTGCTTCAAGGCCTGCCCCAACGGCCTGCTCAAACCGGCCAGTCAACCCGAATACGAAGGTACCGCCATCGCCGGCACCCCTGTGCTGGATCTCGCCTGCGGCCAGTGCAGCTATTGTGGCAGCTGTGCCAGAGCCTGCCCGACCGGCGCTCTCGATCTGCAATGGGGGCGCCAGGTGCAGACCCGGGTTCAGATTGAAGCGAGCTGTCAGGCACGACAGGGCTTCTACTGCCTGCTGTGTGAAGATGCCTGTCCCCAGCAGGCGATCAAGGCTACCAGCGATGGGGTGAGCGTCAACATGGCGGCGTGTGATGGCTGCGGTGCCTGCGGTCTCGCCTGCTTGCACGGCGCCATCACCCTGATCCCACAGCTTTGACCCCCAGAACCCCGTCTTCAGCACTGAAGCCATATTCCACTGCTACCAGACGCCAGAAAACACAAAGGGGCCCGTGGGCCCCTCATGGTCTGACGCTGGCTCTATGCCATGGCCAGAATGGAGTCGTGCTCAATGCCGAGCAGGTGACAGAGACGAGTGGGATCCCGCACCGCATCGGCCAATGTGTATTCCCCCAGCACCTCGAGGAAGGCGTTCATGGCGCGGCGCAGAATACCCTGAATGCGACAGCCACCGGAGAGGCGGCAGTTCTCGCGCTTGCAATCCACAGGGCAGAGCACGTGTTCCATGTCCATCACCACATCACGCAGGTTGATGGAGACGGCGGAGCGACCGAGGCGGATGCCGCCATGCTTGCCGCGTACCGTCTCTATGTACCCCTTGATCCCAAGCTGATGCACTATCTTGACCACGTGGTTGCGGGAGATGGCAAAGGTATCGGCCACCTCAGTGATGGTCGACAGGCGATCTCCCGGCTGAACCGCCAAAAAAGTCAGGGTACGCAGGGCATAGTCGGTAAATCGTGTCAGTTGCATGGTCGCACTTGCCTCTTACTACAAGCTGGAAATCAGGACGACAACCTAAAGCTAAGAGGCGGGACAGCTCTTGCGCCCGCGCAGAGTCCGCATCTTAATCCGAGTCGTGGAGTGACAAGGTTAAGAGCAGCTCAGGCGGGTGTCGATGAAGATGCACATAAATCGACACTTTCTTTGATTGATCGCAAACTTGCAGGCTGGCTCCCGGGTTTGAGGGGTTTTGGGCGGCTAACTTCGCCGCGCCATCCCCAAGGCCGGCGCGGATAGGCGTGCACCACACGACTCCTGCTGTGTGGATTCAATGGGGCTGCTTGAGCCAGTTTTTCAGCGCGGTGGAGGGAATTGAGCTCTCGGAGGCAACCGCGAAGGCGCCCCAGTCCACCGCGCACTGCAAGGCATCCTGGATCGCCATGCCTCGCGCCAGTCCGTGGATCAGGCCACCGGCGAACGCATCCCCCGCTCCCGTGGTATCCACCACTGACACGGGCCGCGCCGCGACCCGGATCTGCTCCTCACCATGGATGGCCACGGCCCCCGCCTTGCCTTCGGTCAGCACCAGCCACTCCAGCTGCTCCCCGGCCAGTTGACGCGCATGCAGCCAAGGGGCGCTCACCTCGCCGAGATCGGAGCGGGAGGCCACCAGCACGTGACAGGGACGGCGAGCCTGCCCGCCCTTGGGATACTGAGCCACCACGAAACTCTTGCCGAGCATCTGGCGCATATAGCCTGTGATGGCGGTGCCGGGATAATTCACGTAGAGACAGTCCACCCCCTCCACCGGCAAGTCGCCAGGCAGGTCGGGGCGACGCGGCCGCCTGAGGATGGTGCGCTCGCCGGTGGAATCCACCAGGATCAGCAGTTCCCCTGTTTCGCCCCCGAAGCGCTCCACATGAGAGCAGTCCAGCCCGTAACCCGCCGCCTGCTCCAGCAGCCAGTCGCCGGCCTCATCCAGCCCGATGCGGGAGGCGATGGTCACCTCGTGGCCTGCCCATACCAGCCCTATGCCGGTGTTGGCGGCACCGCCCCCCAGCCGGCGGCCCTGATCCACGTATTGCAGACGGGCACCGGCCACCAGGGGTTCGGAGAGGGAGAGCACATGATCACAGTTGAGATTGGCAAGCAGCAGAATGCGGGACATGGAGAAGCCTCACTGACAAGGGCCCCCAGTATATGAGAAAGGGCCCTGACGGCCCTCCCTGAAATCACGGGGTTTGTGAGCCCGCTCGACGTTTGCCGGCCAGCTTCACGCTGCAGTCAGCCCAGCACGGATTCGGCGCTGACATACTCATAGCCGAGCGCCTGGGCCACCGCCGCCTGGGTGACCTTGCCCTTGAACACGTTCAGGCCGGCCCGCAGGTGTTTGTCATCCTTGAGCGCCTGGGCGTAGCCCTTGTCTGCCAGCGCCAGCACGAACGGCAAGGTGGCATTGGTCAGCGCGAAGGTGGAGGTGCGTGCGACACCGCCCGGCATGTTGGCCACACAGTAGTGAATGATGCCATCCACCACATAGGTGGGCTCTTCATGGGTAGTGGGGTGGGAGGTTTCAAAGCAGCCGCCCTGATCGATGGCCACGTCCACCAGCACTGAGCCCTTGCGCATCAGCTTGAGCATGTCGCGGGTCAGCAGCCTGGGCGCCGCCGCTCCCGGGATCAGCACGGCGCCGATCACCAGATCCGCCTGGGCGATGCAGGCTTCGATATTGGTGCGGGTGGAGTAAAGCGTCTTGAGGGCCGGGCCATAGAGGCTGTCCAGCTCCCGCAGACGCGGCAGGGAACGGTCCAGAATGGTGACATCGGCCCCCAGACCCAGCGCCATGCGCGCCGAGTTGACGCCCACTACACCGCCCCCCAGCACCACTACCTTGGCAGGGGCCACCGCAGGCACACCACCTAGCAGGGTGCCATTGCCCCCCTGCGCCTTCTCCAGACTGTGTGCGCCGGCCTGGATCGCCATCCGCCCCGCCACCTCGGACATGGGCGCCAGCAGCGGCAGACCGCCACGCTCGTCGGTCACCGTCTCGTAGGCGATGGCCACCGCCCCCGAGTGGACCAGCAGCTGGGTCTGCACCGGATCCGGCGCCAGGTGCAGATAGGTAAAGAGCAGCTGACCGGGGCGCAGCAGTTCACACTCCTCCGGCTGGGGCTCCTTCACCTTCACTATCATCTCGGCCCGGGCGAATATCTCAGCCGCACTCGCCACCAGTTCAGCACCGGCAGCCTGGTACTCGGCATCGGACAGCCCGATCGCCTCGCCTCCCTGCTGTTGCACCAGTACCTTGTGTCCCCGGGCCGCCAGCTCCTGCACTCCGGCGGGAGTCATGCCGACCCGGTATTCATGGTTTTTGATTTCCTTGGGTACGCCAATAATCATGCTCGCTCTCCTGCTGTGATCCCGCCGGCCGCCCTTTCGCTACCGGGCAGGATGCCCAAAAATTGTAACAACCACTGCATCATGGTGGCCGAATCCACCTCCCCCTCCAGCGAGGAGAGGCTGCTCTGATAACGATCATCGGACAAGAAGTCCCGCCGCCGCTCGATCAGCGCCCGGTTGTACTCCACCGAAAACTCCGGATGCCCCTGAATGGCGACTATGTGGTCCCCCTGCAAGAACATGAAGTTGGGGCAAAAATCGTTGCCAGCCAGCCGGGTCGCACCGGGTGGCAACAGGGCCACCTGATCCTGATGGCTGGCCAGGATCCGGATCTGATCCAGCCCGGGCTGCATCCAGGATCCGGTCGCCAGCATGGGGTGAACCGAGACCCCCAGCCCCCACCCCTTGGTGGATTTCACCACCTCGCCCCCCAACGCCTGCGCAATCACCTGATGGCCGAAGCAGACCCCGGCCAGCTTGACATCGGCGTCGTGGGCCAGCCGGATCCAGGCGCGCAGTGCCTGGATCCAGGGCAGATCGCTGTAGGCATCGTGCCGCGAACCCGTGATGAGCCAGGCATCACACTCTTGCAGATCGTCCGGCAGCTCGCCATCGAGCGCCGACCAGATCCTGAACTCCAGCTCGGGGGCCAACGCCCGAAAGCCCTTGATAAACATCTCGGAGTAAACGGGGCCAAAATGATCCGCCAAATCGGGATCCAGCCGGTCACAATCGAGAATTCCCAGTCGCATCTGTTACTCCTTCAACAGGGATAGCGGGGCACTCCGGCAGCGTTTCACCACCGGGCCATGCCTGGACTAGCTGCTGCATGGTTGCTTACTTCATGGTCGGCATGGAGAACTCGGCACCGGCCCGCAGGCTCTGTGGCCAGCGCGCCGTTACCGTCTTCATCCGGGTATAGAAGCGCACCCCATCCGGCCCGTGCATGTTGAGCGGCCCGAAGATGGACCGTTTCCAACCCCCAAAGCTGTGAAACGCCATGGGCACGGGAATGGGGACGTTCACCCCTACCATACCGACCTGAACCCTGGCAGTGAAGTCCCGCGCAGTATCGCCGTCGCAAGTAAAGATGGCAGTGCCATTGCCATACTCGTGCTGGTTGATGAGCCCGAGCGCCGTCTCGTAATCCGGGGCCCGCACTATGGCGAGCACGGGGCCGAAAATCTCCTCTCGGTAGATGCGCATCTCGGGGGTTACCTCGTCAAACAAGCTGCCACCGATAAAGTAGCCTTCCCCGTGACTCACGCCGCGACCATCTACTCGCAGCAGGGCGCCCTCGGCCACCCCCTGATCCACATAACTCCGCACCTTGGCCAGATGCTCACGGCTGATGAGAGGCCCCATCTCGTTCTCCGGTACCTGACCCAGGCCAGGCCCGACCCGTAGCGTTTCCACCAGCGGCGCCAGCTTGGCAACCAGTGCATCGGCGGTCTCATCACCCACCACCACAGCGACCGAAATGGCCATACAGCGCTCGCCCGCCGCCCCATAAGCCGCCCCCATCAGGGCGGAGACCGCCTGATCGAGATCCGCATCCGGCATCACCAGCATGTGGTTCTTGGCGCCGCCCAACGCCTGCACCCGCTTGCCGTGGGCCGAGGCAGTGGCATAGATATATTCGGCGATGGGAGTGGAACCCACGAAAGAGACGGCGCCGACCCGCGGATCGGTCAGCAGCACATCCACCACCTCCTTGTCGCCGTTGACCACGTTGAGCACACCATCTGGCAAACCGGCCTGCTTGAGCAGCTCGGCCATGCGCAGGGAGAGGGATGGATCCTTCTCGGAGGGCTTGAGAATAAAGGTATTGCCGCAGGCGATGGCCACCGGGAACATCCAGAGCGGCACCATGGCCGGAAAGTTGAACGGCGTGATACCGGCGCACACCCCCACCGGCTGCATCATGGAATGGCTGTCTACCCCCCGACCCACATTGAGGGAGTGCTCCCCCTTGAGCAGATGAGGAATGCCGCAGGCAAACTCCACCACTTCCAGCCCCCGGGTCAGCTCACCCTGGGCATCGGAGAAAACCTTGCCATGCTCGCGGCTGATGAGCTCCGCAAGCTCATCCCTGTGACGCTCCATCAGCTCTTTGAAGCGAAACAGCACGCGCGCACGCACCAGCGGCGGTGTCTGGGACCAGTCGGTGAAAGCACGCTCCGCCACGGCGATGGCCTCGCCACATTCGGCGGCGGTGGCGAGTGCCACACTCCCCTGCTGCTGGCCGGTGGCCGGGTTGAAGATGGCACCAAACCGCTCGCTGTGACTCTGTTGCAGCTGGCCGTCGATAAAGTTGCTGACCCTGTATGTCATATATCCTCCATGATGAGTAATCCGCATTCCCCTGCGGGCCTACGGGCCGGGCACAGGGAGATGGCGCCCGACAAGCCGCGGGCGCCATGAAACAAGGTTAAAAAGGTCAGTCCTGGGTCTGCAACACATCCTGCAACAGGGTGAAGAGGTCGTCGATCTGACTGCGCTCGATAATGAGCGGCGGCGACAGGGCGATAATGTCCCCTGTCACGCGCACCAGGGCCCCCTTCTCGAAACAGCGTACGAACACCTCATAGGCACGCTTGCCAGGGGCATCGGGCATGGATTCCAGCTCGATACCCGCCACCAGACCGTAGTTGCGCACATCCTTCACATGCTTGCAGCCCTTGAGGGAGTGGGCCGCCTCTTCCCAGTAGCCCGCCAGATCGGCGGCGCGGGTAAGCAGGTTCTCGTTGCGATAGATGTCGAGGGTCGCCAGCGCGGCGGCGGCGGCCACCGGATGACCCGAGTAGGTGTAGCCATGGAACAGCTCGATGGCGCCCTTGCCGGCGGCCATCATGTCGTCATAGATGCCATTGCGCACCATCACGGCTCCCATGGGGATGGCGCCGTTGGTGAGCCCCTTGGCACAGGTGATCATGTCGGGAATGACATCGAACTCCTGTGCCGCGAAGGGGGAGCCGAGGCGACCGAAGCCGGTGATCACCTCATCGAAGATCAGCAGAATGCCCTGTTTGGTGCAGATCTCCCGCAACCGCTTGAGGTAGCCCTTGGGTGGCATGATGACACCGGTACTGCCGGCTATGGGTTCGACGATGACAGCCGCTATGTTGCTGGCATCGTGCAGGAAGACGATCTTCTCCAGCTCGTCGGCCAGGGTCACGTCTTCGTCGGGCAATCCCCTGGTGAAGGCATGCTTGGCAATATTGAGGGTGTGGGGCAGATGATCCACTCCGGTCAGCAGGGAGCCGAACCACTTGCGGTTGCCGGGGATCCCCCCCACAGAGATGCCGCCAAAACCGACCCCGTGATAGCCACGCTCGCGGCCAATCAGCCGGGTACGGGTGCCCTGCCCCCTCGCCCGCTGCCAGGCCAGCGCTATTTTCAGCGCCGTATCCACAGATTCAGAACCCGAGTTGGTATAGAAGACGTGGCCGAACCCTTGGGGGGCTATCTCCACCAGCTGGTTGGCCAGCTCGAACGGCAGGGGATGCCCCATCTGGAAGGTAGGAGCAAAATCGAGGTGGGAAATCTGCTGGGAAACCGCCTCGGCGATCTCGCGGCGACCATGGCCCGCGTTGCAACACCAGAGCCCGGCAGTGCCATCCAGTATCTTGCGGCCATCCTCTGAGTGATAATACATCCCCTCTGCCGACTTCAGGATGCGCGGCGCCGCCTTGAATTGCTGGTTGGCGGTGAACGGCATCCAGAAGGCGGACATGTCGGAGGGCGTATTGATGTCGCTGATCGGTTTCATGGTCACCTCATCCTTAAGGTGTTTAGTAACTATCGGCTTATGCCTATTAAATTAAACACCTGAATCCATAAAAAAGGGCTCAATGTTGCCCTGCTTGGTGTCACCCCGACCGGGGTGGTATAAGATATTTAACACAATTTTAATAATAGTAAACAGTCAAGGAGTGTCTATTGATGGATATCGGTCACCGCCTCAAGGCGGTTCGCACCAAGGCGGCCCTCTCCCAGCGCGAGCTGGCCAAACGCTCCGGTGTGACCAACGGTTTTATCTCCCAGATCGAGAAAAATCAGGTGAGCCCCTCAGTGTCCTCACTGCGCAAGGTACTCGAAGGCATTCCCATGTCCCTGGCCAGCTTCTTCACCGAAGAGACAGAGATGGGGACAGAGGTAATCTTCCGCGCCAGCGACATGCCGGATCTCGGCACCCATCCCATCAGCTACCGACTGGTGGGCCACAGCCGCGCCAACCGTGCCATCGGCATGATGCAGGAGATACTCCCGCCAGGCGCAGACACGGGTGACGACATGCTGAGCCACGAAGGGGAAGAGTGCGGCATCGTCATTCAGGGGACGGTCGAGGTGACCATTGGCGAGCAGATCCACCAGCTGGCACCGGGTGATGGCTACTACTTCGACAGCCGCACGCCGCACCGTTTTCGCAACGTGGGCGAGCAGGAGTGCGTGCTGATCTCTGCCAACACGCCGGCCAGTTTCTAAGCCGCCATTTGACAGGGTTCGGACTGATCTCGGGCAAGTCACGCCGGCCAGTTTCCAAATCGCCATTTGACAGGGTTCGGGCTGATCTCGAAGGCCACACAGAGTCGCAAGGCAGCATCATTGAACAGTGTTCGAGCTGCTCTCAGGCAAAGCATCCCGGCCAGTTTCTGACGGGAGCAGCCTCAAATGTTTAACAAAATGTTACAGGATGGATTTACAAGCGGCAGTATGTTTAGCATATTGATACGCGGATACCAATTCTTTGCCGGTTCAAGGAGTGAACATGAGTGACCTGACCCTGGCCCAGTGGCAACACAAGGCCGCCCATCTGACCCTGCCCTCCCAAGCCTTCATCGACGGCAGCTACCGGGATGCCATCAATGGCGCCACCTTCGACTGCATCAACCCGGCCAACGGCAAGCTGCTGACCAAGGTCGCCGCCTGCGATGCCGCCGATGCCGAGCTGGCGGTGCAGGCCGCCCGCGCCGCCTTCAATGACAAACGCTGGAGCGGGTTGGCCCCGAAACAGCGCAAGCTGATCATGCAGCGCTTCGCCGACCTGATGCGTCTCAACAAGGTGGAGCTGGCACTGCTTGAGTCGCTGGACATGGGCAAGCCCATCGGTGATGCCATGGGGTATGACGCCCCCGCCGCTGCCAACTGCATCGCCTGGAACGCCGAAGCCATCGACAAGATCTACGATCAGGTCGCGCCGGTGGAAGAGTCCGCTCTGGCGCTGGTGACCCGAGAGGCCCTCGGCGTGGTCGCCGCCATAGTCCCCTGGAACTTCCCGCTGGTGATGGCCTGCTGGAAGCTGGGCCCGGCACTGGCCACCGGCAACTCGGTCATCCTCAAGCCCTCCGAGAAATCCCCCCTCACCGCCCTGCGCATCGCAGGGATCGCGAAAGAGGCGGGCATTCCTGACGGTGTCTTCAACGTGTTGCCGGGCTTTGGCCATACAGTGGGCGAGGCGCTGGCCATGCACATGGACGTGGATTGCATCACCTTCACCGGCTCCACCAAGATCGGCAAACATCTGGTGGAGTGCTCCGGCAAGTCCAACCTCAAGCGCGCCTTTATGGAGTGTGGTGGCAAGAGCCCCAACATCATACTGGCGGATGCGCCGGATCTGGACGCCGCCGCCAAGAGTGCCGCCGGCGCCATCTTCTACAACCAGGGTGAGGTGTGTACCGCCGCCTCCCGCCTGCTGGTGCAAAACAGCATCAAGCCGAAATTTATGGAACGGCTGCTGGCCCATGCGCGTGAGTGGATTGCGGCCAACCCCCTCGATCCCGCCACCCGCATCGGCGCCATGGTCGATGGCATCCAGATGGAGCAGGTGCTGCGCTACATCGATATCGGTCAGCAGGAAGGGGCCAAGCTGCTGCTGGGGGGCAAGCGCACCAATATGGAGAGCGGTGGCTTCTACATCGAGCCCACCATCTTCGACGAGGTGACGCCCGAGATGCGTATCTTCCGCGAGGAGATCTTCGGCCCTGTGCTGGCGGTAACCGGCTTCGATACCTTGGAAGAGGCGATCGCCCTTGGCAACGACACCGACTACGGCCTGGCCGCAGCACTCTGGACGGCGGATCTCAACAAGGCGATCAAGGGCTCCCGCGCCCTGCGTGCCGGCACCGTCTTCGTCAACAACTGGGATGGCGGCGACATGACGATGCCGTTTGGCGGCTTCAAGCAATCCGGCAACGGCCGCGACAAGTCACTGCACGCCCTGGAGAAGTACACCGAGCTGAAAAGCACCTGGATCCAGCTCGAATAGCATCAGAAATGACGCTCATTCGTGAAATAGGGGGAGAAATCCTCCTTTTTCATTTTTGCCCTTTCATCGCCCGCCTCAATCGATATAATCGTCAACTAGACAAGCCCTTAAATATAAAGATAAAAATGCTATTTTTTCTGGGAAGTGTACTGTTTCTGGTGATAGGACTGCCCCTGCTGTTCTACCTCTTGGGGCAGGGTGAGGCCTATGTGATCTGGGGTCCGTGGATCTCCGCCATCGCACTCATGCTGTGGTTGCTGCTGGACGTCGAGAAGATCCGTCGTGGCGGGGGCCGCTGAGCAGAGAAACGTACCGCTAAAATCCGCCGATCACCATTTATTCACTTCTTTCCCTCCAAAAGGATCGCTACACTGATTTTTTGCGATGTTTTCCAACGTCCGACTCTCCAGTGAAGGTTATCCGCATGCAGCAACAAGTTCAGCGTCAGGGCATCATCTATGCCTTGTGCGCCTATACCCTTTGGGGTCTCGCCCCCATCTATTTCAAAACCCTCTCCGCCGTACCGGCCGCCGAAATCCTGACCCACCGCATGATCTGGTCCTGCGTTCTGCTGATGGTGCTGACCCTGCTCGGGCGCCAGTGGCACAAGGTGCAGGCCGTGCTGCGTCAGCCAAAAGTGCTGCTGACCCTGGCCTTCACTTCGGTCACGGTCGGCGGCAACTGGCTGCTCTTTATCTGGGCCATCAACAACGGCCACATGCTGGATGCGAGCCTCGGCTACTACATCAATCCGCTGTTCAACGTGCTGCTCGGCATGCTGTTCCTGAGTGAACAGCTGCGTCGCCTGCAGTGGTGGGCCGTGGGACTGGCGGTGATCGGTGTTACCGTCCAGCTCATCGCCTTCGGCTCCCTGCCCTGGATAGCCCTGGTACTGGCCTCGAGCTTTGCCATCTACGGCCTCATTCGCAAGAAGCTGGCCCTCGATGCCCTCACCGGCCTGCTGATCGAAACCATGATCATGCTGCCGCCAGCCGCCATCTACCTGTGGGGATTTGCCGACAGCCCCACCAGCCATATGACAGAGAACGACTGGCACCTCAACCTGCTGCTGATCGCCGCCGGAGCCGTCACCACGGCGCCCCTGCTCTGCTTCACCGCAGCTGCCACCCGCCTCAAGCTCTCCACCCTGGGTTTCTTCCAGTACATAGGCCCCAGCCTGATGTTCATACTGGCGGTGACTTTGTACGGGGAAGCGCTGACACCGGACAAGCTGATCACCTTCGGCTGCATCTGGAGTGCGCTTGTGCTGTTCAGCCTGGACGGACTGCGCAGCGGCAAGCGGCGCCGGGCTGCCAGTCAGGGTTGACGGCATGGCCGCGTCGACACTGCAATAATCTACAAGCCAATATTCGGGTTTCAGGTTATCAATAGCCGATGAGCGCTCCCCAATCCCGCATCCACTACTGGCAATCCCGGCTGCTGCCGGGGGTTGAACTCTCCCACTCCCACCACAGGGAGTTCAGCTATGGCCGCCACGTTCACCTGGACTATCACATAGGTCTGGTGCAGCAGGGCGGCCAGAAATTCATCCACAAGGGCAGCAGCCACAATCTGGTGCGCGGCGAGCTCTCCACCGTCAACCCGGACGAGATGCACGACGGCCTCAGCCTGCTGCCGGAAGGGTACGAGGTGCGGGTGTTTGCCATCGCACCCGAACAGCTGGCGCGCTGGCTGCCGGACAGCCCCGAACCTTTCTTCGACAAGGGCTTACAGAGCCGTCCCGACCTCTATCAGGGCTTCGCCCGGCTGCACATGTACCTGGACACGCCCCAGGCGGACGGCCTGCTGGCGGAGAGTCAGCTGCTGGCCCTGCTCGGCGAGCTGCTGCACATAGCGCCGGAGCGCCACGCCCTGGCGGACCCCCAACTCAGATACCTGCGCGACTATCTGCTGGCCCGACTGGATGAGCGCCACAGCCTGGAGGATCTGGCCGCCCTGTTCGGGCTGGATCGCTTCGCCTTCCTGCGTCAGTTCAAGAAAAAGACAGGCATGACCCCCTATGCCTGGCTCAAGCGACTGAGACTGGAGCAGGGCAAGCGCCTGCTCGGCAGCGGCCTGCCGGTGAGCGAGGTGGCGCTGGCGGTCGGCTTCTTCGATCAGAGCCACTTCCACCACGGTTTCCGGCAGGCATTCGGGCTGACTCCCGCCGATTACCGCCAACAGATGCAGTCTTTTACGGGCCAGCCCGGCTAGCCAGGGCCATGACAGCCCAGCCCGGTCGATGACCGGCAGCAGATGCAATCTTTTACAATCGCCTCCCCGCCCTGATCCCCCATGCTGTCACCTCATACCGTCATCGAGGTTTCACCATGTTCACCAGCCTGTTTCTGACCATAGGTCTTATCCACCTGATCGCACTGGCGAGCCCTGGGCCGGACTTCGCGCTGATCTTGCGTACCAGCCTGCACAGGCCAACGGCACTGGGGGCGGCGCTCGGCATAGCACTCGCCATCTTGCTGCACGCCACCCTCAGCCTGACCGGCATCAGCCTGCTGATAGCCGAACATCCCTGGCTCTTCATGGCGGTGAAGGTGGTCGGCGCCCTCTATCTGGGTTGGCTCGGTTGGGGGGCGCTCAAGGCCGCCTGGCACAGCTCGGCAACACTGGCCCTCAAGGCTGGCGGAGAGCAGCAGGGCTGGCGCAAGGGGATAGGGAGCGGGCTTGCCACCAATCTGCTCAATCCCAAGGCGCTGCTGTTCTTCATGGGACTGCTGGCGGCCATGGTGACGCCGCAGGTGGACGGGCTGACGCGCGGCCTGCTGGTGCTGGAGCTGTTCCTGCTCTCTCTGGTCTGGTTCGGCGTGCTGGCCTGGAGCCTCTCCACCCCGCGGGCCCAACGCCTGCTTGGCCGGATCCAGCGTCCACTCAATCTGGTCACGGGTCTGCTGTTCGGCGCCGTCAGCCTCTCCATCCTGACCGGCATGGCTGGCGAGGCCTATGCCCTGGTCCCGCACTGATCTCCTCCCCCCCCCCATGAAAAAGAGGGATGGCCTGAGCCATCCCTCTTTGCGTTCACACGAATAAAGATCCGCATGACAATCTGGTTCACACCGGGCACCACCGACTGTGGTGCTTGATGACAGGCTTATCCCGTCAGAACCACTGACCGTGGCGCTTGATGTAGATGGTCTTGATCGCCTGGGTCAGCCCCATGTAGGCCAGCATGGTGATCACCAGCCACATGAAGTACCTGGGCGCCTCAAGGGTGATGAAGCCGAAGTGCTCCGCCAGCGGCGAGAACGGCAGGTAGCAGCCGATGGCGATGACGATGGAGGTCGACAACAGCACCGGCAGGGTAGCCGTGCTCTGCAGGAAGGGGATCTTGCGGGTCCGCAGCATGTGCACCACCAGGGTCTGGGAGACCAGCCCCTCGATGAACCAGCCCGAGTTCATGATGGCCTGACCATTGACCAGGGGATCCATGCTGCCGTTGGCGGTGGCATACATGGCGCCGGCACCGAACACGAACCACATCAGGCAGAAGGTGCTGATGTCGAACACCGAGGAGGTCGGGCCGAGCCACAGCATGAAGCGCTTGATGTTGCTCGCTTCCCACTTGCGCGGGCGCTTGAGGAACTCGGGATCCATCTTGTCCCAGGGCAGCAGCATCTGGGAGACGTCATACACCAGGTTCTGGATCAGCATCTGCATCGCCAGCATGGGCGCCCAGGGCAGCCAGGCGGAGGCGACCAGCACCGAGAAGACGTTGCCGAAGTTGGAGCTGGCAGTCATGTTGAGGTACTTGAGGATGTTGCCGAAGGTCTCGCGTCCCTTGACCACTCCCTCTTCCAGCACCATCAGGCTCTTCTCCAGCAAGATGATGTCGGCCGTCTCCTTGGCGATGTCGGCACCGCTGTCCACCGAAATTCCCACGTCCGCATCCCGCAGCGCCGGAGCGTCATTGATGCCGTCACCGAGGAAACCGACCGTGTTGCCGTTGGCCTGTAACGCCTTCACCACCCGCGACTTCTGCAGCGGGGTGAGCTTGGCGAAGATGGTGGTGTGCTTGACGACTGTGCACAGGGCCACGTCGTCCATCACCTCTATATCCTTGCCGAGCAGCGGCACCCCCGGATTCAGCCCCACATCGCGACACACCTTGCTGGTGATGATGGGGTTGTCACCGGTCAGCACCTTGACCGCCACGCCGTAGTCATTCAGCGCACGGATGGCCGGGGCGGCTGAATCCTTGGGCGGATCGAAGAAAGTGAGGAAGCCGCGCACCACCAGTCCGGCCTCGTCACTGGTCCGGTAGCTCTGCTTGCACTCGGCAGCCGGGATATCGCGGGTCGCCACTATCAGCACCCGATAACCGTCGGCGTTGTACTCCTCGCTGCGGCGCAGCAGGGCACGGCGCTCAATCTCATCCAGCTCGCGGATCTGCTTGCCGTCGTCGATGTGGCTGGAGACGGAGAGCATCTCCTCGACCGCCCCCTTGGAGACCATCAGCTGCTGGCCCAGATCATCCTGCACTATTACCGACAGGCGACGACGCACGAAGTCGAACGGCAGCTCATCCACCTTGCTGTAGTTGCTCGGCTTGCAGCTGTCACCCAGCACATCGGCGTGCTCGATCACCGCTATGTCCATCAGGTTCTTCATGCCGCTCTGATGATAACTGTTGAGCCAGGCCAGCTGCAGGATCCTGTCGTCCCGGCTGCCGCGCACGTCGTAGTGGTGCTCCAGGATGATCTTGTCCTGGGTCAGGGTGCCCGTCTTGTCGGTGCAGAGCACGTCCATGGCACCAAAGTTCTGCACCGAGTTGAGCCGCTTGACCACCACCTTGCGTTTGGCCATGGCCACGGCGCCCCGCGCCAGGTTGGCGGAGACTATCATGGGCAGCATCTCCGGGGTCAGCCCCACCGCCACCGCCAGCGCGAAGGTGAGCGCCGACATCCAGTCACCGCTGCTGACGCCGCTCAGCATGAAGACCACGGGCACCATCACCAGCATGAAGCGGATCAGCAGCCGGGTGACACTGTTCACACCCCGATCGAAGCTGGTTTCGATGCGCTTGTGGCTCACCACGTTGCGGGCCAGCGAACCGAAGTAGGTGTCGCTGCCGGTCGCCACCACCACCGCCTTGGCGGTGCCGCTCACCACGTTGGTGCCCATGAAGCAGATGTTGGGCAGGTCGAGCAGACCCACCTCCCCCGTGCTGCTGCCGTCCGCCGACTTCTCGGCCACGGCTCCCAGTGTGTCGTACTTCTCCACCGGCAGGGCCTCGCCGGTCAGCACCGCCTGGCTGATGAAGAGATCGCGGGATTCGATCAGCTTGATGTCGGCCGGGATCATGTCCCCCGCCTGCAGGTGCACTATGTCACCGGCCACCAGCTCGACCATCGCCACCTCCTTGCGCTGGGAAGGGGCTCCCGGCGAAGGGTGGCGCAGCACGGTGGCGGTGTTGCGCATCAGCGACTTGAGGGTTTCGGCCGCCTTGGCCGAGCGGTACTCCTGCCAGAAGCGGAGCAGGCCGCTCAGGCTGACCATGACGCCGAGGATGATCACTTTGACCCAATCCTCGTCACCCGGCTCGGCCATCAGCACGTCCATCACGTAGCTGACCAGCCCGAGCACGATCAGCACCATCACGAAGGGGTTCTTGAACGCCTGCATCAGCTGGATCAGCGGATGGGGCGGTTTGTCGTGGGTCACCTCGTTGGGGCCGAACTGGACCAGACGGTTGGCCGCCTCGGTCGAGGTCAGGCCGTCGATATTGCCGCGCACGGCAGTGAGGGTGTATTCGAGGGACTTGTCGGCCTCGTCGAGCACCCGAGAGGAGAGCTTCTCATTGGCACGGCCCGGGGAGACGAATCCCTTTTGCTTGTGCCGGCTGGCGGTATGTTGTTGCTTCATAACTCTTTATCCTGATTTTCGCTTGCAGCAAGGCCCTGTCGCGGGCCAGGCCAGGCGTCAGTTCTAATGTGAGACAGGCAATGGGCCCCCGGTTGGCGCAGGCGCAGCATGGCTGCCGCCAGACGGTATGTCTGTCGGGCAAGCTTGCCAGCAGGTAGGGGGCTATCAGGGATCAGGACTCCGCATCCTGTTACCCGCAGGGGATCAGGCGTGGGGAGGCGTGGACCCCGAGGGTCGAGGCTTGGGCTCTTCGGTCATACGATATCCTCCGAGTGGGGTGGAGAGAGGGCCGGGTGCGGCCACTGACAGCCAGATACACTGTCGTTGGCGAGCATGACCCACGGGTCTGTATTATCGGCGGACGAGTCCGGTGATCCCGCCACCAGGGCGGCATACACCCATAAAGGAAATAAGGATAACAACAGCTAGAAATAACTGGATGCCGGGCAGGGAATAATGTCAGCGATGCCGGGCGGGTGAATATAACGGAGAAAACCGCGCCCCATGGAAATATTGCGGCGCAACCTTTGCCACGACCGGAATATATTGAGCAATCACGTCAATTATTTTATTTCGCAACCTGTCCTATCGAAAACTAATCTGTTTTCAATATGGTATTGTCCATCTTGTTATTTCACGCTCGATCACTTCCCGGCCACGGTACGGATGCACAGTTCCGACGCTGTGGCGGCCCTGACGGGCAGCACCCGGGGCGCATGATGAAGCGTTCAATTGCAGGATCGCGAAGCGGCATGGCTCGCAGGTGAGCGGAACAATCCAGATTTACAACGGCAATCCCTGATGAAGGCCGGGATTAAGCGGTTGTGAGAGTCGAAGATGACTCATATAGATGCTGCACTCTATGCTGCACTCTGAGCAATCAGAGTGAGGGGGAAGAAAGGATATCAACCTCAGCTCTGGCAAGCCCACATCGCGATTTGCAATCGGCTACAACTGTCGCTTTCCATAATATCCTTCCATCTGTTGATAACACGCCGAGATTCTACCCAAAAGCATTCGAGGGCGCAAAATTTAAATTCATCTTTTTCCATTTAATTAGTTTCACACTCGTCACACCATTATTTCCCGCCCCTGAAATAGATTCATACTCATTTCGCCATGGGCCCTTGCCAGGAATTGATCTGGATGGGGTTTTGCTTTCATTTTCCGCCACAGGCACGGATCCGCGCTGGAATCGGACTCAATGTGGGAATAGGATGCACGGCTTCCACTCACACATGACGCACAGGAAACAACAAGATGAATCGAAAATGGTCGCTCCCCATCGTGGTACTCGCGGGGGGAGCGTTACTCTGGCTCGGCAACACCTTTGGTATGAAATGGGCTCTGATGGCCCTGATCGGATTCGGCTTCGGCTTCACCCTCTCCTTCAGCCGCTTCGGCATCGTCTTCGGTTGGCGCGAAATGCTGACCAAGCGCAACAGCTACTATGTGCGGGTTCACCTGCTCACCATCGCCATCGAAATTCTGTTGTTCACCTGCTTCCTCTCCTTTAGCCACGCCCTGTTTGGCGACGCCATGGTGGGCAACGTGATGGCCATCGGCATTCCCTTCATCGTCGGCGCCTTCCTGTTCGGCATCGGCATGCAGCTGGCGGGCGTCTGCGCCACCGGCACCCTCTACTGCTGCGGCGAGGGGCAACCCCGCTTCTGGCTGGTGCTGATTTGCTACGGCATCGGCACCCTGATCAGCAACCAGTTCCGCCCCGAGCTGGAGGCTACCTTCTCCAGCCAGGTGGTACTGGCCAAGGATCTGACCGGCAATCTCTGGAGCGGCATGCTGCTCAACCTGGCGCTGGTCGCCGTGCTCTTCCTGCTGTTTCGCAACAGCGAACTCAAACGCACCGGCGAGCTCAAGCCCCTCTTCAGCGGTGGCAACCTGTTCTGGCGCGACGGCCGCTTCACCGTGCTGACCGGCGGCATCCTCATCGCCCTGCTCAACTCCTCCGTGGTCGCCCTGCACGGCTCTGCCTGGACCATCACGGGCGCCGTCTATGACATGGCGCTGCGCGGCGCCTCCCTGTTCGGCCTGTTCGAGGGGAACCCGAAACTGGCCCAGCCGCTCTTCATCAACCCCATGGTCGGCATGTTCTGGCTGGGGATCCTGGGGGCCATGCTGGCGCGCTGCATCAACGGTGGCGGCAACTTCGTCCCGATGCGGCTCGGCAACAGCCTGGCATCCATCCTGGGCGGCCTGCTGATGGGGATGGGCGCCATGTACAGCGCCTGCAATCTGGGTGGCTTCTTCGATGGCACGGCGTCGGGCAGCCTGCACGGCTGGGTCTGGATGCTGATAGCCCTGGCCGGCAGCCTGATCGGCATTCGCCTGCGGCCGCTGTTCAAGCTCTAATGAAGTAACGGGATGGCGCACAAGTGCGCCATCCCGTTGAAATACCTTTCCTTATGTCCCGGCCTGATGACCGCGGAGCGGGCGTCATACCACCAGCTCTCTCCTTTACTTCAGCCCAGCGCCCTCATCAGCAGCAGGATTGCGAAGCCGGTGAACATCACGGCCGACAACCGGTTGATACCTCTGGCGAAACGCTCGCCATACCCCTGCAAGCCTACCCAGCGAAACACCAGACAGTAGCCGCCGTGCACCACCAGCACAACGGCGCTGAAGGTCAGTGCCAGCAGCATGCACTGGCCCAGCGCCCCCTGACGAAAATCGATGAACTGGGGAAACAGACTGGTGAAGAAGATGATCGCCTTGGGATTGAGCAGGCTGATGAGCGCTCCCTTCGCGAAACTGCGGCCGCAATCCCGATCGGTCGAGGCCCCGACGACCGGGCCGACCGCGCGCTGACGCCAGGAGTTCACCCCCAGATAGAGCAGATAGAGGGCGCCACCCAGGGTCAGGATCTGCTGTCCCTCGGCCAACCAGTGGGTAAACCAGAGCACAGCCAGCGAGGCCAGGGTCGCCACCAGCAGGATCCCCACAGCCACTCCGACAAAACCGGCGATGGCGTGGCGGGTCCCCCGGGTCAGGGTGTTGCCTATGGTGTAGATCACCGCAGGCCCGGGGCTGAGCACAGTCCCCACGGCGAGCAGCAGGTAGAGGGCGTAATATTCGAGACTCATCACAGGGCATTCCATGGTCGGTGTAGTGCCGCCCAGTATATTGACAGCCGCTTCGCCAGCCAGACATAGTGGCGCTCGGCTTTATAAACCAGGAGTTTAGAGTGGACCGTCTGACCGCCATCGAGATCTTCGTCGAGGTCGCCCGCGCGGGCAGCTTCAGTGCCGTCGCGGAGAGATTCGAGATGACGCCGGCCATGATAGGCAAGTACATCAAGTGGCTGGAGGCCAGGGTCGGATCCCGTCTGCTCAATCGCAACACCCGCCGCCAGAGCCTGACCGAGGCGGGCAGAGAGTACCTCGGCGGTTGCCAGAACCTGTTGCAGCACTATCGGGAACTGGAGCAGAACACCCGGGCCCACACAGGTCAGGCTGCGGGCAAGATCCGCATCAATGCCCCCATCACCTTCGGCAGCTATCGGCTGACCCCCTTGCTGTGCCGCTTCATGGCGCAGTATCCACAGATCCGCATCGAGCTGGATCTCTGCGATCGGCTGGTCGATGTGATTGGCGACGGTTTTGACCTCATCTTTCGGGTCGGCACCCCCAAGGATGCCGCCTATATCGCTCGCCCACTGACCAGCTCAACCTCTGTGTTCTGCGCCTCGCCGCGCTATTTGCAACGCCACGGCACCCCCATGGCACTGGCTGACCTGGCCCGCCATCAGTGCCTGGGTTTCACCCCCTGGCTGACACAATCGAGCCTGGCCGAGGATTTTCCCCTCGAACACCTGCACCTGTGGGACAGCCAGTTCATCAGCAACCATGGCAGCGCCCTCAAGGTAGCCGCGATCAACCATGCGGGCATAGTGCTGCAACCCAGGGCCCTGCTGACTCCGGAGCTGGAAAGCGGCGTCCTGCTGGAAATACTGCCGGATGCTCTGCCCGCCCCTCGCCCTGTCAATATGCTCTATCCCGCCCGCGAACCCATGCCGCTTCGGCTTCGACTGCTGATCGACTATCTCAGCGAGCAGCGCCATGAACTGGATTAGCCCGCTCAAGAGGGAGACCAGGCCGGCTACTCCCCGCGCTGCTTCACCTTGCGCAGATAGACATAACCCTCACCCGGGCTGCCCCAGCGCTGATGGGCCTCGTTGTCGTAGGCGCGATCCAGCAATCTGACGCTGTCGGGGCCGACCCAGAGATATTGCACCAGTGTGCTGGCACCGCCGAAGTTGGTGGCGCAGCTGCCGACCTTGCTGTGGCCTGCATACTCCCCCGAGGGTTGACGGCTCAGCCAGACCTCGCAGCCCTGGCGCAAAGAGAGCTGTTGCGGGGTAAGGGAGTCAAGCAGTCCGGGGTCGCGCCAGGCACCGGCAAAGTCGACGGCTCTGGGCATGGTCAGTTCGGCCATCAGGATGCGGCCATCGGGCACGGGAGAAAAACGGTAGATACGCTGACGGAACGGGCGCACCGAGCGCTCGGTCAGGAACTGCTCGGCATAGACCCAGCGAAAGCCTTGATAACCGGGCCAAATCTCCACCAGCCGCAGCTCGGCGCTGGTGAAACGAGTGTCATAGCCGGCCTGCTCGCGACTGGAAAACTCGCCGGTAAACCAGGAGAGCAGCGGCTCCATGCCGACCCGGGTCGTTGTCGCACTGGCCGCTGACGGGCCGGTCGGAATGGCGACAAAAGGTGTGGGTGCCGCCCATACCAGACTGGTGCAGAGCAGCCCGAACAGGGCCGCCATCAGCGTGACCATCGAATCCATCCGAATCATTTTCATGGCGGCGATTATATGAGCGAATGGCCGCAATAACCTCAACCTTGATCAAATCCTTACCAATCCACTGAAAAATCACAGTGTTAGCGAAAGAAGCTGACGGCGGATACGCAACAAGGATGAGAGCGGCAACCAGTGAACCACTGAAACAAGCCACCCCGGATCATCAATCTCGCGAGCAACCTCTACCGCGGACAGCATGTTGCCATCCCCCCCAGCTTGGGTGATTGCCGACAAAACGGCCTCATGCGAAGCTTTCTTTTATCCAAGAAGAACAAAGGCCACATCCAGGCAACGCCGCCTTACTGCCGGTCTGTTTAAGCCCAGTGAAGAGGAGGTTGTCAGGAAAACAGGTGCATCCAGTGATGGGGTAACAGGCCTGCCATCAGGGAATAACTGGTTTGCAGACATCTTGGGCTGTCGCACAAGCAGGTGGCCTCAAGGGCTTGTGGCGCGTCCCCATGACGGGGAACACGATGGATAATGGGAAGAAAAAATGAAGGATCAGGCAGCAACCGTGCTCTGCTTTGAGCATGCCACCATAGCCAGAGATTGCATGGACACACTCCAGGCACTGGGGTTTAACGTGATACCCATGACCTATTCGCCCGAGGTGTTTACCAAACTGCCGTTTCTCTCCTTCGATTATCTCTTCAGCATCAACTTCAACCCTTTCCTTTCTCAAGCAGCCGAAGCTTTGCGCAAGCCCTACATTGCATGGGTGGTCGACACCCCTTGCTATGGCCTGTATCAGGAGGCGATCTGCAACCCCTTCTCTTTCACGTTTGTCTACGACCTGGCCGTGGCAAGCAGACTCAAGGAGCGCAGTCAGGGCAACGTCTATTACCTGCCGGTAGCGGTGAACGAGCAGCGCTTGATCCCCGCAGAGCCCGGCTATGATCACGATGTCTCCTTCATCGCCAACTTGACCCCTTCGGAATACCAGACCCACATCAGACCACGGCTAGCCGCTGGGCAACTGCAAATACTGGAAGACTTGATTGCACAACTCGATACGCATTCAGCCTGCTTTTCCCTGACCGAACAACTCACGGCGGCTCATCTGAAGATCGTGAAGGAGGTGTACCCGCTCAGCGGGCTCGCCTACCTGAGCGAACAGGAAAAACTGGTCTATCTGCTGGGGCGCGAGCACTCCTATCGGGAGAGGGTGGCCGCTATCCGGGCACTGGAGGCTCGGTTTGAGCGAGTAGCCGTGTACGGAAACGAAGAGTGGGCAACACGTACCGACGCCTACTGCGGACACGCCGAACATTACGAGATGATGCCGCGCCTCTTTCAACGCAGCAGGATCAACCTCAATCTGATCCGCAGCTTCGTCGAGTCGGGTCTGCCCATGCGGGTGTTCGACATACTGGGAGCGGGTGGGTTTATGGTGACGAATGACAAGGAAGACCTGCATCACCTCTTTACCCCGGGCAAGGATCTGGTGATCTTCCGCGACGAGCAGGACCTTCTGGAGATCTGCCGCTATTACCTGAGCCACGAGGAAGAACGCGCCGCCATCGCCGCCCATGGGCAACTGACGGTATTGACTCACCACACCTATCGATCACGCCTGATCACTCTGTTCCAGACAGTACAAAGTGCCATGCAGGCCACACCGCACCTTGAAGCCCAGGAGTATTCAAACAACTGACAGCGGTTCTGAAACCCGGCGCAGTGTGAGCAAATTTGACCATGCCAAATCGGCACTTGAGGGGGGGATGAATGTTTTGGCGTGTCAGAAAGCGGCAGCCGCAGCCTCTTTTCCACAGACCCGGACTGATGTAGTGCTGTGGTGTGTATCGATTCGGCCTGTCGCTGAACCGCGCCGGCCTTGATGGGGTATTTCAGTGAAGCGCGCAGTCACCGGGGGGTGCGGCCAGATGAGAGAATCATCATCCCAGCTTTCGCTGGAATGATGATTTTATGCCTGATTTTCGCAACCGGACCAGATTGGCCCAAAGGCGTAAAACTCAGTGCTTACTTGAACTTCGACTGGGCTTCGGCCAGACCAGTCTTCAGGTCGCTCCACATCTTGTCAGCGGTCAACTTGACCTGCTCCCAGGATTCACCGCTTGCCTTGCCGAGCTCATCCATCTTGTCGGAGGCAGCGTGCTGTTTGGCACGCAAAGCCTGGATCTCTTTCGCCCGTTTGACTTTCAGATCGGCCGAGATGTTTTCCATTTTGGCTTCCAGCAGATTGATCTGACTGCTCCACTCATTGAGCTGAGCATTCAACTTTTCCTTGTATGCCTTTTGCACTTCCATGGTGTTCTCCTTGGGTGCTGATGAGCGATAGCGTTATTGGACAGCCGTGACAACGAGCTGGTTAACGACACCCTTGACGCCGCTGATGGCCATCGCACGGGCACTGGCCTTGTCGCTGTTGATTCGCGAATCGACAGTACCGGTCAGAGTGACCATACCCTGGACAGTGTTGACACTGATGTCCATTGACTTCAAACCAGGCTCGCTGAGGAACTCGGCTTTGACCTTGGCCGTCACTTCGGTGTCATTCCAGGACTGGGCACTTTTGGCAGTTTGCTCAGTCATCTTGTCTTCATACTTGTCGACGGTTGCATCGACTTTCTCGCCAGTCTCGCTGGCGGCGTCATCAATTTTCTTGCCGGCCTGTTCGGCCGACCCTGGCTGGTCGCATCCGCTCACCCCGAGTGTGAGGAGCAGCGAGATGGCGATGAGGATAGCTTTGCTTTGTATCATGTGGTGGTTTCTCCGGTGCTAGGTTGCCTAGATCTTGCCGAGCAAGACCAGGATGAGCAGTATGGTCAGCACCAGTCCAATGGCGCCGCTTGGGCCGTAACCCCAGCCTCGGCTGTGCGGCCAGCTTGGAATGACGCCGATCAACAACAAGACAAGAACGATCAGCAGAATGGTTCCCATGGTCATTTCTTTCTCCTAAATGTTGCATATTGGATGACATAAACGACCCATGCCGTGGTAATGGTGCTCCGGATACGGGGTCTGGTCTGTTCTCCAACGCACAGACAACCCCTTCGATATGGTGGAGCGAGAGCGGTTCGCTGATGAAATCGACCACCTGGATGCTGCAAAGCCAGCCCGACATCTGACGTTCGTCGACCATGATCCTGCTGGCTCAACTGACAATCCGTCTTCTTGGTCAGTTCATTGGCACCCCTGCAGCCCGCGTCGCGGCTGCATCAGCAAGGTTATTGACCCGGTGCAACACCAAGCGGCCGGAGGCGACGGGCTCATTCTGCAAGGAGTCTGCAAACGCATTCCCTTGGTGGCCCATACCGCTTCTGTCACCCACAACATCTTCTGCATCCGCCCACACTCACAGCGTCAAACCATGACACTGCACAGGACAGGGAGCCGGTCTGGGTGATGGATGCCCGCGAAAGCCCTGACAGCACCCACAAGGATGAGCCCATCACCGCCGAGGAGATGGAGAAGATGATCGACCAGTGGGCTCCCAGCCGCGCCAAACAGCTGGCGGACAATATCGGAAAATAACAGCGGCAAATAAGCATCCGCACCGCTGCCTTTGACATGGCCGCACAGCCCTTGCTGGACGGGCGCGCGACACGTAGCCGAGTCCGCCGTCTCGCCATCAGTAGTGAAACCGGCTGCCGATTTCTGCTTTTCTCCCCCGCATTCTGGCAGTTAGGATGACCCTCCCGTGACTGCATCCTCATAGAAAAGGAACCACTATGAATCGCCACCCCTGCATCAAACACTGGCGCGAGCTGCAAGAGCAGACGCCGCGCTACTACTCCGGCAGTCAGGAGCCGCTTTCCCGCGGCTGCGCCCTCGGCAAACACTTTGGCTTTAGCCGGATCGGCATTCACCACGAGATCGTCGAGCCCGGTCACCGCACCAGCTGGCCCCACGCCGAAAAGACCGAGGACGAGTTCGTCCACGTATTGGAAGGGACGCCGGATGTCTGGCTCGACGGCGAACTCTATCGGCTGCAACCGGGCGACTCGGTGGGCTTCAAGGCCGGTGACGGGCTGTCCCACGCCTTTATCAACAACACCGAGGAGCCGGTGCGGCTGCTCTGCATCGGCGATACCGATCGGGAGGACAACCGTATCCACTACGCCGTTCATCCCGAGCGCAATATCACCCTCGGCAAGTTGCACTGGGACGATGTCCCCGAGCGCGAGCTGGGTGATCATGACGGCCTGCCCGACAAGCTGCGCGACAGTAACGGTCCTTTCTGATCCGGCGCTCATACCGGAATGACCCAGCGCTGGCGACTATCCTTGATGCGGATCTCAATCAGGAGGAGTTGATCATGACGACGGGAACAGTACGACTGCACAGGGTGCTCAAGGCGCCGCCGATGCGGGTCTATCGGGCCTTTATCGAGGCGGATGCGCTGGCCAAGTGGCTGCCGCCCCACGGCTTTACCTGCCAGGTGGCGCAGCTGGAGGCCAGGGTTGGCGGCTCGTTTCGGATGTCATTCTGCAATTTTGCCAGCGGGCATGCCCACGCCTTTGGCGGCGAGTACCTCGAACTGGAGCCGGGCAAGCGCATCCGCTACACCGACAGCTTCGACGACCCCAACCTGCCAGGGGTGATGCAGGTGACCATCAGCCTGACCGAGGTGCTTTGCGGCACCGAGCTTGCCATCGAGCAGGCCGGGATCCCCGAGGTCATACCGGTGGAGATGTGCTATCTCGGCTGGCAGGAGTCCCTGACCCAGCTGGCTGCCCTGGTCGAACCCGAGATCCCGGCGGAGTAGCCGGGCACAGGCCCGAGCGGGTTGCGCGCGTCGGCCAGCCCAAAAAAGAGAGCCTGCCACATGGCAGGCTCTCTTCATTCTGGCAACCCTGAGACTTATTGCAGGTTCAACCCGCCCAGATAGTCCCGCTTGCCGAGATCGACCCCGGCCCGGCGCAGCAGGGCATAGGTCATGGTGAGGTGGAAATAGAAGTTGGGGATGGCGTACTCATGCACGCAGGTATGACCGTCCATCCCCTTGCCGCCCGCCCAGTGGGGGACGTAGCGACCGCTCTCGAACTGGCTGAAATCGGCATCCAGCTTGCTCTGCAAAAAGGCGATGGTCTTGGCGATATGGGCGCGCAGATCCGCCATCGTCTTCGGCTCATCCCCCATCACGGGCTGCTCGCCATGGCTGGCGGTGGCGACACAGGTACGGGCCGAATCGCAGCAGATCAGCACCTGTTTGCTGAGTGGCAGCATGTCGACGATCAGCCGATCGCCGAAGAAGTTCTCCACATTGAACTGCTTCGCCTCGGCATGGGCGGCGGCCTTGGCCAGGCACAGGTCGAGGTTGGTCAGCATCTTGATAAACTGGGCAGCAATATCACGGTTCATGGTGCGTTCTCGGTTGGTTGAAGGCAGTTAAACGAGCGGCACCACTATAGCGCATCCCCTCGCAGTATCACCCCCACCCCACAACCGCCGCGACAAGGTATGCCCATCGACAGGAAGCTGCATATTGGGACACCCATCTTTTACCTATCACTAACCTGGCTAAGGCTTGCTCAGAAAGATGGGGGTCCCAGATTTTCATCCCATCACCAGCCTGGTTGCGGCTTACCCAGAAAGGTGGATGTCCCAGAAAGGTGTCGAAGAAACGACTGTCCGAAACCACTAACGTAAAAATCCGCAATCGTCCGATTACGCTTCGCTAATCGAACGTACGGCCCTAGATTTCACCAGTCGACTTGTTTTAAAATAGAATTCATCATTACTTACAAGCAAGGCCATAAAATGCGTTCAAGAGTTATTGAAAATCTGCAAAAAATAAATTCCGTTAGTGATTTGGTTGTTACCTCAGACGAAGGTGACAATGAATAAAATGATAATAAAAGGGTAATAAAAGGTGTTTTTAAATTCAAATCCGTCACCTTCAGATTTCTAGAGATTGCAAAAGATGAAAATAGCCTAGTTGTATTTAAACTTAATTTTGAATTCTTGATTAACAAGAAAATCTCAGAATTGGAAATTCTCAGGGTAATAAATTCATTCAGTGCCAGCAGCCCTTTAATAAAAACCAGATATGTCGGTAACGAATCCAAAAAAACCCAAGTAATATTTATACAAGAAATGTTGTCCTTTGGTGAAAATGACTCGCCAACATTACTTTTATCATCTCTTTCAATATTATCCATCGCTCCAATTTTGTTTAGTAACGCATTGAATGAAAATAACTTCCCGCACCGTTCAGTTACGGAAAATTGAGGTGAGAAGATGTGGAGTCGTTTTTTAAACTTAAAACACACAGGGAAGTTTTTATCTGCGCTGCATACTTTACTTGCATCAGCAGTGACATTTTATGCAATGGATTTTTTTAAGAGTGATATGCAATCAGCATCCCCTTTTCTCCCTATCCAACTTGGGATCGCAATAGTGATCGCATTCACTGCTGTAATGGGGCTGTTAAGGGATTATGTAAATGAGGACTTGAATATGCAAAACCCTCTTAATAAGGAAAAAAACTCATGAAGTGACAAAAACTTCTCTTTACAGCGTAAAAGATGAATTAGAAGACAAGAAAAAAATAATACATGTCATAACATCAAACATCAACAATACGTTAATTAGTACAACCGGAAACAAAGAAACAGTGCAACAATTAAGAGATATCATGACTAAAATAAATAAGGATGAGGGCGTTCACAACATTAACTATAACAACAAGAAATTAAACAGTGATGACTCAAATGTGAAGGACTATTTGAAGCAATTTAGTTGTAATTAATTCAACATTCTCGAATAGAATAATACTTTGACTATTAAATATCACTATACATAAAACCAACCCGACCTAAAGAGCCGGGTTGGTGCAGCGAAAAAGCTACAGAAATAAGGGTGATTGCTGCCAGGCGTAGGTAGTCACCAGCAACTTGGCGCCGACGTCGTCGAACTGGATCTGCACCCGGCTCTGCTGGCCGATCCCTTCGAAGTTGAGTTCCACTCCTTACCGGAATATCGAATGAAGCCCCCAAGCCACAGGTGGGCACGGTATTGATCCCCCTCCAATCCGCCGAGGGTCAGAGGCAACGTCAGGGACGCCATCAGGGATGATGGCGTAGCCGCAGCCGGCACAGGGATGTGCCGTCTGCGGCGGCCCGTCCGACGTTGGCTCTGGCCCGAGGGCACTGGCAAAGCCAGCGGATTGGCGGGGGAGAAGACCTTTGGTGACTTTGGGTCTTTCCAAAGTCACTCGCCCAAGCCCGAAGGGCGGGCGAAACCCTGTCGAGGGCCATGCCCTCGCGTCCTGCACGGCGCCAGCCGTGCCATCAGCAGCAAGCCAAGACACCATTTGCAAGCGCCCCCTCATCCCCAACCCTTCTCCCACAAGGGGAGAAGCGAGCAAAGACGATCACGGGAACAAGCACCTCTCCCGCAAGGGGAGAAGGGAGCAAGACGATCACGGGAACAGACCCCTCCCCCGCAATGGGAGAAGGAGGCAAAGACTATCGCGGGGATGATCCCCTCTCCCGTTGGGAGAGGGTCAGGGTGAGGGGATTACAGCGCCTCCAATCTCGCATACGCCGTCACCAGCCACTTGGCGCCGACGTCGTCGAACTGGATCTGCACCCGGCTCTGCTGGCCGACCCCTTCAAAGTTGAGTACCACCCCTTCCCCGAATTTCGGATGGAGCACCCGCTGGCCGAGCGTGATGCCGCTGGCGTCGAAGCTCTGCTGCACCTCGTTCTGGCTGAAGCGGCCGTACTGGGTGGGTCTGCTCACCTGAGTGCGCAGCCGGATCTCTTCCAGACACTCGGCGGGCATCTCGCGGATAAAGCGGCTCGGTTTGTGGAACATCTCGCGGCCATAGATGCGGCGACTCTCGGCATAACAGATATAGAGCTTCTCCATGGCGCGGGTCATGCCGACGTAGCAGAGGCGGCGCTCCTCTTCCAGGCGGCCCGACTCCTCGGTCGATTGCTGGCTGGGGAACATGCCCTCTTCCACGCCCACCAGCAGCACCAGCGGGAACTCCAGCCCCTTGGCGCTGTGCAGTGTCATCAGCTGCACCGCATCGGCGTATTCGTCCGCCTGATTTTCGCCGGATTCCAGCGCCGCGTGGGCGAGGAAGGCTGACAGATCGCTCATCTCTTCCAGCTCATCCGGGCGGTTGTATTGACGACAGGCAGTGACCAGTTCGTCCAGGTTCTCTACCCGTGCCTGGGACTTCTCGCCTTTTTCCGCCAGATACATGGCCTTGAGACCGGAATTCTGGATGGCGATATCCGCCTGCTGGTGCAGCGGCAGCATGCCGACCTGTTCCTCCAGCGCATCGATCAGATCGACAAAGCCGCGCACAGCGTTGCCGGCGCGACCGGTCAGCACCTTGTCATTGAGCAGTCCCTTGGCCGATTGCCAGAGGTTCAGCCCCTGATCCCGGGCGTTGGTGCGCAGGATCTCGAGGGTGCGATCGCCGATGCCACGGGTCGGGGTGTTGACCACCCGCTCGAAGCTGGCGTCGTCGCCGCGGTTGTTGATCAGCCGCAGGTAGGCCATGGCGTCCTTGATCTCTTGCCGTTCGAAGAAGCGCAGGCCGCCGTATATGCGGTAGGGCATGGCGTCCTGCATCAGCGCCTCTTCCAGCACCCGCGACTGGGCGTTGGAGCGATAGAGGATGGCGCAGTCGGCCAAGAGGCCGCCCTTCTCTTTCCAATCCTTGAGGCGGCCGACCACGAAGCGCGCTTCGTCCACCTCGTTGAAGGCGGCATAGAGCGAAATCTGGTCACCCTCGGCCCCCTCGGTCCATAGCTCCTTGCCGAGCCGCTCAGAGTTGTTGGCAATGACGCAGTTGGCGGCCTTGAGGATATTGGCGGTGGATCGGTAGTTCTGCTCCAGGCGGATGGTCTCGGCGCCCTGATAATCGGTCAGGAAGCGCTGGATGTTCTCTATCTTGGCGCCGCGCCAGCCGTAGATGGACTGGTCATCGTCGCCGACGATCATCACCTTGCCGCTGTCGCCTGCCAGCATCCGCAGCCAGGCGTACTGGATGCCGTTGGTATCCTGAAACTCGTCCACCAGTATGTTCTGGAAGCGATCCCGGTAGTGCTCGAGGATGTGGGGCTTGTTGAGCCATAGCTCGTGGGCGCGCAGCAAGAGTTCTGCGAAGTCCACCAGCCCGGAGCGATCGCAGGTCTCCTGATAGGTCTTGTAGATCTGCTGATAGGTGCGGGTGACGGGGTCGCCGTAGAGATCGATGTCACCGGGGCGCAAGCCCTCATCCTTCTTGCCGTTGATGTAGCTCATCACGGCGCGAGGGGCCCAGTGCTTCTCGTCCAAGTTGAGCGCCTTGATGACGCGGCGGATGAGGCGGTACTGGTCGTCGGAGTCGAGGATCTGGAAATCCTGCGGCAGGCCCGCGTCCAGATGATGGGCCCGCAGCAAGCGGTGGGCGATGCCGTGGAAGGTGCCGATCCACATGCCGCGCTGCATGCTGCCCAACACCTTCTCGACCCGGCCGCGCATCTCGGCCGCCGCCTTGTTGGTAAAGGTCACGGCAATGATGGAGAAGGGTGAGCAACGCTCCACCTGCATCAGCCAGGCAATACGGTGCACCAGCACCCGGGTCTTGCCCGAGCCGGCGCCCGCCAGCACCAGCAGATTGCTGCGAGGGGCCGCCACCGCGTCTCTTTGCTTGTCGTTGAGCCCGTCGAGCAGGGTTGAAACGTCCATCACCACTCCTGTTTATTTATACAGGCGGGGATTATACGACCTGTGGCGCCACAGACCAAATCCGAGTGAATGACGAACCGCTGCGCTTGTATAGGGGCGGCTTGGTGGCAGGCCGATACGGGGAAAATCATAAACCGGCACCAATAGAAACCGCTTCTCCTCCGTCCAGAAGAAAACGCTTGCTTATAACCATATGAATATAAACACAAATGTCGTTTGAAGCCTGTATTTCACAGAATTTAAATCTAAAAAAAGACATTAAAACAAACACTTATAAATTGATCTGCTTATATTTCAAACCGTTACCGCAAACGTTTTTCCTTTATGATCTGCTTGACCCGCTCCATGGCTCACTTACAGTTAGCCAGCGTGCTTTATGCCTGCTCCGGCAGGCTGTGGACCCTCACATAACAATCAAGGATACGATCGTGACTAAAGTGCTCAAGCTGGCCACCGTGGCCGCCCTCACTCTCGCTGCCCTCTCTGCCCAGGCAGCCACCCAACCCGCCGTCATCTATGACACCGCCGGCAAATTCGACAAGTCGTTCAACGAAGCCGTGTTCCGCAACGGCGTCGAAGTCTACAACAAGGACAAAGGGGTCAAGGTCAAGGAGTTCGAACCCCAGAACGAAGCCCAGCGCGAGCAGGGTCTGCGTCGTCTGGCCAGCCGTGGCAACGGCCCCATCGTGGCCGTCGGCTTCAACATGGGCTCGGCCGTCGAGAAAGTGGCGACCGAATTCCCGAAAACCCAGTTCACCATCATCGACATGGTGGTCGACAAGCCGAACGTGCAGTCCATCATCTTCAAGGAGCATGAAGGCTCCTTCCTGGTGGGTGCGCTGGCTGCCATCGCCTCCAAGAGCGGCAAGGTCGGCTTCGTGGGCGGCATGGACATACCGCTGATCCGCAAGTTCCAGTGCGGCTATGAGCAGGGTGCCAAGTACGTCAATCCGAAGATCGAAGTGTTCCAGAACATGACAGGCTCCACACCGGCTGCGTTTGCTGACCCGGCCAAGGGTGCCGAGCTGGCCAAGTCCCAGTTCGACAAGGGTGCTGATGTGGTCTATGCCGCCGCTGGCGGTACCGGCATCGGTGTTTATCAGGCCGCCAAGGACGAAGGCAAGTTCGCCATCGGCGTTGACTCCAACCAGAACCACCTGCAACCGGCACCATGCTGACCTCCATGGTCAAGTCGGTCGGTCTGGCCGCCTACCAAACCTGAGATGATGCCGCCAAAGGCACCTGGAAACCGGGGATCAAGAACCTGGGCCTGGCCGAGGGCGGTGTGGATTGGGCACTCGACAAGGACAACGAGAAGCTGATCACCCCCGAGATGAAAGCCAAGGTGGAAGCCATCAAGGCCGACATCATTGCCGGCAAGGTCAAGGTGCATGACTACATGAGCGACAGCACCTGCAAATACTGAGTTACCGCTACGACTCTCAACCCGATGACCGGCCCGCACGGGCCGGTTTTTAGTCTCTTTTCATGACTCGCAAGGACTGCATCATGGACCAGACAGATCGCTATGCCATCGAATTAAGGGGTATCGATAAGCGGTTCGGCGACGTTTACGCCAACAAGCAGATCGACCTCAAGGTTCAAAAAGGCAGTATTCACGGCATCGTCGGCGAAAATGGCGCCGGCAAGTCGACCCTGATGAGCATCATCTACGGTTTCTACCACGCCGACAGAGGCGAGATGTTCATCGATGGCAACCCCTTCAACCCCCATGGCTCACAAGATGCGATCACCGCAGGCGTGGGCATGGTGCACCAGCACTTCATGCTGGTGAACAATTTTTCCGTGCTGGAGAACGTCATCCTCGGCGCGGAGAACGGCTGGCACCTGGGCCAGAGTCTGGCGGCGGCCGAGAAGCTGCTCGGCGAGCTGGCGCGGGACTATGGTCTCGACGTACCGCTGCACGAGAAGATCGAAGATCTGCCGGTGGGCCTGCAACAGCGGGTCGAGATCCTCAAGGCGCTCTATCGCGGCGCCCGCATCCTGATCCTCGACGAGCCGACCGGCGTGCTGACCCCTCAAGAGGCGGATCACCTGTTCGAGGTGCTGAAAAAGCTGCGGGATCAGGGCGCGACCATCATCCTCATCACACACAAATTGCGGGAGATCCTGGCCATCACGGATCAGGTCTCCATCATGCGCCGCGGCGAGATGGTGGCCCACGTGGCGACCAAGGATACCGACAAGGAGCAACTGGCCGAGCTGATGGTGGGCCGCAAGGTACGCCTCAAGGTCGACAAGGGCCCGAATCTGCCGGGGGCAGCCAAGCTCAAGGTCAACAGCCTCAGTTATATCGATGACGCCAAGGTGGAGAGGGTCAAATCCGTCAGCTTCGAGGTGCGAGCCGGTGAAGTGGTCGGCATCGCCGGGGTATCCGGCAACGGCCAGTCCGAGCTGCTCAGTCTGCTCGGCGGCATCCTCAAGCCCAGCAAGGGCAGTTTCACCATCACCAACGACGGCAAGACTCACGAGGTGAGCCTGGCTCATCCAGCCGACCCGGAGCGGGTGCGCAACTATGGCCTCGGCCATGTGCCGGAAGACAGGCACAAGATGGGACTCATCAACCGCTTCGAGGCGAAAGAGGCCTTCATCCTCGGCTATCACCGTCGCCCCCAGTACAACAAGGGCTGGCTGCAGAACAAGGAGGCGATCCAGCAGGATTGTCAGGCCAAGATGGAGAAGTGGGATGTGCGCCCGCCCCACCCCGATCACAAGACGGCCAACTTCTCCGGTGGCAACCAGCAGAAGCTGGTGATCGCCCGGGAGGTGGAGCAGGACCCGGATGTGCTGTTGATAGGTCAGCCGACCCGCGGGGTCGACATAGGCGCCATCGAGTACATCCACCAGCAGATCATCGCCATGCGCGACAAGGGCAAGGCTGTGCTGCTGGTATCGGTGGAGCTGGACGAGATCATGAGCCTGTCTGACCGGATCCTGGTCATCGCCGACGGTCGCATCGTCGGCGAGCTGGATGCCGCCAAGGCAGATGAGCGCACAATCGGCCTGATGATGGCGAACATAGTTCCCGATGAGGTGGCGGCAAGCCAGCCCCAAGGAGCCACAACATGAATGCTCTCTCTAGCTGCATCGTATCTGGTTGGATGATGGCACAGCGGGTGCCTGACGAGATTGCCAAGGAGGCCCACTGATGAGCCAAGCACGTATTCCTGCCTGGATCTCCGTAGGCGTGCTGCCCGCGGTCAATATACTGCTGGCCTTCCTGGTGTCGGCCATCCTGTTCTACTACCTCGACATCAATCCGGTCGATGCCGCCCAGATCATGTGGTATGGCGCCTTCGGTACCGGTGAAGGGGTCGGTTTCACCCTCTACTACGCGACCGGTTTCATCTTCACCGGCCTGTCGGTGGCAGTGGCCTTTCACGCAGGTCTGTTCAACATCGGCGGTGAAGGTCAGGCCTATATCGGCGGCCTCGGGGTTGGCATGGTCTGTCTGCTGCTCGGCGACACCTTGCCGTTTGTACTCTTGCTGCCGCTCTCCATCATAGCCGGTGGTCTGTTCGGTGCGGCCTGGGCTTTTATCCCGGCCTGGCTGCAAGCCAAGCGTGGCAGCCACATCGTCATCACCACCATCATGTTCAACTTCATCGCCGCCTCCCTGATGGCCTATCTGCTGGTCGAGGTGTTCAAGCCGCCCGGTTCCATGGCCACCGAGAGCAAGGTGTTTGCCGTCACGAGCTGGCTGCCCAAGATGAGCGAGCTGGCGAGCGGTGTTGGCATGGAGATGCCGAACAGCCCGCTCAACATCAGCTTTTTCTGGGCGCTGATCTGTGCGGCCCTGGTGTGGGTCTTCATCTGGCATACCCGCTGGGGGTACGAGATACGGGCAGTCGGCGCGAGCCAGAGTGCCTCCGCCTACGCGGGCATCTCCTATCCCAAGGTGGTGATCCTGGCCATGGTGATCTCCGGCATGTTGTCGGGCTTCTTCGCCCTCAACGTGCTGCAGGGAGAACTGCACCAGATCAAGCTCAACTTCGTGGAAGGGTTTGGCTTCACCGGTATCGCGGTAGCGCTGATGGGACGCAACCACCCGGTCGGCGTCATCATCGCCAGCCTGCTGTTTGGCTTCCTCTATCAGGGAGGCGCCGAACTCAGCTTCGAGTTCGGGGTCGACCGCAACATAGTGGTGGTGCTGCAAGGCCTGGTGATCCTGTTCTGTGGCGCCCTTGAGCACATGATGCGTCCGCGCATCGAGCAGCTCTATCTGGCGTTTGCCAATCGCTCAACCGCGCAAGCCAAGGGAGTGTGATCATGTTTGAACTGCTGATCCTGATGCTGGATGCGACCATTCGTACCGCACCGCAGCTCATTCTGGCTGCGATGGCTGGCATGTTTTGCGAGCGCTCCGGTGTGGTCAACATAGCGCTGGAGGGCAAGCTGCTGGCCTCCGCCTTCACCGGGGGAGCGGCCGCGGCTGTTTCCGGCTCTGCCTGGGTGGGTCTGGGCGCCGGCGTGGGTGTCTCCATCCTGTTCGCCCTGATGCATGGTTTTGCCACCATCACCCACAGAGGCGATCAGGTGGTAAGCGGCATGGCCATCAATATACTGGCGGCCGGTCTGACCGTGACCCTGGGCCGTTACTGGTTCGATCAGGGTGGCCAGACTCCGGCGCTGTCCGGTGCAGCCCGCTTCGCCCCCATAGAGCTGCCCTATGCCAGGGAGCTGTATGACGTGCCCGTGATAGGCCAGCTCTACAGCGAGCTGCTGAGCGGTCACTCCCTGCTGGAGTACGTGGCATTTGCCTGCGTGCCGCTGGCCTGGTGGGTGTTGTTCCGCACCCGCTTCGGTCTGCGTCTGCGGGCGGTGGGCGAGGCCCCGGCGGCGGTCGACACCGCAGGTATCTCTGTGGTGCGGATGCGCTACACGGCGCTCATTATCGGCGGCCTGCTGGCCGGTATCGGCGGCACCTATCTGGCAGTAGCCCAGACGGCCCAGTTCATCCCCAACATGAGCGCGGGCAAGGGCTTTATGGCACTGGCGGCACTGGTGTTCGGCAAGTGGAAACCCTGGAGTGCCATGGCGGCCTGCCTGTTGTTCGGCTTCCTCGATGCGGTCGCCATCCGGCTGCAAGGGGTCAGCATAGGTGACTTCGCCATTCCGGTGCAGGCCATAGAGGCATTGCCCTACATACTGACAGTGTTCCTGCTGGCCGGTTTCATCGGCAAGGCGGTGGCCCCCAAGGCGCTCGGTACCCCTTACGTCAAGGAGCGGGAGTAACCCTGCTGCTCTCAACAAGAGGCCCACGGAAGTGGGCCTTTTTTATGTCCTTTCCATGCCGCCCGCACACTCAGCCAACCGGGCGAACCAGGGCGGGTTGGTTAGGATCGCTCAGCCGCTCGGCCAGATAGTCCACCAGCAGCCGTACCTTGGGAGATAGGTGGCGGTTGTGGGGATAGAGGGCCCAGATCCCCTCCTCCGGTGCCCGCAGTTCAGGCAGCAGTTCGATAAGCTCCCCCCGGGCCAGGTGGTCACTCACGTAGTAGTCCGGCAGCTGGATGATGCCGATCCCCTTGAGCGCCGCATCCAGCAGGGCGTGGCCGCTGTTGCACTGCAACAGACCGTGCACCCGGACGCTGTGAGGGCGGCCATCCAGGGTGAAGTACCACTCGTCGCCATTGCCCACCAGACAGGTATGGCGGGTCAGCTCGGAGAGGCTGTTGGGCATGCCGTGGCGGGCTGTGTAGGCTGGCGAGGCGCACACATAGGGCACCCGTTGCGCCAGCTTGCGCGCCACCAGACTCGAATCCTTGAGGTGGCCAAGCCGGATCGCCAGATCGTAACCTTCGTGCACCAGATCCAGCAGCTGGTTGGTGAGGTTGAGAGTGACCTCCAGCTGGGGGAAACGCACCATGAAGTCGTTTACCAGCGGGGCGATGCGGCTTTCACCGTAAGAGACGGGCGCCGTGATGCGCAGAGAACCCTGCGGCACCGCCTGATGGCGTCCCACCGCCAGCTCTGCCTCGTAGAGGTTGTCCAGCAGCTGACGGCAGTGACGATAGTAGATCTCGCCTAGCTCGGTAAGCCGCACCTGACGGGTGGTGCGCAGCAACAACTTGGCCTGCAACCTGTCTTCCAGTTGTGCCACCTGCCGGCTGACTTGCGCCACCGATACCCCCAGTTTGCGCGCAGCCGGGGTAAAGCCCCCCTGCTCCGCCACACTGACAAATTCACAGATCCCTTCCCAGCCGAGCATTATTACCTGTGTGTAAAAGTGATTTGATATTTAGCCTTATTATCACCAAATCGAAGGGAAACTACACTGCATACCTGAGTTCATCTCTGTTCACCTACCGCAACAAGAAGGATGTCATTCATGGCACAGGTTCAAAGCATCAAGTGTAAAGCCGCCATCGCCTGGGGACCGGGCCAGCCCCTCTCCATCGAAGAGGTGGAGGTCATGCCACCCCAGGCCGGTGAAGTGCGGGTGCGGATCGTCGCCACCGGCGTCTGCCACACAGATGCCTTCACGCTATCCGGCGAAGATCCGGAAGGGGTCTTCCCCTGCATCCTGGGCCATGAAGGCGGCGGCATCGTCGAGTCAATCGGGGAAGGCGTCACCAGCGTCAAGGTGGGTGATCACGTGATCCCGCTCTACACCCCGGAGTGCGGCGAGTGCAAGTTCTGCAGATCCGGCAAGACCAACCTGTGCCAGAAGATCCGCGCCACCCAGGGCAAGGGGCTGATGCCGGACGGCACCACCCGTTTCTCCAAGGATGGTCAGCCCATCTATCACTACATGGGCACCTCCACCTTCAGTGAGTACACAGTCCTGCCCGAAATCTCCATCGCCAAAGTGGACCCGGCCGCCCCGCTGGAAGAGGTATGCCTGCTCGGCTGCGGCGTCACCACCGGCATAGGCGCCGTGATGAACACCGCCAAGGTGAAGGAAGGTGAGAGCGTCGCCATCTTCGGGCTGGGTGGCATTGGTCTCTCCGCCGTGATCGGCGCCCGCCTCGCCAAGGCCGGTCGCATCATCGCCATCGACATCAACGAGAGCAAGTTCGAGCTGGCCCGCAAGCTGGGCGCCACCGACTGTATCAACCCGAACGATTTCGACAAGCCCATCCAGGAGGTTATCGTCGAGATGACCGACGGCGGCGTCGACTTCTCGTTCGAGTGCATCGGCAACGTCAAAGTGATGCGCGCGGCGCTGGAGTGTTGTCACAAGGGCTGGGGCGAGTCGGTCATTATCGGCGTCGCAGGAGCTGGCCAGGAGATCAGCACACGTCCGTTCCAGCTGGTCACCGGCCGGGTCTGGCGCGGCAGTGCCTTCGGTGGCGTGCGCGGTCGCAGCGAACTGCCGAGCTATGTGCAGCGCTACATGCAGGGGGAGTTCAAGCTGGACGACTTCATCACCCATACCATGCCGCTGGAGCAAATCAACGAGGCGTTCGAGCTGATGCACGAAGGCAAGAGCATCCGCACCGTCATTCACTACTGAGCATGATCACCCCGCCCGTCCCTCGACGGGCGGGGTGCAGGAGTTCCTCGATGAATCTGGACATTATCAGCAGCAACAAGAGCTTCGATGGCTGGCACAAGCGCTACAGCCACAGCTCCAGCGTGCTCGGCTGCGAGATGCGCTTCGCTATCTATCTGCCGCCCCAGGCCCTCACCGGCCAGAAGGTGCCTGTGCTCTACTGGCTCTCCGGCCTCACCTGCACCGATGAAAACTTCATGCAGAAGGCGGGGGCGCACCGCATCGCCGCCGAGCTCGGCATCGCCCTGGTGGCACCGGACACCAGCCCCCGCGGCGAAGGAGTGGCGGACGATCCCGCTTACGATCTCGGCATGGGGGCAGGCTTTTACGTCAACGCCAGCCAGAACCCCTGGCGTGATCACTACCAGATGTATGATTACGTCACCCGCGAGCTGCCTGACCTGATAGAGACCCACTTCCCGGTCTCGACCCGCCGCGCCATCAGCGGCCACTCCATGGGGGGTCACGGCGCCCTGATCGCCGCCCTGCGCGAGCCCGGTCGCTACCGATCCGTGTCGGCCTTCAGCCCCATCAGCCACCCGAGCCGCTGCCCCTGGGGGCAGAAGGCGCTCGGCGCCTACCTCGGCAACAATCCCCTGCTGTGGCAGGAGTGGGATGCCTGCCAGCTGCTGCGCCACCACCCGGTAACACCGCTGCCGACCCTGGTGGATGTGGGGCTGGACGATCCCTTCCTCGCCGAGCAGCTGCACATCGATGCCCTGGCGGATATTGCCGCCAGCAAGGCCTGGCCGCTGGAGCTCAATCGCCACCCCGGCTATGACCACAGCTACTACTTTGTGGCGAGCTTTATCGAGGCACACCTGCGCTTCCACGCCCGCCATCTCTGATCAAAACAGGCCCATGAAGGGCCTGTTTTTTTCTATCTTCGATTATCTGCTTGCGGTCAGGCTTCAGCTGCCCTGGCGGGTCACGTCCCCCGAGCCTGCGATCTCGCTCTGCAGCTTGGGATCTCCCCAGTAACTGACCGAGCCGGATCCGGCAATACCAACCTTGAGCCGCTCCTGCGCCCGTACCTCCACATCCCCGCTGCCTGCTATGTTGACCTCGACATCTTCGCTGGCGAGCCCGGACCCCAGCACATCGCCGGAACCGGCAATGTTCAGCTCCATGGCTTTGGCTGATCCCTCACCCAGATCCAGGCTACCCGAGCCGGCTATGTTGCCCTCCAGACGGTTCAAATCCAGCTTGCTGGCGACTATGTCACCCGTTCCGGCCACAGACAGCACCAGTCTGTCCCCCTTGAAGCCATGCAGATCGCCACGGCCTGTGCCCGCCAGCGCCAGTTCATGGAGCTCTGGCAGAGTGATGGTCAGATCCAGCGGCTCTGTGGGGTCAAGCCGGTAGCCATCCTTCACCTCTATCTCCAGCTTGCTGCCACTCTCGGTCAACTCCAGATAGGGCAAGAGGTTCTCCTGTCCCTTGATATGAATGCCGCTCGCCTCACCCGCCACCAGATGAATGTTGGCGGGCACACCGGCCAACACCCGGGTCACCTGTTTGCCCATGGGTTGATGCTGCTCGATGACAGCCCCCGCCCCGGTCACCCGTGTCTCATCCAGCCAGCTGCAGCCACTGAGCCCCATGGCCAGCATCATTCCCATTATCAGTTTCATCGTCACTATCCTCGTTGTGTTCTGGCCGTGTCCGGACCCATTCGGTCTCAAAGAGCGCAAACATCGTGCCATATAACCAACTATATGATTTTTATGGATATACCTATTATTCATGGCATCGTCATCAAAATGTAGAGAGCCATTCAGACCATAAGTTGGTAAAACTGACCATGCCCGAACGGGGGCAAGTCCCGGTCAGCTTGCAACCGCCCGCCGGGCTACCCAGCTGACGGGCCAGGGAAGTTTTTGGTTGTCGCACCTGTCTGTTGAGCCAATAGTGATACCTTGTGCGTATAAAGCTCTCCATTGCGGTAATCCATTTGCTACTGCCAACAAGGAGTCAGAGTGTGACCCAAGTCAGCACCCAGTTTTCCACCGCCGTCGGCCTGCCCGCGCCGACCCGTACCCCGCTGCTGACCGGCAGCGATCCCGAGCAGAAGCGCCGCGAACTGCTCGGCTACTTCTGCCAGACTTTCGATCTCTACGAGAGTCTGTTCGATTGCCTGGCCGATGAGCACGCCTGGTTCAACAAGGCGATCCCGCTACGCCATCCACTCATTTTCTACTACGGCCACACCGCGGCCTTCTTCATCAACAAGCTGCTGGCAGCCCGGCTCATCGATAGCCGCATCGACGCCCGCATCGAGGCCATGGTCGCCATCGGTGTGGATGAGATGAGCTGGGACGATCTGGATGAAACCCACTACGACTGGCCCAGAGTGGCCGAGCTGCGCAGCTACCGCGCCAAGGTACGCACCCGCGTGATTGACTTCATCCGCCACATGCCGCTGACACTGCCCATCGACTGGCAGAGCCCGGCCTGGGTCATATTGATGGGGATAGAGCACGAGCGCATCCACCTCGAGACCTCCAGCGTATTGATCCGCCAGCTGCCAGTGGCCGGTGGTCAGGTGCGCCTCGGCAAACGGGACGCTACTTATGGCTGGGACAACGAATATGGCGAGCGCCACATCGAGCTCCCCCCCTTCCAGGCCAGCCGCATGCTGGTGAGCAATGCCGAATACCTCGACTTCGTTCAGGCCGGCGGCTATCAACAGCAAGAGTGGTGGGATCAAGAGGGCTGGGGTTGGTGCCAGTATGCCAGGGCGCGCATGCCCACCTTCTGGGTCGGCGACCCAGCAGAGCCTGAGCAGTTGCAGCTGAGGTTGATGACGGAGCGGGTAAGCATGCCCTGGGATTGGCCCACCGAGGTGAACCAGCTGGAAGCTGCCGCCTTCTGTCGCTGGAAGGCGGCCCAGACCGGACTACCCATCCAGCTGCCGAGCGAAGGGGAGTGGATGCTGCTGCGTGAACAGCTGGCAGGGGATCAGCCGGACTGGATCGATGCGCCCGGCAACATCAATCTTGCCCGCTTCGCCTCCTCCTGCCCGGTGGATGCCTGCCCTCAGGGCAGCTTCTTCGATCTGGTGGGCAACGTCTGGCAGTGGACCAGCACCGCCATCGATGGCTTCAACGGCTTTCGGGTTCACCCGCTCTACGATGACTTCTCTACACCCACTTTTGATGGCAAGCACACCCTCATCAAGGGCGGCAGCTGGATAAGCACAGGCAACGAGGCGCTCAAGTCGTCCCGTTACGCCTTTCGTCGCCACTTCTTCCAGCATGCGGGCTTCCGCTATCTGGTCTCACGTTATCAGGAACCCGTCATAGTGAATCCTTACGAAACCGATACCCTGGTCGCCCAATACCTCGACTTCCAGTACGGCCCGACCCACTTTGGTGTCGCCAACTACGCCAAGACCCTGGCAGATCTTGCCAGCGAGCTATGCAGCAATCACCAACGGGCGCTGGATATCGGCTGCGCCACCGGTCGTGCCAGCTTTGAACTGGCTCGCCACTTTCAGCATGTGGACGGGGTGGACTACTCAGCCCGCTTCATCGACGTGGCACTCTCCCTCGCCAGTCAGGACAGCTTCCGCTATGCCGTACCGCTGGAGGGAGACCTTGTGGAGTATTGCGAGGCGCGTCTGTCGAGCCATCAGCTTGGCACCGAGCAGGCCGAGCGCATCCACTTCAGTCAGGGGGATGCCTGCAACCTCAAGCCCAAGTACGACCACTACGATCTGGTGCTCGCCGCCAACCTGATCGACCGACTGCGTGAACCGGCCCGCTTCCTGCGGGACATTGCCCCTCGTCTGCGCAGCGGCGGCCTGCTGGTGCTCACCAGCCCTTACACCTGGCTGACGGAGTACACACCAAAGGCCAACTGGCTCGGTGGCATCCGTGAAAATGGCGAAGCCCTCAGCACCTATCAGGCGTTGCAACGTCTGCTGGCGGAGGAGTTCGAGGAACACTGCCCACCGCGAGATGTTCCCTTCGTCATCCGCGAGACCGCCCGCAAATACCAGCACACGATGGCGCAGCTGACCGTCTGGCGCAAACGCTAGCACGCCGATCGGCATGCAGATGAGAAGAGGGAGGCCAACGGGCCTCCCTCTTGTTATGGCAGCAAAAACAACGCGAGTATCAATGTCCCTGCTCGTGGTAGCGGCGAGCCAGCACGGCGCAGACCATCAGCTGGATTTGGTGGAAGATCATCAGCGGCAGTACCATGACCCCGACGCTGGCAGCGGGGAACATGACGTTGGCCATGGGGACCCCGTTGGCGAGGCTCTTCTTGGAGCCGCAGAAGACGATGGTGATCTCGTCTGCCTTGTCGAAACCGAGGCGGCGGCTGATCCATACGTTCCAACCCAGCACCAGCGCCAGCAGTACGCAACTCAGCAGCACTATACTGGCCAGATCGTACCAGCCTACTTGATGCCATATCCCCTGCACCACGGCCTCACTGAAGGCCACATAGACCACCAGAAGAATGGAGCTCTGATCCAATTTGCCAATGAGCGGGCGATGGCTGTCGACCCAGCGGCCGATTAGTGGCCGGGAAAGGTGGCCCACCACGAACGGCAGCATCAGCTGCACCATGATGGCCTGGATGGAGTGCCAGGTATCGATCCCCTCTCCCTGCACATTGATCATCAATCCCACCAGTACGGGGGAGAGAAAGATGCCGAGGATACTGGAGGCCGAGGCACTGCACACCGCCGCCGACACATTGCCCCCCGCCATGGAGGTAAAAGCGATGGCCGACTGTACAGTCGCGGGCAGAGCGCACAGATAGAGGAAGCCGAGGTAGATGGCCGGGCTCAGCCAGAGCGGCACCAGCGGAGTGAGCAGCAGCCCCAGCAGCGGGAACAGCACGAAAGTGCTGGCCATCACCACCAGATGCAGTCGCCAGTGGCCGAGGCCCGCCAGCAGGTTCTGGCGCGACAGCTTGGCACCGTGCATGAAGAACAACAGTGCCACCGCCAGCTTGGTCAGCAGACCGAACCAGACGGCCACCTGCCCCTCGCAGGGGAAGAAGGAGGCCAGGGCCACCACAGCAATCAACACAGAAGTAAAGGGATCCAGACGCACAAGGAATCTCCATCAGAAGCGCATCCCGCCTCCACGGCGGGAGTCAGGCTCGGGGAGGGAAATAAACACAACGGCAGGTGTCGGACACCTCCCGTTGAGACGAACCTCCAGCTTACCGTGATAACCAGGAGGCGCAAGGTTGAGCAACGACCAGTGGATAGAGTGAAATTAAACATGCCTGGATCACCCCAGTCCTGACAGGTACCGGACCAGAAGATGATCGCCCGGCACCTCCAGCTGAATATCCCCGCTCAGGGTCGCGCCAAGGGCGGCATCAACCAGCACACCTGACCAATCATGGATCAGCCACGTATCGGGATCAGGCGGCCGAAGGTAAGCAAGTTTTACTAAAACTACCGGGTGGTACCACGCAAGATTAGCCGGCTGGGCACCAATACTCGCAGTGGTACAGAGCGCTGATCGCGCAGCCGTTCGACCAACAGATTGATCCCCTGGGAGCCCATCAACTCGGAGTGGATCCGCACAGTGGAGAGGGGCGGGAAGGTGAACTTGGCGGTGGGGATGTCATTGACGCTGATAAGCTCAATCTGCTGGGGGATGGCCAATCCCTTCTCGTGAATGGCCCTCAATACCCCGATGGCGATGGAGTCGGAGGCAACGAACAACGCCTTGGGCCAATCCCCCTCCAGCATCTCTTTTGCCAACCGATAGCCAGAAGCGCTGGAGAAATCCCCGCAGTAGAGGTCCCTCTCCTGCACGACTCCCAACCGTTGGCCGTAGTCGAAAAAAGCCAGCTCACGCAGGTCCGGTGCCTCATTCTGACCACCGATATAACCGATACGCCGGTGCGCTTGTTCGATAAAGTAATCGACCACCTGCTGGCTGATCAGTGCCAGATCCACATCCACAGAATCGAACTCTTTCTGGGAGCGGCAATCCACAAACACCAGGTGGGTGGAGAGGCCGCACAGCATGGCAAGACGCTCTGGCGGCAAATGTCCGACGACCAACGGCGGAGAGTTCACGACCTTCACCACCGTTGTAGAAATGGGTCAGCTCGATATTGAGGCGGGCACACTGGGTCTCGATGCCATATCGGATGGCGAGATAGTAGGGATCATTGACCTCGGTACTCTGCGGGTAGGCATAGACAACCAGAAAGTGCAGCTTGCTCTTGTGAACCCCTTTGCGGGCGCTGCTGGTCTTGTACTCCAGACGCTCGGCAATCTCGAATATCTTCTGTCGGGTATCTTCCTTGACGCTCAGCGTAGGGTCTTCATTGAGCACTCGCGATACAGTAGCCTGGGACACCCCGGCCTCCTGCGCAATTTCCTTCAACGTGGCCATGCATACTCCTTTGGCGATGGCTCCCGACAACATCAGACAAGATTATCGGGCAACGTATTGGCGTCCCAGCTTTTTTACTAAAAAATGACCTCGCGGAAGGAAAAATTCCAAAGCAAAAAGGCCTCCCGAATGGGAGGCCTCTTCTAAATAGGTGCCTGACAGTGTCCTACTCTCGCATGGCGAATGCCACACTACCATCGGCGCTACCGCGTTTCACTTCTGAGTTCGGCATGGGATCAGGTGGTTCCACAGCGCTATTGCCGTCAGGAAAAAGCTTTAAAACTGGTGCTGATACCCAGAGTCGAACTGGGGACCTCATCCTTACCAAGGATGCGCTCTACCAACTGAGCCATATCAGCACACTAACCGGTAAAGACCGCACTGCGTGCGTTATCTAAATCTCTCGTCCGCAACAACCTTACGTTGTCACACGACCAACCACATCGCTGTGATTGCTTAATTGAAGCCTGGCAGTGTCCTACT
>NZ_LSGW01000119.1 GCF_001643305.1 Aeromonas salmonicida subsp. salmonicida
ATCGAACTGCCGGAAGGCGTTGAAATGGTAATGCCAGGCGACAACATCAAAATGGTTGTTACCCTGATTGCGCCGATCGCAATGGACGACGGCCTGCGTTTCGCTATCCGTGAAGGTGGCCGTACCGTAGGTGCCGGTGTTGTAGCCAGCGTGATTGCTTAATCTTTGGCTTACATAAATAAAGCAAAGCCCCTATAATAGGGGCTTTCTTATGTAGGGGCGTAGTTCGAATTGGTAGAACAGCGGTCTCCAAAACCGATGGTTGCGGGTTCGAGTCCTGCCGCCCCTGCCATATACCTCGTCTCGTACGGGGCTTTTGTGTCTTTGGTTACGTCAGATACAGGTGGGTTGTATGAGTGTTAGTTCTGAGAGCCAGGGCGGAAGCAAGGATACCCTGCTTTGGGGCCTGGTTTTCATCATCCTGGCGGCCGCTGTAGTGGGTAATTACCTGCTCAACGATGTTGTCGCTGCCGTCCGCGCCCTGGGTGTGGTCGTTGTCATTGCTGCTGCTGGTGCAGTAGCCCTGCAAACCACCAAGGGAAAGGCGACACTGGCATTTGCCCGTGAGTCTCGCCTGGAAGTCCGCAAGGTCGTATGGCCGACCCGTCAGGAAGCCATTCAGACAACCCTGATTGTGCTGGCGGTGACTGCCGTGATGGGGCTGTTGCTGTTCATGCTGGACGGTGCCTTGGTCTGGTTGGTCAACTTGATTACCGGAGTGTAAGGATAAGCCATGACTGAACAACGTGAACAACGTATGAGATGGTATGTCGTGCAGGCATTCTCCGGCTATGAAGGTCGGGTAGCTAAATCCCTGCGTGAACATATCAAGATGCATGGCATGGAAGACATGTTCGGTGAAGTACTGGTCCCGACTGAAGAAGTAGTCGAGATGCGTGCTGGCCAGAAGCGCAAGAGTGAGCGCAAATTTTTCCCGGGCTACGTGCTGGTTCAGATGCTCATGGATGAAACCACATGGCACTTGGTGCGTAACGTACCGCGTGTGATGGGCTTCATTGGTGGCACCTCTGATCGCCCGGCTCCTATCTCTGATAAGGAAGCCGATGCGATCCTGAACCGCCTGCAAGATGCCCACGACAAGCCGCGCCCGAAAACCCTGTTTGAACCGGGTGAAATGGTGCGAGTTGCCGATGGTCCGTTCGCCGACTTCAACGGTACCGTTGAAGAGGTGGACTACGAGAAGAGCCGCGTGAAGGTCTCTGTTTTGATCTTCGGTCGCTCAACGCCGGTAGAACTGGATTTTGGTCAGGTCGAAAAGGGCTGATTAAACTCTGTACGTTAACGGTTGTCAGGGGCAGCGAATGTCACTATAATTCGCTGCCCCTTTATTAGTTGGGGAGCCGTTTGCAGGAGCATGTCTCCGAGGCGCTAGAACCCATTTCTGAGGTATTTTTCTAATGGCTAAGAAAGTCACAGCTTATATCAAGCTGCAAGTTAAGGCTGGCAGTGCTAACCCCAGCCCTCCCGTTGGTCCTGCTCTGGGTCAGCACGGTGTTAACATCATGGAATTCTGTAAGGCGTTCAACGCTCGTACAGAGAAGCTGGAAAAAGGCTCACCGACTCCGGTCGTGATCACCGTTTACAGCGACCGTTCCTTCACCTTCGAAACCAAGACTCCGCCTGCTGCCTTCCTGTTGAAGAAAGCTGCCGGTATCCAGTCTGGTTCAGCCAAGCCGAACAAAGACAAGGTTGGTAAGGTGACTGTTGCCCAGCTGCAAGAAATCGCCAAGACCAAAGAGCCGGATATGACCGGTGCCGATCTGGATGCAAAAGTACGTTGCATCGCAGGCTCCGCTCGTTCCATGGGCCTGGTAGTGGAGGATTAAGACAATGGCAAAACTTTCCAAGCGTATGCGCGTTATTCGCGAAAAAGTTGACGGTACCAAAGAGTACTCCATCAACGAAGCCATTGCCCTGCTGAAAGAACTGGCTACTGCCAAGTTCGTTGAGAGCGTTGACGTTGCTGTCAACCTGGGTATCGATGCTCGTAAATCTGACCAAAACGTTCGTGGCGCTACTGTACTGCCGCACGGTACCGGTCGCGATGTACGTGTTGCCGTATTTACCCAGGGTGCCAACGCCGAAGCTGCCAAAGCTGCCGGTGCTGAACTGGTTGGTATGGATGACCTGGCCGATCTGGTCAAGAAAGGCGAGATGAACTTCGACGTCGTGATCGCATCCCCGGATGCCATGCGCGTTGTTGGTCAACTGGGTCAAATCCTGGGCCCGCGTGGTCTGATGCCGAACCCGAAAGTCGGTACTGTAACCCCGAACGTTGCTGAAGCTGTGAAGAATGCCAAAGCCGGTCAGGTTCGTTACCGTAATGACAAGAATGGTATCATCCATACCACTCTGGGTAAGGTTTCTTTCGACGAAGTTCAGCTGAAAGAAAACTTGGAATCACTGCTGGTTGCCCTGAAAAAGGCTAAGCCGTCTTCCGCCAAAGGTATCTTCATCAAGAAAGTCAGCATCTCCACCACCATGGGTGCCGGTGTTGCTGTAGACCAAGCTTCTCTGGAAGCTCAGGGCTAATTGATGGATTTTACAAGGCGCAAAATTTAATCTATAATTTTGCGCCTTGATTGGTTGGGGGCTTCGACCTCCGTCCAAGACCGCAGGAGGCTGCAAAGCCTTAATCCTTCCTGCGTAGACGGTGCCGGAAACCCAGCGAGAAAGATTCTTTCTCTTCTGGAATCCTGCTACCGCATCGTTCCCCTCTGTTGTGAAGGTAGGGGGGATGTGTCAGTACTGAGTCATGAGACTCAGATTCAATCCAGGAGTTAAGCCAATGGCATTGGGACTCGAAGACAAAAAGGCAATTGTTGCTGAAGTCAACGAAGCTGCCAAAGGCGCCCTGTCCGCAGTTGTAGCCGATTCTCGCGGCGTCACTGTAGACAAGATGACCGTCCTGCGTAAAACCGCTCGTGAAGCCGGTGTGTACATGCGCGTTGTGCGTAACACCCTGCTGCGTCGCGCGGTTGAAGGTACCGAATTCGCGTGCCTGAACGACGTATTGACTGGTCCTACCTTGATTGCTTTCTCCAACGAACACCCGGGCGCTGCTGCTCGTCTGTTCAAAGAGTTTGCCAAAGCGAACCAAAAGTTCGAAATCAAGGCCGGCGCTTTTAACGGTGAGTTTATCGCCGCAGCACAAATTGATCGTCTGGCCACGCTGCCGACTTACGACGAAGCAATTGCGAAGTTGATGGCGACTATGAAAGAAGCCTCTGCTGGCAAGCTGGTTCGTACCATCGCTGCTGTGCGTGATCAGAAACAAGCTGCTGCTTGATTCTCGCCTATTTAGGCTGTTTGAGTTTATTCAACATCAGGAATTTTTGTCATGTCTATCACTAAAGACCAAATCATCGAAGCCGTTGCTTCCATGTCCGTAATGGAAGTTGTTGAGCTGATCGAAGCTATGGAAGAGAAGTTCGGTGTTTCTGCCGCTGTTGCTGTTGCTGCCGGTCCGGCTGCTGAAGCAGTAGAAGAGAAAACCGAGTTCGACGTAGTTCTGACTGCTGCTGGCGCCAACAAAGTTGCCGTCATCAAGGCCGTTCGTGCCGCTACCGGTCTGGGCCTGAAAGAAGCCAAGGACCTGGTAGAAGCCGCTCCTGCCAACCTGAAAGAAGCCATCTCCAAAGATGAAGCTGAAACTCTGAAGAAGCAGCTTGAAGAAGCTGGTGCTTCTGTTGAGATCAAATAATCTGCATTTATGTAGATTAGCCTGATAAAACAGGCTAGGGCTGGTGAATATTTGTTCACCAGCCTTTTTGCGCTGTAGACTGAGAGCATTTCACACCGTTTACGACTCTCGGTGCACCAGCAATCCGGACCGTATCATCGTCCGGGCCAACACAAAACGGTGTTGAGACAGAGCTGTCCCGCGGGACAGAGTGGGTCACTTATCAGCGAGCTGAGGAACCCTATGGTTTACTCTTATACCGAAAAAAAACGCATTCGTAAGGACTTCGGTAAGCGAGACCAGGTACTGGACACGCCTTATCTGTTGTCCATTCAGCTGGACTCCTTCAAGCAGTTCATCGAGGCTGACCCGGAAGGTGAATATGGCCTAGAGGCCGCTTTCCGTAGCGTTTTCCCGATCACCAGTTACTCCGGTAGTGCTGAGCTTCAGTATGTCAGCTATCGCCTGGGTGAGCCGGTATTTGACGTAAAAGAATGCCAGATCCGTGGAGTGACCTACTCCGCGCCGCTGCGTGTCAAGCTTCGTATGGTTCTGTACGATCGTGAAGCAGCTGCCGGCACCGTCAAAGACATCAAGGAACAAGAAGTATACATGGGCGAAATTCCGCTCATGACCGAGAACGGCACCTTTGTTATCAATGGTACCGAGCGGGTAATCGTTTCCCAGCTGCACCGTAGCCCGGGCGTCTTCTTCGACCACGATAAAGGCAAAACTCATTCATCCGGTAAGGTGCTGTATAACGCCCGCGTTATCCCCTACCGTGGTTCCTGGCTGGACTTCGAGTTCGATGCAAAAGACAACCTGTTTGTCCGTATCGACCGTCGTCGTAAATTGCCGGCTTCCATTATTCTGCGCGCCCTGGACTTCAGTTCCGAAGAAATCCTGGCCAACTTCTTCGAGACCATAGGTTTTGAAGTAAAAGATGGCAAGTTGATGATGGATCTGGTGCCGGAGCGCCTGCGTGGTGAAACTGCGACCTTTGACATCGTGGCCAATGGCGCCGTGGTGGTTGAGACCGGTCGTCGTGTGACTGCGCGTCACATCCGTCAGTTGGAAAAAGATGCCGTTACCCAGATTGAGGTACCGGTTGAGTATGTTGTTGGCAAAGTTGCTGCCAAGAACTACACGCATCCGCAAACTGGCGAAATGGTTGTGACTGCCAACCAGGCATTGAGCCTGGAAGCGGTTGCCAACCTGTCCCAAGCCGGCTTCAAGCACTTCGAGGTTCTGTTCACCAACGAACTGGATCACGGTGCCTACATGTCCGAGACCCTGCGTATCGACTCCAGCTCCAGCCGTTTGGAAGCCCTGGTCGAAATTTATCGCATGATGCGTCCGGGCGAGCCGCCCACCCGTGAAGCAGCAGAACAGCTGTTCGAGAACCTGTTCTTCTCTTCCGAGCGTTACGACCTGTCTACCGTAGGTCGGATGAAGTTCAACCGTCGTCTGTCCCGTGAAGATGAGACCGGCGCTGGCACTCTGACCAAAGACGACATCGTCGAAGTCATGAAGCGCCTGATCGACATCCGTAACGGCAATGACGAAGTGGACGATATCGACCACCTGGGTAACCGTCGTATCCGTTCTGTCGGTGAAATGGCTGAAAACCAGTTCCGTGTCGGTCTGGTGCGTGTCGAGCGTGCGGTCAAGGAGCGTCTCTCCCTGGGCGACCTGGACACTCTGATGCCGCAGGATCTGATCAACGCCAAGCCGATCTCCGCCGCAGTCAAAGAGTTCTTTGGTTCCAGCCAGCTGTCTCAGTTCATGGACCAAAACAACCCGCTGTCCGAAGTCACCCACAAGCGCCGTATCTCTGCGCTGGGCCCGGGCGGTTTGACCCGTGAGCGTGCCGGTTTTGAAGTTCGAGATGTGCACCCGACTCACTACGGTCGTCTGTGCCCTATCGAGACGCCTGAAGGTCCGAACATCGGTCTGATCAACTCTCTGTCCGTGTACTCTCGTACCAACGAGTATGGTTTCCTCGAGACACCGTACCGTAAAGTCATTGACGGTGTGATCACCGACGAAGTGGACTATCTGTCTGCTATTGAAGAAGGCAAGTACGTGATCGCACAGGCTAACGCCGCGACCACCGAAGATGGCCGTCTGAAAGATGAATTGATCCCGTGCCGCCACAAAGGTGAATCCACCTTTATGAACGCCGATCAGATCCAGTATATGGACGTGAGCCCGCAGCAGATCGTATCTGTGGCAGCCGCTCTGATCCCCTTCCTGGAGCACGATGATGCTAACCGAGCCCTGATGGGTTCGAACATGCAACGTCAGGCCGTACCGACTCTGCGTGCTGACAAGCCGCTGGTAGGTACCGGTATGGAACGCGCCGTGGCCGTTGACTCCGGTGTAACCGTAGTGGCCAAGCGTGGCGGCATGATCGACTACGTCGATGCCTCCCGTATCGTTATCAAGGTCAACGAAGATGAGTTGCTGCCAGGCGAAGCCGGCATCGACATCTACAGCCTGACCAAGTACACCCGTTCCAACCAGAACACCTGTATCAACCAGCGTCCTTGCGTGATGTTGGGTGAGCCGGTCATGGCCGGTGACGTGGTTGCTGACGGCCCGTCTACCGATCTGGGCGAACTGGCGCTGGGCCAAAACCTGCGCGTCGCGTTCATGCCATGGAACGGTTACAACTTTGAAGACTCGATTCTGGTGAATGAGCGTGTTGTTCAGGAAGATCGCCTGACCACCATCCATATCCAGGAACTGGCCTGTATCTCCCGTGACACCAAGCTGGGTCCGGAAGAGATCACTGCCGACATCCCGAACGTGGGTGAAGCCGCTCTGTCCAAGCTGGACGAGTCCGGTATCGTCTACGTGGGTGCCGAAGTGAAGGGCGGCGACATTCTGGTCGGCAAGGTAACACCGAAAGGTGAAACCCAGCTGACGCCGGAAGAGAAGCTGCTACGCGCCATCTTCGGTGAGAAGGCCTCCGATGTGAAGGACTCCTCCCTGCGTGTGCCGAACGGTGTGTACGGTACCGTGGTTGACGTGCAAGTCTTTACCCGCGATGGCGTGGAAAAAGACAAGCGCGCCAAAGAAATCGAAGAGATGCAGCTGAAGGAAGCGAAGAAGGACTTGACCGAAGAGTTCAAGATTCTGGAAGACGGCATTTTCGGCCGCTCCCGCAACCTGCTGCTGGCCGCCGGTTACAGCGAAGATCGTCTGAACAAGCTGGATCGTACCAAGTGGTTTGAATTGGCCATCGAAGATGAAGCCAAGCAGATCGAGCTGGAACAGATCGCCGAACAGCACATCGAGCTGAAAGCCGACTTCGACAAGAAGTTCGAGAACAAGCGTCGCAAGATTATCCAGGGTGATGATCTGGCGCCGGGCGTACTGAAAATCGTCAAGGTTTACCTGGCAGTCAAGCGTCGCATCCAACCGGGTGACAAGATGGCAGGCCGTCACGGTAACAAGGGTGTTATCTCCAAGATCTGCCCGGTCGAGGATATGCCTCATGACGAATACGGCCGTCCGGTCGACATCGTACTGAACCCCTTGGGCGTACCGTCCCGTATGAACATCGGTCAGATCCTCGAAGTACACCTGGGCCTTGCTGCCAAGGGTATCGGCGAGAAGATCGACCGCATGATCAAGGAACAGCGCGCGTTGCACGAGATGCGTGACTTCCTGCAACAGGTCTATGACCTGGGCGAGAAAGACACCAAGCAAGTGGACATAGCCGAGCTGTCTGACGACGACGTACGTACCCTGGTGGGTAACCTGCGCAAGGGTCTGCCGGTCGCTACACCTGTCTTTGATGGTGCCAAAGAGCACGAAATCAAAGCCTTGCTGAAGCTGGCCGATCTGCCGGAATCCGGTCAGATCTCCCTGTTCGACGGTCGTACCGGCAACGTCTTCGAGCGTAAGGTCACCGTGGGTTACATGTACATGCTGAAGCTGAACCACTTGGTCGATGACAAGATGCATGCGCGTTCTACCGGTTCTTACAGCCTGGTTACCCAGCAACCGCTGGGTGGTAAGGCGCAGTTCGGTGGTCAGCGTTTCGGTGAGATGGAAGTGTGGGCCCTGGAGGCTTACGGTGCGGCATATACCCTGCAGGAAATGCTGACCGTCAAGTCTGACGATGTGAATGGCCGTACCAAGATGTACAAAAACATCGTGGATGGCGACCACCGTATGGAGCCGGGCATGCCCGAATCCTTCAACGTACTGTTGAAGGAAATCCGCTCTCTGGGTATCAACATCGAGCTGGACGAAGAGTAAGAGCTCGCTCTTATTGTTCGAGAATTGACGTGGGCGCCCCGCTGCTTTGGCAGTAGGGGCGCCGAGGTTAGACTCCTGACAGGGGAAACACGTGAAAGACTTACTCAAGTTTTTGAAGGCTCAGACCAAGACCGAAGAGTTTGACAGTATTAAGATCGGTCTGGCCTCTCCTGACATGATCCGCTCCTGGTCATTCGGTGAGGTCAAAAAGCCTGAGACCATCAACTACCGGACTTTCAAGCCGGAACGTGATGGTCTGTTCTGTGCCCGTATCTTCGGACCGGTGAAGGACTACGAGTGTCTGTGCGGCAAGTACAAGCGCCTGAAACACCGTGGTGTGATCTGCGAGAAGTGTGGCGTAGAAGTGACCCAGACCAAGGTCCGTCGCGAGCGTATGGGCCATATCGAGCTGGCCAGCCCGACTGCCCACATCTGGTTCCTGAAGTCCCTGCCGTCCCGTATCGGTTTGCTGCTGGACATGACCCTGCGTGACATCGAGCGCGTGCTGTATTTCGAATCCTATGTAGTGATCGAACCCGGCATGACCAACCTCGAGCGCAGCCAGATGCTCTCCGAAGAGAACTATCTGGACGCACTGGAAGAGTGGGGCGACGAATTTGACGCCAAGATGGGTGCCGAAGCAATCCTTGCATTGCTGCGTGCCATCGATCTGGAAGGTGAAGTCAAGACCATGCGTGAGGAGCTGGATCAGACCAACTCCGAAACCAAGCGCAAGAAGACCACCAAGCGTCTGAAGCTGATGGAAGCCTTCCTGCAGTCCGGCAACAAGCCGGAGTGGATGATCATGACAGTGCTGCCTGTGTTGCCGCCGGACCTGCGTCCGCTGGTACCGCTGGACGGCGGCCGTTTCGCGACTTCCGATCTGAACGATCTGTATCGTCGCGTGATCAACCGTAACAACCGCTTGAAGCGTCTGCTGGACCTGGCTGCACCGGACATCATAGTGCGCAACGAAAAGCGCATGCTGCAAGAATCCGTGGATGCCCTGCTGGACAACGGCCGTCGTGGTCGTGCCATCACAGGTTCCAACAAGCGTCCGCTGAAATCCTTGGCCGATATGATCAAGGGTAAGCAAGGTCGTTTCCGTCAAAACCTGCTGGGCAAGCGCGTCGACTACTCTGGTCGTTCCGTTATCACCGTAGGTCCGACCCTGCGTCTGCATCAGTGCGGTCTGCCGAAGAAGATGGCGCTGGAACTGTTCAAGCCGTTCATCTATGGCAAGCTGGAATCCCGCGGTCTGGCGACCACTATCAAGGCCGCCAAGAAGATGGTGGAGCGTGAAGAAGCTGTCGTTTGGGATATCCTGGACGAAGTGATCCGCGAACACCCGGTTCTGCTGAACCGTGCACCGACCCTGCACCGTCTGGGTATCCAGGCGTTTGAACCGACCCTGATCGAAGGCAAGGCTATCCAGCTGCACCCGCTCGTTTGTGCCGCCTATAACGCGGACTTCGATGGTGACCAGATGGCGGTCCACGTACCGCTGACCCTGGAAGCCCAGCTGGAAGCGCGTGCGCTGATGATGTCTACCAACAACATCCTGTCGCCTGCCTCCGGTGAGCCGATCATTGTTCCTTCCCAGGACGTGGTCTTGGGTCTGTACTACATGACCCGTGCCCGTATCAACGCCAAGGGCGAAGGTATGGTGCTGGCCGGCCCGAAAGAGGCCGAGAAGGTATATCGCGCCGGTCTGGCCGATCTGCATGCTCGCGTCAAAGTACGTATCACCGAATATCTCCGTCAGGCAGATGATTCGCTGGTAGAGCGTACCGAGCTGAAGAACACCACTGTTGGTCGTGCGATCCTGAGCCTGATCCTGCCGAAAGGCATGGAATATGCCCTGATCGATGAGCCCAAGGTGCTGACTGCTGCAGAGCAGGCCGATCTGGATGCCAATCCGCAGAACTGGATCAAGAGTGTTTCCAACAAGGCGTTGGGTAAAAAGCTCATTTCCCGTCTGCTGAACACCTGCTATCGCAAGCAGGGCCTGAAGGACACCGTTATCTTCGCTGACCAGCTGATGTATACCGGTTTCCATTATGCGGCCCTGTCCGGTGCGTCCGTTGGTATCGATGACATGGTCATCCCGGATGCCAAGAAAGACATCATCGCCGCTGCCGAAGCCGAAGTTGCCGAGATCCAGGACCAGTTCCTGTCCGGTCTGGTGACCGCGGGCGAACGCTACAACAAGGTTATCGATATCTGGGCCAGCGCCAACGAGCGCGTCTCCAAGGCCATGATGGAGAACTTGTCCAAAGAGCGTGATGTCAACTCTCTGGGTGAAGAAGAAGAGCAAGCGTCGTTCAACAGCATCTTTATGATGGCCGACTCTGGTGCGCGGGGTTCCGCAGCCCAGATCCGTCAGCTGGCCGGTATGCGTGGCCTGATGGCCAAGCCGGATGGCTCCATCATCGAGACCCCTATCGTGGCTAACTTCCGCGAAGGTCTGAACGTACTGCAGTACTTTATCTCCACTCACGGTGCCCGTAAGGGTCTGGCGGATACCGCACTGAAGACGGCTAACTCCGGTTACCTGACTCGTCGTCTGGTTGACGTGGCACAAGACATGGTGATCACCGAGGACGATTGCGGCACTGTTGAAGGTCTGTGGATGACTCCGCTGATCGAAGGTGGTGACGTGGTCGAGCCGCTGCGTGAGCGCGTACTGGGCCGTGTGGTTGCCGATGACGTGATCAAGCCGGGTACTGAAGACGAAATTCTGGTAGCGCGCAACACCCTGCTCGACGAGCAGCTGTGTGACCTGCTGGAACGCAACTCCGTTGACCGAGTGAAGGTACGTTCTGCCATCACTTGTGAAACTGACTTCGGTAACTGTGCTCACTGCTACGGCCGTGATCTGGCCCGTGGTCACCTGGTTAACAAGGGTGAGGCTGTCGGTGTTATCGCCGCCCAGTCCATCGGTGAACCGGGTACCCAGCTGACAATGCGTACTTTCCACATCGGTGGTGCCGCATCCCGAGCTGCTGCCGAGAGCAGCATCCAGGTCAAGAACACAGGTAGCATCAAGCTGCAGAACGCCAAGTTCGTTCACAACAGCGATGACAAACTGGTTATCACCTCCCGTTCTACCGAACTGACCATCATGGATGACATGGGCCGTACCAAGGAAAGCCACAAGCTGCCTTACGGTTCCGTGCTGGAAGTGAAAGATGGCCAGGCCGTGAGCGCCGGTGACACAGTTGCCAACTGGGATCCGCATACCCACCCGATCATCACTGAAGTGGCGGGTCGCCTCCAGTTCGAGCACATGATCGATGGCGTGACCATCACTCGTCAGACCGACGAGCTGACCGGTCTCTCCTCTATCGTCGTGCTGGATGTCAACGAACGTCCGAGCGCCGGTAAAGAGATGCGTCCGACCGTGAAGCTGGTCGACCAGAACGGCAAGGATGTCATGATCCCGGGTACCGACGTTGCCGCCCAGTACTTCCTGCCGGGCAAGGCGATCGTGAACCTGGAAGATGGTGCCAACGTGGGCGTGGGTGACGCGGTCGCGCGTATCCCGCAAGAGTCCAGTGGTACCAAGGACATCACCGGTGGTCTGCCGCGCGTTGCGGATCTGTTCGAAGCACGTCAACCGAAGGAACCGGCTATCCTGGCCGAGATCTCCGGTACCATCTCCTTCGGGAAAGAGACCAAGGGCAAACGCCGTCTGGTCATCACCCCGACTGATGGTGGCGACGTCTACGAGGAGATGATTCCGAAGTGGCGTAACCTGAACGTGTTCGAAGGTGAAAAAGTTGAGAAGGGTGAAGTGCTGGCAGACGGTCCTGAATCTGCTCACGACATCCTGCGTCTGCGCGGTATCAGCCCGGTCGCCAACTACATCGCCAACGAAGTGCAGGACGTTTACCGTCTGCAAGGCGTTAAGATCAACGACAAGCACATCGAAGTCATCGTTCGTCAGATGCTGCGTAAGTGCGAGATCCTGAGCGCTGGCGACACTGACCTTATCGAAGGCGAGCAGGTTGAAGTGGCTCGCGTGAAGATTGCCAACCGTAAGCTGGTTGCCGAGGGTAAGACTCCGGCCACCTTCCGTCATATCCTGATGGGTATTACCAAGGCATCCCTGAGCACCGAGTCCTTCATCTCCGCGGCTTCCTTCCAGGAAACCACTCGTGTTCTGACCGAAGCGGCCGTTGGCGGCAAGCGTGATGAACTGCGTGGCCTGAAAGAGAACGTGATCGTGGGTCGTCTGATCCCGGCTGGTACCGGCTTTGCCTACCACCATGCCCGGATCAACCAGCGTGCCGCCGCAGCCCGTGCTGTTGGTGTGCCGCAGGTGACTGCTGATGAAGCTCAGCAAAATCTGGCGGATCTGCTCAACGCATCCGGCAGCTTTGACGAAGAGTAATCTTCTGCTGCAGTGATCGAAAAGGGCTCCTTCAAGGGGCCCTTTTTATTGGCTGCTTTCTCGTCAAAGCCAGTCGCCACGCGGATATTCGGATGATCCAGAGCAAGGTTGGAGAGTAAAAAATCAAAAAAAGTTGACTTTGCCCCCCCGCAATTGAAAACTCGGGAAAGTTGAATGGTTATTACAGAGGTAGAACATGACTGTCGGTATCGAGGAAGTGATGCTTCCCGAAGAGCAACTGATCGGTCGCACTTTTACAGACGAAGACAGGGAATTGTTGCGCTCCTATGGAGGGCTTATCGAAGGCTTGGCCGAACTGTTCGGCAAGCACTGTGAAGTGGTTCTTCACTCCCTGGAAAATCTGCACGAGTCCGTGATCAAGATTGCCAACGGGTTCAATACGGGACGGAACGAGGGGGCCCCCATTACCGATCTCGCGCTGCGTATGCTCAAGGACATAGAGAATACCGGCCAGGATTACACCCAGAGTTATTTTGCCCGCAGCCGTACCGGTGCCCTGATGAAGTCGAGTACCATCGCTATCAGGAACAGTGACAAGCAGGTGATCGGTCTTATCTGCATCAACTTGCACATCAATGCGCCTTTTCACGAGTTTGTCGCCGAGTTTTTTCCGACGCCGCAACAAGTTGAGCGCCAGTCACCGGAGACGTTTGCCAACAGTGTGGAAGAGCTGGTTGCTCAGACGGTGGATAACACCATCGATGAGATCAACCGTGATCCGACCGTTGCCAACAATGCTAAAAACAGGTTTATCGTGACCCAGCTGTTCGAGAAGGGCATATTTGATATCAAGGACTCGATCAATCTGGTCGCCGACAAACTGAATATTTCCAAACATACCGTTTATCTGTACATCCGACAGCGCAAGCAGGGTGAAGACGAGAACGAGTAAGCGCCATAGAAGGGGATAGACAAGAATGGCTAAAGAAGTTATTGCAACCGACAAGGCACCAGCCGCAATTGGTCCGTATGTTCAGGCTACCAAACTGGGCGAGCTGGTCTTCACCTCCGGGCAGATCCCGCTTGATCCTGCCACCATGGAGATCGTGGCTGGCGGCGTCGAAGCGCAGGCCGAGCAGGTGATGAAGAACCTGGTTGCAGTATTGAAGGCGGCGGGTGCCGACACCAGCAAGGTGCTGAAGACCACCTGTTTCCTCAGCGACATGAACAACTTCGTTGCCTTTAACCAGGTTTATGCACGCTACTTTGGTGACTCGGCGCCGGCGCGCTCTTGTGTGGAAGTGGCCCGTCTGCCCAAAGATGTGCTGGTTGAAGTCGAAGCCATCGCTTACGTCTGATCCACGGCTGAATGAAGAGCCCCTCCCTGGAGGGGCTTTTTTGTCTTTGGCGTAGAATGGACAGAGACCTGCACAGGAGTCCGGATATGAGTCTGAGTTTCGCCCTGTTGGTGACGGGGCCAGCCTATGGCACCCAGTCGGCCAGCACCGCCTACCGTTTTGCCTTGAGCCTCATCGAACAAGGGCACCGGCTATCACACCTATTCTTCTATCAAGATGGGGTCTGCAATGGCAACGAACTGCACGCTCCCGCCTCCGATGAGAGCAACCTGGTGGCGCTGTGGCGTGAGTTGGCCATAGGGCAGGGGATACGTATCGATGTGTGCGTTGCCGCCGCCATGCGGCGTGGTGTGCTTGATGAGACTGAGGCGAAGGGGGCAGGCAAGGTGCAGTTCAACCTGCAGGCACCATTTTGCTTGAGTGGGCTGGGTCAGCTGGCCGAAGCCAGCCTGACCGCCGATCGCTTTGTCCAGTTCTAGGAGGGTGAGATGAACAAGATAGCTTTCATCTGCCGGCGTGGTCCCCATGGTACCGCCGCCGGACGGGAAGGACTGGATGCCTTGCTGGCGACCTCGGCGCTGACCGAGTCGCTCGCCATGTTCCTCATCGGTGACGGTGTCTTGCAGCTGGTCAGGGAGCAGCAGCCTCAAGCCATCTTGCAGCGCCACTATGCACCGACCTTCAAGCTGCTGGAGCTGTATGACATCGAGGAAGTCTATGTGTGTGCCGACTCGCTTGCCGAACGCGGTCTGACGATGGATGACCTGCTGATCCCTGCTGAGAGCCTCTCCCGTGCCGATATCTGCCGCCAGTGGGGCCAATGCGCTACCCATATCTGTTTTTGAGGTGACCATGATACAGCTGATACTGACGTCCCCCTTCCTGAGCCAAGATCTGGAACAGGCGCTCTGCTATCGCCAGCCGGATGATCTCTTGGTGCTTATGCAGGATGCCGTTATCGCGGCTACGGCCCCTCAATGGTGCGAGCGATTGGCAGATATTCCGCTCTATGTGATGCGAGAAGACTTGCAGGCGAGGGGATTGCAGCAGAGGATCGGGATGGATCTGGATCTGGATCTGGATATGGCCGGTCTGGTCGCGTTGATCGCGGAAAAAGGGTCTCCACAGACCTGGGGCGGCTAGCATCCATTTTTATCGATGAAGTTCAGTCAGTTATGACTCTTTACAAGGGATCCATTGTGCCCTTTTGCGGCACGGATTGTATAAATCTTGACTCCCTTGACAACAGGGCATAAAATTTCGCGTCCCCGTATCTGCGGGGAGGATTTTTCACATGTTTATGAAGTCATTATCAGGAGCCTTTTGATGGCAACTATTAACCAGTTGGTTCGCAAGCCACGCATCAAGCTCGTTGTTAAAAGCAACGTGCCTGCGCTGGAAGCGTGCCCTCAGAAGCGTGGCGTGTGCACTCGTGTATATACCACCACCCCGAAGAAGCCTAACTCTGCACTGCGTAAAGTATGCCGTGTACGTCTGACCAACGGCTTCGAAGTCACCTCCTATATCGGTGGTGAAGGTCACAACCTGCAAGAGCACTCCGTTGTGCTGATCCGTGGCGGTCGTGTAAAAGACTTGCCAGGTGTTCGTTACCACACCGTTCGTGGTGCGTTGGACTGTGCCGGTGTTAAAGACCGTAAGCAGGCTCGCTCCAAGTATGGCGTGAAGCGTCCGAAAGCTTAATGGTTCTCCGTTAAGTAAGGCCAAACGTTAATTCGTTTCTAGTTAGATAACTTTCTAGTTTTGGGTAACCCCTGAAGTTACGGAGAATTTGAAATGCCAAGACGTCGTGTTGTTGGTCAGCGTAAAATCCTGCCGGATCCCAAGTTCGGATCAGAGCTGCTGGCTAAATTTGTCAACGTAGTAATGGTTGACGGTAAGAAATCTGTTTCCGAAGCCATCGTATATGGCGCGCTGGACATCATTGCCACCAAATCTGGCAAAGATCACCTGGCCGTATTCGAAGAAGCCCTGGACAACATTCGTCCGGCCGTCGAGGTTAAATCTCGTCGTGTCGGTGGTGCAACCTATCAGGTGCCGGTAGAAGTTCGTCCGGTCCGTCGCAATGCCCTGGCAATGCGCTGGTTGGTTGACGCCGCTCGTAAACGTGGTGAAAAATCAATGGCTCAGCGTTTGGCTGGCGAGCTGCTGGATGCCGCTGACAATAAGGGTTCGTCTGTCAAGAAACGTGAAGACGTTCACCGTATGGCTGAAGCGAACAAGGCCTTCGCTCACTTCCGCTGGTAATCCGCTTGCGCAGGGTCTTGTGGCTCTGCGCACCTTCAGTTATCTAGGGGTCCGCTCCTAGTAAGAGGATGACAATGGCTCGTACAACCCCCATTGAGCGTTATCGTAATATCGGTATCTCCGCTCACATCGACGCCGGTAAGACTACTACTACCGAGCGCGTTCTGTTTTACACCGGTGTAAGTCACAAGATCGGTGAAGTTCACGATGGCGCCGCCACCATGGACTGGATGGAACAGGAACAAGAGCGTGGTATCACCATCACCTCCGCTGCGACCACCGCTTTCTGGTCCGGTATGGGTAAACAGTTCCAACCGCACCGTATCAACATCATCGATACCCCCGGCCACGTTGACTTTACTATCGAAGTAGAGCGTTCAATGCGTGTTCTGGACGGCGCCGTGATGGTGTACTGTGCCGTAGGTGGCGTACAGCCACAGTCTGAGACCGTATGGCGTCAGGCTAACAAATACAAAGTTCCCCGTATTGCGTTCGTCAACAAGATGGACCGTACCGGTGCGAACTATCTGCGCTGCGTTGAGCACATCAAGACCCGTCTGAAAGGTACCCCGGTTCCTCTGCAACTGAACATCGGTTCAGAAGAGAACTTCAAGGGCGTTATCGACCTGGTCAAGATGAAAGCCATCAACTGGAGCGAAGCTGACCAGGGCGTATCCTTCGATTACGAAGAGATCCCGGCCGAGCTGCTGGAACAGGCGCAAGAAATGCGCATGTCCCTGGTTGAAGCCGCTGCTGAAGCGTCTGAAGACCTGATGGAAAAATACCTGGGTGGTGAAGAACTGACCGAGGAAGAGATCAAGAAAGCTCTTCGTCTGCGCGTTCTGAACAACGAAATCATCCTGGTTACCTGTGGCTCCGCGTTCAAGAACAAGGGCGTACAGGCCATGCTGGATGCCGTGGTTGACTATCTGCCGGCTCCGACCGACGTAGCTGCCATCGACGGCCTGAAGCTGGACGGCGTTACCAAAGACGAGCGTCATGCATCTGATGACGAGCCGTTCGCTGCTCTGGCGTTCAAGATTGCCACCGACCCGTTCGTAGGCAACCTGACCTTCTTCCGCGTTTACTCCGGTGTGGTTAACTCCGGTGACTCAGTGCTGAACTCTGTCAAAGAGAAGCGCGAGCGTTTTGGCCGTATCGTTCAGATGCACGCCAACAAGCGTGAAGAGATAAAAGAAGTTCGCGCAGGCGATATCGCTGCCGCCATCGGTCTGAAAGACGTGACCACTGGTGACACCCTGTGTGACGAAAAATCACCGATCATCCTCGAGCGTATGGAATTCCCGGAGCCGGTAATCTCCATCGCGGTTGAGCCGAAAACCAAGGCTGACCAAGAGAAGATGGGTCTGGCACTCGGCCGTCTGGCGCAGGAAGATCCGTCTTTCCGCGTATGGACTGACGAAGAATCTGGCCAAACCATCATCGCCGGTATGGGTGAGCTGCACCTGGACATCATCGTTGACCGTATGCGTCGCGAGTTCAAGGTTGAAGCGAACGTAGGTAAGCCTCAGGTTGCCTACCGTGAAACCATCCGCGAAACCGTCAAGGATGTCGAAGGCAAGCACGCCAAGCAGTCTGGTGGTCGTGGTCAGTACGGTCACGTCGTTATCGACATGTACCCGCTGGAAGCCGGCAAAGCCTACGAGTTCGTTAACGACATCAAAGGCGGCGTGATTCCTGGTGAATACATCCCGGGTGTTGACAAGGGTATCCGTGAGCAGCTGAAATCCGGCCCGCTGGCAGGCTATCCGGTAATGGATCTGGGCGTGCGTCTGCACTTCGGTTCTTACCATGATGTCGACTCCTCCGAACTGGCGTTCAAAATCGCTGCTTCCATGGCCTTCAAGTCTGGTTACATGAAAGCCAATCCGGTACTGCTCGAACCGATCATGAAGGTCGAAGTTGAGACTCCGGAAGATTACATGGGCGACGTTATCGGTGACCTGAACCGTCGTCGTGGCCTGATCGAAGGTATGGAAGACGGCCCGTCCGGCAAGATCGTACGTGCCCTGGTGCCGCTGGCCGAAATGTTCGGTTATGCGACCGCACTGCGTTCCGCTACCCAAGGTCGTGCTTCCTACGCAATGGAATTCGCTAAGTACTCCGACGCCCCGAATAACGTGGCTCAGGCAGTTATCGAAGAGCGCAAATCCAAGTAATTTATGATTCCCCGCCTACGACGGTAGGCGGGTTTAACCTAGAAGGACTACGTCGTGTCTAAAGAAAAATTTGAGCGTAACAAACCGCACGTTAACGTCGGCACCATCGGCCACGTTGACCACGGTAAAACCACTCTGACCGCCGCCATCACCAACGTGCTGGCCAAGCACTTCGGTGGTAAAGCTTTCGCCTTCGACCAGATCGACAAGGCACCGGAAGAGCGTGAGCGTGGTATCACCATCAACACCTCCCACGTAGAATATGACACCGCCATCCGTCACTACGCGCACGTAGATTGCCCGGGTCACGCCGACTACGTTAAAAACATGATCACCGGTGCTGCCCAGATGGACGGCGCGATCCTGGTAGTAGCCGCGACCGACGGCCCGATGCCGCAAAC